>NZ_AZDO01000063.1 GCF_001435505.1 Companilactobacillus futsaii JCM 17355 | reverse complement strand
ACTTGACAAGGCAGAGTGCATTCCAGCCAAATTTTCTTTGCTATGGAGGACGGAATCCTACATCAATCAAATTAAGAAAGAATCCAAAATTTACATATACTTATATATTAAACCTTTTTCCAGTAACTTAGACAATTTTGATGATTATTGAAGTTTTAATCATTATTTACAACTCGACGTTTTTTCAGATATTCCTTACCGTAATAAACGCCATAACAAAGAATTAAGAAAGGAATCATGTAGAAGAGAGCTGATCTTTGATTAGGGTCAAAGACAATTAAGACACAGGATAATAGACTCATGATAAAGGCAGCCCAAGGTACGATTGGATACCAAGGAGTTTTGAATTTTAATTCACTTAATTTGTGACCATCTTTAAGAAATTGTTTGCGGAAATTAATTTCAGACAAGGCGATTGCCATCCAGACGATAACTACTGCTAGACCAGAAATTGAAACTAAGACTAAATAAACCGTTGAGGCAGCGACAACACTCGAGACTAAGGCAAAAATTCCACCAATCATGCTCAAGCAAAGGGCCAGCATTGGAACATTGTGAGAATTGGTTTTGGCATATTTGATTGGAATCATCCCTTCGTTGGCTAGTGACCAGAGCATTCTCGTTGAAGCATACAATCCCGAATTAGCAGCGGACAAAATTGCTGTCAAAACAACGAAATTCATCAAATCTCCGGCAAATGGCAAACCAATACTATTGAAGACTAAAACGAATGGACTTTGACTAACACCTGCTTTTTGCCAAGGAATCAGAGCTGACATGACAACGATACTACCGATGAAGAAAATTACTAAGCGCAACAAAGTAGTGTGAATCGCTCTAGGAATATTTTTGCCAGGATCCTTAGTTTCACCAGCAGTGACACCAATTAATTCTGTTCCAGAAAAGGCAAAGTTTACTGTTAACATAGTTGTGAAGACGGCTTTGAAACCACGAGGGAATAATCCGTCTTTGACTAGATTCGAAAATAATGGGGCGTGAGTTGTCCCTTTGATTGGAATAATACCAAAGATAGCTAAGAAACCAACGACGATAAATAAGACAATGGCAATAACTTTGATACTAGAGAACCAAAATTCTGTTTCAGCGAAGAATTTGACTGAAAGAGCATTAGAAATAAAAATTACTGCCATAAATAAAGCACTCCACAGCCAAGTCAACCAATACAAAATTGCGACTGTAAAACCAGTTCCAGGGCCGATGTATCTGTCAGCGTAAACGTGAAATGATCCTGTTTCTGGCATAGCAACTGATAATTCACCTAAACAGAGCATGACTAAATAGACCACGATAGCACCAATTCCGTAAGCTAAAATAGTTCCAATCGGGCCTGCTTCGTGAATCGTATAACCGGAACTCAAAAACAGTCCAGTTCCAATGACACCACCAAGAGAAATCATAAACAGGTGACGCGACTCCATGTTTCTTTTAAGTTTTATATGAGTATTTTCTTTGTTTTCCAAGAGTAATCACCTTGTATAATAGTTTAAATTAGAATAAAATTAAAAAAGTTTAATTTTTATGATAGACTAGATGATTTTCAATATCAAGTTGAGAAAGGCCATGGAGGTATAAATATGAGTGATTTAATTGCAAAAAATTTAAAGAATAAAACCGGATTAGTCGTTGATGGGGCCATGGCTACAGAATTAGAAAAGCACGGCGTTAAAACAGATAGTGATTTGTGGTCTGCAACTGCCATGATTGAAAAGCCAGAAGCTATTACCGCGGTACATCAGAGTTACTTTGAAAAAGGTGCTGACTTTGCGACAACTAATACCTATCAAGCTAATGTGGGTAAGTTTATGGAATTAGGTTTGAGTGAGAATGACAGCAAGAATTTAATTATTCGAGCAGTTGATTTAGCCAAAAAAGCTCGAGACCAATATTTTGATTCATTGACTGAAACTGAACGGTTACACAGAATTTATCCTTTAGTTGTGGGTAGTGTCGGTCCTTACGGAGCTTATTTAGCTGATGGGAGTGAATATACCGGTGACTATAATCTGACCAAGAAAGAATACCAAGATTTTCATTATCAACGAATGGAATTACTAGACCAAGCTGGAGTGGATTTGTTTGCTTTCGAGACACAACCTAATTTTGATGAAACGGTAGCTTTGGTCAATTTGTTACAGAATAAATTTCCAGACCAACAAGCATGGTTGAGTTTTAGTGTTCAAGACAGTGAAACACTCTGTGATGGCACTTCTTTGTATGAAGCAGTGAAATACTTTGAAGAAGTTGACCAAATTTCTGCAATTGGGGTTAATTGTACGAATTTGGAAAATATACAAGATATTGTGCGTAATATTAATCAAGTAACGGATAAACCGATTATTGTCTATCCTAATAATGGCGATATTTATGATCCAGAAACAAAAACTTGGCAAAAAAATCCTCAAGCTGACACCTTCACTGACCTTGTGCCAGAGTGGATTGAAGCTGGAGCAAAATTGATTGGCGGTTGTTGTCGGACTACTCCTGAAGACATCAAACAAATCGCTGATTATTTAGTGTGATTTTTTTGGACACCATATATAGTGACAGTTACTCAAAAAAACACAAGATGTTCCATGTGAAACATTTATGTGCCAAATGGATGTAAAAATAAAAAAGAATCATCGCATTTTATTTATTCGATAAAATGCGATGATTCTTTTTGTGTACCAGATGGCTATTCATAATTTAGTATCAATCTATAAATGGGTTTTATCATGTAATTGATGATAGAGGTTAGTAAATCTACCGGAAAATGTTTTTTTTAATCGAGGTCTCAGTTATGAAAAAAATGAATAAGATTTTTTTATATGCATCAATGTTAATATTAACTTCAGGTATTGCGGCTGTTCCTACCGTGGCAAAAGCTGACATCAATTATGGTTTGACTAACGTTGGTACAGCCATTGTTACGACAAAGGATAGTGCCCAATTGTACAATGACAGTGGTCAACCACTAGGACGCTATTTACCAGCTGGTTCGGAATGGAAGACTAGTCTGGAAAATACTTTGACTAGTGGATCTTATTATGGCGTTGGTGCTCATGAATTTCTCAAGAGTTCAGACGTTGATTTTGAATCTTTGGATGGAAAAACGAGCTATTCAGAAGGACAAACTAGTGCTGTAAATTATGATGGCATCGAGGTAACTTCAGCAGCTGGAGCTCCATTGTACGATGAGAGTGGCAATCCTTTAAGTAGAAGTTTACCCGAAGGCAGTAATTGGAAAGTTGATTTACAAGATAACAATGCTAAAGGAACCTTTTATCGTGTTGCTACGGGTGAATATGTCAGTGCGGTAGATGTGCGTCCATATCAAAATTCACCAATTTATTCTGAAAGTGAGATTGTCACAACACCAAGTGGAACTCCAACACGTTTGTATGACGAAAATGGACAATTGATTGGTGATCGTGCGTTAGCTCCAAATACTAGTTGGTATACGGATGAATTTACCGATATTGGTGGTGTCGGTTATTATCGTGTAGCTACAAATGAATATGTAATAGCAACCGAAGTTAAATGAAAAGTTATAAATAAAAAAATGAGCTCTGTTGAAGTGTAAATTTACGCTCTAACAGTACTCATTTTTGTTTTAGTACCAACTTTTACTTTCTCATAGTCGTGACGATTAATAACAAAAGTTAAAATGTCATTTTCATCCGGAATACCCTTCGATTCGAGAGCATGATGGCCTCTCAATCCAGTAAAGGAAATATTGTAACTATCGTTTTCGTTAGGAATATGGGATAAATTGTGTAATTTAACTGAGATTTGATTATTTTGGAAGTCGATGTTTTTATTTTCGATTACGACACCGTTTATTTTGTGGGAAAAAATCATTTGGAAATCCTCCGTTTTTTCGATTAATTAATTGTTAAAGTAATAATAACTGAATTAATTGAATATAAAACAAATTTTGTTTGAATATTTTGCGAAGAAATCATCATAATATGTTTTAGTACTAAATTGGATTACAATAATATAGCAAAAAGTTACGGAGGGGATTATTATCGATAAGAAAGCCTTGCGCCAACAACAGATTCAAAAATTAAAGCAAAACCAAGCACAAACTAAAATTGAGGGTATCAAACTATTAAAACAATTAGTGGAATTGCCAGAGTGGAAAAATGCTAAATCGATTGCTACAACAGCTAGCAGTCCAATAGAAGTACCAACTGAACCAATCATTCAAGCCGCTCAAGGAGCTGGTAAGAAAGTTTATTTACCAAAAACAATGCCACACCGTCAAATGGCTTTTCTACCATTTACAAGTAGCGATGATTTGGTCGTTAGTAAATTTGGCATCCCAGAACCAGAATATAAGGAAGAGTTAGTTAACCAAGCACCGGATCTAGTCATTGTTCCGGGACTAGCTTTTGCTAAAGATTCCAATTATCGAGTTGGCTTTGGTGGCGGATATTACGATCGTTTCTTAGCAAAATACCCTGGTAAAACCGTAACTTTAGTTCCTTCAGTGATGCTTTTTGAAACAGCTGATTGGGAAATCGACGAATTTGATATTAAGATTCAAAGATTATTAACCGTTTAGATAAATTTAAATTATAGGAGGAAAAATATGTTTGCTAACTTAGCAAATGAAAGAACACAAGCTTATAAAGGCGTTAAAGTCGGTTTTTCATGGACAGAAATGTTCTTTGGCTTTTGGACTCCTGTGTTTCGTGGCGATTTCAAGTGGGCAAGTGTCTTAGTTTTGGCAGAAATTATTTTTGGTTCTTTCACTTGGGGTGGTGGAGCCTTTCTAGTTACGTTTATTTTTGCCTTTTTTTACAATCGTCTTTACGTTAAAGATATGGTCGCCAAGGCTATAAACCAGCTGATACTACTTCCTTTAATGTATTGAAGAATGCAGGTTATCTTTAAAAGGAAATCACTTAAATCAAAAATGGCATCTGTATTGGAATAGTTTTTCTATTCGGATACAGATGCCATTTGTTTTTCTTTGCTGTGGAGGACTTTATTCTCATAAACTAAAATTTTTGCTAAATAAGTGATAAATGTTAGAATAACCAATCAGGCTAGGAAAAATCATTGAACGATTTGCTTCTATTAACAAATACCATTAACATTGATGGTAGAAGTTTCTTATAAAACTAAAAAAAGCAGTTATATCAAGGATAATTCCTTAACATAACTGCTTAAGCGATAAATTTATGGGTGGTCGGGGGAAACGTAACCGCCTTGTTAAGAACGTTGTAATACCAATAGTTTCAAGCCTTATATGGATTGATTTTGATGTTGTGGTAATCCTTTTGGTAATCTAATTGGCTAAATAGTTAGCAAAGATATTAACAGCATCACGGCTCTGTTGTTCTGTGATGTGACTATAAACACCAAGAGTAACCTCTGGGGATGCGTGTCCCATTCTTAATTGAACGGTTGTAATTGGAACTCCAGCAGATAACAAAGCAGAAATATGAGAATGTCTAAAACCGTGGATCGTTATTGCTGGTTTTAAATCATTGTCTTTAATAATCTTTTTTAAACGTTTAGCGGGTGTATTTAGTGAATGGTACCCGTTTTTTTTATTGCAAAAAATTAATTGATGAGGGTTAAGGGTGTTATATCCCAAGTAAAGCATCTGTTTATGTTGTTCGTGATGCCATCTTTCAAGATATGATACAGTTCCATCATCCAAGGTAATTGTACGTTTACTATTTCTTGTCTTAGGTTGTTGTACAATCTGCTTGCCGTGTTCGCCTTGTGTAAGAGTTTTATCAATCCTTAGGGTTTTATCCTTGCTGCTGAAATCTTTCCACTCCAGGGCTAAAAGTTCACCACGTCGGCAACCTGTATACGCTAGTACACGAAACATTGTATAAATATCTAAGTCATTTTTTTGGTCAATACATCCCAGGAATTTGTTAAGTTGTTCCTTGCTCCAGAAATTGGGATGTGTTTCCTCGTATTGTCCCGTATTGTGTGGAAGTATTACATTCTTACATGGATTTTTGACCATATATTCCTGTTTTATAGCGTATTCCATCACGGAACTAGTATAATTAAACCAACGCTTGTAATTAGCTGTTGTGGATGTAAACCATTTGTTTACAGCAGTTTGAACATCCCTTGTTGTAATCGTATCTATCCATTTTTCACCAAAGGCGGGTAAAATGTGATTTTGAAACATTCCATCAGTTCGGTTCCAAGTGCTTTCACGTACGGTATTCTTGTATATTTCATACCAATCAAGATAAACATCCTTAAAACGGTGTTTATCTTTTTTTGTATTCAATTTATTTTGGTCGGCTAGTGATGCGTATTTGATACTTGCATGATTAGCTTCCTTTTTTGTTTCAAATCCACGGCGGGTTATGTATTTCTTTTTGCCAGTCTGTGGATCGTTACCAACGTACAATCTAAATTGCCATTTGGTACCGTTCTTAGTTTCATACTTGCCTAAATATGCCATTGTTTTGCTCCTTATCGCTGTTGGGGCAGGGATGGGAGTTTGGAGATTTAGTTTTGATAAATTAAATTTCCGTTGTCATATTCAAAACCAAAATTAAATTGACTTTGAATAGATAAAGGTTCGTTATTGCGCCACATGCAATTAAAATAACCGTTTTTTATCTTTTTAAAATCTTGCTTAGTAGAAACAAAATTTTCTAACAATATTTTGGTGGTAGCGGTTTGTACGTCACGTTTTTGTTTTTTAAAATCATTAAAAAATGTTTTTCCATCCATCACTTCTTTAAGCTCGGGTGATTTTTTTAGTGAGGGCTTTATTTTTTTGTATTCGTTTTTTGATAAAGCAGTTATGTTTACGGTATATATATTTTCTGTATCGGGACCGACATTATCCGCAGATATAAAAATAAAGATATGACGTTTTTTATTTCCAATTTTTTTAGTCATGTCAATGTATTCTTGATTCAAATTATCTTTATACCAAGTCATGTATTCTTTGTACTTATTTTCTCTAGGAGTAAACGTAATTAAATCGGAGATATCAATACCAAAGAAATCGCACAGCGTATCTATTGTATCTATACTGATTGCTTTAACATCGTTAGGAGCATTAACAATAGGTGTAATTGTTGATCTTGCAATGCCTGTGGAGTCGCTTAATTCGGATATATTTATATCATAGTCATCCATAATTTCTTTTAAATTTATTTTTATCATAATAAACTCTCCTATACTATCACATATAAAATGTATCATTTAATGTAATTTAATTCAATATAATGCAATCCATCTCAATTGGAGTTCAGTAACTACAAATCGATTGTATTTACTTTAATTGTATGATACATTTTGTGTGTAGCGAACTAGCTACATAAAAATGGGGTGAAAAAATGGAAAATGTAAGATATATGAATTACAAACAAACAAAAGAGTATTTGAATGTTAAAAGCTATGCAACAATACACAAGCTTATTGACCAAGGTTTACGGGTATCTGTTATAAATGGAGTAAAACGGTTTGATAGATTAGATGTTGATGAGTTTATGAATAGTAAAAAGATTGGGGATAAAAACTAATGTCAGTAGAAGTATTGTTATCAGACGAGCAAAAAACATCCCTGCAACAAGATATATTCAAGATGGTTAATGATTCACTTGAGCAAGCAAAAAAAGGGACAGGGATCAATAGTAAAGAATGGTTAAAAAAGTATGAAGCGTGTAATTATTTGGGCGTAGCAAATAATACGTTTGATCAATTTATTAAAAGAGGGCTACCAAGTCACACAATCAATAACAAAACTTTTTACAATCGTAAAGAAATTGATGATTTCATTCTAAAATTTTAAATAAATGCTGTTGGGGCAGGGATGAAAGACAATTTCACGGTCGAAAGTTCGACATTGAAATACGATACTTGGAAAGAGGTGCACAGAGTGAAGAAATTAGTATTTGTTAATAATGCGTTGATTAGTGCCAAGCCGTTTACAACAAGTGAGATTTTGGCCAAACAAATGCATATAAGTGAAGAAACAGTAATGCATAGAATTACTCAATATAAAGATAGATTGGAGCACTTCGGCAAAATTGAGTTTTCGTCGATTATAGACGGAAACCCCAAGGGTGGTAGACCTAAAAAGATAGTTCAATTAACAGAACCACAAGCCACCTTGTTAATTACATTCTTTAAAAATACAAAGGTTGTTGCTGACTTTAAGGAAGAGTTAGTAAAACAGTTTTATGACATGAAACGGGAACTTACAAAGCGTGAAGTGTATAAGGAATTAGAAAAGCCCGTGCGTCGTTCCTTAACGGATACCATCAAAGAATGGGAGTACAGCAATCAATGGAGTTACAAGGCTATCACTGATTTGATTTGTAAGACTATTACAGGCAAAAGTACCAAGCAATTAAAGAAAGCACGTAAAATTGATAATCCTGCAGTTGCCACGGATATTTATACATCTGACGAGCTAGCAGAATATCAGAAACTAGAAACGAAAGTAATTACATTAATTGATTTAGGGATGACGTACAAGGATATTAAAGCTGTTTTAAGTGGTCAGCCTCTAAACATCGAACTAAAAGCAAAAAAGAGCGTAAAAAAAGACTTGCTTTCCCGTCCAAAGTTAAGCAAGCCCAGCAAATAACAAATTGTTTTGCGCTCCCATTATATCAAACTGAGGGAGTTTTATAAATTATGATAAAGAACATTGATCCATATGAAGTTGAAGAAATTGGTTACCATCTAAATTTGATTAAGAATTTAGTTAATGTGACACAAGATAGTTTTGATACGATTGCCACAAGTGCAGTGAAATATCAAAATGGCGAGTGTAATGCTGATGAGTTAGCAAATGATTGTGTCATAACATCCCAAAAGATAGACACGTTATTGACTGTATTATTTGATAAGTCATCAGATGCCGAAAGTGACATATATGCGATAGTTAATAAATCAATTCATACCAGCGAGGAAAGTAAGGAGGTGTAATCATGGCAAGACCTGAAAAACAGGGGCTTGATTATTTCCCCTTTCCGGTAGATTTCTTTGACAATGAAGTAATAGACGGTATTTCTGGAGCTTTTGGAAAAGATGGCGAGATGGTGGCTATTAAGTTACTATGTGCTATCTATCGCAAAGGCTATTATCTGGAGTGGAACGATCTCACACAATCTCAGTTATCCAAAAAGGTGCAGATTAGCAAAGAGGATGTAAATGTTATTGTTGGTAAATTGATTGAGTGGAATTACTTTGATAAATCGTTGTATGAATCGTATAAGATTTTAACTAGTGAAGATATTCAAGATACATTTTTTATAGCCACAAAACGAAGAAAAAAGATGGGTAAATTGCCTTTTTTAGTTAATGCATACAATAACACTAGTTCAGAGGGAGTTAATGTATACAATAACCCCCCTTCAAGAGGAGTTAATGACGACATTAGTACACAAAGTAAAGTAAAGAAAAGTAAATTAAATAATAATAATAGTCCTATAACTCAAAATAGTGCGGATTTCCCGACAACGGATAAAAAGAGTAAAGATGATTTCAAAAGCGTGATTGATCTGTATAAAAGAAAGATTGATTACAACCCTAAATACAAGGATAAAAATGTGTTAGAGAAAAAGTTTAATAGGTTAGTTGATGGTGGAACATCTTACTTAGAGGCTACTAACATAGTTAAGATGGCTATTAATATATCTGCTAAGTATCAAGCTAAGAACATCAATTACATAGCTACTATATTGGATAACTGGGATAAGAAAGAATTGTATAGCTTGTCTGATGTTATGAACTATGTAGAGCCTAAGAAGAAAGATAAGCCTAAGTTCGAACATATTCACTTTGATGAGGATAATGCACTATTTTAATGGCATCGCTATTAGCTATGTTATGGCACAGCCATATAAGAGGGATGGCACTGCTATGACACAGCCATATAAATATGATGGCACTGTTATAGCAAAGCCATAGCACCCCTAGTAATAAATATATCTGAGTGAACGTTTTGTTATGTCAGCATAATGGGGGTGTAGTGATGGAGAAATGGAAAGCGGCACGTAAGGACTACGTACAAGGAATGAAATACAAGGATATTGCTACCAAGTACAGTGTTTCAATCAATACAGTGAAATCATGGAAAAAACGTCACTGGTCAAATGATGCACCTATTTCAAAAAAGTATGCATACAAAACAAAAAGAGGTGCATCTAAGGTAATCAATGATTTAGATGCAAATAAGGAACTAACCGACAAGCAAAAGTTATTTTGTCTTTACTATATTCAAAGATACAACGCCACATGGGCATATCAGCAAGCATATGGGGGAAGTTATAACACTGCAAAGGTGGAAGGTAGCAGAACCCTCGCTAAACCTAACATTAGAAAGCAGTTGGCCAAGCTGCAGGCAAGTCAATCCAATGATTTATATTTTGATGCTGTTGATGCCATGGGAGAATTAGCAAAATTGGCGTTCTCTAGCATTGGGGATGTGATAGAATTTAAGTCCGTTAAACATATGAAATGGGTCAAGATTAGGGATGAAAAAGGGCAATATGAGGATAACAGGGGTAATTATCGTTTAGATCCCATGGTTGATGTAGATACTGGGAAACAGGCGTACTACTATGAGAACATCATTAGATTGCGTAGCAGTGATGAAATTGATGCTTCTAGCATTAAATCGATTAGGATTGATAAAGGTAATGCTATTGTTGAAATGTACGATAAACAGAAAGCACTCGGTATTTTATTGAAATATTTGAACAAGTTTACTAGCACGGCAGAACAAGGCAATACTGTCATTGTTGATGATATTGACAAATAATCGCTTCAAAAGAAGATGTAATCAAGTTTTTGAGATATGGCTCTATATCAAGCATTACAGCGGGTAAAGTGGGGGTGTTAGATAGACACTCCCTTAACTCAGCTTAATAATTAGCTCAGTAAATCTTTACACCAAAATTGGTGAAAAGGTGGCAAAACGCTACCTCTTAAACTGTTGCCCCAAAAAGGCCGACAGCTCAGAGTGGGAGGATAACAAAACACTACCTCCTAAACAGTCAAATCTATAGCCATTCGACACAATAGTCGAAAAAGGACGTTCTAATTTGGGACATCCCATTAATTAAGGATAAGGTGTCATTAAAACAGTACCTCCCTAATTTGAATCTAGGTGTATCTGAGAATATAACCTTATTTAGCGCCACATTCGGCGCCACTTTCGGAGAAAAGATGCAGAAAACCTGTAGAAAAAGAATTGATATAGCGGCGTTTACTTGATAATTATGCAGAAAAGATGTAGAAAAATGCAGCAAGTTAGATAATCTAATGCATCGGATTGGTGCATCAGTTGCGGTACTGAAATGGTACTTTTGAATTACTTTCATCGAGTAAAGGGGTAACAAAACGTTACCTCCCTAAGTTGAACATAGGTACAGCTGAGAATTAAGCTCTATTTAGAACGTTGCCACTTTTGGCAACTCTATTGGATCTAACAAGCTTGCGTAAAAATGCGCAGGCTATAAATTTGAACCTGTGTCGGTAAAGTAACGGGTCAGCCGAAAAGTCGGCTCACTTAAGTGGTTGGACAATGTAATACAGCGGAGAAGTCCGCTCAATAAACCTTTATGCCAAAAGTGGCAGAATCGTGCCCACATATGGGCTTGTAGTATATTGCCTTGTTACCTCCATAAGTGGGTGCACGCTGTTACTCTTTTTTGAGTAATACTGTAGAGAATTGCCACGGTATAAATTGATTCCTTGAATTAGGTAATCTAATGATGTTAGGATAATCATCTGTAGGATAAAAAAAGACCGCTAGTTATTGAACTAACAGCCTTTACCGCCCCAACAGTATATTATATTTTTGGTAATCTGTGGTAATCTATTTGGTAATCTACCTATGAAATTCAATGAAATGATATGAAATCAAGGTAATAAAAAAACCGATAATATCAAGGTTTTGAAGCCCTTTACTATCGGTTAAACGTTATATAATGGGTGGTCGGGGGTTTGAGCCCAACAATCCAATAAACTCAATAATATCAGTTGTTTCAAGGCTTCTAACGGTGTCATATTTATTGTTGACTACCAAATTGACTACCATAAGTCTAAAAATCTAAAAAGTTGACCAGTTTATTAACTGCCTCTTTATCCTGCTGCTTAGTAACGTGAGTATAAATATTCAAAGTAGTTTGTGCGTCCTCATGTCCTAAACGCTCTTGCACTTCTTTGATAGTTGCTCCCGCTGAAAACAAAGCACTTGCATGACTGTGTCTAAAACCGTGTATGCTGATGTGTGGGAGTATCACGTTATCATCTTTCATACGATTAGTAATTAGATCAAGCCATTTTTTAGGGGTATTCAAAGACTTAAATGTATTCTTGGTTGTAGCAAAAAGTAATTGATCAGATTTATTAGCATTAAAACCAAGCATAAACAATTTTTGTTTTTGTTCTAGCTGCCACTTTTTAAGATATAATAGGGTTGTATAATCTAAAGAGATGATACGGGTTCCCTTTTTAGTCTTAGTGGCTTGTATAATCTGTTTACCCTTAGCACCTTGCGTTAATGTTTTGTTGACGTTCAAGGTGCTATTTTTTGTGTCTATATCATCCCACGTAAGTGCTAGACATTCGCCACGTCTTATACCTGTAAAGGCAAGTAAGCGAAACAATGTATATCGTTCTAACTCTTTAGTAGGGTCCATATAACTAAAAAATGTCTTTAATTGTGACTTATCCCAGAAATTAGGTGCCTTTTTACCTGCTGTAGCATGTTTTTTTGGCATGATGACACGCTTAGTAGGATTATCGGTTATATATTGCTGTCTTATCGCATATTCAAAAACAGATTGAACATAGTTAAACCAACGTTTATAGTTTCTTGATGTGGTTTTAAACCACCTGTTAAGGGATGTTTGACATTGAGCAGTTGTAATTGTCCTAATGCGATAACGGCCTAGGGCGGGGAGTATATGATTATTGAACATCCCTGCTGTTCTAGCCCATGTACTCTCACGTACTGTATTGATGTAACTCTTGTACCATTCGTGATAAACGTCTTCAAAGGTCTTATTACATACTTGAACGGTGTTTAAACCTTGCGTAGCCTCATACTCAATTCTTTTTAATTCATTTCTCGCATTTCTCTCATTGGTAAATCCACGGCGTGTTGTACGTCTTGGGCTACCAGTTTGAGGATCAATACCTAAATAAGCACGAAACATATAGGCGGTTGTACCGTCTTTTTTTGTATACTTTTGTATCTTAGTCATTATTACTTCTCCTAACGCTGGCGGGCGATTTAGGAGTTATTTAATAATGTATTTATCGTTTTGGATAATAAGAATTTTAGTTACATCAATCCAATTAAACTTTATTGATAATGTGATTTTATCTTTTTTGATAGATTTTAATAGTTCTTGTAATTTCATTTCCTTAAATTTCATTTTCTTATTTTCCTCTAAAAGTTTTTCAGCGTAAATATTTTTTATATATTCACTATTTAATATATTTTCTATCGCAACAATAAATTTTTTAGTTATATCATTTTGAAATCCAACAGGCAATTTATTGAAAATTTGTAAAAACTCGTCCTCGAGATATTCAGTATAAACGTCCAAATATAAGTCGTGTTTTTTATTCCTTACCTCATTTTCATTGTCAAAATCGGAATCTTTAAAAGTAATATCATAAAAATAGCTAAATTCTTTTCGTTTTTGCTTAGTTTTAACAACAATTCTTGCTTCATTATTATCAAATAAGGGCTCTACATTAATTCTTAATGGAGAGTATTCAAAAAAATCTTTTGGTGCAACACCGAGATAGTTACATAGAATATCGATAGTATCAGTAGAAATGTTGGCGCTGACATTATTACTAATATTGGATATTGAATTTCTCGACAAACCAGTGTCTTCTACTACTTCCTTTATTGATAATTGTCTTTCAGCAAGTAAAACATTCAATTTATTAGCAATCATTTTATAAACCTCTTTTTTCAATCATGATTATATCATTTAGCAAATGGTAATTACAATGTGCATTTGAATATTGATATAGTTATTAACTGGTGGTATTATAATTGTGCAAGTAATTGTTTAAATGTGTATATAACCATTTAGGAGGATAAAAATGAATAATTTATCAGCAATCTTAGGAAGAAGACTATTAACGATTGGGAACGTCGCTGATGGTACAGGATTGAATAGAAATACAATTTCATCTATATATCACAGAAAAACTAATAATATTAATCTAAAAACATTAATTAGAATATGTGATTATTTGCAAATTCCATTGAGCGAATTAATTGAATACATCCCCGATAAAAATAAATAAAGATGTAATAAAAGGAGGCATAACAATGACGCAAGGCATAACCGTAATGCTCAATGAGCATGATTCTGACGAGTTACGTAAACAAGTCTATTCAATCATCACGGATGAGATAGAACGTGCTAGACGGGACACAGCTATCGACAAGCAGTACTTAAAACGCAAGGACGTTATAAAGTGGACTGGTGTATCAGGGTCGACGGTTGATAAGTGGAACATCCCCGTTCACAAAATAGACGGTATAACTTTATATAGCAAAAAGGATATTCAAAAATTTATCGAATTGCACTAAAAATAAATAGCTGGCGGGCGTTTAGGCTTAAACGATAAAAAAATATTAAAGCGGTGTGAACAAGATGTTCGTTAAAGGTGAAGATTTCTTGGGTGTAGTTACAACTACGCCCCAAAACAGATACGGTGGAACTCAAGAATTGCAGTTTTCAGGGGGGTATGAGACCTCAAAAAGATAGTCTTATATGATTGATATAACAACGTTTTATGAGATTAGATCGTGTAACATAATTGGAAACTATTGCAATTTTAAAATAACCATATAAAAGAGAGGTGGATTAAATGAGCAAGTTAGTATTTGTTAACAGTGCATTAGTCAATGAAGTGCCATATACGACAAGTAATATTATTGCTAGACAAATGAAACTTAATGAAAGAACAGTAATGCACAGAATTAATCAATATAAAGATAGATTGGAACATTTTGGCAATATTGAGTTTTGTACGATTATAGACCAAAACTCCCAAGGTGGTAGACCTAAGAAAGTAGCGCATTTAAATGAGCAACAAGCCACTCTACTTATTACATTCTTTAAAAACACAAAAACGGTTGCTGACTTCAAAGAAGAATTAGTTAAGCAATTCTATGATATGGAACATGAACTAACTAGACGACAAGTATATAAAGACTTAGAAAAACCAGTAAGACGCTCATTAACTGACGCAATAAAAGAATGGCCAAACAATAATAAGTGGAGTTACAAGCTGTTTACTGACTTGATATGTAAGGCTGTTACAGGGATGAATACCAAGCAACTAAAACAGTCACGTAAGGTAAACAAAAACGCCACTGGTACAGAAATATACACCAGTGACGAATTAGCAAAGTACCAACAGATAGAAACAAAGATTATTACTTTGATTGATCTAGGGATGACTTATGAAGATATTAAAGCAGTCATCAATAATCAAACTGTAACCATCAAATTAGTAAAAAAGGACGTAAAAAAAGACTTACTACCCTCTCAAAAGTAAGTAAGTCAAACTATTAACAATAGATTTTTTACGTCCTAATTATAACAATATTAGGAGATTTTATAAATGGAAAATAATTTAAATATCAAAGCCACAATTTCAGGTCTACAGTTTATCGTTGATAAATTGAGCTCTCGTAAGCGTCCTAGCAAGGGAGATATAGAAATACTAGAGGTTGCCAAAGCTCACTTAGAGACCCTCAAACAATCACAGGTCAAGCAAACTATTAACAGTATGCCTGCATATACTCACATCAAGGAGGCAATTAAATAATGGATGTAGTTTTGTTAGGCAAACCAATTTTAAATAAAGATTACATGAGCAAGTTGAAAAGCATTGATATGTGTTCATTTACCACATATGCACTAATTGCTAATAAAGTCCTTAACATGAAATTACCTTATGATGATGAGTACATACCTAAAAATGGTGAAGTTTTATACGATTGCTTGTTAAAACTCGAATCATTAAAACTTATCAAGTTGAAATGGGATGAATGATATGAATAGTTATTTCTCTCACGATTCCAATGCTAGAAATTCAGATAAATTACTACCTGTAAGTAAGAATGAAGTACGGTGCTGAGGGTTACGGAATATATTTCATGCTTTTAGAACGTCTTAGAGATGAACCTACCTACATGAGTATCAAAGATTACAATACACTAGCCTTTGATCTTCGTGTTGACGCTCAAAAGATTAAATCTGTCATAGAAGACTTCGGGTTATTTTCCTTTACCGATGATGGTAAGTGTTTCTACTCCGAAGGATTCATGAAAAGAATGGAAATAAAAGATTCTAAAACTAAAGCACGCTCTAAAGCAGGTAAAAAAGGCGCTGAAAAACGATGGAATGAACAAAAAAATAGCAATGCTATAGCAAAGCCATTAAATAAAGATAGCAAAGCTATAACAATGCCATACCAAAACGATGGCAAGGAAAGTAAAGTAAAGGAAACTAAAGTAAATAAAAGTAAAGTAAATCATCATCAAGAGATTCAAGAGAAGAACGACGAGCCTGTGGCTCCGTCTGTTCAAAATTCAAAATCGCACGATGATGACGACTTTAGAAACTTACTAACCTACTACCAACAAAATATAGGTGTAACTAATCCTGTGGTTGTTCAGCAATTACAAGAATCAGTAAATGACTTTACAGAACGTAAGACATCCCTCAAGGAATCATACGACATTGTGAGGTTTGCTATTGAATTGACAGCTAAGAACAACGTACATAACTGGAACTATGTAAATAAAATATTGCTTAATTGGCAATCTAATAACCTGTTTACGTTATCTAATATCAAAGCTAATCAAAAAGAGCGTAGCAAGCAACACAGCTCTGATGATGAAAACCCGTGGGATAAGAAATATAAAGACCAAGAAGAAAAAGGATTTTGGGGGTAAGATATGCAAAACTTAAATAGTTTTCTTGATAAAAAGATGATTGAGCATTTAAGAAAAAAAGGTGTTCATATTGACCCTACTACCGTTGAGCAAGACCGTGATAAACGTCAACATGAGGCCGAAATAAAAGCCACACAAGCATATCTGCACCAGAATAATTTAGATATATTTAAGAGCTCCCTAATTGGCAATACAGAAAGTCTTGAACAGACCTTTGATGACTTTAACGTTATGAATGACAAACAAAATGCAGATCTTGAGCAAGCTATCAATATAGCTAATAGAATAGCTAACGGAGAACGTCATAAGTTTGTATTTTATGGCAAGCCTGGTACTGGTAAAACAATGTTGTCCATTAGCATATTAAACAAGTTGAAAAATAAATATAGTTGCTTATTCGTTGATATAGCTATGTTTATTGAGCTCACAAAGAGGTTTAATGATGAACGAGCAAAGTTGCAAGTAAACAGCCTGTATAAGGCTATGAGCAACGCTGATGTACTTGTGATTGACGACTTAGGTTCTGAAAGTAGCTTACAAAGATCAGCTAAAGAATCAAGCGACTATAATCAAAAAATATTATTCAATATTGCTCAATGTAGGGATGGCAAGACAACAATTATCACAACGAATAATAGTGGTGTTAACTTCAAAAAGATATACAATCCTAAACTCATTAGTAAACTCATGAATACCGATAAGAGCAACATAATTCATTTTGATAGCGAAGACTACCGTAGACATATTAACTAGTCTTCAGAATAGGAATGCGTGTTACATGATGAGATATACTAAGAACTTTGAAGCAAGAAATAGTTCAATGCTTCTAAAAAAGATTAAAGAATGGGCATCGAAAAACAATGTCAAAGTTATCACAGTTAGTTCAGGTGGACATGATGTTGACAAGGTTACTGCAACGGTAATTTACGAAACATGTAAATTGTCTTTTTGGAATAAATTAAAAAGGAGATTTTATAAACAATAAAAAAAAGCCACTCACATGTGTTAAAGTGCTCCATAATTGTTAGACAAGAAATCTAACAGTTATGGAGCACTTTTTCTATGGTCAAATATAGTTCAGAATTAAAAGCAGAAGTCGTTAGTGAATATCTTCAAGGTGACATTAGTATCAGTCTTCTTTCAAAGAAACGTAACTTGCCTCGAATACAAGTAGGTAGATGGATACAAAACTTTCGTTTGAGCGGCGCAGACGCTCTTAAGCGAAGAAGAGTTAAACGAAGTTTCTCAGTTGAGTTTAAAGTTGATGTGATAAACTACTATCAAACTTATGATGAAACTTTAGCCGAAGTATCCGCAAAATTTGATGTTAATTCTTGTCAAATCAGTCTTTGGAGGACAGACTTCAATCAGTATGGTATAGAAGCCTTGAAGCCTCATCTGAAAGGCAGAAAAACCAAAGTGAAACATAATAAGAAGAAATTACGTAAGTTAGTAAACAAGAACGAAATCGATCAACTTCGTGAAGAATTGACGAAAAAGAATCAAGAATTATATGATGCAAAATTGGAGAACGAAATCTTAAAAAAATCAATGACCCTGTTCGGAACCTCAAAGGACGAAAGAAAACACAAATAGTTGATCAGATCAGGGTCGAACAAGAGTCTCTTCCGAAATCTAACCGGTATAAAGTCGGCGATATTCTTAAGACCATTGGACTTAAGAAAGCGACTTATCATGATGAACGTAAACGTATCAAAAATTATGTAGATAAGTATGAAGATGTAAAAGTAGAGATACTAAAAATTGCCGAAAGCGGAAGATATCGCGGACGTCTAACCTACGGTTATCGTCGCGTTCAAGAAGAGCTCATTAAATTAGATATCCATCTATCAGACGCCGTAGTGCGTCGTTTGATGGATGAATTAAATGTTCAAGTAAGCCTTTATAACCGCCACAGAAATGGTAGATATTCATCTTATAAAGGTACAGTGGGAAAAGTGGCCCGTAACGTTCTACATCAGCATTTTAATGAAACCGTACCTTTCAAAGTATTACATACCGATGTTACACAAGTACACTTGGCCGATACTAAGTGGGCTTACGTTTCAGCTATTACTGACGAAGCAAGCAAGGAAGTTTTAGCATTTCAAGTAAGTAATAGTCCTAACAGTAAACTAATTATGGATACACTCGATGAACTCACAGAAAATATTCCGGAAGGAATAAAACCAATAATTCATTCAGATCAAGGTTGGCATTATCAATTGAATTATTATACCGATAAACTCTCTGAAAAGAAATTTATACAAAGCATGTCTCGTAAGGGAAACTGTCTTGATAATGCGCCAATTGAAAGCTTCTTTCATCTTCTTAAAACAGAATGTCTTAATGGATTTCCACAGTGTAAAGATATTGGAGAATTCAAGGAAATCACAAAGAATTACGTCGATTGGTTTAACAATCGACGAATATCACAGAAAACAAAAGGCATGACTCCCTGCGAATACAGGGAACATGCCTTAGCAGTTTAAAAATGGATGAACCGACAAACGGTATTGATCCCGGTACAACTCAAAAAATTCATCAATTGATTTTAGAATTAAAACATTTCGGTACTACCGTTTTTCTAACTACACACAATATGAATGAGGCTGCTAAACTTTGTGATCGAGTAGCACTTCTAAACAATGGAAAGATTGCTGAAATAGGATCTCCACAAGCCTTAAGTTTGAAGTACAACAAAAAAATCCAATACAAAATTCTTTTAAAAAATAATACCGCACTGAAATTAACTGATTCCGATGAAACACGGCAGAAGATCAATTGGTGGATGGAAAACGGTGAACTACAGACTATTCATTCCTGCGAGCCAACTTTAGAAGACGTTTTTTAGAAGTGACGGGGAGAAAACTAAAATGAATATATCAATGCGAAAAATAAACGCAATTTTTATCTTGAGATTACAACTAATTTTGAAAAACTTTTCATTACTCATAGCACCATTGATGGCAATCGGATACGTTATCGCTTTTAAAAATTTTTTCCCATCTAATTTACCCTCTCTCAGAACCCTAACTTTAAATATGGGGATTATCCTAAACATAACAATGGGCGGAATCATGTTTGGCTCTTATCCGATTGCTGAAGAAAAAGAACATCACACTCTAAGAGTTTTAATGACTTCATCAGTCAATGCTACTGAATATTTCATCGGTAGTTTGTTGCCTTCACTTTTAATTCTTACTTTAGTAAGCATTATTCTCGTGCCCTTAAGCGGTACCCCTTGGCAACAAATATCTATTATTAATTATTTAGTTATCACTATTATATGCACTATCATCAGTATCCTAGTAGGCTTCACAGTTGGTATTTTCTCCCATAATCAAACCAGTGCTGGTGTTTTAAGTTTATTACCTACCGTTATTTTTACTTTCATTCCTATGTTTAAGGGCTTTAACAAGACTATTTCCGTTATATCCGATTTTCTATACTCAGGAGTAATCGCCAAATTTATTAATCAGAATTTACTAAAGCATAGATTCACTTGGAATTTATTTGACGTTGGTCTTTTGATAGTCTGGTTAATCATTTTTTCTATTGTTCTAATTTATGCTTACAGATATAAACATTTCGATTAGTCTGGAAGGATTCATTATGTTAATAGATTACGGTGAAATTTTAAAGACATCTGGTTTTTCCAATCAAGAATTATCCAATCGACTAGGTATTTCTATCGCTAAAGTTGAATTAATTGAGAACAAGCAATTTTACCCTAATGAATCCTTGGCTCAAAAAATTATCCAATTTTCTAAACAAAAGGTCAATTTGACCCCACCAGTAGTAGCCGACGATTTTCAATTCGGTCAACCAATCAAATTAAGACGAGTAATATTTTCTATTATCTTCATTATTTTTGTTAGTTTTCTATTCACGGGCTTTGGCTATCAACCTTTCTGGGTATTTTTATTAGTACTATTAATCGGCCTATTCGTAACATTGCCTAGTTGTTTTAACGATTATTGGTTAATTAATAGGGATGGTCTCAAAATAAATGCATTCAGTTCTTCCAGCACTACTAAACTTACTCAACTGCTCCACATAATTCCCCTCACTCAACGAACAATTTCATATCAAGATATCGATCATATTAACGTTATTTATCGTACAAGACCCCGTACTGGTCCATTCGACATCAATCCAGATATTCTTCAATTAATTTGTACCCTGAAAAATAATCAAGAATTATCCATAAATCTCAATGTATCTCTCGAAAAAAATCTTCTAACTTTGATTAGAGTATTCACTTATCAAGGTGTCGACGTATATGATCAACAAAGAGTTCTTCTCGCCTTAACTAAAAAGGAGAATCTCTTTCAAAAATTCAATCCAAAATTCTCCTAAAAAAGAGTTCACTATAGAATCATACATAGTGAACTCTTTTAAAATTTAATCTACCAAAATTAATTTTTGAATCTTAACATCATAGTCTTCAATTTCCCAATCAGCTGTAGCAAAACGCATTGCTGAAGGTACTAAGGCTACTGTAGAACCAGAATATTGAGCCAAGAAACGGTCATAATAACCGCCACCGAAACCTACTCGATAATTTGAATCTTCTGCAAAAGCTAATCCGGGAACAATCACTAAATCTGGTTCCTGATTAACCAACGTTTCATCATATGCCGGTTCAGGAATTCCAAACTTACTAGTAATCAAATCTTCACGACTGTTAAATGGTAAAAAGGCCATTTGGCGATGTGGCATTATCTTAGGTAAATAAACTTTTTTACCTTCTTTACGAGCTGCTTCCACAATAATTGGTGTTGATACCTCAATTGGACTGCTGACAGTCGTCGCAATACTTTTAGCATTTTGCCATTCAGTTGTTGCCATCAACTTCTGCAATAACTTAGCACCTTCAACCTTAGTCTTAGCCTGATTGGCTTTTAATTTCTGAATTTGTTGTTGTCTCAAGGCTTTTTTATCTATGATAAATCCCTCCCAGTCTTCAATTCTTGCTTTATAAGTTTACATTTATCGTTGGTAAAAAGGAACTAACTTAATCTGTTTATTCTTCATCTTCCGAAACAGTGGGCCCGATTACCAAAGTCTCTGCTAAAAGAATCTCATTGTAAAGTTCGAAAACATAGTTCTGATACTTTATTTCACTTTGCGAAATCATATCTAAATACTCTCGCTCTTGTACGAAAGCATTCATAAAGGCACGCATTTCCAATTCCTTTTCTGCTCCAGTAAACTCTGGATGGCGCACGACATCAACCCAGGCTTTGACAAAAGCTCTGGTTCTCGTGCGCTGTTTTTGTGCCATCAAGTCAAAGATAACTGACTTTTTAACATTATCGGGTAAATACATTTTATTAACTGAATCAATAGCTCGATGGACCATCTCTACTCTAATTTTGTCGACTTCTTTTTCTGCATCATCATCTGTTACGTCTTTCTTCAATAAGAAACGAAAGGCAATCGTCGGTACTATTAAACTCAAGATGATAAGAACACTTTCACCTAAAGCAAAGATCCACGACGACTTATTGTTAAAATCTAATCGTAAGCGACCATAAAGATATCGGGCCAAAACGTTAACCAAATAAAGTGTTAAACCAATCATGATCCAAGTCAACGAGGCATTTGTAAACTTCTCCTCAGAAATGATCTTAGTAAACATATATCCTAAAATTACGAAAAACGTACTATTAAAAATTTCAGTGATCATTGAAACTAAATCGAATCCTAAATGAACCTGGGGAGCATTGATCAAACGGCTTCTTTGTGCTTCAGCATTGTGAACTAAACCAGCACAAACTACGGCAATGATTCCCGAAACATGAATTTCTTCGGCTGCGTAATACAAAACAAATGGTGTCAGAATATAGATCAAACTCTGTGCATTCAGAGAATTATACGAACTTCTTAAAAGAATCTGTCGAAACAAAACCATGATCCACGCTGCCGAAAAGCTAAACAGAACACCACCTCCGGCCGAAATAAAAAAGTCCCCCAAGGTTTCACCATAATTAATGTAACCATTGATGTACCAAAGAATTGCCATATTAAGGAGAATAATTCCGGAAGCATCATTGAATAACGATTCCATTTTTAAAAAGGTTCCTTCATTTTTGGGCATCTTCAATCCGTTCGTGACCGACTCCATTGCCGTAGCATCAGTTGGCGTACTAATAGCAGCCAAAATAAAAGCTAGAGGCAAACTGACTCCGGCAATTTCCCAAACACCAAAGCCAGCCAAAATCATACAAATAACGACCAAAAAAACAGTTGTCTGAATAATGTGTTTCAATTCTTTCCCAACTGCATTCAATCGCGTTACCTGACCCTCAAAGAATAACAATGGTGCAACAATCAAACCAATAAAAATATCAGAATTAAAAGTCATTACGTTCTTACCCATGATAGGAATAAAGAAAATCAGGGCACCAATGATCATACTGATATAATTGACCGATATTTTCGAAAAAACTTGAGCCAAAAAGATACTAACAACCGATGCCAATATCAAAATAAATGTCGAAACCATTAAACTCATAAAATCTTCCCCTTAATGTTTCCAATTAATCAAATTAAATATAGCACATGGTAGATTGTAAAATTAATCCGAACGCTGTTCGGACAAAAAAGATCAGCTTCCTT
>NZ_AZDO01000062.1 GCF_001435505.1 Companilactobacillus futsaii JCM 17355 | reverse complement strand
TGTTTTTTTATTTATTTTTTCTTAAGGTGGCTAACTTGATTATAAAATTCGCCGTTAATTATATTTTAATATATTTTAACTAGAAATAATTTCATGAAAATATTTCTAGTTAAAATATGCCGTCGTCCGCAAAATCCCTGTGATTGGCTGGAACGCTGCCGACACGATTTTGAGCTTTTGCATGGCCCCAAAGACGCAAAGTCTTCAAGTCGTGCCCACAACGTTCCAGCAATTTTCCAGGGCCGAACGGACGACGGCATTTTAAATACAATATCAATTAACAATCCCACTATTTATCTTTTAATTTTTTCAGGTACAAAATCATCAACTTCGATTTTAGAATTATCCGGAACTTGATACTCTTCACCATTATTGATGAATTCAATCCCATCACCTACAACCTCTACTTCCATTTCATCGTGTGTGATAGAAACTTTGACAATACTGCCATGCCAACAAATCCGATACTTCAGACTAGACCAAGCTTTAGGAAGATGTGGATCGATTCTTAATTTACCATTAGAAATTCTCACACCACCAAAGCCTTGAACGGTCATACTCCAAATTCCACCGCAAGATGCCAAATGCATCCCTTGAACAGATTTACCAACATGAATTCCCATATCAGTCTCACAAGTCCATCTATAAAACTTATATGCTTGATCATCTAGTCCTAATTCGTTAGCAATCATTGAATGTGGCGGCATAGATAAAGAAGATTCGTGAGTCGTCTTTGGCTCATAGTAATTCCAATTAGCCAACTTCACATCTTTGTCAAAATAATCATCGAATAAATTAATCAACAACATCACATCAGCTTGTTTAGTAACTTGTAAATTATTAACTTGATCCAAATTGTAATCTTTAAAAATCTCACTGATTTGATCATTGATTTGATACTTAGTTACATCGATTTTTTTCTTAGACAGATACTTATCATCTTGAGGAATTACTCTCTGCTTATTTGGCTGTGGTAAATAAATCTTATTTACGCGTGAAATCCAATCGTTATAAGCTTCAGCCAAATCTAGTTTCTTATCTAAGATTACATAAAGATCTGGATGGTCTTCCTTCAAAATATTAACAACTTGAATGGCTTTTTGAATACACCAATGAGCTAAATAATTAGTATAAGCATTATTGTCTGCATGTTCCTTGTACTCATCAGGTCCAATAACATTAGTTATTTCATAGCGTTCATGGTCTTGATCATATTCCAAACGACTGACCCAAAACTTGGCAGCATCCAAAATAATCTCGTAACCCATCTTTTTAGCAAAATCACGGTCATTGGTAGCGTTCAAATATTCCATTACCGCATAAACGACATCACCAGTAATATGCTGTTCGATAAAACCAGACCAAACTTTCATTGGCTCACCGGTCACGATATCAGCAGACCCCCATAGTGGAGCCGTTTCACCATCACTAGGATTGGCAGCTTCCCAAGGAAATTCGGCGCCACGATATCCATTTCTAATTGCTTTTTTATGAGCGCCTTCTAATCCTAAATAACGATATTCCAAAAGATTTCTGGCAATTTTGGGCATTGTAAAAATAAAATATGGCAACATAAATATTTCTGTATCCCAAAATGTATGCCCTTTATAGCCTTCACCTGTTAAACCTTTGGCACCGATATTCATATTTGGAGAATGTGGCGTGTTGGCAGCCAATTGATAACGAGCAAAATTAATCGCTACTTGTGGTGTAACGTCATCTGATTTAATTTCAACAAAACTCTTCTTCCAAACTTTTTTCTCCCAAGCACGTGCTGATTTTTGTAACAATTCATGATAGTTAGCCCAACTGGATTTCTTTAAACCATTAACCGAAGCTTCAGCTAGATCATCATCTTTAACATCCGTATCAATACTTGTAAAAATATTACTGTATTTTACGATTTGAAAGACTTGTCCGGCTGCCAAATCAATATCATAATTTTCAAAAATCTGCCGACGTCCCATTTTGATATAAGGTTTATTATTAAGCAAAACTTCGTTCACAAACAATTTATGCATCGAATTAAAAACAAATTCAACTTTAGACTGCTGCGACTTCTCCGTTAATTGAATAAATTTTCCTTCATAGAATCGTTTGCTACCTTCCATAAGATGCTGTGTTCCACTATTTGATTGTTGACCATCAATTCCTGATTTAATTTTCAAATTAATATTTTTATCAGAACTAATACTTACTTTCGAAACTAACAAATGATAATTATCCATGGAAACAAACCGACTAAATTTGAAATTGACCTGTTTATGATCAATCACCCACGTAAATTCACGAGTTAATTCGCCATTTTTCATATTGAGATATTTATGATATCCCTTAACTTGGCCATCTTTTAAATTTAAAGTCTTCCCATCAATTTGGAAAACCATATTCAACAAATCTGGTAAATTAGGCAATTCAGTCACTTCACTAGGAAATGCGTCAAACGTACCTGATACGAACATATCACGTTTCTCATTCAATTGAGGTTCTTCTGTTACACCGCGCATACCAACGTAACCATTGCCTTGAAACATTATCGTCTCAATTTTATTGATCATCTTCGAATCATAATCTTTAGTTCCTATATACCAACTATTATTTTTATCTGTATCTACGCAAAATTCCATTTCTCATCGTCCAATCATTCAAGATATTTTGCCTCAATACTAGTAATGTCGATAACTTGTTTAAACTTCCCTCATTTGTATTGTAGTCGATTCGTCAACCAATGTGAACGCATTTCTCTTGCCAAAACATAAAAAAACAGTCCTACATCATCATCATGATGCAAAACTGTTTCCATTCCCTTTATACATATTCTTAATAACTTGATATTTATTTTTTTATATCAAGTTTTAGACTACCCCATTCGAATTTAAGCCTAATTTTTTTAATTTCTTCTATTGTTTGCCTTAAGGTTCTTTAAAATTAAATCACTTAACTCTGTTAAGTCAGCACCGTATAAATCAGCTAAGACAAATAACAATTCGCCATCAAGAATCTTATTCTTGTCAGTTTCAATTGCACTCAAAACTGAAGTTGATGTTGAAAAATTATAATTCTCTCGTACAGTGTCCACTACTTGTTGCAAAGTTAATTCCTTAAAAAATCTCTTAGTACGTAAATATCTTCCAATTGTCATCATATGTCAAATACAACCTATACCTTTCATATATGATATTTTAACCTAAAATATGACTTTTTCAAAAATATTTATTGAAAAATTTGTATTTTTAGTTTAACATAAGACTGTTCCTAAATTAAGGAAAAAAGCTTGAATAGGGGATTACACATTACTATGTACAATAATCAATATTTGAAGGCATTTTTTACTTTGAAAAAAATCAAACAAAGTGACATTGCCCAACTCTTGGAAAAATCTACATCTACCATTCGTCGGAAGAATGACAATTTAGGTTTTACCCAAAAAGAAATTTTACTCATTCATGAGAAATATGGCATCCCTATCGAAGCTTTTTTCTATGACAGTTCCGATGAAAAGGATATCAAAAAGTTCTTATAGAAACCTTAAAAATATTTTTTCTTAAGAATAAAAAAATAACGTAGGTGAAAATCTGCGTTATTTTTGTTCTTATTGACTAATATCTTGTTGCAACTGCCCTAAATCACCGTTATCAGACAATTTTTGATATTGTTGATAAGCTTGATACCAATTTCCATCACTGACCGCTTTTCTTAATGGTGTGTAATCCTCATTGGAAAAAATTTCGGCAGCAGCTTTTTGAGATTGCTCTTTAGATAGGGATGAAGAATCTTCGATTAAAGCAGCTGTTTTATTTTGATTGTTAGCAGCTGACATGATTTCAGACATTTTCTTTTTACCTAAAAAAGATGCTGCACGATCTATTTTCTTATCTCTTTGAGAATTACCATTTTTCTTTGATTTAACTTTTTTAACCAATTCAGACTTAACGACTTTATCGCTTGCCGTGTCATTGCCAGTAATATTTCTAATTGCATTGTTCAATGGGAAGAAGAAAATAACACATAAAACCAAAATAATTAATATTGAAACCAACGTGATGATCAATGGTTTTTTATTACTCTTACGATGACGCATTTTATCACCCATTCCTTTCGCCATGATAGTATGACATCAAATATCAATTGGTTGCAATCGATTTGAACAATTAAATTTTAATATACAATATTCGAATATTTTTTATAAAAATTGCTAACATGGCAGTCTTTATTACTGATAAATTAATCTGCTTAATTATTTTTTAATATTTACCCTTGTAAATTAGAAATTAATTAATTATAATCATTATAACCACTGTTGATGACATTGGTTATCTCCGTTGGGGGTAGCCAATGGAATCCATTATTCAAAATCAATTAATCGTTCTCCCATATTACACACAAAAATGGTTAATTGGTTATATAAACCTCAAAAAGCTGAAGCTGCTTGGACAATTCCCGATCCAAGTGGCTTCAGCTTTTTATTTACCATTTAAAAATGTTTTTAACTTCTCATCATCAAATTGATATCTAAAGTTATCTGTCACAATTGCCTTTTTCGCTACTTCTTTTACTGAAGGCAACGATTCACTAGCACTAGAACCACCAGTTGTTGTGAATGGAACGATTTTCTTATTAGAAAAATCATACTGTTCGAATAAAGTGTGGAATATCATTGGAATTTTTCCACTCCAAGTTGGATAACCTAGATAAATAGTATCGTATTTATCTAAATCAGGAAGATCAGTTTTGATCTCAGGATGGATATCATCTTCAAATTCCTTCATACCAATTTTAGAATATTTAGAATACCCTTCTGGATAAGGATTTTTAGCCTCTAAGCGATAAATATCAGCTCCAGTAATTTTTTGAACCTTTTGAGCAGCTTTTTTAGTATTATTAGAAAGAGAAAAATAGATGATTAATTTTGCCATTTTACTACCCCTTTATCTTTTCCTTTTATTCTAATGCCTAAAGCTGACTTCAGGGCAAGCACCTTATGCCTCTTTTCGGCTAACACCTAAACTTTCTTCAGCACCTAATTTCTCATCTTGAGCCAATTTAACTACAAAATCAGCCACACTGATAATCGATACATCTTGACCTTTATTTTCTTCGCCATCAGCGGTCACTTCATAATTCAAATCTTGACCGTTATCAAAATTAGCTGGACGAATTATTGTGTAATTTAGTCCTGAATCAGCTACCATTTGAGCTGCAGCTTGATAATGCTTCAAAATAGCATCTTCAGTCAAATTACCTGAAGCACCATCACTAACTGGTACATCGTTGTATAAGCCCATTGAACTAGCAAAAAGAATTCGTTTAATATTGAGTTTCTTCATGCCATCAAGGATACGTTGCGTTGATTGCTCCAAATTACTATCTAAAGCGACAAAGACAACCTCGTTACCCTTCAAAGCTTCTGCTAAAGGTTTATCATCAATGACATCCCCTTCAACTATACGTTCACGCTTTTCATCAATAGACAAAATACTAGTATTGCGAGCCATCAAAGTTAAATAATCATCAGTCTTTTCTAGAAAATACTTGGTGACCTTTTGACCAACTAAGCCAGTTGCACCGATTATTAGAACATTTGTCATTTAATCTACCTCCGAAATTTATTTACCCTTCTATCGTACCGCTTTGAGCAAAGTTCAACCTAAGTAAACAATTATTTTTCACATTTTCAACAAAATCTAGTATTTTCAAAGATTTTTCTAAAATTTTCACAAGTATGCTATCCTTAGAATATAAATTATTTAGGAGATGCTAAAAAGAATGGATATTGAACAAGATCCTGCGTATCAGCAGATGATAAATGGAGAACTTTATTTAGAATCAAAACCTTTATCCGATCTACGCAACGATGTACGTACCAAATTAATGAACTACAATTTAATCGCTAACAGTGACGAACGTAACGAAAAAATTAAAAGCCTAATGAAATCAGTTGGTGACAGATTCTTCGCTGAACCTACGCTTTATTTCAGTTATGGTGTCAACATCACTATTGGTAATCACTTCTATGCTAATCACGATGTAATGCTTTGTGACGAAGGAAAAATCACCATCGGTAATGATGTTAAGTTTGGCCCTAAGGTTGGCCTTTACACACCTAAACATCCCATGGACCCAGCAGTTAGAAGAACTGAAGCTGAAAGAGTCGCCCCAATTACAATTGGAAATGACGTTTGGGTCGGTGGTGGCGCTAGCATCTTACCAGGTGTCACTTTAGGAAATAACGTTATCGTTGGTGCAGGATCAGTCGTTACTCATTCATTCCCTGACAATGTTATTGTTGTCGGCAATCCCGCAAGAATTTTAAGAAAAAACGAACCTCAAAAATAAAAAAATGTCTTATGAGAATTTTTCTTTCCCATAAGGCATTTTTTATTTGAGTTTAAATTTTACGACTGATAGCTACATTATCCCGAGCATCAAGTTGGTCATTGCCAGCTAGACGAAGAATCAGATCAGCCACACTGTAACGTGAAACCGTATCGACTTGGAATGGTTTACCATTGTGCTCAATTTGATAATTCTTAATATCTGATCCATCGTCTAACCAACTAGGACGAATAATCGTATAATTCAAATCCGAATCTTCAATTCTAGAAATAACTTGTTGATATGGCTCTAAAATCGAACGCTCTGTCAAATTACCTGATGCCCCAGCATAGATAGGCGTTTCATTACAAATACCCATTGATGTTAAGAATAAGAATCGATCAATATTTGCCCTATCCATAGCCTCAATAATCTTTTGAATCAGACGCTCTTCGTTACTGTCCAGTGAAACTAAGACTACATCGATTCCCTCCATTGCAGCATCCAAAATATCTTTGTCAATAATGTCTCCTTGATATACACGTTCCCGTTTCTCGTCAATCGTCAAAAGATTCGTATAACGCGCCATCAAAGTAATATTATCATCAGTTTTGTTCAAAAAATACTTCGTAGCAAGTTCACCCATGGCACTAGTTGCACCAATAATTAAAATATTTTTCATAGTACTCTACCTCCGATTTTTTTACTTCTCCGTTACAAGTTTATTTTAACCCTTTCCTAAAAAACTTGTTAAGAAAAACAAATTTACATGTCGTAAAAAAAGAAGCCTACTATCCTTTTATAAAAAAGAATCCTAAGCTTCTCTTAATTGCCACTTAATACAAAATGGCATTCATACTAGAATAACGATTAAAATTTGGTGTATAAATAACTCGACAATTAATCTTATTTAATAAAGATTTTATCAGTAATTTATTGTGAGCAATTGAATATGATTTACCATCATTAAATGAAATTAAAGATTGAACATCACGATTATTAAGAGCAAATTCAATAATATTTAAATCATTCAACAATTGATTCCCCTTATGAGCTGAACTAATTTTTTGCTTGATTGATTCAATTTTGGCTATTCTTTCAAAAGCATAATATTTAGATATTCTTTCTTTTAATTCTGAATGAGATAAATTAGCCATTGAATCATGAATGACTCCACTCACATATTTTCGATGTGCATATAATTTTAAGAAGTTATCCAAAGCCTTGGGCAATCCTGTTATTAAAAACTCGTAGCCATATTTCAAATGAAGATTTTTCAGTTTTCGATCTAAATAACGGTAGTAAATTGATTGTTCTTTTTCCTGTTGCTCGGATTTTGCGTTGTGACCATGGTAAAAAGTCGCTTTACCAACAGAACGGAAATTAATTTTAGATTTCACGTCAAAATCATCATAATAATTGGAAAAATGAGTATGCAACCCCTCTAGCTTTACTCGCTTTAAACTACTAACGTCATAAATTCGGATTCGGTCACGACTTAAATCAATCAAAAAATCTGCTCGGTGAATCTGCTCTTCAGGTAGTAATAAATCTTGAATCAAGAAAGTACTTCCAACATGTGACTTGGCTGCTACTTGATGTTCCACTTCACAAATTTCTATCGCTTCATTATTGGCAAAAATCAGTAAGGCAGTCTTAGTCTCATTCCATAATTTTCGATCAAGGATCAATGACTCCAATTGTTCAACAGCTTTAATCCACTCCCGACGTGGATATTGATTTAATTCCTTTTTTACTTCTTTCAAGAGGTTTTTGTAAGTAATCAAATTCACCTCTACCTGTTGAGTTTGTTGATAGATTGGCATAATAATACTGATTTTGGGTTCAATATCAGATGCTAGTAATTTCATCAAATTTTTTGATAATTTCATAGTTTCACCTTCTTACTAAATTCTTATCGTTATCATTATTATATTATGATATTAGCATTTTACCTTGTGAGCTGTCTAACATTTTATATAGATTTTTTTATGATGTGATATTATTAATTCAAAAATACTAGGAGGAAAATTATGTCTCAAGGATTACTTTTAGTAAATTTAGGGTCACCTGCTTCTCCTCAAACTAGTGACGTCAAAAAATATCTTCAAGAATTTCTCAGTGATCAAAATGTGATTGAAATGCCTAAAGCTCTCTGGCAACCAATTTTACGAGGTATCATCTTGCCATTAAGATCTTGGCGTTCAGCAACTTTTTATCAAGATTCCTGGTTAAAAGATGGCTCTCCATTGATTGTAAATACTCAGTTGATTACCAATCGCGTTCAACAGTGTTTACCACAATGGAACGTCCAAATGGCAATGACTTATGGCGAACCAGATATTAAAGATACTCTGCAAAAAATGCAACAAGACGGTTGTTCAAATATTATTTTGTTGCCTCTCTTTCCCCAATATACGCAGAGCAGCACCAAATCGATTATTGACCAAGCCAAAACTGCTAACGTCGACTTAACTATCATCGATCGTTTTTATCAGGAAAATAATTATCAACAAATTCTTGCTAAAAAAATTCAACAAGCTTGGGACGCGGATAATTATGATGAATTATTTTTCAGCTATCACAGCATTCCTACAGCAATGGTAAAACATGGTGATCCTTATCAAAAAGAATGCCTTGCCACAACTGAAGCAGTCTCCAAACTATTAACAATTCCTCAAAATCAAATCAAAACTGTTTATCAATCAAAATTCGGCCCTATGCCTTGGTTAAAACCATATTTAAAAAATGCCCTGATGCAAGCCGTTGAATTAGGAAAAAGAAATATTCTAATCGTCACCCCTTCCTTTGTCGCTGATTGTTTGGAGACTATAGAAGAAGATTACGTACAAAACTACCAAACTTTTAAAGCTAGTGGTGGAAATAAATTCCAATTAGTTTCACCAATGAACGATGATCCTGATTTTTGCCAATTTTTAGCTGATTTAGCCCAAAGAAATCTGGTCCAAAACTCATGAAAAAAAGTCTGGACGAAATAAATCAAAGTGTCAAAGTTCCCAGCGTTTATGAAGCTTCTTTTCTCCAAAAATTTCTAGCTTACAGTGGTCCAGGAGCTTTAGTTGCCGTCGGTTACATGGATCCCGGAAATTGGCTAACTTCTCTTTCCAGCGGTAGTCAGTTCAAATATCAATTATTATCTGTGCTACTTATTTCAATCATCATCGCTATGTTCACGCAGTCATTGGCCATTAAACTTGGTGTTGTGGCCAGACAAGATCTAGCACAAGCCATTGCTCAAAAAGTTCCCAAACCAATTCGTTATTGCTTATGGATTCTCAACGAAATAGCTATGATGGCAACTGATTTAACTGGAGTTGTTGGAACTGCAATTGCTTTAAAACTATTGTTTGGTTTGCCTTTGATATTTGGCATTCTCTTAACGATTTTAGATGTCTTGATAGTTTTATTGTTTTTACGTTTTGGTATCCGTAGAATCGAATTCATCGTCTTAGCAGCCATTTTGACTGTCGGAATTATCTTTGGAATTGAAGTCTTTAGAACTAATCCTGCCTTTGGAAAAATATTTCAAGGTATTATTCCTACTAGTGATATTATCCATAATCATGAAAAATTAGTTTTGAGCTTGGGTATCATGGGAGCTACCATCATGCCCCACAATCTTTATTTACATTCTTCTTTAGCTCAAAGTCGACGTTATGATTACAAAGATCCACTTCAAGTTAATGAGGCCTTACGTTTTGCTAACTGGGATTCAAATGTTCACTTAGTAGCAGCCTTTATTATCAATGCTTTATTATTAATTTTAGGTGGAACATTATTCTTCCATACTAATGATCAACTAGCTAGTTTACAGGACGTTTTTAATGGTCTGAAAAATGCCGCTATCGTAGGTAAATTAGCCAGTCCAGTTATGAGTTGGCTTTTTGCATTCGCTCTTCTAATTACAGGGCTGATTTCTTCTATTACTAGTACTTTATCCGGTCAAATTGTGATGGAAGGCTTCCTAAATATCCGCTTACCACTCTGGCAACGGCGTTTACTGACTAGATTTGTTACTTTAATTCCTATTTTAATTATTGGTTTCTTAGTTAACTTCAATGAGCAAGATTTCGAGAATCTAATTGTTTATGCTCAAATCGCATTAAGTATAGCCTTGCCATTTACACTCTTTCCAATGATCTTGTTAACGTCAAATTCCAAATTGATGAAAGAACATACTAATAGTAAATTAACAACTATTGTTGGCTTGCTTTTAGCTGGAATTATTACCATTTTGAATTTAAGATTAATTTTTTCAATCATATAAAAAAGGTATTTGACTTGTTATGGTCAAATACCTTTTTACTATCCTTGAGTAGGATTATGGAAATGTGATGGAGCTGTATCCGGAAACTCATTTAATGTCTTCATATCTTCATCGCTGATAGTGAAATCTAACTTCGTATTAGCAACGATATGCTCCTTATGAACTGCCTTAGGCAAAGGCAAAACACCATTTTGAATAACGAATTCGATCGCTAATTGTGGAACACTAACGTTATATTTATCAGCAATTTTCTTAACATCTGGATTATTGATCAAACCACCAGTTGCTAAAGGTGAATAAGCTTCAACTAAAATATCGTTGTCTTTGGCAAATTCAGTAATTTTAGGTTCAGTAAAGCCGATATAATATTGAATTTGATCGACCATTGGTTTAATCGTGGCCGTCTTTGAAATATTCTCTAAGTCATGAACATTAAAGTTAGAAACACCAATAGCTTTAACGCGACCGGAATTATAAATCTCTTCCATAGCACGCCATACTTCAACATTTTCCTTATCGTAATTAGAGCCTATCTCGTCCCATGGCCATGGAGCATGAACCAAATAAAGATCCAAATAATCTAAATCCAAATTCTTCATAGTTGTTTCAAAGTCAGCCAAAGCACCCTCATAAGTCTTAGTTCCACCTGGTAATTTTGAAGTTACGAATATATCTTCACGTTTAACGCCAGATTCTCGAACAGCTTGTCCAACTTCTTTTTCATTTTGGTAAGCCAAGGCTGTATCAATATGTCTATATCCTGTTTTGATAGCATCTGAAACTGCTTGTTTAGCTTGAATTGCCGGAATTTGCCAAGTACCAAAAGCTACCTTAGGAATTTTAACGCCATTATAAATATCAAAAGTATCTGTTAATTTAGTCATAGAATGCTCCTTCCATTTTACAAGTTATAGTATATTACCTGAAGTTTGCTTTAGGTCAAACATTTTAACTCAGTTCATTAAAGGGAACGATTGATTTCATTTTTAATAGTTTAGGATTAATTTCTTTTTGTAACCAAATAACATCTAGCCAACGTCCAAACTTAAACCCGGCTTTTTGAAAAGTCCCAACTCTTCGATAGCCCAATTTCTCATGGAATTTCACGCTACCACTATTTTCTTCAGTAACTGCTGCTAATAAATTAACAACACCTTGTTTCTTTAAAATAGCTTCTAATCGTTGGTACAATTCTCTTCCTAATCCGTGCCCCTTATAATTGTGATCAACATAAATACTTGCTTCAACGGTCCAAGCATAAGCAGCACGTGTGCCATACAAATGAGCATACGCATAACCTAAGATTTTATCATTTTCGTCCAGAGCCACTAAATAGGGGAATTTGGCTGTAATATCTTTGATCCGCTGTTGAAAATCTTCTTCAGTTGGAATCTCTGTTTCAAAAGTAATTGTGGTATTAGTAATATATGGTGTATAAATTGCTACTAATTCTTTTGCATCATCGATGGTAGCTTGTCTAAATCTTGTCATTTCTGTACCTTCTCATTTCAAGTTTCTGATAGTTTTATATTATAAACTTTTTCCTATTATTTTACTTGAAGACAACAAAAAAGGAATCAACTAATGTTGATCCCTTACGTTGCGTGGCAGCTCCCTATCCTC
>NZ_AZDO01000061.1 GCF_001435505.1 Companilactobacillus futsaii JCM 17355 | reverse complement strand
TCTTTGAAACATGGCGCTTTGTTGGTCTGTGGGACTTCTCCGCTAAATCAATGTTCTTTATCTCAAGCAATTGTAGATCTATGTATTTGTACAACGTTGAAGTTGATACCATTTCATCCGGCTTAAATAATTCCGCTGAGTGAGCACGACCTACGGTCGCGTCAGGAGACCACTTTTCATTCTTAAATTGGCTTACAAAGAAGCTTAGAAAGGGTTT
>NZ_AZDO01000060.1 GCF_001435505.1 Companilactobacillus futsaii JCM 17355 | reverse complement strand
TTTTTAAAACTTAATATTTTCCATAAAGACCTCTAATGGAGTTCTCCAATTCAAACATTTTAATGGCATGGTGTTCAATAAAATATTTATTTGAAATAATTCTTCGTCATCAATTTCTTCAATAAGACGTCCCTTAGGTATAAATCTACGCAATACTCGGTTACGTTGCTCGTTTGTTCCTCGCTCATGCGGTGAATATGCATGAGCGAAATAAACAGGAATATTTGCTTGAGATTCAATACGACTATATTGAGAGAATTCCTTTCC
>NZ_AZDO01000059.1 GCF_001435505.1 Companilactobacillus futsaii JCM 17355 | reverse complement strand
TATGGAAAATATTAAGTTTTAAAAAGTGTTCGGTTATTTCTTGCAATCTGCCTTATGTATAAAGGAGATAAATATGAGTGTTTTAGAGGTACATGATTTAAGTCAGCAGTTTTTGGATAAGAAATTATACGATTCTGCTAATCTACAAGTTAATAAAGAAGACCATTTAGGAATAATTGGTCAAAATGGAGTAGGTAAATCTACTTTTATTAAGATTTTAACGGGTCAAATTGAACCAGATGAAGGAAAAATCACTTGGAAAAAGCATTTAACGGTTGGATATTTGGATCAACAGGCTAAATTGGCACCAGGGATGACTATCTACGAATATTTGCAGACAGCGTTTTCAAAATTGTATGAAACTAGCGATAAGCTAAATGAGATTTACATGAATAATCCGACTGATGAGGACCTTGAAAAAGCTGGAAAACTCCAAGAAATCTTAGATGCCAACGATTTCTACGAGCTAGATACCAAAATTCAACAAGTTGCGACTGGGTTAGGATTAGATGCTATCGGTTATGACCATGATGTCTCAAAACTCAGTGGTGGCCAACGTTCAAAGATTATTTTGGCTAAAATCTTACTCGAACAGCCGGATATGATTCTTTTGGATGAGCCAACGAATTATTTGGATACTAATCATATTGACTGGTTAGCTGATTATTTGAATAATTTCGAGGGTGCTTTTATTGTTATTTCCCATGATTATAACTTCTTAGACCGTATTATTAACTGTGTGGCTGATTTTGAATTTGGCAAGATCACTAAATATACTGGTTCCTTGAATCAAGCTCTTAAGCAAAAGGCCGCCAATAAAGAAACCTATATGAAGGCCTACGTTAAGCAACAAGAAAAAATTGCCAAGACTAAGGCTTATATTAGAAAGTTTAAAGCCGGAACACGTTCTAAGAGTGCTAAGAGTAGAGAGAAACAACTTGCGCATATGGACGTCTTAACACCTCCAGGGAGCAAAACTGCAGCAAGTTTTGGCTTTCCATATGTCGAAGTACCTAGTTCTCGGATGATGTTAGATGTTAATAACCTTAAAGTTGGATATGACGGTAAAGCTCTATTTGATAAAGCTTTGAATTTCTCTATCGTCAGCGGTGAGAAGATGGTTATTAAAGGATTCAATGGTATCGGTAAGTCTACGTTGATTAAGACTTTATTGAATATTATTAAACCGATCGATGGTAACTTTGAATTCTCAGAGACTGTTAAAATCGGTTATTTCAAGCAGGACCTAGTCTGGAAGAATAACTTAGAGTCACCATTCCAATATATTAGCGATAAGCATTCTGAAGAAGGTGGCAAGAGGGTCAGACAAGTATTGGCTAGGACTGGATTGACTAACCAACAGATCATGTCGCCATTACGTTCTCTATCCGGTGGGGAGCAGACTAAAGTTAAAATTGCTGATTTAATGTTCGACAATACTAACTTTCTATTCATGGATGAACCTACAAACCATTTGGATGATGAGAGTAAAGCTGCCTTGCGCAAAGGGCTAAGAAACTATGATGGATCAATGATCTTAGTTACTCACGAAGAAGACTTCTATAGTAGTGACTGGATCGATAAGGTCTTGGATATTGAAAAAATAAAAGAAAATTAGTTATTTTCAAAAAAAAATGAAAAAAGTACTTGCATTGGTTTATCATAAACGGTAATATATTACCTGTTGTCACGAGAGGCCAACGGCTTCAACGGTTAGGCAAGATATTTGCTTGAAGGTTGAAATAATTATTTTAAAAAAGTTCTTGACGTTGAGTTATGAACTTGTTATGATAATTAAGTTGTCTGTTAGACATCACCTAACAAATCATTATTTGCTTGATGATT
>NZ_AZDO01000006.1 GCF_001435505.1 Companilactobacillus futsaii JCM 17355 | reverse complement strand
AACAGACTGCCATTGAAAGATTCCGGGCTTGTTCGGATTAAACTTGTAATTTGCCAGGTTCAAGACATTAAGTGATTTTTGAACTTTCAAGTTTCAGTTATTATCTAATGCTCGATTACCCCAGTATCCAATTAAATAAATTAAAGCAAGATTAATCGAATCTTTAAACAACCCATTTAAAAAAATAGTTTGAATAGCCATAAACAACATACATCCAGAAAAATATAATGCCGATAAATTGTTTCTACTATTCTTTCTTAATCCAAATAAAATTCCCCAAAAATAAAATAATCCATATAATAATACTCCGATAAATCCCGATTTTATAATTAATGTGTAATATCCATTATGCAAAACAGGAATATATCCATTAGATGTAGGATCAACTAGAATGGAAAGATACCCCACATTGATCAGCTTGCCAAAGCCACCACCAAATATCTGATTAAAAGTACCACTAGTTAACCATTGTTGCTTAGCTGAATAAACCTCAAACCCTCTCCAATTTTTCTGTATATTAGCAACTGATGTAAAAGAATCAGAACTAGATATCTCAGTCAATGTATTTGAAAATTTTTCAAATACGGAATCAACTAATGTAAACTGTCTAAAATATGATAATAACCAAATAACAGATAATATTATCAATAAGATAATAACTAATCTTTTTAATAAACGTTTTTTATTTTTATATAAAAATAAATATAATATGAGAATAAGAATAATGGATGCTCTTGAAAATGTAATGACAATCTCCCCAATAAAAAGAACTGTCGCTGGTATTATGACAAGCTTTGATAGTCGATGTTTTGCATCCACAATGCCACTAATTATAATAACAAGTGCTAATGGCACAAATAAACTACCTGTTCCAACAGAACTCCGCCAGGTTTCCACATTATTAATACTCCGAATACTACTAAGTTCATTACCTTGTATTAAGTTGATCCAAAAACCAAATACTACATATAAAGCCCCAAGAATAAATGTATTTAAAATTTGATAATCTCGATAATGTAACTTATTAAGGAAAAACCCTACTAAAATAGCTATCAAACCATTCGCCATATAAAACATATCTCTGATTACATTCTGAAAGATACTAGAACCTAACAGTGCTTGAATTAAAGTTATACCCAACGTGTATACAAACAATACTATCAATAATGAAAATCCCGGAATAATATTGAGATATAGCTTCTTTTTCCGATACGCAACAATTATGCATAAAGCTATATTAAGTAAAAATGTAATTTCAGGGCTTACTGTATATTGAATACATAACAAAACAAAGAACCAGCTAATGATTTTTTTATCTTGATTATCTAATTCATTAATCTTCTGCATCAATAACTTCCTTTATAGCATGTAAATATTCATACTTATATTTTGAATCGGGTTCAATATATCCACCTTCTGCCCACTCATTCCATGCAAATAAAATTATATAATCTGTTGCGTACTCTCTATCAGATTTTTTAACTAATTCTGAAAAATATTTTTTAAACTTTTGCGGATTACCACCTTTAGTTAACGATCCACGCACTCCTCGTCTAGGTGTGTTATCCCAATCAACAAAGGCTCCTGGGATTAAATTTTTAGTTACTGGTTTTCGGTTTAAAATATGTTGCCAAATTTCATCATAATCAAAAATCGTTGGCTTCCTCTTCGGCATCTTCACATATACATGTAATTTGGTTTGTAAAAAATTAGATACTTTTGCTCTAAATCTTTCAAAACTAGCAGCTGTTTTTGTCTGAATTTCATTCATAGATAAATTAGGTTCAAATTCAATACCATAATCAAATAAAGCCTTTTTCGGATTATCTTCCAGATGAAACAAATAATGTTGATATACAAACTTAATTCCCTTAAACCCATTATCTTTTGCTAATTGATTCCAACAATCTAACATTTCACTTAAGGGCCCTATTATACTAGGATAATAGATCACAAAAACTGGTTGATTATCTTCTTTTATATATCTATCATCTTTAAAGAAGGGAAGAAGATAGTTAAAATGATTAATCCAATCTTCTTTATCATCAAAATTCTGTTCAATTATAATTTTATTTTCTCCAGATACCCAAGCATTTGTCCAGTGTTCATTAGCCCAGCAGAAACAAAATGGGAAGTCAATATTCTCATTATCAAGATATTGTTCCATAGGCTTTTCCAAAAGTAACTTCCCATGAAACCAATAATGATAAACACAAAAACCATAGATATTATTTTCTTTAGCAATTTTTGTTTGCCATTCCATAACCTTAGGATCGAGTAAATTATAATAATTATTATTTAAAGGTACTCTAGGTTGATTATGCCCAGCGAATAATGGTTTTGCACCCTTAACGTTTTTCCATTCTGTAAAGCCCTTACCCCACCACTTATCATTCTCTGGAATAACATGGAACTGAGGTAAATAAAGTGCTAGTACTTTTTTTTTCATAAGTTTACTCCTCTAAGTGTTAATTATTTCTAAATACAGATTTTTTATTTTCTTTACATGTTTTTTAAAAATAGGTGGAAGTATAAATTTGTAGTGATTTATATCAACAATCATATTGGGAATTTCTCGTACAGATTTAAAAATAAAATTTTTGGGGATAAAATCCTTTGCTCCTACATTACTGCTAACAATTACGATACAACCATGACTAAGACCCTCTATAACTGTAAAGTTAAAAGTTTCTTTCCACTGGCTCGGAACAATAAGGACATCAATACCACTATATACATTATCAATATTCTCAGGCTTAAACCTTCCGTGATTAATGATATTTATCGGTTTTTCAATCCTTTTATCATCACCATATATATGAAATTGTACATTTTTTTTCATTGGTAACTTAGTTAAGTTTAAAAACTCAAAGTACCCCTTATATTTTTCAAATGGACCTATATAAGCTATGTTAATTGGATCTTTTAATTGTTTTTTTGATATATTCTTATTAATGCTTGAATTTGAAATACTAATACACTGATAATTAACATCCATACTGATAAACCTAGTGTAGATAGTTTGAGCAAGTCTACTATTGAAATGAAAAAAATCTACTAAATCAAAAATAGCAAGATAATACTTCCTAAGTTCATCAAATTTTTTCTTATTAACATCACTTTTAAAGTTAGCTGCTCGTTCTGTTTTTGAATTCTTTTTCATTTTAAACAAAAAATTATTTACAGATCTTACAAACGGATAAATACTTAATTGAAACAGCCGTAATTTAAAGGTAGACATAGCTGTTTGACTAATCTTACACCATTGTTCAATGGTGTTATTATCATCATAATTATGCCCTTGATAATAAAAATTAGGTTCTGGTGCTAAGCCAAAATAATCATGACTGGTAAAAATTATTCTTATCCCTAATGATTTTGCACACATAAAAAATTCTTTATGTATCCCCATTAAAGTATGAACATGAATAATATCTGGCTTAATTTTTTGAAGTAAAGAATGGTAGATACTAATATCCACTGATTGCATAAAATCTTCGGGTGTTTTTATTCCACCAAAAAGTGGCAAAGGTAAGGAGTTAACCAGTGAGTATGGATGAAAATGTGCTTTGACATGCTTGGTATCATTTTTAATATATGCCGTTTTCTTAAGCAAATTAATATGGCCAGGATATAAATAATAAACCTCATCGCCTTGCCGAATTTGTTCGTTCATCAAATCCATTGTGTAACGAATTAATCCGCCACTACGCTCTGGTGGGAAACCTAAAGAATAATGCAGAATTTTCAACTAATTTACCTCCAAAAATTCTTTCTCATACTCACCAACAATAAACGACCAACTATAAGCATCTGCAATCCGCTGTGTTGACGCTTGATCAAGCTGTTCGATCTCATCTGCCGATAAAGCGTCAGCCTGTTCAATCAATTTAGCCAAAGCACCAGACTGCTTACTCCAGTAAAGCGCGCTATTCTCACCAACTTCTTTATTGAATCCAACGTCCAATAGTAAATTGATTTTGGTACTACCTAATGCCTCAAGTAAGGATGGATTAGTTCCTCCTACCTCATGTCCATGAATATAGGCAAACGCATTTTCTCGAATATATTTTAGTAATTCTTTATCATAAACCGTCCCTACAAATTTTATCCTCTTATCTTCAGAGAAATGTGTCTCTTCCAGCAATTTTTCGTAAAAACTGTTCTTTTCCACATTAGTAATAATAACCAAATCTTTTTCTGTACCAGACATCATAAATTCCTTAATCATGGTCTCATAATTATTTTCAGGAACAAATCGACCAACTATTAAGTAATATTCATTCTTCCTTACATAATGAGTTTCGTACCATTTCCTTACTTTATAATCACTTTCGGATATATCCGCCTTTACCAAGTCTGATCCATAAGAAATATATGTAGTTCTTGGGTTGTACATTTGATAATCCCTATTTATATAATCCTCAATACTCTGACTATCACATATTAACAAATCAGAATATTTAACCATCAATTTTTCTGAATATTTCCAGTATTTACGTACTGGAAGACTCCATTTAGCACGCAACCACTCATGTCCATCCGGATTTATGAATAGCAAACCATTATAAGGCTTCAATTTTCTTTTTAAATGATTAATGAATGGACCAATTCTACATGCCAATACATAGACTATTGGTTTATTAATATGTCTTTTCTTTATCTCGGCTATAGCTTGGTCAAAAGATTTAATATCGTACAAAATTGCACGCGCAGGGCCAACATTAGGAACGTCTACATTAAAACAAGTCGCACCATTATACTCAAAATAATCCGACTTATTATCTGACAAGTCTCTTCTACAGGCAACATTATAGTGTAAATCCTCATCCTGATTTCTAGCTGTCAATTGATCTACAAACGACTCAAAGCCACCATATTTTGCAGGTATTCCTTTAGCACCTATTATAAATATTTCCCTCTTATTCAAAAAATTGCTCCCTTTAACAAAAATCAATAAGCACCATTTGGTTTTATAAAAACCAATACAGTTTTAAAAAGAACGTATAAATCAAAAATAGCATTCCTTTTATTAATATATCTTAAATCTAATTCAACCATTTCTGAAAATCCAACATCATTGCGTCCACTGATCTGCCATAGCCCGGTACACCCAGGCTTAACGGTCAATCTTTGTTTATCATATTCAGAATATTCCATTACCTCTCGAGGCAATGGTGGTCTGGGTCCCACGAGACTCATATTCCCTAACAAAACATTCACTAATTGTGGAAGTTCATCTACACTATATTTTCTAATGAATTGACCTACCTTAGTAACTCTTGGATCTTTCTTCATTTTAAACATAGCACCATCAACTTCATTTTCATCTAATAAATCTTTTAAATGTTTATCGGCATCCACAACCATTGAACGAAACTTATACATCTTGAATGCTTCTTGCTTTTTACCTAAACGGATTTGCGAATAAAATACAGGGCCCTTTGGATCCTCAATCTTTATTGCAATAGCAATAATCAAAAATAATGGTGACAAAATAATTAATCCCAACAAGCTTGCCACGAAATCAAATATTCTTTTTGACAAACGATAAATATACCTTTTATTCTGATAATCAATATTAATGGCGACGTTATCGCTTTTACCATCAAAATATTCCATATTAAAATCCTCCCCAAAAAAACACTGTTTTGGTAGATTGTAAAATTAATCCGAACGCTGATCTTTTGTCTAGTATAACCTATTCCGAACGAATTAAAATCGAAACCTTTTG
>NZ_AZDO01000058.1 GCF_001435505.1 Companilactobacillus futsaii JCM 17355 | reverse complement strand
TGTTTTTTTATTTATTTTTTCTTAAGGTGGCTAACTTGATTATAAAATTCGCCATCGAGTTTTTTAACAAAAGTATCGATAAATAATTGATGATACGAATCACCAGTCAATTTCTCCAGAATGCCGCTCAATAAGTTAAAATTGATTGCCTGATAATCCCACTTACCGTGCAAGAAATTGGAAAATTTAATGTTATTAATATCTTCATGAATAATATCTTCATCGGAGAGAATTCGACTAGGACCAATATTACCTTTCAAAATCAATCCTGAGGTCATATCGAGCATTTGTCTAATAGTTATCTTCCTACTACCTGGAATTTGTGGATAAAATTTAGCCAATTTATCGCTTAATTTCAACTTGCCATCTTGAACTTGTTTCATGATCATCGCCGCAGTCATTGACTTTTGTACGGAATCAATCTCATAAGTTGTATCCTTATCATTATTGATACCATTTGCATAATCAGCAAAGCCACGACTAGTTTCATAAATTGGCTTGCCATTTTTTATTACCAAAAGCGTTCCAGAATATCCTTTTTGATCTAATAAACTATCGACTTTTTGGTTAAAATCGCCGTCAGCTCTAGTATCAGTCGACTTTGCCAAAACGGTCTCAGGAAATGCTCCTAACGCAATTGCCAAAAGCATGAAAAGAGTTAAAACTTTTTTTTTCATAAATACCACCTGTGAAACCTGCCTAGAAACCTTCCTCAATTCACAATTATAAGTTATTTTTCCAAAAAGGAATACTAATAAACTCATTAATGTTGCTTGTCTAAGACTAGAAAATATTCGATATGGTAAAATGGATTTAATAAGAAAAGAAGGAGATTTAAATGAAAACTATAATAATTATCGTTGTTATTATCTTATTGATTGCTATTTATGCTGGTATGTACAATAGCCTAATTAAATATCGCAATCGTGCTCAAGAGTTCAGTTCTCAAATCGATGTTCAATTAAAACGTCGGACTGATTTAATTCCTAATTTAGTAGAAACCGTAAAGGGCTACGCTAAACATGAAAAAGAAACCTTAGCTAATGTTGTTCAATTAAGAAACAACGTTAATGCAGCTAATTCTTTGCAAGACAAGGTTGAAGCCGACAGTGCCTTGAGTGGTGCCTTAAGACAAGTCTTTGCTTTGGCAGAAAATTATCCTGATTTAAAAGCCAATCAAGAGTTCTCACAATTAATGGAAGAATTATCTAACACTGAAAATAAAGTTTCATATGCACGTCAAGCTTACAACAGTCAAGTCCAGGCTTACGATACTGCCATCCAAACTTTTCCACGCAATATCATTGCAGGAATTCATGGATTCAAGGAAATGAACTTCCTCCAAATCCCTGACGCCGATAAAGCTGCTCCTAAAGTTAAATTTTAGTCGAGGATCATAATGATTTACGAACAGATTGATCGTAACAAACGTAAAACCTACTTGATATTTTTTATCTTCTTTTTGATATTAGCTGCTTTGGGCAGTTTTATCGGTGCCTACTTCTTCGACAATATTTACTCAGGTATCGTTATAGCGGTAATTATTGCAGTCGTTTATATATTGATAACCTACTTTCAATCAACTAGTATCGTAATGCAAATGAACGGTGCTAAAAAACTCAACTCAGCTAAAGATGCTCCTGACCTTTGGCATATAATTGAAGATTTGTCGATGGTCGCTGACATCCCATTGCCAGAGATTTATATTATTGATGACCCCAGTCCTAATGCATTTGCAACTGGTCGTGACCCAGAACATTCAGCTGTTGCTGTAACTAGCGGTTTATATAAGATGATGAATCGTGAGGAACTAGAGGGTGTTTTGGCACACGAAATTTCTCATGTTAGAAACTATGATATTCGTGTTTCGACTATTTCTGTGGCTTTGTCATCAGCTATCATTTTGATTTGCTCCATTATTGGTAATGCTTATCGTTGGTGGATTCCGATGAATGATAATGATCGTGATAACAATAATTCTGGTGCCATTCGTGTAGTTCTTTGGTTAGTTGGCCTAATTTTTGCAATTATTGGACCAATGATAGCCACACTAGTTCAAATGGCAATTTCAAGAAATCGTGAATATTTAGCTGATGTCTCAGGTGCTGAATTGACAAGAAATCCACAGGGATTGATCAATGCTCTAGAAAAACTAAAACAAAGTACCAAACCAATGAAACGAGTTGACGACGCTTCAGCAGCTCTTTATATCGATGACCCCAATAAAAAGAAACATTTTGCTGGTTTATTCGATACTCATCCACCATTGGACAAGCGCATAGAAGCTTTAAAGAAGACTTTTCAGTAAGAAGTTGATTAATTTCGGCTTCTTTTTTATTTTTAATCCGTTATTTCCGAATTAAATTTGTTGTTATTGCAAATATTGTTCAATATTTCTGAAAATCTATGATAGAATCATATTTGGAGATTGAAGAGGTCTTCATAGTGAGGGGAATTTTTTTATGTATATGTTATTACTCATCGTCATAGGTTTGATCGTTTTATTTACAACCTTTATGATCAGACCTAAGAAACGAGTCCAAAGAAAGTTAGCATCTTTAGGGATAATTTTGATTATTGCTGGAGGTTCAGGAATTTACCAATCATATCAGGAAAATTCAACTAGTGGCGATAATCCTAAGCAAGTTGAAAAAACTACTGCCGATTCTGATTTAGCTAACTTGAACTATCAAGGTACTCAAGAAGTAGAAGTTAATAACAATACGCCTACTTTCACAAAATCCGAACTAACTGTTTCGAATGGTCCTTGGCAAAAATTTGCTGATTTAGACAATTTAAACCGAGCCATCCAAGCAGATGCTTTATTAAGTAAAACTCTGATGCCTACTGCTAAGCGTGAAGCTCTTTATGTTAACCCAACCGGTTGGCACAATAAGCGGATCAAAGGCGGTTGGCTATACAATCGTTCACACCTAATTGGTTATCAATTGACTGGGCAAAATAATAATCCCAAGAATTTGATGACCGGTACTCGTTCTTTGAATTCACCCGAAATGCTTAAGCATGAAAACGATATTGCCTATTATCTTAAACAAAATCCTAATAACTTTATTAGGTATCGTGTCAAACCGATATATCGTGGCGATGAATTAGTTGCTCGAGGTGTTCAAATGATGGCTGAATCCTTGTCTAGCAACGGACAAGCCGATCATCAAATTTCTTTTAACGAATACATTTTTAATGTTGAATCAGGTGTGAAGATTAATTATAGTGATGGTACCAGCGTAGTTAATAATAATTAATGATTAGGAGATGGTCGTAGTGCAATATAGTACAGGTGATAAAGAAGTATTCGATTTAATTAGTAAGGAAGAACAACGACAAAATAGAAATATTGAGTTGATTGCTTCTGAAAATATCGTTTCTGATAATGTTAGAAAAGCTCAAGGATCAGTTTTGACTAATAAATATGCTGAAGGTTATCCTGGGCACCGCTACTATGGTGGTTGCGAATATATCGACGGTATCGAACAAATCGCAATTGACCGTGCTAAGAAGCTTTTCAATGCCGAATATGTTAATGTTCAACCACATTCTGGTTCACAAGCTAATGCTGCTGCTTATCAAGCTGTCCTAAAACCAGGAGACCGAGTTTTGGGTATGGATCTTAATGCTGGTGGTCATTTAACTCACGGTTCAAAAGTTAATTTCTCTGGTAAAATTTATGATTTCTTCTCATACGGCGTTAATGATGAAGGTTTGATCGATTATGATGACGTTCAAAGAATCGCTGAAGAAGTTAAACCACATTTAATTGTTGCTGGTGCTTCTGCTTACAGTCGTATCATTGACTTCAAGAAATTCAGAGAAATCGCTGATTCAGTTGGTTCATATTTGATGGTTGATATGGCCCATATTGCTGGACTAGTTGCCGTTGGCTTGCACCCTACTCCAGTTGGAGTTGCTGATATCGTTACTACTACTACTCATAAAACTTTAAGAGGACCTCGTGGTGGTATGATCCTAGCCAATGCTGAATTAGGTAAAAAACTTAACTCAGCTGTCTTCCCAGGCACACAAGGTGGGCCACTAGAACACGTTATTGCTGGTAAAGCTGTTGCCTTTGGCGAAGACCTTCAACCAGAATTCAAAACTTACATGGAACAAGTTGTTAAAAACGCTGCTGCAATGGCTAAAGTCATCGATGCCGCAGACAATCTTTCTGTTTTAACTGGTGGTACTGACAATCACTTGCTAAATGTTGTTCTAACAGATTGTGATTTGAATGGTATGGAAGTACAAAACTTACTCGATTCTATTCACATCACAACTAATAAGGAAGCTATTCCAAACGATCCATTGCCTCCAAAATATACTTCTGGATTACGTCTAGGCTCTCCTGCTATTACTTCAAGAGGTTTTGACGAAAAAGATTGTGAAGAAGTAGCTCACATCATCGTTGATGCTATTAAATATCACGATAATCCTGAAAAATTACAAGAATTGGATGCACGTACTAAAGCATTGACTGACAAGCATCCTATCAGATAATAATCACTCAAGCAGAGTTTAGGCTCTGTTTTTTTGTTGACTTTTTTCACAAGAGTAATTATCATAGGTTTAAACATTTGAACATACCAAAGGAGGAATATCATGGCTGAAGAAACTATGAATCTTTTTAAAAAAGGCATGCCGATTTTTTCTATCTTTCAAGATGAGAATCGACAAAAAATCATTTTACTACTATGTAAAAACAAAGAATTAACTGTCAATCAAATCACCGATCAGTTAAACCTATCACGTCCAGCCGTTTCACATCATCTCAAATTAATGCTAGATGCCAAAGTTATTGCTGTGAATAAAGTTGGTAAGGAAAGATTTTATCGTGTTTCATTAGATGATACTGTACAATTGTTAAAAGCATTGACTATCTCTCTAGAAAAAAGTATTTCATCCAAATAAGATGAAATTTATTTTTTATTCATTATGTTTAAATGTTTAAACCTATAATAAGGAGAATACTATGACTACTATATTTGATTCGTTAACTTTAAAAACTAATACTACCATCAAGAATCGTTTCGTAAAGGCTGCCATGAGTGAGACTTTAGGCGATTCAAAATATCAACCAACAGAACAAACTATCTCACTCTATCAAGCTTGGGCTAATGGTGGAACTGGTCTACTCATTACTGGAAACGTGATGGTCGATCGTAACGCCCGTGGTGAATTTGGAAACATCGTTGTTGATCACAATCAAAATTATAATCTATTAAAAAAATGGGCTCAGGCTGGAACCACTAATAATACCAAAATTTTTCTGCAATTAAATCATCCTGGAAAACAATCTCCCAAAACTATTACTAAACAACCAGTCACTCCTAGTGCTGTTCCCATGACAGGGTCAAATAGTTTTGCCTTTAATTCACCCAGAGCTTTGAGCCATGCAGAAATAAAACAAATCATTGCTAAGTTTGTTGATGCTGCAGTAATCGCTCAGCAAACTGGTTTTTCCGGAGTAGAAATTCACGCTGCTCATGGATATTTACTCAACCAATTTCTTTCACCACACGATAATCAGAGAAGTGACGAATATGGCGGTTCTCTAGAAAATCGCATGCGTATCATCACCGAAATTTATCAAGGTATCCGCGAAAAAGTTGGTCGCAACTTCCCTATAGCATTAAAAATCAATTCATCTGATTTTCGACCTGATGGTTTTTCTGAAGAAGATTCACTCAAAGTAATCCAAAAAATGGATCAATTAGGTATCGACTTGATAGAAATATCTGGTGGTAACTATGAGAATCCAAAAATGCAAGGGATCGGCAAAGGTGCTTTCTTCATCGATTATGCCAAAAAAGTCAAGCAAACAATCAAGACTCCTATCATTGTTACTGGTGGTTTTAACACTGCTAATGGTATGGAATCAGCCATCCAAAATAAAGAGACTGATTTTATCGGACTCGCTCGCCCATTAGTTATGGTCCCTGACTTGCCCAACCAACTAAAATGGGGTAACTTTACTTCTGTGAAACTAAATCATCTGACCACTGGTTCAAAAAAATTAGATAAAAAAGTCGGGTCTTTGATTGGGTTAAGTTTCTACCAACAACAAATGTCACGAATCGCAGAAGGTAAAAAAGTTCAACCCACCACCAATGCCTGGGGCGCTTTATTATTTTCTCTCAGACACCAAGGTTTATCTGCTTTAATGCCACAACGGAATAAGGAGTAAATCATGAAAAAAATCTTAGTTGTTTTAACAAATACAATCAAATATTTAGGTACACAACAAGCTACTGGACTCTGGCTAGGCGAAGCTACCGAATTTGTCGACGAAGTTACCAAAATAGGTTTTGCAGTTGATTACGTTAGCCCCAAAGGTGGTTTCGTTCCCTTAGATCCTCGCAGTTTCAAATATACTGACAAATCTACTATGGATATTTATAGTAGTTCCGATTTTCAACAACGAGCTTTAACTAATTCATTAAAACCTGAAGAAATCAATCCCAAAGATTATCAAGCTATTTATTATACTGGTGGCCACGGTGTAATGTGGGACTTTCCTACCGATCAAAAATTACAAAAAATCACTAACGAGATTTATCAACAAGGTGGCTTCGTAACTTCGGTCTGTCACGGTATTGCTGGACTACTAAATGTCAAAGATGATTCAGGTAATTACTTAATCGCTGGCAAAAAAATAACTGGTTTCACGACTGCTGAAGAAATTCTTGCTGGAAAAAGAAAAGTTGTTCCCTTTTTGAATGAAGATGTTGCTAAGTTACATGGCGCTAATTTTCAAAAGAAACGAGCTTATAAAGAGTTCGCTATTCAAGATGGACAATTGATCACTGGTCAAAATCCATTTTCAGCTCGTGCGGTTGCTAAAAAATTAATCATGGCTCAAAATGAATCTCACTAAAATTAACGGTGAGATTTTTTAATTACCTAAAATAAGACATTTATACCTAATTCGTGATATTATAATTTTAATATTATCGCTTACATGTATAATCATGTTTACTTTCTTTGGGGGTGTCTTAATGAAATTATTTAATGTAAAATTTTTATTTCTTCTAGTTTTCTTGCTTACTTTAGGACTAATTAATCAACCAATAACAATCCAGGCTGCGGCACCAACAAAGGATGAAGTTTTTGAAAATGCTCCTGCCGGATTAAATTTAGACGGTTTGATTGAAGACCCAAATTACGAAAATGGTACTAACGATGCATCTTTGAACAAAGACTTCCCTGTCAACATCGTAGAAATGCTAACAAAAGATGGTGGTCAAGACCAAATCAGCTCTTTTTGGGGCAAGAAATATAAAGATAGCGACGATACCAAACTATATAATTATTTTGATTTGACTAAAGATCAGACAATTTCTGCTTGGATTTATTACGGAGATGTTTACCATAATTATCCAACTGGTTCAAACATTGACAAAGAGAGTGTTTATACAGATGGTATGAAGGATGACAAAACTCCTGATGGGTTAGCTTTGGTCTTACAAAACGACGATCGTGGAGCAAAAGCAATTTCCACCGCTATCGGTGGTGACAAAATCGGTTATCCTTCTTATGGCGAAACACTTGGAGTTTGGGGTGGTAGCACTGTTGATCACTCTCCACTTAGTTCATCGATTAAATCGCTAAACATATTAACTTATCCAGAAGATACAGTGTACAATCAAAAATTACAAAACGGAGCTATTCAAAACAGTTTTGCTCTTGAATTAGATGCCCTTCAGAATTTCAAAAAGCCAAGTACTAAAATGACTGGTATTAGTTATGAAACAATTCAAGGAAAAGACGATTACTTTGACATTGCAGATGGTTACAAAGGACAACACATTATGTCTGGATATCCTGGTGATGCAACAACATACAACGACTATGCAACAAAAGGATTCACATCGGCTGCTTTTACTAACGCCAAAGGTTATTACTTTTCACAAAGTTATAATTCAGGTACTTCCAATAATATCCAGATCAGTGGCTACTATTCAGGCAATTCTGAAGATATGAATGTTAACAAAGCTTGGAAACATTTGACTTTCAAATACAAAAAAGATGGTTCCTTCACTTACCGTTTCAATGATCAAGAACTAGACGGAACTGCTAAACCTCTTAACGAACTTAGTGCTGGTAATGGAACAATTGATACATCCAAACTCGGTGACGGTAAATACGTTCGTTGGGGCTTTACGGCATCAACTGGTTCTCAATATTCAGCTCCAAACGATGTCGCAATCGTCATGCAACAAATGCCAAGTACCGCTAACGTTCAAAGTTCAGTTAAATTACTCGACATGTCACAATACAATTCTGATGATATCTTGGGTCGTGAAATAAGTGACTTAAAGAATGACTCAAATTATAGAGATGGTATGCTTTCTCTCTTTATCAATAAAAATAGTTACAACGTTGCTAATAATGACAAATTACTTTTTAAATATGGCTTAACTTACAATTCAGGAACGCTAGAAACGGGAGAAATCAATACAACCTTAGATTTACCTGAAAATGTTAACTTCACTCCGGGAGTTTCTGAGTCGGTTGACGATGGTAGTATTGGTCAATTAGTCTATGACGATGGCACTACTCAAGAGATTCTACCTTCAGATATTACGCAAAATTCTGATGGCTCCAACAGTATCAAATTAGAGCTTAAAACAATGGACACTAGTGGTCAAAAAGCAACGATTTATTTATATGGTCAAGCTTCTGCAACTACTACCCCTAAATTAGTCAATGGTACTCCTACAACATTCAATAGCCAAAACTACATTGAAAATATTACTACTCCAACGTTTATTATCAATGATCAATTAAATCTTGATGCCACTCAATTAAATCAAACAATTGACAGCGATAAAGATGCCACGATCAAAGGTACTATTAACTACGTCAATAAATCTAAATTTAATGGCGACGACCTTACTTTACATACTAAAATCAATGGTACTCAAATGGACGATACTAAATACAGTACGACTTCCGATACTGCCACGACTGACTTTTCAATGATCATGACTAATGCCTTGTCCGATGGTAGCCCATTAAAAATCGGTAAAAATACTATTGAAGTTTATGTAACTGATTCCTTAAAACGGGTCTCTAATACCGTCACTTATACGATAACTGTCAATGATTACAAAGATTTGATTTTGACTGCTACTAGTCCCGACCCTATGAAGGTTAAAATTACTGACCCTATTCAATTGGATAGTGAAGTTACCTATAGCGATGGTTCTAAAATTGCTGAACTAGGTTACTTAGACTATGCTTACTTAAAAATTGACGACAATAAATTTGAAAAAGTACATATAGATGGTGGTGGTAGTGTTGGTGATGTCACTACCTTATTCATAAAATTAACAGCCGGAAAACTAGATGTCGGCGAACATACGCTTTACTTCTATGTCAACGATGGAACTAGAGATTCCAACATCGTCGAATATCACATAACAGTCACTAATAAAACCTTACTTTTAAAAGCTAATGATGATGATACCACTCAAATTGTTCAAAATAACGCTAATGTAAAATTACGCGGAACTTACCATTATGAGGATAATTCTGATTTCATCAATAAAGTCACTTCGGTTAAGTATCAAATTACTAACGAAGATGGTACTAAACAGGCAATTGTCACTAAAGAAATCCAAACTGATGATAGTACTGCTGAATTTACCTTAACTTTGAAACCGATCGGAGCGGATTTGTTTGACAATTCCTCTGAACAAACTTTAACCGACTATCTCAAAACTGCCACCGGTTTAAAAGTTGGCAAGAATGAAGTATCTGTCACAGCTTATGACGGTGATGATGCTACCTCTAACACTGAAACTTATACTATCAACGTACCAACTCTTGATCCAACAATTGAATCTGACAGTTTAACCGTTGATTCAATTGAACAAATGAAACTTCCATTATCGTTGAAATTCACTTATTCCGATGCAAATTATCAATTACAATCAAAAGATTTGGCTACTTTCACTCAAGTTAAAGACAATGACGATTCAACTATGACTGTCTTGAAAAAGCCTGAGACTTTCACTACAACACCTTATCAATTCAACATCAAATCCAATTGGAATAATGATTTAGTCGAAGGTCAAAACACTGTTTCGGTTTATACGATGGATCGTTATTTGAGAAAATCCAACGTATTAAATTATCAGATGAATATCTTACCTTCTGGTACTCGAATCGAAGTTGGAAATTATCGTTTCAAGACGATTGATCCTAAAAAAGAAATCGCCGACTACGTTCAACGTGATGGTGCCTGGAATATTGAAATCAATAGCTATCAAGATAAGTGGGTGTTAAAAGCCAAAGCTAGCAATATGTTGCGTCAAGATATCACTGGTAATTACTCTGAATTATCTGACTTATCTTTGGTAAACAAAAAGACAGAAAATGGAATTGGCACTGATTTAATAAATAATCCTATTATTGCAACTGGTGACAGTACCGGTTCTGCTTTTCCAATCTCCTATACGCTTTTTGGAAACGACAGTGATGCAAATTCTGGTATTCTTCTAAAGACTGACGGCACACCACTTGAAGGTGAATATCAAAGTATGATTACTTGGTCAATTGATGATTCAATTTAAAAAGATTCCCCAATGATTTAAAAATCAAAGGGGAATCTTTTTTTATAATTACTGAATATTAAAACGTAGCATATTGTGTATCATTTACGCTAATCCATTCATCAGTTGCAACACGATACTTTATTTGTATCTATTTGTCCTTCTCAAGAAATACAGCAGCTAATGCTTCCCCATAACACACTCTAAGCGGCTTAGCCGCAAAGAGTGTGTAAAAAAATAGATCTTATCAAAATTGATAAGATCTATTAATAACTAATCTCCCGTATCCATAGAAAGATTTGCTTTTTTAACTTTGTGTTCATAACGAGAATAAAGCGTGAATCCAGTCAAACCGAAGACCACTGGACCAAGAACGGTCCAAAGAGCATCAGTATAGGCACCTTCCATTAATGGTTGTAGCAATGTGAAGATAATTGCAAATGCCAATACTAAGAAGACAATTATAGAAACTGTCCACATGGCCTTCTTATTTTTATAGAACAAGTAAGGTTTCTCAATATCCTTGTTCATATTAAAGAATGGATATGCTCCTACTAAGAACAAGTATGGAACAGTCGTTGAAACGTTAGCCATCAATGTCAAAACATTGTATAGAGCTTTGGCATTCTTACCACCCATATCAACGATCAAAATCAAAACAATAACAACGATTGCTTGCATCCACATTGCATAAGCAGGCATACCATGTTTGTTTAATTTAGTAACTTTTTCAGGCCAAAAGTCTTTTGGTGTACCCAATACGAATGATTTCAATGGTGAATAAATCAAAACGAAGAAGGAACCCATATAAAGGATAAACATATCAAAACCAGTGAAACGTGCCAGCCATTCACCTAAAGTAATCGCTGCCGCACTACCCATTCCGGTATGAATCCCGAATTGATAACCAAGGTTACTCATCATAACATAAGTAATATTTCCCAGGTTAACGTTACCTTTAGCAATAACTGAATTCCAGTTGGCACTCATAGCCCAAAAGAGAATTGTTAGTGAATAAAGTACTGTGATAACAATAGCTGAAATCAAAACACCACGTGGAAAATCACGCTTAGGATTCTTCATACTATCAGTAACACCACCGACAGATTCCATACCACCGTAAGCAAAGATTGCATAAACGATGAAGGAAACCATCCCTAGTGGTGAAGCGAAAGCTGGATTTGCCGAATGGATAAAGGTATCTAATCCTTGAACTGGTTCAGCTGTGTTAAAACCTGACATGAAGAAGACTGACAAACTCAAAACAAAGAAGATAACTTGCAAGAGGATCATCATGATACCACCGAAGTTAGAAACTTTAGTAATTTTTTCAATACCTTGTGAAGCGGTAAATGTAACGAAAATGATCCACAAAACAGCCAAAATACCAATAACTTGTGTGGCGCTTAGTCCGAACATTTTCCAAGTTTGAGTTGTATCATGTCCAGCAAAGGTCGTAGACAATGGAATCCAAACTTTTGAGGAAGTGGAGACTAGCCAAACTTCCCATGAAGCTAACCACATAAAGGTTCCGATGAAGGCCCATTTAGGTCCAACGGCTCCATCGATCCAAGAATAAATTCCACCTTTAGCTTCGTTAAAAGCGGAACCATACTCTGCCATCATAAATCCTACTGGAAGGAAGAAGAAGACAGCGGCAAAAACATACCAAACAATACTTGCTAATCCCATCTGCTCATATGCAACAGTTGTATTAGCGAATCCAAAAATAGCCGTGAAAATCATCATTATCAAACTAAATAACGTGATCGTTTTCTTCGGCGAATTACCATCATTCATTTTTAAAACCCCTCATTTAATTTTCAATGTACAAATTTTTATAAATTCATATCTGTCTTGAAGTTTAGAGGTGAAAAATCAGTCGAGTCCGTAATTAATTGAGCAATTAGCTCTTTATAGCCATCAAGTGAAATTTTCGCCATTTCAAATGAAGCTTCTGTTAAATAATTAGGTAATTTATCATCATCTTTGCTCAAGGCTTCTTTATCAAAATCATTTAACTTCTTGCGAAGCGTGATATTGATGTCCTTTTGCTTGGCTTGGAAGTCTTTTCCAAGTTCTTTGTAATGACCATCTAATAAAACTCCGGCCAATTTATAAGTCCAATAAGCTGACTTGCTATCATATGGTAATTTCCCGAGTTTGTATTCTTCTGGAGTGTCAATGCTTCCCATATAGAATGGTACATAAACGCTTTGAGAAGCTACCCCCATTGCTAACCATTGAACGCAAGCAATTTCAGGAGCCATATTTGGTCTGATTTGCAAGACGTGTGACTCTTGAGTTTTTGCTAAACTAATTGGACGATATTTTTTATTATCATTAGACTTATTCAAAGGATCGAATGGTGTCTTTTGATAATGTGATGCCAAATAATCTTGAGCATCATCAACACTTAACAAGCGATTTGCTTTCTTAACAAAAGCTAAATCTTCACTTTCTGGGCTTTCATTCGTTTTTCCCGAAAACTGCTGTTGACCCCACCAGACACGTGGCGTGCTGTATATTTCATCAGATAAATCATGTGTTCCAAAAATTTCTCTAAAATTAAAACCGTTGGGTTTAGTATTCAAATGATTGTTTTCAACAAATTCTTTAATATCTTTACGATATAAGAAATTATCTGGATCATCGAAATCAATTTCTTGAATAGCTAGTTGATTGGCGACAACTGCATAACTATCGTCGGGGATACGCTGTGCAACCCAGTAATGCCCTGATCCACTTTCAAAGTACCAAACTTCATCTTTATCTGAGAAAAGTACTCCGTTAGTTTCACAAGTTCCATAATCTTCAATAATCTTTCCTAGTCGTAAAACACCTTCCCGAGCGGTTTTGACATAGGGTAGAACTACTGTGATCATGGCCTCTTCACCAATACCATTTTTATCAAGAGGATCAACACCTAAAACACGTTGGTTAGAATAAGCACTCTCTGTGGCACTCATCCCTACTCCGTATTCGTTAAATCCATCCTCTTCAAATAATCCTTCTTTAAAGGTCCATTCAGGAGTGGCAGAATATTTATAGCGAATTTTAGGTAGGTCCATTTGAAAGTCATTAGCTTTGGAGACAAACTTCTGATCATCAGTAAATTCTTTATGTTCATGAATAACGAAATGTTTAGGCCATGAAGCCATTGCATCTTCGTTACGTCCGATGATAGTTGAACCATCAACGGTGGCTTTTTTACCAATTAAAATACTTGTACAAGCCGATAAAGAACTCTTATTATAAACTAAAGCCATCTAATCACCTTACTTAAATTTTACTGCGGTACCATAAGCTGCAACAGTTTCCATGTCAGCACTGATCGAGTCAGAATCAAAACGCATCATAACGACAGCATCAGCACCCATATCTAAAGCATTTTGACGCAAACGATCAATCGCGATATCACGTGCTTCCGTCAACAATTCGGTATAGGCTTTGATCTCACCACCGACGATGTTTTTAAATCCAGCTCCGATATTTTTTACGACGTTTTTTGATTGAGTAGTAAGTCCAAAAACCTCACCAATAATCTCGTAGTTGCGACCTGGAATTTGCTCAGTCGTAGTCACTAATATCTCGCTCTTCTCCATTGATTCACCTCACAAAAATAATTATTTCACTCCATAAATAATGTAACACATAAAATGTTTCAAATGGTTATATATCGGGAAATATTACCGACAAAATGCGCTTTTTATCGGATAAAAATATCATGAATATAAAAAAATTAAACGTAAAAAAAGAACCTTGCAAATTAACTCACAAAGTTCTCTCCCTATTATCAATTTAATTTTTTTGATTGATCTTTTCAGTAACCTCGTCGACTGTCTCATCAACTCGTTCTTTAGCTTTACCGATGGCTTCTTGAGCCTTGCCTTTTAATTCTTGCTTATCATTGCCAGAAGCTTTGCCAACTGCTTGATTCGTTTTACCTTTAATCATATCTTCTTTACTTTCAATACTCATATATAAAACTCCTCTCTGATTTATCTATAATCAAAGAATAGCAAGTTTCTGGTAGATTGAGCAATATTTTAGTTCTTCAAAATATCCTTAAAGAAATCAACTGTAATATCAAAGATTGGTTTCATGATTGCCAAAATCATTAGGAATAGATCGACAAACAATAATTTAATCATCCAGGCAACCGACATACTAGTTGTAAAGTGGAAATACAATACAAATAGTCCTAAGAATATTGCCACGAAAGCAAAAATATAAATTACAACCAGTCCTATTAAGTTTTCTGTTTCAGTTTCTTCATGTTTCATGGTAGTTTCCCCCTCATCTGGATCGATAAATACTTTATTTATCCATCTTTGTTAACGCTTACATTATAACATTCTCAAGGTTTCTACGTTAATTTTTTTAAAATAAAATTGCTTTTTATTTGCTTATTGTCGACTGAGCGCATAGTATAAGTGTAGAAAAAATTGATGAGATTAAAATTAAAAATATAACGCATTGTTCATTTCGGGGGTCAATCAAATGAAATTATCAAGAATTATTACTCTTTCGGCCGTATTTTTTGCTATGTCCAGCTCTTTTGCCGTTTCACAAAAAAATGCCGATGCTTCAACTGTCGCAACCACAAGTGCCAGTGGTATTGCCAAATTGTACACTAAAAATGGTAAACAAATTTCTAATCGTGCTCTAGCACCTAATACTAAATGGGCTGTTGGAAACGTTATTACAATTAATGGAGAAAAATTATATCAAGTTGCTTCTAATGAGTATTTAAAAGCTAGTGCTTCTAGTCTTTCTGGAGATACTCCAGTAGCAGTTGCCACAAAATCAGACGCTACTACTGAATCACAAAGCGATACTGCATATACTCCAAATATCGCTAACATCAATAGTTACTTTGCTAAATACGTAAACGCTTTGCACCAAGCTAACGGTACTAGTTCTGTTAACGTATCTAATGATGTTGTTTCTTACGCTGCACAAAGAGCTGACCAACAAAATGGTAATAATCTAGATCACAGTACAGCTACTAAGAATATGTCTGAAAACCTTTCTGGTGCCGGATATGATTATATAATAAAAAAAGCCGGCGCTAAGTCCGACAAAGATGTTGCTTATTTCTTATGGCAGATTGTAAAATATAACTGAACACTAGTGGACACAAAAACCCATAAAGGT
>NZ_AZDO01000057.1 GCF_001435505.1 Companilactobacillus futsaii JCM 17355 | reverse complement strand
GTTTTTTTTATTTATTTTTTCTTAAGGTGGCTAACTTGATTATAAAATTCGCCTTTAGTATTAAATACTCAAATAGCTCTTTTTATTTTTACTTCCCTACAACTAACATCTTATGTGTTGTTTTAGATAAACTGATTGGCTTATCTGAAGTTACTAATACGTCATCTTCGATCCTAATACCACCGACATCAGGAATATAGATCCCTGGTTCACAAGTTCCTATCATCCCTGGTCGTAGTACATCTTCAGAAGTAGCGTTCATCAATGGCCTTTCACCGCCACCGATACCTAGACCATGTCCTAATCCATGAGTAAAGTATTCTCCATACCCTGCTTCAGAAATTTTCTCGGCCGCAAAGCTATGAATTTCTTTACCCAACTTATTAGGAACAAACTCTTGAATAGTAGCCTGTTGGATTGGTAAAAGGGTTTGATAAATATTCTTAAATTGATCAGTCAATTCACCAACACTAACAGTTCTAGTCATATCTGACTGATAACCATCTTTTACGATTCCAAAATCGAGCAGTAAAAAGTCGCGTTTACGAATAATTCTATCGGTTGCTCGACCATGTGGCATAGCAGTTCTTGCTCCAGAGGAAATTACTGGATCAAACGATACTCCTTCAGCCCCAAAGTCATAAACTAATTTGAACACCTGTCCTACGACTTCTTTTTCCGTCATCCCGATTTTTATTTTTTTTATTAACTCTGTAAAAATCCTATCCGTAATTGAGCAAGCATTTTGGACAAGTTCTATTTCCTTTTTATCCTTCACTGCTCTAATCAAGGGAATGGAATCATTTAAAGGTACGATTTCACATAAATTATCGATTGAATGGTATTGAGAATATGGGATTTCGGACTCAACAGCGATTTTTTTTACACCGTTATCTTTGATCCACTGCAGTACACCTTTAAAAACTCCACCTTGCAAGGTTACAACATTCTCATAACGATTAGTAAAAGGCTTAGCTGCAACTTCATATCTACCGTCCATAATTTGATAATTTCTATCCTTAGTTAAAACAAGCCAAACTCCACTACCAGTCAAAGCATCTAAATATATTTTGGTAGATTTTTGATTAATAATGATAGCTTCTACATCTAATTCATCTAATAAGCTGCAAACTTTCTCAATCTTTTTCATATTATCTCCTAGAAATCTAGATCTAAATCATCAAGTAAGTCTTCGTCTGCTAATGCTCCTTGTTTCTTATCATCTTTACTTTGTTCTTCTTTCAATTGATTCTTTTCAAGAACCTTGAAGAATGGTAGATAAACAAGTACTGCAAGAACTACTTGTAAAGCATTGACTAGAATAGAACGCCAATCTCCGGCTGTTAAGAATCCTTCGAAAAAGGCCCCAACATAAGGCGGAGTGAATACTGGTTTACTTAACCAACCTAATTTCATGAACATATATGGTAACTGTCCAACGATATTTCCACCGATAATAAACGGAATCATCATAACTGGATTCAAGATAACTGGTAAACCAAACAAGATTGGTTCATTGATACCAAACAAACAAGGTATTAGTGAAAGTTTCCCAATTTTACGATATTGGGCACTTTTTGAGAACATAGCCAACAAAACGACACCAATTGAAATACCAGCACCTGTAAATCCGAAGTAAGCGCTTACTGAACCTGGCGCATAAAAATGTGGAATTGCTTCTCCAGCACGTAATGCTTCGACGTTTTCAGCAAAGAATTGGTACATGATTGGTGATGTAATACCACTCAATACTGATGGATGAATACCAAAGAAGAAAAGCGTTAATTGAAGAATACCAAGAGCCCAAACTGTTCCCAGGCTATCCATACTACCAACCAATGGTCCAATTACGATTGAAAGCATATCTGGTGGTAGTGCTCCTGTTAATCCTAAACATAAACCACGAATAATAATAAATGTTCCACCCACAATCATGGCCGTAGGAATAATTTCAAAAGAGCTAGAAACAAAGTCTGGCACACCTTCTGGCATACTAATTGATAAATGGTGATTTTGACACCATCTATAAAGCTCAACCGTTACTAATCCAACTATGATAGCAACGAATAATCCTTTTGCACCAAAATTAGCTAGATCTGGTACGCCTTTTTTAAATTGAATCGTCAACATAACAAAGGCAAAAGTCGACATTCCGACACAACCAGGAATATACAATCCATAGTAATGTCCTAATCCGTAAGAAATAGTCATAACGGCATATAATGATAAGAATCCTAGTGAAAGTGTTACTGGTAAATCTAATAATTCTGCATTATTAATGATAAACTGACTAATAAAATTGTTTTTTCCAATCATGTTTGGCAATGCGGGTAAAATAGCAAAGATACTACCTAAAATTGTAAATGGTGTAAGTCCCATCATACCTGACTTGACAGCTTTTAAATGTTGATTATTATCTACTTTTTCAGCAACAGGCATGAAATATTTATTCATAAACGCTTGGAATTTATCAAACATGCTATTCATATTTCATTACTCCTTTGCTTTTTGTGCTTTTCTTTGGGCAATCAATGCCATTTTCATTGCTGTTGCTCCATCCATTTTTCCATATGTGTCTTTATCCATAATTGCATATGGAATTCCTTTTGGAGTCAAAATAGAACTAATATACTCTTCACGATGAGCGATTTGAGGGCCAATCAAAACTACATCAATATCCCCTTCTTCATCAGCCAATAAATCAGCTGAAATTGCTTCCATTTCAAAATCTTCAATATTTAATTTTTTACTTGCTCTGATAACATCTTTCATTTTTTCCATCATCATAGTAGTTGAAAAACCACCTGCACAACATAAAACGATTCTCATGATCTAATCCTCCTAATCCAAAAATTAAAAATTATATATTTCATCTATTTTTTCTTGGCGAATTTTATAATCAAGTTAGCCACCTTAAGAAAAAATAAATAAAAAAACAC
>NZ_AZDO01000056.1 GCF_001435505.1 Companilactobacillus futsaii JCM 17355 | reverse complement strand
TGATTTTGTTATTGGTTGCAACTGGCTCCCATGAAATCTTGAATCAATAGCTATAGATTAGGGGTACTTATAAAAAAATAAATCAAAATAGCCCCCAACATCTAAATTATAGATATCGGGGGCTATTTTGATTTATTTTTTTGAGGGGCTATTGAGACAATGGACCCTATTTTTTTGTTTTACTTAATTGTTTTCTGAAATATTTTGGCACCCAGATTAATAATAAAAAGGGTATGACGAATACACTAATAATAATAAATAAACTTTGAAGATTAAGGAAAATAACGTTACCTGGATAATTATTTGGGATTGGAAGTAGATAGTCAAGAAACTCCGGTAGATATATGAGACTAAAGATAAATACAAGATCAGTTAATCCTGTTACATAGTGAACCATAGAAAAAAACATGATTAAATTGTGCCCAAAATATTTTTGTTGGGCCAGGTGTATAGTTTCTTTTCTGTCTAAAATATTTTTTTTTGCTGTAATAAATAGAAAAAATAAACTTGTTAATGTAATCGTTATTGATTCGAAGCCGAAAATAAAAAAAGTTGTATTACTTGAATAGTCCTTAGTTACAATGTGACCAATAGATGCGGCAACATAAATACTTACTGAAAGTGAAAATAGAAGGGTAATAATTGTTAGAGTCTTTTTTGTATCAGTTAGTCTTTTTATTTCATGCTTTAAATATAAAAAATCAGATATAGTTAGCAGTATGAATGCAAAAAATGTCATAGGCCAAGAAAATAAGATAGGCAAAGTCATCTTTGTCCCTTCTTTGTAATTTTTATCAAATTTCAAACGTATTAGTAAATAAAATAGTAGACTATATAAATTATAGCCTACCATTTTATTTGCATTTATGCATTTTGTTCAATTAACAAGTGAAAGGCTTTAGCAGTATCTTTAGCTTCACTGTCAGTATAGGAAGAATATTTTGACATTTTGAATTTTTTAAAAGCATCTAAAGCTTTCTTATAAGCAACTCCCCAAGATCCTTTGCCTCCAGTTAAAAGAATATAAGTGTCGTTTTCTAAAGTTGTTAAATTGTCATCAAAACGGTTCCCTAAATAGGAATTAAAGCGAACGGAACTTTCATTACCAGTATAGTAATTTTCAATAATTTTAGAAACAGTCAGATTTGTTGCATAGTTTTAGCCCCTATTCTTGAGATATTAAAGCAGTTATGTTATTATTTTTTGTAAGGAAAAAGTAAGGAGATGATATTGTGAGCGCAGGTAATGTAACTAAGGTTAGCTCGAAGATCACAAGTAAAAATCAGATTACAATTCCTAAAACAGTACGTGAACTGTTAAAAGTTCGGTCTACTGACACAATTGAATGGCAGATTGAACCAAATGGTAAAGTAATGATTGTTCGTAGTAAACCGGATCTATGGCAACTTGTTGATGAACAAGAAAAAAAGTTTGGAAATCTCAGTACAACAGAAGTTGATTGGGGTAAAGACGTAGAAAGCGAAGACTTTGATTAATGAAATTAAAACAAGGCGCTATTTTATGGATTAATTTAGATCCGGCTAAAGGCACTGAAACTAAGAAAAAGCGACCGTGTTTAGTTGTAAGCAACGATCACTATAATCGCTATTTTAATACGGTGCTAGTTGTGCCAATCAGTACCTCTGACAAATATCGTACCCAAGAAAAGTATGCTAAATCGCCGTTATTTATCAGGATAGATAACGGGAAAATTCACGGGACAGCGTTATTGCAACATGTCCGTGCTGTCGATCCAACAAAACGATCAGATGGCGAAGTTGTGGCCACTTTATCTCAGCAAGAAATTAGTTCAATTAGTACAAAGGTCCAACAATTTTTCTGAAAAGCAGATGTTATTTATTGATAAAAGAAACAAAATAGCCCCCAATATCTACATTATAGATATTGGGGGCTATTTTAACAATGTTTTTGAGGGGTTATTTGATAGAAATGGACCCTTGAGAATGCATAATCTTATCATAACGTAAGTATAGATTTACTAAAAAGTAATCAAAGCTTTTGGAAAAGAGAATCGATTTTAGCAACAATTCTTTTCTGTTCATCCAATGGAGGTAACGGGATAACTATATGTTGGATAGTTGATAACCCTAGCTCTTTTTGTTTAGTGGATCCAGTGAGTAATGAATTTAGATTATTTTGAATATGTGCCGATATTAAAAAATAAAAGATAAATTTGCTGTTAACATACGAATTAGATCTGACGATAGTAACATGTGAATCGACTGGAGTATTGTTAAACTCATTAGTAACAATATTTATTCTCCCAACAGTTCCAGTACCCGTTGAACACCATAATAAGTCATCTTTTTTCACAAAACGATAGTTTTCTAATTTATCAAAAAAAGTATTGTTTATATACTTAGCCTTTTCTAAAGTGATTTCTTCCCACTGAATACATTTCTGAGAAATAACTCTATGTTCCGTTTTAGTATTAGAGTACTGGGGAGATCGACCACGTTGGATATAGTTAGAGACATTTCCTAATCTTGTCCATTCCCAGCCATCAGAAGTTTCAAATGGAATTTCTTCTTGCGTAATCTCAGGTAATTTTTTGGTTGCTTTGATTTTCTTTTCTTTGATTAATTGAGCTTTTTCTACCTTAATTTTTTTTAGTAATTCACTGGCAGGCTCATCATTATGATCTTGTTTAACCAGCTTGCCTTCCATAGCGTATTGCAAAATTGACTGTTTCATCTTGTCATTAAAGGCATCATCAATTTCTTTCAGTCGGTTGTATGCTTCTGCATATTTATCAATCAAGGGTAACAATTGTTCAATTTTAGCAACAATTCGCTTCTGTTCCTCAAAGGGAGGCAAAGGAATAAGCAATTTAGTCATTGATGCTTTATTTAATGTTTTGCCCTTGATTGCATTATTGAATTTTCCAGCGTTGCTTATGAGAGGTAAAAACGTAAATAAATAATTCCTGGTAACATTTTGATCATTCATATAAGGATAAATGTCAATAATCGCTTCGTTATGAACGGCATCCGTTTTTAATATTCCAACCTTTCCAATTGACAATTTAAAACTCATTAACAGAGTGCCCTTGGGTACAAGCTTATTTTTAAAAACATCTTTAAAAGCTTGTTTAGTAATTTTTTCCTCTGTTTTTGACAAAGATGGGGATTTCATGTCAGCAATAGAAATCCAAGGAATCTGGCCATTAATCCAATACTCTGTTACAGTTCTTTTAGGTGTTTTTCCTAAATTAAAATGAACCAAATCTCCAAATCTAGTCCATTCCCAACTTTCAGGTATTTCAAACGGAATTTCTTCCTGAGAAATTTCAGGTATTTTTTTGGTTTGTTTAATTTTATTTTCTCTGATTAATTTAACCTTTTCAGCTTCTATTTTTTTTAGCAATTCACTAGCGGGTTCATCATTAGGATCTTGCTTAACTAACTTGCCTTCCATAGCGTATTGAAGAATGGAAGCTTTTAATTGTTCAGGAGTCATCAATTATCCCCCTCTAACAATTTTTTGAGCGCATCTAAAGTGGTATCAATCTGATCATTTAACTCAGCACGCTCCTCGATGTATCTTTCCATCAATTCAAATGGTGGCAATATTTCTTCGTTTTCAGTTGGAAAACCGCATAAGTCAAAATTATAGTTGTTATCCTCTAGTTCTTTGACTGTGTATGCTTTGGCTTTAAAATTATCTCCCTCTTTGATTTCTTGACGATCATTCCACCATTTTCGGACAGGATCAAAGTGTGCTAACTTCATTGGTCGTGTTTTGGAAAAATGTTTATAACCGTCAGGCATGTCTAGTCGATAAAACCAGGTTTCTTTGGTTGTTTTTGTTTGATCAAAAAATAAAATATTAGTTGCAATGGATGTATATGGTGAAAAAATGCTGCCAGGCAAACGAATAATCGTATGGAGATTAAACTCATGTAATAAACGTTTTTTTATGTTTAGCTTTGACCCGTCATTGCCAAACAAGAAACCGTCAGGAAGAATAATACCGACCCGTCCATTTTCTTTTAACCTATACATTATTAACGCCAAGAATAAATCTGCAGTTTCACTACTTTGCAGATCAGTTGGAAAGTTTTGTTTAATGATAGGTAATTCAGAACCACCAAAGGGTGGATTCATCATGATTACATCAAACTTTTCGTTTTCACTGTACTCTGTGACCTGTTTTTCGAGAGAATTGCCATGGATAATATCTGGATTGTCGACATCATGTAATAGTAAATTTGTAACTGCTAAAATATACGGCTGCCCTTTTTTTTCAATCCCAAACACTGCTTGATTATACTTTTTTCGATCATTAACAGTTTTTACCTGCTGACTAAGAATATTTAGGGTACTAGTTAAGAAGCCACCAGTCCCACAAGCTAGGTCGGCCGTTTTTTCGCTTAATTTTGGCTGTAACCTTTCGGCGATAAAATCAGTTAGGGCACGTGGTGTATAAAATTCACCAGAATTTCCAGCACTTTGTAACCCTTTTAAAATTCCTTCATAAATGTCATTAAAAAAATGTCGATCCTTGGGGTCAGTAAAATCAATTTGATCCACAACATTGACAACTTGACGTAACAAGATACCATTTTTCATGTAATTATTAGCATCAATAAACGCGTCTTTAACAATTGCATGACTAATGGGGGTTTCTGGAGTAATAACAATCCTTTTCAAACCAGGCAAAAGTTCGTTATTAACAAAATTTAACAATTCGTCACCTGTTAAATTTTGTCCATCCTTTTCGTCTCTAGCCCATTCGCGCCAATGTAGCCCTGTTGGAATAATTGAGATATAGTTATCTCTTTCAAGATTCCAAACCACTTCACGATCATCATAAACTTTCAAAAAAAGAATCCATGAAAGTTGTTCAATTCTTTGAGCATCGCCGTTAATCCCGGGATCATTACGCATAATATCTTGGATTTTTTTTACAAATTGAGTATTTGCCATTTTTGCTTTTACCACCGTTAGTTATAAATTTTTTCTTTTAATTCAAAAACTGCATCTTGGTATTGTTTTTTACCGCCAAAAAGATTAACTATGATTTTGAATGGACCACCATATCTTTCAAATTCCGGCAAGCTTAACACCTGATTGTTTTCAAGTTCTTGTATGCCGTCATTTTGGTACATGGTCAGTAATGTTTCTAGTATCTCTCTAGCAGCACCCTGATATTTATCTAGAAGGCCAGATTTTTTAAGATGTATCACGCGTTCAGATTTACTTAATGGTTTCTGGTTATACGCCAAATGCACAATTAAATCAAAGGGATCCATATCAGTTAATTTTTCGTCATTAATGATTTCTTGGTAAAAAATGCCATTTTGTTCCATTTTATCCAGTAATTTTTGTTTATTACCATTTGTGTGCCATGCTTCAAGAAATTTATCTAAGGTTGCATACTGACCCAGAATATTCTTTTTAGTATAATCGCGCAGTGAAGTAGTTACTAAATGTCCTGAAGCGTCAAGATATTCTACTTGATCATTCAAGACCCTAACTTTTCGATTTTTCACATAATATTTGTTACGTGGCTTATTTTCTGAACCCATATCATCACCGTCATCACCGGATCTCGGAGCATACGTTAATTGACTAGGTACATTATTACCGCCGTCTTCGATAACTTTGTCAGGCTCACCATCAAAAGAAGGGTCAGCAAATAAACGTGTTGCTCCCTTGAAATCAATAATAGTAAAAAACTCTTTTCCATGAGCTTTATCAATTCTAGTTCCTCGACCGATAATTTGCTTAAATTCAGTCATTGAATTGATGCTTTGATCTAAAACAATTAGTTTACAGGTTTTAACATTTACTCCAGTTGTTAAGAGCTTTGAAGTGACTGCGATAGTTGGATATTTACTAGAAACATCTTCAAAATTGCTTAGCTGTGCTTTTCCATCATTATCGTCACCAGTGATTTTCATAATATAACGTGGGTCATGACTGACAAGATCTGTATTTTCATTTACAAATGCCATTCTCATCCGGTTTGCATGGTCAATATCTTCGCAAAAAACAATAGTTTTATCCAATCGAGCCTCATTTTGTTTCAAGTATCCACTTACATAATGAGCAACTTGTTTAGTTCGATCGTCTATCACCAATGTGCGATCAAAATCACTCGCAGTATATTCCCGATCTTCAATTAGCTCGCCATTAGCATCACGTTCATCTTTGTTTGGTCGATAACCAGTCACATCTACATCAAGATTGACACGGATTACTCGATACGGTGCTAAAAAGCCGTCGTCAATTCCTTGTTTTAACGAGTAGGTGTAAATAGGTTCACCAAAATAGTCAATATTTGAGACACCTTTTTCGTTTTTAGGAGTAGCTGTCATTCCAAAGTGAGTTACATTAGGGCCGTCAAAGTAATTTAAAATTTTACGCCATTGACTATCTGCTTTTGCAGAACCACGATGTGCTTCATCTATGACTACTAAATCAAAAAAATCAGGTTTAAATTGTCTGAATGGTTCGTGACCCTCATCTTCATCTCTCCCAGCCAACTGTTGATATAAAGCGAAGTGAATTTGATAAGAACTATCCAATTTTCCCTTTTGGACTTTAGTGGCTTTGCCTAATAAGGGACTAAAATCTCCAGTCATGGCCTGATCAACTAAAATATTGCGATCAGCTAAATATAAGACCCGCTTTTTAAAACCAGCTTGCAATAAACGATAAACTATTTGAAAAGCTGTGAAAGTTTTTCCGGTACCAGTGGCCATTACTAATAAAGCACGTTGACGGCCACTAGCAATGGCTTGTACCGTCCGGTTAATCGCAATTCTTTGATAATAGCGTGGTTGATTTGCTTCCCTGGTTGAGTAATACGGTTCTTCAACCACTTGCAATTCTTCTTGAGACAATCCCTTTTCCTTCTTATAACGTTGCCACATAGCTTCTTTTGTAGGAAATTCGTCCATTGCTAAAGAGCGTTCTTGACCAGTTAGCATGTCATGTTCCAAAAAAGAGCGGCCATTTGTTGCATATACAAAAGGAACTTCCAATGACTTGGCGTGCTTTAGACCTTCTGCATAACCAATTCCTTGTTGAATTCCGTGGTTATAGGTATGTTTCAAATCCTTAGCTTCAATAATTGCTAGTGGATAATTTTCACGATAATTTAGCAAATAATCAATTTTTTTCCGGCTATTTTGTTTAGTGTAATTATTAATAACAGTAATTCTTCCATCCGTGTATGGATATTCCATCCGATAGTCTGTTGACTTCCAACCAACTCGTTGAATTGCGGGTGTTATGTATCGATTTTTAACATCTTCTTCTGATAAATTTCCCATACCAAATCCCCCCTAATTTTTGGTGAACTGAAATGCCCTTGTCAATTTATAAAAGGTAAATCAGGTTTATTATCGTAACCATAGTTAATCTTGGAAAAATTTTAAACAGGTGTAATGAATAGGTAGAATGAACTAATAATCGAGTGGATTTACATGTATTTGATTGTTTTTTATTTTTTTCGTACATCTAAACCTTGAATCGCATTATCGTACGTCCACTGCTTAACTTTTGTCATGTCATTAGTGCGGTAATAATCAGCAATTAATTCATTCCATTTATCCCACTTATCTAAGGGCACATTGATTAGTCCAGCGCCACCGTCAATCATGATTTTATTGGCGCTTAAAGTAGCGGTTCGTTTATTACCGTCCCAAAAGATTTGTTGGCGCATATTATGATACATAACGGCTAAGGCTTTATCAGTCGTGGTTGTCTGTGAATCAGCCAACGTTTGTTGTAAAAATATTTGTTCCTCTTGTTCGTCAATTAGTGGTGGTTCAAAAAATTCTTCGCCCCCTAAATTGACCCCACCTTGTCCTTGTCGTAACTCGCCAGGAACCAAGGCATCTTCGGCAGCCACGACTTTATTAATTTGCTTTTCCATTGGCAAAGTTAAGGGTTCAGTCTGGGTCGTGACGTATTGCCAACCTCGCTTTAAATTAACAATCGTCAAAACATCTTCCACTGGCACACCTGCAACACTCATGCCGTCCATGATCGTTTGTGTTTGTGGCAAAGTTGTATTCACTCCTTCAAAGCGGGCGTTGGTATGCACTAACTTAGTAAAGTTTGAGCGTGCAAAGCGTCGATTTTCTTCCGGCGTAAATTGATATAAATCAAGGTATTGCTGTGAGTTTGCCATTAAAATTAACTCCTTTTAGTTATCAAAAAGGCGCTTAAAGAATCCCTTCTTCGTGGCTTTTTTTTGATAATTATTATTTTCTTCTGGTTTTTGTGCCTGTTCAGTACTTTTTTGGTTAGTTTGTGTTTGTTGCTTAACTTCCTGCGGTTCATTTTGCTGGGTTAAAAGACGCTGGGTTGATAGGTTTAACTGTTGTTGCTGATCAATTAGCTTTTGTGCTTCATCAAGTTGTTTATCTTTGCTTTCCAACTGCTTGGCTAACAAAGCATTTTGTTCTTTTAGGTTCTTAATATTGTCCTGCATAGCAGCAATAATTTGGTCAGTATTATTATTTATTTCGCTATGATATTCATTATGCTGGGCATGTTGCGACCGTTGCGCAACGTCATCGTTTGGATTGCTTGCCATGCCTTTTACAATGGAGTTTTTTTGCGTTGCGTTAAACAATAATGTACGTTCTTTTACATCAGTGTGCGCAATATTGTTTTTCTTTATATAACGATAAACATTGGATTTGTCTTTGCCGATTTCCTCTGCAATATCCTTCATAGAATAAAGCTTCATGCTAAATTACTCCTTCATTGCGAACAATGTTACCACAATAATGTGTGCAACGATGTTTTTTATTTAAACTCCTTAGTTTTCTACCATTGCTTTCATACGTGCATCTTTAAACCAAAAAGCTTTATCAACTTGTGAAACGCCTAGCTTGTAGGCATATAAAACTGGCTGTTGTAAGGTAGCAAATTCTTCTGGGCGAATAAGTGGCAACGACTGTTGGTTATAGTTGGTTGAATGACCACCAAATAAGGCGTCAACTGTAATCGTTGCTGCTGATCTATCAATTTTGTTAGATGATCTATTTGTCGGTCTTTACTACTTATTTGCTGATCCTTGGTAGCAAGTTGCTTGTCACGTTGAGACTTTAAATCTTCTACCTCTCTTCTAAGATTAGTAATCAGATCATTATTTTCTTTGCTAGTCTTTGGTGGTTCTTTGTCACTTGTTTGTTGCTTTTTTGCTAGCAAAACTTTTGTTACCTTACCCCTTATAATTCTTTCGGCTGTAGGACTAATTAGGTTTGCTCCATGACTATTCTTTTGTCGGTTCTTTGCTGGTAGTCTTTGGTAGTGATATTGAATAGTCTGTTTAGAGACCTTCAATTCATCAGCAAGTTCTCTAATTGTTTTAGGCATTGTTCCCAAACCCCTTTCGGAGTTCAGCAAGTACTTCTTGTCTTGTCTGATCTCTGATTTTTTTATCATGTTCGATCTGCTTTTCAGCCAATGCTTGTTTCTCAGTTGTTCCTAAAGGTAAGCATTTAACTTTGTCAATTGCACGCCACTTTTCTTTATCTGATAATTCACTATTATGCTGAATGTTAAAGAGTTTTTGACGCTCATCTTGGAATTTTCCTTGAGAAAAATCATTTGCGTCTTTTCTTTCAGGTTTCCAAGTAAAAGAATAACCGATAACTGGTTTCCCCCGGCCTTTACCATATTTTTTTCTAATCGTTAAACCTCTAAAAAGCGGGGTTAATTCCTCTCTAATTGGCTTAATAACTTTTTTATCAACATTTGAAGGACTATTCCAATAACTTTTAGGTATATCAAGCAATTCAAAAAAATCTTCTTTAGAGAAATAAGAATAGCCAGTAGTTCGAAATTGCTTAATTAGACGAAACATTGTTTTTGCGTAACTGCTTTTTAAATTTCTAAATTCTGTTAAGGCATAACGAACCCAACTTTCCAAATCGTTTAACAAGTGCAACGCTTTGGGATAAATTTGGATATCAACATAAGGTTCTTCAGCCTCACCCTTAATTTCAAACTCGGTAAACATGACAAAAAATTCGCGATTTAAGCCACTCTTACTTCTTCGACCAAACTTAAGGCTGAGGATCTTTTGGTATGTATTTTCAATATCATCAATAAAACGTTTATTTGCGGTTGGTTTATAGTTACTGAGCTCTTTTAATTGCTCAAAAGAAAAACGAACAGTTTTATTACCTTGATCCCGCATGCGGGAAACAATTGAAAAGAATAAGTTCATCTCAATCGGGGTAAACTTTCTCAAAGGGATAGTATTCAACTCAGGGTCATACTTAACTAACTCATTAGACATGATTATCACCTCAAAAACATATTAAAATAAAAGTACTTTTTTATCAAGTACAGAATTTATAAAGGTACTTGATAAACAGACAAAAGGTACTTGATAAACAGACAAAAGGTACTTGA
>NZ_AZDO01000055.1 GCF_001435505.1 Companilactobacillus futsaii JCM 17355 | reverse complement strand
GCTCACGAATTTAAACTAGCTACTAAATCTATTTATAATTGGCTAAATCAGGGGAGGATTGGTTTCTCCTTGAATGATCTACCTGAACATGGCGTAACGTTGACCAACGATCCAAATATAATCAATCTTTGGGGCGATCAATTGAACAGCGTCCCATGATGATTAATCAACGTAATCGCATCGGCGATTTTGAACTAGATACAGTCGTTGGTCCTCGTGGGCATAGTAAGGCAGTTTTATTAACTTTAATCGATCGCAAATCATGGTTCCTTTGGGCATACCGGTTAAAAGATCGGACGACAGCGACTGTTAATGAAGCACTAACTAAGTTCCTAACCACTTTTAATGGTCCGGTGCACAGCTTTACTGTGGACCGTGGCACTGAGTTCAGTGGGCTAGTATCACTTGAATCACAATATGGTATTAAGACCTATTACTGCCATGCTTATACTCCAGCTGAACGTGGTAGTAATGAACGCTTTAATCGGAATTTACGTTATTTTTATCC
>NZ_AZDO01000054.1 GCF_001435505.1 Companilactobacillus futsaii JCM 17355 | reverse complement strand
TTTTTTTATTTATTTTTTCTTAAGGTGGCTAACTTGATTATAAAATTCGCCAAAAATATTCCTCCCTTTTATTCTTATACGAATAATGTACTAAACAAATATTTATATTTTTTCAATATCCTGTGAAGATTTTATGAATTTTGTCCAGAAAAAGGCCCTGAAATTATCGTTTTAAGGACAATTCCAGGGTAGCCTTATTTAATTATTAATGGTTGAAGATTTTTTTCGATTTCAATCAATGGCGTATCAACTTGAGCCAAGGTAGCAGCAGTATAAGCACCTTCTACCAATGCTACGTCATACTTGTGAATCGTTTTATCAGTCATTTCCATCAGCATTTCCAGATTCATCTTTGAACTACCTAAATCATAAAAAGCCAATATCTCATCACCAGTATTGTTATCCACCGCTGCTTGGATTTTCTCTAATGAAGAACCAATTTCATCATCATCAGTTCCACCAGCTGTTGTAATTGACAAATCTGGTGCGGCTTGCGAGATTAAATCCTTCACTCCAGCGGCAATTTTACTCGAATGAGAAACTATTACAATTCCATATTTCATCATTAGTCCCCCAAAACTTCTAATAAGGATTCAAACAAGTAGGCACTCGATTCTGCACCTGGATCAATGTGATCTTTGGATTTTTCTTCCAAATAACTTGCACGACCTTTAGTTGCTACTAGATCTTTGACAATTTCTAATGCTGAATCAATTACTTTTTGATTGAAAGCATCATTTTTCAAAGCATCGCTCACTGGTTGCCAAACATCGATCATTGTCTTCATACCGACATCTGATTGGCCACGACGTTTGATACCATCAGTTCCAACTTGAATCAAATCTGCCAACTCAATATTTTCTGTTTTGACAGCTTTAGACATATCTAAAAAGGCAGTTCCATACAAGGGACCTGAAGCTCCACCAACTTTTTGAATCATTGCAAAGGCAGTTGCTTTATACAAATCAGCTAGGTTTTCAGGATCCTTTTTAGCAAAAGAGTCTTTAATAGCGTTCATACCACGATCCATATTAGTTCCGTGGTCACCATCTCCAATTGCTGTATCTAATTCATTTAAGTTAGCTTTGTTAGCCTGAACTTTTTCTACAAATAAATTAATCCATTTTTTAGCATCAACTAATTCTAATTTCATCGAATCTTCCTCTCTACCAAGCAATTGTTGTAACTGGTTCTTTTAAGTATTTGATCCAATCACTATCTGCTTTCATAATCGTCAAAGAAATTCCTTGCATATCAAGCGATGTGACTAGATTACCAACTTTACTAAATTCCACATCAATATTTTTATCAGCTAATTCTTTCAAAACATCATTAGCAAAAATGTATTGTTCCATCAAAGGAGTTCCACCCATGCCATTAACTAAAATAGCAAAATCACCTGATTTATCATCAAATTCCTTTAAAATCTTTTCAATCAATTCATGAGCTAAATCTTTTGAAGGTTGAATTTTTTCGACAGCATAGCCACGTTCATTGTGGATACCAATACCATATTCTATCTCATCATCACCTAATTCAAATCCAGGGTGTCCGACAGCAGGCACAGTAGCCGCATGGAGGGCAATTCCAATAGTTTTAGTATTGTTGATAACCTTTTGACCTAAAGCCGCAATATCGTCTAAGGACATTCCAGAACGGGCAGCAGCTCCAACAATTTTTTCAACTAAAGCAGTACCGGCAACCCCACGTTTACCTTGAGTAAATTCACTGTTTTCTACTGAAATATCATCGTCAACGACAATTGTCTTAATTTTTATATCATCCGCTTCTGCCATTTCCTTAGCCATGTCAAAATTCATGACATCACCAGAGTAATTCTTAACTACTAACAAAACACCCAATCCTTGATCAACTGCCTTAATAGCTTCATAAATTTGGTCAGGAGTTGGTGAAGTAAAGACTTCTCCAGCTACGGCAGCACTGAGCATTCCATTGCCCACGTAGCCTGCATGCAATGGTTCGTGACCACTACCGCCACCAGAAACGATACCGACTTGTTTATTTTCAGTAAACTTCTTATCATTTCTAACTACAGCAGTTGTACCGTCAATCTGTCTTACTAAATCAGAATTGGTTTTAACTAAACCTGAAATCATTTCAGGAACAATATCCTCAACATTATTAATAATCTTCTTCATGTTCTCCTCCTTGTTTACGCTTACAGATTTTATTATACAGCTTTTTCATAACAAAAAAACTATCCTGGAAATTGGTTTTTTTAAGTTGGATTAGTAGTAATATGCCATCCTCCATAGCAAACCAAATTTGGCTGGAACAATGTGGGTACGACTTGGAGCCTTTGCTAAGCCCAAAACCGGGCAAAGTCTTCAAGCTCGGCCTTATTCTAAGCAACAAGTTGCTAAGAATAATTTCACTACTGAGCCAATTTGCTTTGCTATTCCGGACTAGAGAGTTGTTTTATATTTTTATACAATCAAACAAAAAGCATCTATTCAGATAATTGTTCCAATAACTATATCTGAATAGATACTTTTTTAATTTTGAATTATTTGAAATAAACAATAAAACTAGAATCTAGTCTGGAACACAAATCCCGTGATGGCTCAGCCGCCAGATTATTGTTAGTGCTTTAGCACTTACAATAAGGCCTAGTTTTGAGATTTTGCGTCTTTGGGCCATGCAAAAGCTCAAAATAGTGCCGCCATTCTCCAGCCAATCACAGGATTTGTGTGGAAGACGGAAATTAACATTAATCTAACTTAAGAAAGAATTAGAAATTAGAGTAGTTTTTTATTATGCCAAACTAGCTTTAGGCAAAATATTAATGATATAAAGTAAAATTACGAAAACAACGAACAATCCATACATGATAGGATTGATTTCTTTTCTCTTACCGGCAGCTAACATAGTGATTGGATAAACCAAGAAACCAAAAGCAATACCGTAAGAGATGTTATAAGTCAATGGCATACCAACGATAGTTAAAAAGGCTGGCAAGGCAATTTCAAAGCGATCCCATCTGATGCCCTTCATCGATTGTGCCATCAACGTACCGACAATTATTAAAACTGGTGCTGTAACGTTAGTTGTTACAACTGATAACAATGGTGAGAAAAACATTGATAATGCAAACATAACACCGACTGTGATTGAAGTTAAACCAGTTCTCCCACCAACGGCAATTCCGGCTGAAGATTCAACATAAGCTGTTGGAGGAGTAGTTCCAAAAACAGCTCCACTGACCATTGAAATTGAATCAGCCATCAAAGCATGACCAATTCTTGGCATTTTACCATCTTCGTCTTGCATAACGTCCACTTGCTCAGCCAAACCAATCAAAGTACCAGCAGTATCAAAAAAGGCTACTAGTAAGAAGATTATTACAACAGCCCATAGTTGAGGGTGTGTAATATCTGAAATATGCATCACACCGACGCCAAAAGTTGGCTTTAAACTAGGGATTGATGAAACGATATGCGATGGCATAGGAATCAATTTAGTAACTAACCCCACAATAGTTGTAAAGACCATCCCGATAAAAATAGCTCCAGGAATTTTACGCGCCATCAAAATCGCTGTAACTAACAATCCAACAATTGTCAACCAAGTGGTAGGAACAGCAAATGATCCGATTGCTACTAATGAAGACTTACTAGCAGTAATCAATCCCCCACCTTGCAGACCGACAAAAGCGATAAAGATACCTAACCCGGCAGCTACCGCCAACTTCAAATCTTTAGGTATTGCATCAATAACAACTTCACGAATTTTCATTAATGAAAGAACTAAGAAAATCAAACTGGCCACAAAAACCCCGGCCATAGCGGTTTGCCAAGGAATTCCCATCGCTATAACGACAGAATAACTGAAAAAAGCATTGTCGCCTAATCCCGGTGCAATCGCTATTGGGTAGTTAGCCAAGATTCCCATCAAAATTGAACCAACGACTGCTGTTAATGCTGTAGCGGTAAATAAAGATCCTTTGTTCATCCCTGAGTCTCCCAAAACTTGCGGATTAACAAATAAAATATAAGCCATAGATACAAACGTTGTTAGACCAGCTAAAATTTCACGTCTAACATTTGTCTTGGCTTCTTCGAGATGGAATAAACGTTCCATAAAACTTAAATTCCGTCCATCTTGTAATGAATTCACAATAAACGCCCCTTAGAAAATATAAAAACTTTTTTCGAACTTTTCTAGTATTACAGATTATTCGGGTTTTTACAAGCGAATTAGAAACATTTTATTATTTTTTATTTATATTGTTCGGCTTTTGCTATTATTTTATTAATATATTTTGCTTTTTAAACAAATTCATAGTTATACATAACGTTATTGTTCGCTTTTTGCTAAAATTCGTACAAAAAAAGAAGACTCAAACGAGAAACGTTCAAGTCTTCTTTTTTCAGAAATATTAGTTTGTAACAGCTGATTTTTCAGAAATCTTAATAGTTCCATCAACTAAATCAGCTTTTAAGTCTTTAACATCCAAATGGTCGAGATAGAATTCAGCTACTTTATCTCTAATTTGTTGCTCAATGACACGACGTAATGGTCTTGCTCCCATGGCTTCATCATATCCTTCGTCGATCAACCATTCTTTAGCTTCTGGTGTGACCTCCAAAGTGATTTGTTTCTTAGCCAAGTTAGCATTAACGTCATTTAACATTAAGTTAACGATTTGATTCAAGTCTTTCTTAGACAGATGAGTAAACTCAACGATGCCATTGAATCTATTCAAGAATTCTGGCTTGAAGTAAGGAGCCAATTTATCCATCAACTTCTCATCTTCAGTCGCTTTATTACCGAATCCAGCATTAGATGTGGCAATAATGATCGTATTCTTGAAATCAACGACATTTCCTTGTCCATCGGTCAAGCGGCCGTCATCCATAACTTGCAATAACAAAGTCAAAACTTGAGGATTAGCCTTCTCAATTTCATCTAACAAAACGATGGAATAAGGATTACGACGAACCTTTTCAGTTAAAGTATTGCCGTTGTCCTCATAACCAACATAACCGGCTGAAGTACCGATTAACTTAGATACCGCCGTTAAGTCTGAATACTCACTCATATCCAAACGAACAATAGCATCCTTACTGCCAAACATGTCTTTAGCTAATTGTTTGACTAATTCAGTCTTACCAACGCCAGTAGGTCCAACGAACAAGAAACTACCGATTGGACGATTGCCGTCATCAAATCCAGCCCGGTTACGACGAATAGCTCTGACTACCATGTCGACGGCTTCATTTTGGCCAATAACTTTACTCTTTAAGCGTTTACCCATATCTTTGAGACGTTCAATGTCACTGGCACCCATTTGTGATACTGGTACACCAGTTAATCTTTGAACGGATTCGGCAATATCATTAACGGTTGCTACTGGTTCATCGGTCTGTTCGTCACCTTTGTCAAGCTTTGCTTGTAAGTCTTCAATGTGCTTCTTCAAACTAGCAGCTTTTTCATAATCTTCTTTTTTAGCTGCAGTTTCTTTGTCTTTTTCAGCTTGTTTGAGATCTTTTTCCAGACTTACCTTGTCAGTTACAGGATTTTTAGCTGCCAAGTGTGCTGCTGTCATATCGATCAAGTCAATTGCCTTATCTGGTAATGATCTTTGAGGAATGTATTGAACTGAATAATCAACTGCGGCTTTCAATACATTATCTGGCAATTTGACATGATGATGATTTTCATACGCTTTACGTAATCCCTTCAAAATTGCTACAGTAGCATCTTTACTTGGTTCATTGATCGTAACATCGTTGAATCTTCTTGCTAAAGCAGCATCTTTCATAATTGTATTACGATACTCATCTTGAGTTGTGGCACCAATAATAGAAATTTCACCACGACTCAAAGCTGGTTTAATAATGTCGGCCAATCCTTTACTACCGGAATCAGAACCACTTGACCCAGCACCGATGATTTGATGAATTTCATCGAAGAACAAGACGACATTGCCGGCCTTCTTTACTTCATCCAAAAGCTTTTGAATGTTTTCTTCAAATGATCCACGATATTGTGTCCCTGCTTCAAGAGCTGAAACATCAATAGAAATGATTTGTTTATCTTTGATAGCTTCAGGTACGTCGCCTCTGACGATAGCTTGAGCTAAACCTTCAACTACCGCAGTCTTACCAACGCCAGCATCACCAACAAGAATTGGATTATTCTTGGTTCTCCGGCTTAAAACTTCAGCTGTTTCTTGAATCTCTTTATCACGGCCAATAACTGGATCCAAAAGTCCATCTTTAGCCTCTTGAGTCAAATTACGACCTAACTTCTCTAACATTGTGCCATTTTTTGCTTGTTTATTATCACTGATAGGAATATTCTCCCCAGCGGTTCTTGCTTCTTGATATTTTGCTAATTCTTCAGGAGTCAATTCTTGGCCGTTCACATAATACTTAGCTCGTGAATCACCGTTTTGTTGACTCATTAATCTTCTAAATATTTCGTCCATATTGTCGTTAAATGGATCTTCATCCCAAAATGATCTTGCCATATAAAAGCCTCCTCACTTTAAGTAATGCAATTCCAATTCACGCAGAACTTTCCACATTGCTGTATCCTGCGCTTTAGCAATTGCCTCTATATCGCGCAAATTGATAGATGTGGCGGAAGATTGTTTTTTATTGAAAGATTTATGGAGCGTCGTATAACCATACCCACTCTTTTTTGCTATTACATAAATTGTTAATCCGTTGTCTTCTAAGTATGATTTAATATCTATTCTCATCTTTCTCCAACCTCCACAAATATATTATAGCACGTTTGTGATATAACACAAATGTGAGGTATCACAAACGTGCTATATTTTTAAAATAATTCCTAATTTACCGACATTTTGTTAAACTAAAACTATTAAGAGGTGATTTAATGAGAGCCTTACTAAGTACTTTAAACAGATTAAATCATGTTTATGAGCAGCTCGATTTACTCAACTTTCGAGCTCACAAAAATCTTCCTTTGACTTTTAACAAAGAAGACAGTAAGAAGTTACTACCCCAAAACAAACGACTTTATTTCAGCTATTCTTATCTAAATAAAGAAAAATCTCGTTTAACAAATTTACTGTTGAATCAAGTTGTCGATTTACGCTTACCAATTTTCATTAAAAATAAAACTATCCATCCCCAGATGATCGATAAAGTTTTAAAATTACAAAATATCAATCAGGCGCCTGGCAAACAACGTTTCAAATTACCTTCTAGAAATCGTAAGATCAACAAATTAAAGCAATTGATCACGATGATTGAAAATGAAAATTTGAATCTTTGCCGAGGCTATCTCAATCAAATTTATATTATTTTGCTAATTCATCATGCTTTGCCTTTGGAATTGCGAAATCAACAATATCAAGCCGGCGAATTACTTCAAGACAGCGATTTTCGCACGAAGCTTTTGCAATACGATTATGATCGTTATTTGTATGAAGAATTCGAACCGGAAAATTACTTACGACTCTTAATTTACAATCGTGTTCATCGGATGCCCGATTATGTCAAATCTTTTGAAGCTCGTAAAGTCTTACCAGAAGCCGCTGAATGTGGATTTTCCGCCACAGCTTTTCAAATTGCTATCGATGGCGTCAAAGAGTTATACATTACCTTTCGCGGAACTGAAGGTGGCAACGATAATACTATCAAGTCCCGCAGCAAACGTTTTGAAGCTTCAATTCTCGAGACGTATAAAGACTGGGATTATAACGTCAATGCGATTCTAATTGGGAGCGATAAAAACCTCAGTCAACTTAAACTGGCACGTCAATTTGTAGAATACGTTTCGCAAAGAAGTTTATCTGATACATTAGTCTACGGCCTGGGGCACTCTTTAGGCGGTCATTTTGTGCAAACTTTGCAATTAATGGATGACTCTTTTAACGCTGGTTTCACGTTAAACTCTGCTCCAGTTAATTTAAAATTGATTCAGCATCTAAAACCAGAATTATTCACACCTGAAACTTGGCAAAAATTATTTGATCTTACTGATGATACAGAAAATGTAAAATACATTACGACTGACTTGAAAAATCAAATCAACCGTTTGTTGCCACGAGACTACTCTGAAATCATCAACCAAAGCTTCGAACAAGATATGACTCAAGTTTTCTATGAACTCCCCTTCACCATTTGGGTCGGTCAAAAATGGGAATATAACTTGAGCAACTGGAAATACCCATTCAAAAATCACCCTCGAGCCTTTTTGAGTAGTGGTGAAATTCATGCCTACCAAAGATTTTTCGAACAATTATTCGCTTATCTGACCATTTCCAATAATAGCGCTCAAGTTGTCAAAAACAGCATGAGCTTTATTAGACATCGAACTCGAATTTTACACGATACAATTAATGACCCTAGAACTGCGAAATACTTTTTTGATTATGCTAATTATTTGTATCAGTCTGGAGTTTTTAAAGATCGACCACAAAAAATTAGCCAAACTTTCATCGAAGAAAATAATTCTGTTCTCCGTGGTTCATTACGTGAGTGGCCATTTTTAAAGAGCATAAACACTGATATGTTAAGCTTAGCGACTTACTTCCACGTTATAGATGGTGCCAAGCATTTCTTAAACCGCACGCCAACCAAAATATAAAAATTAGAACTTTATTAAAAAAAGGCTTGAATTTTTAATTTTATATGCCTATAATACGAACCAACAAAACGTTGAAGAAAAAAGTAGAAATCTCAAAAACGCCTAGTGAGTCATGTTGAGTGAAAAATGACCGTCATGAGAATTTTGAAAATCATTTCTGAGTTCGGTGCCGATATGTAGGTTACCGTGGCTGCCACCATTATCAGGCTAGCGGATTATTTGTCCGTTAAGTGAGTGGGTATTTTTGTAATACCCATAAAAGGTGGTACCGTTCTATTTGAGCCCTTTTCCTTAGCTGGAAGAGGGCTCTTTTTGTTCCTAACGTTTTTAAAATTTCAAAAGGGGTGGTTCAAAATGGATTCTGATATTAGTGGCATTAAAAGCCCATCACAGATTAGAAACAACATTTTTAGGAGGAAGTTTTATGAAAGACGATTACGATTTATCAGGAGAAAAAAGAAGTAAGAAAAAGGTATTACATTTACTAGTAGTTTCATCATTAATTTTTGGAATGTTCTTTGGTTCTGGGAACTTGATTTTTCCAGTCCATTTAGGTCAATTAGCCGGTAATAATTGGATGTCAGCCGCATTTGGCTTTGCAATTTCTGGTTCACTCTTTCCGTTACTAGCAATTTTAGCTGTTGTCGTTACAAAGAGTGATGGTTTATATGATCTAGCACGTCCAGTCGGTAAATTTTATGCCGCAATGTTCTTAGTTTTGGTTCACTTGACCATCGGACCTTTCTTCGGTACTCCACGTACTGCCGCTACCGCTTTTGAAATGGGACTTAAACCATTCTTGCCTGCAAAATTTGACACCGTCGGGATGTTAGTTTTCACCGCTCTATTCTTTGGTTTAGCCTATGTTTTAACTGTTCATCAAAACAGATTATTGAAATACGTTGGAAAATATTTAAACACTATCTTCTTGGTATTATTGGCTGTTATCTTCGTAGTTGCTTTCTTGAACCCTATGGGTGGCTTGAACCATATGCCAACGCAAGCCTATCAAACTAGTGCTACTGTCAGTGGTTTGCTCGAAGGCTATAACACAATTGATGCAGTTGCTTTATTAGCTTTGAGTGTTACTTTCGTTCACGCCGTTAGAGGCCTGGGCTACAAAGATAGAGAACTAACTGGTTTAACTGCTAAAGCTGGTTCTTTGAGTATCGCCTTAGAAGTTTTAGTTTACTTTGGATTAGTTCTATTAGGTTCATTTAGTTTAAGTAGATTAAACCTTTCTGATAATGGTGGTACTGCTCTTTCACAAATCGTTAATTACTACTTCGGTAACTTAGGAGCTGCTTTCTTAGGTGTTTTGGTTACCTTAGGTGTTTTCACTACTGCTATGGGACTTGTCGCATCATTCTCACAAGATTTCCACAAATTGTTCCCTAAAGTAAGCTACTTAGCTTGGCTACGTGTCACAACAGTGATGTCATTTGTCGTTGCTAACGCGGGTCTTGATAACATCATCGCTTGGTCACTACCAGTGTTAATGTTACTTTACCCATTGTCATTAGCTTTGATCCTCGTTTCATTAACTGTTCATTCAAAGCCTTACGCTGGTGTTGTTTATAAAATGACAATCGCCTTCACTGTTTTACCTGCTGTCTTTGATATGTTGAATGCTTCACCAGAAGCTGTTACTAATTTAACTTTCGTCAAAGCTGCACTAAACTTCTATCATCAATACGTTCCATTCGCTAGTTTAGGATTAGGCTGGGTTACATTGACTCTTGCTGGATTCGTTTTAGGATTAGTCTTTGGTAAATTAGGAGTCTTTGCTAGTGAAACAAATTCAGTTGAAAGTAGAAACTAAAATGATCAACATTGTACCCACTACTAAAGATTTCAATTTTAAAAAAATCAGTGAGCTGTATTATAAAACTTGGCAATATGCTTATGTCGGAATCGTCCCACAAGCCTTGTTAGATAATTTGAGAATTGATATTTGGCATCCAGAAACTAGATGGAACAATACTTTGGTGGCCTTAGATGACGAAAAGATAGTCGGAGTTTGTTCATTTGGTCCGGCTCGACGGAAAAAGTATCAAGAATTCGGGGAGATCTATACGCTTTACGTCTTGCCAGAATATCAACATCAAGGTATCGGTCAAAAATTATTCACTGCTGCTTTAGAAAATTTGTCTAAAAAATTTAGTGATTTTTACATAATTGTTTTGAAGAAAAACTTAATTGCCCAGGCATTTTACGAGATGTTTGGCTTTGAAGAAACATTAGATCAAATTGCCGATCAAACAGAATATGGCATCGTTCACGAAGTAGTTTTTACAAGGAACGACAAAAAAAGCACCCTCGATTGAGGATGCTTTTTCATTTGTATTTAATTATGAATTATAGTCTCTTGTTTAATTCTTCGCCAAGTTCTTCATAACCAGGACGGCCAAGTAGACCAAACATGTTCTTCTTGTATGCTTCAACACCTGGTTGGTTAAATGGGTTGATACCGTTCAAGTAACCAGAAATACCAACAGCAATTTCAAAGAAGTACATCAAGTAACCTAGGTTGAAGGCATCTTGTTTTTCAATGTGAACTGTCATAACTGGAACGCCACCATCAGTGTGAGCTAGAACAACACCTTCGTAAGCCTTCTTGTTAACAAAGTCCATTGACTTGTTTTCCAAGTACTTCAAACCATCAAGGTTATCTTTTTCAGCGGGAATCTTAACGTCATGTCTTGGTGTGTCGATCAAAACAACAGTTTCCATCAAGTTACGACGACCTTCTTGAATGTATTGACCTAATGAGTGCAAGTCAGTTGAGAAGTTAGCTGATGATGGGTAGATACCCTTTTGATCTTTACCTTCAGATTCACCCATCAATTGCTTCCACCATTCGCCAAAGTATTGAACATTTGGTTCGTAGTTTTCTAGCAATTCTGTTGTGTAACCTTTACGGTACAAGATGTTTCTCAAAGCAGCATACTTGTAAGCATCGTTCTTTGTTAGATCAGCTGATGAGTAATCACTACGAGCTTGAGCAGCACCTTCCATCAACTTGTCGATGTCGATACCAGCAACGGCAATTGGCAATAGACCAACAGCTGTAAGAACTGAGAAACGACCACCGATATCATCAGGAACAACGAATTCTTCGTAGCCTTCAGCATCTGATTCTGTCTTTAAAGCACCCTTAGCACGATCTGTTGTAGCATAGATACGTTCCTTAGCACCTTCAACACCATATTTTTCAATCAATTTAGCTTTCAAAATTCTAAAAGCAATTGAAGGTTCTGTTGTTGTACCAGATTTAGAAATGATGTTAACACTGAAATCACGGTCGCCGATAACGTCTAGTAAATCAGCTAAGTAATTTGGAGAAATTGAGTTACCACAGAAGTAAACTTCTGGAACATCTTTTTCATTCTTAACATTGTAGAATGATGAGCTTAGGAAGTCGATTGCAGCACGAGCACCTAAGTATGAACCACCAATACCGATACCAATAAATACTTCTGAGTCTGATTGGATCTTCTTAGCAGCTTTCTTAATACGGGCAAATTCATCTTTGTCATAGTCAACAGGCAAATCGATGAAACCACGGAAGTCAGCACCAGCACCGGTACCCTTACGTAGTTCTTCATCAGCAGCATTAACTAATGCTTGCATTTCGCCAAGTTCGTTGTCTTGAACGAACTTGCTCAATTTTGAATCATCAAATTTAATTTGAGTCATTTATCTCTCTCCTCCATATATATCGTCAAATCTAAGATTAATCATTTTCGAAGAAAATTTCAAATTTTTATTAGCTTTTTTATCCATTTTCCTAAAAAATATAATAAATACCCTACCGCAGCACCTAAAGTGTTGAAAATTACGTCATCAATATCAGTGACGCCGGTATGTAAAACAAATTGTAAAGCTTCAATTGACACTGAAATCATCGCACCCATTAAGACAACTTGCAAGAAATTAAGATGGCGCTTACTTAATGCGGGAATGAAGAATCCCATCGGTACGAACCACACAATATTACCATACAAGTTATAAAAAAAGTCGACCAAAGACTTAGCATCTGCTAACTTCATCGTTTCTATCAACGGAACAGTATTTATATCAGATAACGGACGGTGCCAAAAAAATTTGAACTGCCAAATGAAATAGCCATCTCGAAAAACTGTTAAAGCAAAAAGTAGGAAAACATAAAAAATAAACACGCTGAGCCAAAACTCATACCAAAAGGTAGTATTTCTCTTCTTTATTTTAACCCAGATATACCTTAAAATTATAAAAATTAAAGTATATAATATTGCTTTATCAACAGCGTAAAAAGAAAGCCGAATCAATGGAAAATGATTAAATTTTGTCGCAAAGCGCGCATATATATAATTATATAATGGTCCTAAAAATATTATTTTGCTCATTCTTTCCCACTTTTTACCTATAACGTATTATACTAACAATTAAGTGATTTATTTAGTCTTTAAATAGATTTATTTAAGAATTTTTAAAAACAAGGAACTTTCAATGAATAAATTAAAAAATATTTTGAATAAACGACTGGGCTTTATGGCTCTATTAGTGACTTTATTGTGGGTCAAAACCATTATTGCCTATTACTGGGATTTTTCCCTTGGCGTTTCAAACCCGTTACAACATTTTATTTTGATCATCAATCCTATCGCTACAGCCGTTATACTTTTGAGCATAGCGTTATACATCAATCGTGCCAAAATTTCCTATATCGTTATGGGCGTTATCTATCTTTTAGAATCAGTCCTTCTATATGGAAATATCCTTTACTACCGAGAATTCAGTGATTTTCTATCTTTTAATACGATTGCTGGTGCCACTAAAGTTTCCAAAGGTCTTGGTGGTAGTGCTGCTAATTTAGTCCAGATTCATGATTTTATTTATGGTTTAGATTTCATAATTCTAGCAATTTTGTTACTTACCCATTATATCAAAATTGACCCTCAACCTATGAAAAAATCGACAGCAATTGCTACAACTTTTTTGGGTATTTTTCTATTTTCATTAAATTTAACTATCGCAGAAAGCAACCGTCCTCAATTATTAGGTCGGACATTTGATCGTGCCTACATTGTTAAATATTTGGGACTAAATAGTTTTCTAGCTTATGATTCCATTAAAACCGTTCAAAATAATCAAGTCCGCTCAGAAGCAGTTGGGACTGATATGGATGACGTTTTAACTGAAGTTAAAAAGAATTATGCCAAGCCTAATCCAGTTTATTTTGGTAAGGCTAAAGGTAAAAACATTATCGTTATCCATTTGGAAAGTTTTCAACAATTCCTTATCAATTACAAAGTTAATGGACAAGAAGTTACACCATTCTTGAATAGTCTATACAACGATAAAAACACAATGTCATTTGATAATTTCTATCATGAAGTTGGACAAGGAAAAACTAGTGATGCTGAGAATATGTTAGAGACCGGACTCTTCGGATTGCCTGAAGGTTCATTGTTCTCAAAACTCGGCAGTGACAATACTTTCCAGGCTGCTCCAGCTATTCTTGGACAAAAAGAAGGTTACACGAGTGCGGTCTTCCATGGAAATATCGGTAGTTTTTGGAACCGTGACAATGTTTATAAAAACATGGGCTATGATTATTTCTTTGATTCAAATTATTTTAATAAAACGGCTGACTCAAGTTTGGAATATGGTATGAAAGATAAATTGATGCTTTCAGAAAGTGTTAAGTATCTTGAGCAGTTGCAACAGCCCTTCTATACCAAATTTATTACTGTTACTAACCATTATCCTTTTGAATTGCCTGAAGAAGATAATGATGGTTTCCAAGCACCTAACACTAACAACAGCGCAGTTAATAATTATTTCTTGACTGCCCATTACTTAGATAACGCCCTTCAAGAATTTTTCAATTACTTGAAGTCTAGCGGTATTTATAATAATTCCATGATTGTTCTTTATGGGGACCATTATGGCCTTTCTAACAGTCAAAATCCTGATTTAGCACCATTGCTAGGCGTTGATACAAATGATTGGTCTGACTTCAATGATTCACAAATGCAAAAGGTTCCTTTTATGATCCATATGAAAGGCCTCAAAGGCGGTATCAATCACTCCTATGGTGGTGAAATTGACGTCTTACCAACAATCTTGCATCTAGCTGGGATCAATACTAAACAGTATGTTCAACTAGGGACTGATCTATTATCTAAAGATCACAATCAGATTGTAATCTTTAGAAACAAGAATTTTGTTACACCTAAATACACTGTTCTAAAGAGCAGCGATGGTGATCCCGAAGTTTATAAAAACAAAACTGGTGAATTAGTTGATTTAAGCCAAAATCCTAAATTAAAGGAAAAAGTAGCTAAATGGCAACAATACGTCAACGACAAATTGAAACTATCCGACACGATCAACAACAAGAACCTTCTGAGATTCTATACTCCAAATGGCTTTACACCAGTTGATAGTAAGGAATACAACTACCAAAATGAAATTCAAAAATTGGTCGCTACTAGAAATGACCTTGGATTGAAATCTACTAGTGTATATTCACAAAATAATAACAAGTCAACTACCGACCTTTATACAACCGACGCTCCAGAATTAAACGGTGATCGTTCAGTAATCGATAGTTGGTCTAGTGTTCTCAAAGGAAAAAATGATTCTACTAAGTAAGTCAGCGTGAGCTGGCTTTTTTTCTTTTCCGAAATAACGTATTATTTAATCATAGAATTAAAATAGTTATGAGGGATATTATGCAAAAAATAAAATCCATCTTGAACACACGACTGGGATTTATGGGCTTTTTGGTCGTTTGTCTATGGTTAAAAACTGTGGTTACTTATTTTCTAGACTTTGGACTAACTGTCAATAACTTATGGCAGTATTTTTTTATGATAGTTAATCCTTTGGCAACGTTAGTTTTTCTATTAGGATTGGCTCTTTACATCAATAAGCCCAAAATTTCATATTTAGTAATGGGACTTATTTATCTAGCTGATTCAATTTTTATTTATGCTAATTTATTATATTATCGTGAAATGGCTGATTTTATTTCTGTTAGTACAATGCTTGGTGTTAGTAAAGTTGCGAAAGGATTAGGTGCCAGTACTTTAAGTTCGATGCAACCACGCGATTTAATTTACTTGATCGACTTTGTAGTGATTATTTTGTTATTTGCAACTCGTTTCGTAAAAATTGATTCGCGCCCATTTAGAAAACTCAATGCTTTAGCCACTAGTATACTTGGAATTGCACTTTTTTCTGCTGATTTAGCAGGGTCTGAAGCCAACCGTCCTCAATTATTAGGAAGAACTTTTGATCATTCATATATTGTCCAATATCTCGGTATCAATTCTTTTTTAGCTTATGACTCCGTTCGCTCGGTGCAAAATAATCAGGTGCGTTCTAATGCCACCGAAGCAGAAATAGACAACGTCTTGGATTATGTCAATAATAATTACGCTAAACCCAATGCCAAATATTTTGGTAAAGCTAGTGGTAAAAATATCATCATCATCCATTTAGAAAGTTTTGAACAATTTTTAATCGGTATGAAAATAAATGGCCAAGAAGTTACTCCATTCTTAAATAGTCTCTACAACAACCAAAATACACTTTCATTTGATAATTTCTTCTATGAAGTTGGAACTGGTCGGACAAGTGATGCAGAAACAATGCTTGAGTCGGGCTTATTCGGATTACCCGAAGGTTCATTTTTCCAAAAACTCGGCGGCGATAATACCTTCCAATCGGCTCCAGCCATTCTAGCTCAACAAAAAGGCTACACGAGTGCTGTATTCCATGGTAATATTGGAAGTTTCTGGGGACGAAATGTCACTTATAAAAATATGGGATATAACTACTTCTTCGATAAGAGTTATTACGATACTAAAGGCCCAGACACCTTGTCGCTGAATGGTTATGGCGTTAAAGATAAATTGCTTTTTTCTGAAGGGGTTAAGTATCTAGAACAAATGCAGCAACCGTTCTATACAAAGTTTCTAACTATTACTAATCACGTGGGCTATCAATTCTCTGATGAAGACAACGCCGGTTTCCAAACTTCTGATAACGAAAATTCTCGAGTAAACGATTATTTCAAAACTGCTCATTATTTAGACAAATCAGTCGAAGAATTTTTCAATTATCTCAAAGCTTCTGGTTTAGAAAAGAACACTATGGTCGTGCTATATGGCGATCATTATGGGTTAAATGACGAGCAACACCAGTCTCTTTCAACGATGCTTGGAAAAACTCCCGAAACTTGGACTAAATTTGACAATACTCAAATGCAACGAGTTCCTTTCATGATTCACATGGATGGTCTCAAAGGTGGCATTAATCATACTTATGGCGGTGAAATTGACGTCCTACCTACTGTTTTGCACCTGGCAGGAGTTAATACCAAATCATACGTGCAACTAGGAACTGATTTATTATCTAAACAACATAATTCAGTAGTTGCTTTTAGAAATAATAGTTTCATAACACCGAATTATACTGTTCTGCGTAATGGAAATTCAACGACTGTCTACGCTAACGAAACTGGCGAAGAAGTCAATATGCGTGACAATCCCGAATTGGTTACTAAAGTTGCTAAATGGGAAGAAGATGTTGACACGAAGCTGAAAACTTCTGACAACGTTAATAACAAAAACCTGCTTCGTTTCTATACACCAAAGGGTTTCACCCCTACTGATCCAGATAATTATTCTTATTTAGATCAAGTTCAACAAATGGAAGAACTTCGTGACAAACTCGGTGATAAGTCAACTAGTCTTTATTCAAAAAATGGTAATAAATCAACAACTGATCTCTATACGACTGATGCGGTACAATTAAAAAACGACCGTACGCCTATCGACAGTTGGGATTATTTAAATCAAAAATAAAAGAGGAATCTCATCAAATGTAGCTATAACTACACTCAAATGAGATTCCTTTTTCAATAATTAAGCTTGTTTTTGTTCATCTTTCTTGTGCTCGAAGCCTTCATCAAATAATGTCACAGTAAAGGTTGTTCCTTCGTTGAGCTTACTCTTGACTTCAATCTCTCCACCATGATTTTCTACCAATTGATGAACGATTGAAAGTCCTAAGCCTGATTCACCATACTTACGGTTCTTACGAGATGGATCAGCTTTATAGTAACGGTCCCAAATATTCTTGACTTGGTCTTCGGACATCCCAATACCAGTATCAGAAATTATAAAGACTGAAGCGTGACGCTCTTCATTTCGACTACCACTAATAAATATCTTGCCATCTTTAGTAAATTGAATGGCATTTTGCATGATATTAAAGATGACTTGTACAAAGCGGTCATAGTCGGCATACGTCTTTAATTCACCTTCATAAGGTTTCAAGATCAATTCATCGCCAGCAGTCTTTGCTTTTTTATCCAATTGCGAAGTAATGTCTTGTAATGGTTTATTAGCATCAAAAACTCGTTTGGCCATGGTAATTTGATTAGTTCTAATCTTTTCGTAATCTAAGTTTTCATTGACCAGTCGAATCAAACGCTTAGTTTCATTACGCATCAACTGAATACTTTGACCTTTTGACTCTTCGGGGATAGCATCATAAGCTAATCCTTCTAATAGCCCGTTAATAGTCGTCAATGGCGTTCTCATCTCGTGAGAGGCATCGGCCATAAATTCCTTACGACGTTGTTCTTGGCGTTTGATTTCTGTATCTGAAGCTTCTAGCGACTTAACCATTTGATTGAAATCATCAGCTAAATCATCTAATTCGTCACGGCCCTTACTTTCTATGTGAACTGAGAAATCATTATTAGCAACTCGTTTTGTCGCTCCACGTAGTCGATTGATCCGATTAACTTGATATCTGGAAAGTAAGAAGCTCAAAATAATCGCTGCCAAAAGAGAAATCAGCAAGGCAAAGTAAAGCCGACTATTGATTTCACCAATGTTAGTCTGTAATTCAGAAACATCTGAACCTGCCCAAACAGCCGCAATTAATTTTCCGTTTTGGAACCACGGTGTTAAGACATAAACGTAACTGCGATTATCATCTTTTCGAAGTCGTGGATTGCCAGCAGTGTTTTGTGATTTTTGAATATTGCGAATCGTCTTACCTTGTTTGAGCTTTTTCCAGTAAGATTGCTTCAAGTGTAATTTGACATTCGTTGGCGGCGTTGGATAAACCTGATTATTATTGTAATCAAAAATAGCAAACTGAACATTTCTCTCTGATAAGACTTGTTCAACTGTTCTAATATTATCGCCAGTGATATTGTGAATCTGCCCAGTTTTAGGATCAGTTTTCAAGGCTATCTTTTCTAGGTTACCAGCATAACTTTCCAGACTCTTATATGTCCGATTATATTCCCAATTAGTGGCAGCACTAGTGACGGAATACAAAATGATTCCTAGAGTCGTCAAAATAACGATCAAAAAACTCAGCATGTTTTGATAAATTAATTTCATTATGCCTTATTTTTCGCTCCTGTATCATCAAATTTGTAGCCGACACCCCAAACTGTTTCAATAACTTGAGGTCCAACCTTTTCAATCTTTTGACGCAATTTTTTGATATGTGCATCGACAGTTCTTTCTTCACCGAAATAATCGTAATCCCAAACTTGTTCTAGCAATTGTTCACGCGAGAAAACTTGTTTTGGCTTGCTTGCTAAAGTTTTCAATAGATCAAACTCTTTTGGTGTTAAATCGGGAATTTCTTTGCCATTCAAATAAGCTTCACGGGTGTTGGAATTTAATTTAAAGAAGCCAGTATTGATATCAAAACCATCATCTGCTTCTTCTACTTCAGCATTGACTGGCGTTGATTCAGCTAGTTTCTCAGCCATATTTTCATCACGACGGTGAATTGCTTTCATTCGAGCAATCAAAGTAATCGGACTAAATGGTTTAGTAACGTAATCGTCTGCACCAAATTCCAGACCAAGTACTTGATCACTTTCAGTATCACGAGCCGTCAACATGATAATTGGAACTGTTTTGGAAACTTTTCTGATTTCCTTAGCGACTTCCATTCCATCTTTTCCCGGTAAATTCAAATCAAGCGTGATCATATCCCATTTGTCAGGATCTTCATTGAACATATCAACTGCTTCATTGCCATCATAAGCAAAACTTGCTTCCCAATTTTCTTTTTGGAAAAACATGCCCATCATTTCAGAAACAGACTTATTATCCTCAATCATTAATATTTTCATAAACATATCACTCCATATGTAAAATTTGACTATATCATTACAATAAAAATTGTTACCATATTACTAGTATACAAAATAAAATTAAGTTGGTGATCTTTTGCAAAACAATTATCGTGGTACCGTCTTCTTTGATTTAGACGGAACTCTTCTAAATGCCCAATCTCAAGTGGATGACTCTGTAGCAACAGCTGTCCACCAATTAAAAGAGAATGGCTATTTACCAGTTATCAGTACTGGACGCTCCCCTATCGAAATTGAGGCTGCTACTAGTACGACTGGTATTGATACTTATATTACTTTAAATGGCGCATTTGTCCAATCACAGGATAAGGTTATTTATCAAAATAATATTAAACCTGAATTGGTAAAACAAGTTATTGAACAAGCAGAAAAATTTGGTGATAGTGTCAGCATGCACTCGCCAAGTGAATCATTTCTCAGTGAAGCTAGCCCCTTTGTTGAAGAATTTTATCAAGCGGTTAATATTGATTTGCCAACCATTGATCCATTCTTTTATCAAAAAGGTGATGTCCCAATGGTGGTCGTTGTTTCTAATGGAGATTCACAGCGCTATCAAGAAAAATTCCCTGAATTAAAATTTTACAAGACTGGTCCTTATTCAATTGATACGGTTGAAAAAGACGTCTCTAAAATGAGCGGTATCAAACATCTCATTAAGGGTTTAGATTTAGAAGACAAACCAGTTTACGCATTTGGCGACGGAACTAACGATTTACCTATGATTAAATATGCAGATTACGGCATTGCCATGGGTAATGGTATAGATTCGGTCAAGGAGGCTGCTACTTATATTACCACTGAAAACGTTAACGGTGGTATTGTTAACGGCTTGAAACATTACAATTTAATTTAAAATAAAGAGGATGACACTTATTAAGAGTATCATCCTCTTTTTAACTTAAATTAAGCTTTAACAACTACCTTGCCCATCATATGACCAGCTTCAACTAATTGTGTAGCTTTTTTAATATTTTCCAAATTAAAGCCGTGGAAAACTTTTGTTACTGTTGAATCAATCATGCCACTATCTAAACCTTGAGCTAACTTTTCTAGATAATCACCCTGAGTAGACATTGAATTCAATCTGAATTTAGCTTTAGTAAACATCCATTCCCAAGCGAAGTTGACTGACTTTTGTTTCAAATCAGCAATTTGTGATTCACGTAGATTAGTAATGGTTGCAAAAGTTCCAAATGGTTTGATCAATTCTACGATTTCTGACCAATGTGGATCATTGTCACTCAAACCTAAAATAAAATCGACGTTTTTAACTTCTAAGTCATGAACTTGCTTGATCAGATCATGATGATGATTGACTACTAAGTCAGCCCCTAAGTTTTTGACCCAATCGACTTTTTCTGGTGTTGAAGCAGTAGCAATTACTCTTAGACCGGCTAAATGAGCCAATTGAATAGCAATTGAACCGACTCCACCAGCACCATTGATAATCAAAATGGTTTTATCCCGATTGTCTTGAGCAGGATTGATTTGCAATTTTTCAAATAATAATTCACTTGCTGTCAAAGTTACTAATGGCATGGCAACACTTTTCTCAATTGAAGCTTTCTTTGGCGCATGAGCTACGATTCGTTCATCAATCAGTTCGTATTCCTGATATGACCCGTCACGAGTGTAATCACCGGCAAAAAAGACTTTATCACCGACTTGAAAGTTTTTAACATCACTACCAACGGCATCGACTATACCGTATCCGTCATAACCTAAAATCTTCGGATCTGATAAATCTTCAGAAATCTTTTTTCTAGTAGCAATATCAACTGGATTGATTGAAATACCTTCAATTTTGACCAATAAATCTCTTCCAGTAGGATTTTCTTTAGTTTTTTCAAATTCAGTAAAGCTTTCAAATTTATTGTTAGTTACACCAAATACTCTCATTTATTAACCTTCTTTTTAATAGCTTTACCCAATTGTAAAACAAAAAATCCGTTTTCCCAAACAATGTGGTGAAAACGGGTTTATAATTATTCGAATGTATTTTTTTAACCAATAATTTCAACGGTTGCACTAGTAATTCCATAAGAAGGAATCATACTATTTGGCATTGCCATATCGATTTGGTATGGATTGTCATAGGCAAATGTTCCTGTATCGTTAACAGTACGATAATAGACGTCTCCTTGAGCTGTAGTAATCTGCAAACGTGATCCACGTGGGATAACGTTTAAATTAGTAGCAACTCCTGAATAACCCATATCTGATCCTAAAACAGCTGGATCATAAAAACTAATTTTGAACGTGCCAACATTGCGACCACTTGATTGCATTTCTACAGGTGGTTCAGCAGCAGCTTGAGTAATAGCTTGTTGCGACTGTTCAATTTGTGCTGGTTGTGATTCTTGAACTGGTGCATGATCAACTTCTTTTTGAAGTGTATCTACATCAGCCATGTTTGGATCTTTTTCACTGTTACTAATACCCGGCATAAATTCCTTGTTACCTGGTAATGATACCTTTTTGTTTAGTGTGTTAGCATCATCATCAACTGTTTGATGTGTTTCCAAATTAGTTAATGTTTTATGAAAATCCGTTGTATTACTTACTTGTTCATTTGATGTGTCAGCAGCATATGCGACTGTGTATCCCATTCCCCCTGTGACGATCAAACTGATAATAAGTAGTGCATCTAATTTAATTTGCTTTAGCAACTAATCTCTCCCCGGTTTTATGTTTACCAGAGGACACTATACAAGATAAATGTAACAAACGTATTACAGGGACAATAAAAAAATTCCAGCGAACTAAAATTCTGTAATCTAATTGTAATCAGATTCAATTTTTGATGTTTTTTTTAGACTATTTTGATAAAATCGGTAAATTTTAACATATTGTGAGTTATTTATCAATATTTTTGTAACCGATTACCAGTTTGAAAAAATATTTTTGTTTGCGAGAACAAATATTTGTTGAATATTTTTTTTTATGCTAATTTAGAAATATCGAAGGATATGGAGGAATTTTATATGTCAAAAAAAATTGCTGTTATAGTTGGTAGTTTACGTAAAGGATCATTCTCAAAACAAATTGCTAAGAATGTTATGAAATTATTCCCTAGCGACTACGAACCAGAATTTGTTGAAATTGGTAACCTACCACTTTATAACGAAGATATTGATACACCTGAAAACGTTCCTGCAGAATATACTGCATTCAGAGACCAAATCAAAGAAGCTGCTGGTGTTTTATTCGTTACACCTGAATACAACCGTTCAATTCCTGGTGGCTTGAAGAACGCTATTGATGTTGGTTCACGTCCTTATGGTCAAAGTGCTTGGGACAAGAAGCCCGCTGCTGTAATCAGTGTTTCACCTGGTGCTATCAGTGGTTTTGGTGCTAACCATGCTCTACGTCAATCACTAGTATTCTTGAACATGCCAACATTGCAACAACCAGAAGCTTACATCGGAAATGTTACTAAGATTCTTGATGAAGATGGCAACGTTGCTGAAGGTACTGTCGGCTTCCTACAAAGTATCGTTGATGCTTATGTTGAACTATTAAACAGATATTAATTAACACAAAAAGCGAATCAATTCCTAATCGAATTGGTCCGCTTTTTTTCGTCTAAAATTTTAATTTCAAAACTGCTCTCAAAACATTGATGGCAGATTTTTGTAAATCTCCTAAGTACAAATCATTATTGTCTTTCCACTTACCAGAAAGTAAAACATGATTTTTATCAGTAATTTGGGCCACGCCGTCATAAACCCAATCTTTGAGCCGATCTTTTAAGTTTGAATCATCGCTAACTCTGAGTTTAACGAGTACTTCTCCTTCGTTATCAACGATGAAATCATTCCACATCTCTGTTTCAGTATTACGTTTCTTCAAGAAATCATAACCATGTTTGATTAACAAATTGCCTTGCTCATCAAATTCAGGTCCAAAATCAGTCACCGCACTCATCAACTCTGATTTTGAGCTTCCCGGCATGATCAAGTCATTTCCAGCGTGCATGCTTTGTTTAGGATCTGCTGAACTGAACCAATCAGTCATGACTAATCCCTCAAAATGCCATTCATCACGCAAAACGTTTGTTAGTAATTCAAAATTAGCACCTGAAAAAATGCCGTTGACGCGATTGTAAGAAGTCATAATAGAAACTGGTGCACAAGTCTTAATTGCAATCTCAAAATTACGTAGATAAATCTGACGTAGAGCTTGTTCGCTGATAACACTGTTGCCATAATTTCGATGGCTCTCTTGATTGTTACCGAAGAAATGCTTAATCGTCACGCCGATTCCGTGATGTGTTTGGACGCCTTTCGTTTCAAAAGCAGCCATTGTTCCTGACAAATAAGGATCTTCTGAGAAATATTCAAAATTACGTCCACCGAGTGGATCACGATGAATATTCATTCCTGGAGCCAACCACAGATCAACTCCAAATTCTTTTAATTCCGTTCCAACAGCAAAACCAACTTTTTCAATCAAATCTTTATTCCAAGTTTGTGCTAAAGCTGTTCCAATTGGCCAAGCTGTCGCAAAATGTTCAATTACCTGATCATTTCGTTTATAAACTGGCTCAACTCTAACTCCCGCAGGTCCGTCAGCCATAACAATTGCTGGGATTCTTTTATTCTTGATTGTTCCAGTTTGCCCGGCAGCTCCCGGAACTAGATCTGAAGAAATACCAACGACGCCATTTTTGTTAGCTGACATTTGTCCTTCAACTAAATCGATTAATTCTTGATCAGTTAAACTGGCAACGAATTCTGCTAACTCGACATCGCCATTACTTACATCGTCTAAAGTTTTGCCCGCTGCATTGCGAACGTGTTCAATGATTTGGTTCAAGCTTTTACCTGGTAAGTCTTCACGTTTTTCAACAAAAGTTGTCACGTCATTCTTTTCTTGATAGTGCACAAACTTTGTCTCTGAGAAATTAGTGGCTTTTAATAAGAAGAAAGGTACGCCACTGACATTCTTCAAAGATACTTTATTAGTTGTCAAAGTAGTCGGATCAATTCTTGGTACTAACAAATTATCAACTTTTTCTAAGATAACCTTCTCATCCAGTTTGAAAGTTGCGACTACTTGCGTGTTTTTCGAACTATTACCAACTCGTAAGTAATAAGTTCCTGGCATCAAAACATAAGCGCCCAATTCACTGTCAAAGATGCTCAAATCAGACATTGGAACAGTAAATTCCAATGTTTGACGAGCATTTGGACGTAGTGAGGTCGTCTTTTGATAAGCTACCAAGTCTTGATAAGGTGTCGGAATATCGGACTGAGGCTTTGATACATAGACTTGTACCGTCTCTTGACCAGAAAATTTCTCACTGCTATTCTCAATCGCAACCTGTAGACGAATCCGTTCTTCGTTAACATTGACCTTTTGCGTCTTTAAGAAAAATTTCGCATAACTTTGACCAAAACCAAATTCAAAACGTGGTTTAATTTGAAAACTGTCAAAATAACGATATCCGACATAAATCCCTTCGACATATTCCGGATTAGACATCCCAAAATTTTCGGAACTAGGATAATCTTCATAGTTATAAGCCCAAGTATCAGTCAATTTACCGGAAGGTGTTTTGGTGCCATCGAGAATTTCCGCCACAGCATCGCCAGTCGTCATCCCCAATTGAGAAACCAAAACAACACTATCAAGCATTGGACATTGATCGATGAAACTAGTATCCATCACACCACCAACATTTAATAGGACGATACTATTAGAATAAAATTGACTCATTTGGATGATATTTGATAACTCATTATCGGTTAACTTAAAGTCACCTTTACGATTGCGGCGGTCATAATTTTCACCAGATACACGAGAAATCACATAAATCCCCGTTGCTGCATCCTCAAATTCGGCAATCTCTGGATCTTTGAAAGTAAAACCAGGTGCCAAAATTGCCATCGGGTTATCTTTTAGTTTCTCATCGTGTTCATGCTTTTGTTGTTGATAGAAACGTTGCAAACGCATTAACCAAGATTTAGTCGTCACTGTAAAACCAGCATTTTCTAAACCTTGCAAAATACTAACGACACTTCTTTGGTTAACATCACCTGAACCAGTTCCACCCTTTACAGTGGCAAAAGCACCATGTCCATATAAAGCAATATTTTTATTTTTTAATGGTAAAGTTTGATTTTTATTTTGTAATAAAACGATAGCTTCCTGAGCAGCATCTTTAGCTAACTCTTGATTTTCAAGCTCTCGTTGAGAAATATTTTCCATCTCAAAACCTCTTCTCTGGTGGAAATTTTATTAACTTAATTTTACACTTTTATATACCAAAGGTCGAAATTCTAAAAAGTATTTTGGTTTGTGTATTAAGATGCCGTCGTCCGTTCGGCCCTGGAAAATTGCTGGAACGCCATGGGCACGACTTGAAGACTTTGCCCGAATTTGGGCTTAGCAAAGGCTCCAAGTTGCGTCGGCTATGTTCCAGCCAATCACAGGGCTTTTGCGGATGACGGCATATTTAACAAACCTCAGATTCCCTTACTTAAGAAACTTACTAAACAAAAACTTATGTACGACAACTACAATTACCAACAAAATAACCCCTATCAAAACCTCACTAAATAAAAAATTCCATCCTAATGCTTGAAAAATATTTAAGATGGGATTATTGAAAATCGATACTAATAATAAAAACAAAATTATGTCTGCTGTATAAATACTCATGTTTTCCTCCATGTACTAGCTAATAGTATATCCAAAAATTGTATAATAATAGTAGAAAAAATTATACGAGGTGAAAAATGTTAAAGGATAAAAATATTGCAGTCTATGTCAGTGGTGGCATTGCTGCATATAAAACACTCAATGTTGTTAGAGCATTGATCAAACAACAATCTAACGTTCAGGTCATTATGACTAAAGAGGCTCAACAATTCGTTACACCGTTGACTTTTGCCACATTGAGCCAACGACCTGTCATTACTGATAATTTTACAGCTCAAACTAGTAACGATGACTTTATTCCCCACATTAAATTGGCTTTGTGGACTGACCTAGCAATTGTTGTTCCAGCCACAGCTAATATTATCGGGAAAATGGCTAACGGTATCGCTGATGATATTGCATCAACTAGTTTACTAGCTACTAAAGCGCCTAAACTGATTTTCCCAGCAATGAACACTGATATGCTAGAAAACCCTGCTGTCCAAAGAAATCTTCAATTCTTGCAAGCTAATAATGTCAAAGTTATTCAACCAGCAACTGGCTTTTTAGCCGAAGGGATGACTGGCAAAGGTCGTCTACCTGAATTAGATCAAATCATGGCTTCTATCGAAGAGCTCTTTATTGAACCTAAACTAAAAGGCAAAAAAGTTATCGTTACTGCCGGTGGTACTAAAGAAGCCATCGATCCAGTCAGATATATCGGCAATCGTTCCTCTGGTAAAATGGGTATTGCTATGGCGCAAGTTGCACGTGATTTAGGTGCTGACGTTACTTTGATTACTAGTGTCAAAGCCGAATTATCTGGTGTCCATAAAATTGAAATTCAAACAGCGGACGAATTAATGAAAGCTTTAGAGCAAGAATTTCCCCAAATTGATGTTTTAGTTATGGCCGCTGCAGTTGCTGACTTTAAACCTATGACAGTCGCTGATCAAAAAATTAAGAAAAATCCCAATGAAGATATCTTTACTATTAAATTAACGAAGAATCCTGATATCCTAAAAACTATCGCTGCTACCAAAACTAACCAATTTGTCGTTGGCTTTGCTGCTGAAACACAAAATCTTTTGGATAACGCTGAAAAAAAGCTCAACAGTAAAAACGCTGACGTCATCTTAGCCAACAATGTTGCTCAAGCTGGTGCCGGATTCGGTGTCGATACTAACAAAATGACCCTTTTACAAAAAAATCATACTCCAGAAACTTGGCCTTTGATGTCAAAAATCGACGTTGCTAAGAAGTTCTGGGACTTTTATTTACAACAATAATCTCACCCCCTAATATTTTTACACCCCAACAAAAAAGACTTAGAAAATCTAATTATGATGAAGTGCAATAAAAAAGTTAGACATTTTTATAAGTTTTAAGAAATCATGGATTG
>NZ_AZDO01000053.1 GCF_001435505.1 Companilactobacillus futsaii JCM 17355 | reverse complement strand
AGACCTTTATGGGTTTTTGTGTCCACTAGTGTTCGGTTATATTTTACAATCTGCCAGATAAAAATCTTCGATAGTGTTTTTTCTCCTCCTCGGGGTTGACTGACTCAATTCCTAGATGATCAATAATAAAATTAATGAACATCAATCCTATGATTTTGGGATCATTTTCGAGATTAACTTTAACGTGCAAAGGACAATGACAAGTATTAAATTTAACCACTAGTCCGGTAAAGACACATCCTCTGACATCCACACCACCAGCGACTATCAATGGTAAAAATATTGCTACACATTTCTGACACAAAACACAGGCATCATGCACACGACTATCTAAATCGCCCTTGGGAAAGGTAACTTTTATGATGAAACCTTGAGTAGTAATAAAGTAAGCTTCTTTTTTATTTTGACGGCAGCTATTCATCAAATGCAAACCAATCCAATCAGTATTTTTGCGTGTACCTCCAGATATTGGCATATAAACAACATACATAAATACAAATGGTACATAATGTTTCAACGAAAAAAAGTTGGCCAGCACTTTAGACAAAGCAAAGCCAACTGTATTTCTCTTATAAAATTCATTCACTAATTCTTTAGTTGTTTTTTCAACTAAAAATGCACCATGTTTTTCATGTACAATCAAAGAATTGCCATTAAATCTCTTATCCTCAGACACATCTAATAAAGCATCACAATCAAAATCAACTTCAAAATCTGTAGGACCTTTTAAAAGTTCAAATTCATATTTCAAAATGTTATCTTTAGTAATTTCTTTGTTGCGAAAAGCAAGTAAATGTACCATTTTAAACACCTCTATTATATTTTTTTGAACCTAATAATTAGGAACAAAATTAATATAACAAAAATCAAAAAATCTAGTGTGCTCATTTGCAGAATTTACAAACTTTTTACAAAAGCATAGTTTTCCCAAAATAAAAATGCCGTAATATATGTTCGTTATCAATCATATATCTCGACATTTTTTATTTAATCTGCATTATAAATACAATATTTACCATTTACCCAGCCAGCATTGACCTTGTACCAAGTTTGTCCATCAACGATTTGTTTGGATGTAACTCGCCAAGTCGTACCGTCAGCTAAACGTGTTCCGGTAAATTTATTATTTGAAGCAGGACTGTTGTAGACGTTAACACCGTATCCTGGAATATAGTTGATTTTGACCATCCCAGAAACTGAAGTTACGTAATTAGAACCTTTAACTTCGACATCATTAGCACTGACCCATTGATTCGTAGCTACTCGATACCAAACTGAACCATCAGAATGAACGGACTTTTGGTCAATCTTCCAATCAGTTCCACTAGCTAGACTGACTGCTAAAGCACTGTGTTTATCATCATAAGCTCTAGCACTTGGAGTAGCGGTCACGTGAACGATATCAGGATAAGATGTGATTTGGTCGTCTTTGTAATCTTCATTTGGCTGTTGTGACTTCAAAGTTGCGTCGGTTGCCAAAACATAAGCGTCGGTTCCGACAAAATAGAAAGTATTGCCATCATCGTCAACTACATAAGCAGTCGTGATCCAACTAGATTGATATGGCAAAACTCGATCCGTGGCCGCCTTTTTATTAGCAGCACCGTAAACAGTCGCACCACTATTATTAACTACAATGGCGGTATCAGAAATCTTCACTTGCGGATTAGACTTCTCTGAATCCAATTGCACATCATTAGCATTGACGTATTCATTAGCCGCTACTTGATAGTAAACTGTCCCATCAGCTGCAACGACTTTTGAGGAAACATGCCATTTCGTGTTATAAGCTAAAGCACGGTTAGCCGCAATCTGATTGGGATTAGCATTGATATAAATTGTTGCAGATTTTTGATTAGTTACAGTTGCGGTATCGTCGATCGTAGTCTTGGTACCACTAACTGAATTATCATTAGTACCACCGGTACTAGCTTCATTATCGTATTGTGTCAAATTATAAGTCTCGATTATTCTATTCAAAGTTGATGCATAAATTGGACTCGTCGCATAACGTCCTTGCAACCAAGCCGTTGCATCTTTGTAAGAGGAAGTATTTTCCTTCCAAGTACCCTTGTAGAAATCACTTGCCCCACTGATGCCATACCTCAACAAGGCACCATTATCGGCAAAGGATTCTGTTGCACTAGGGTATTTTCTAAAATTAGCATAAATTGTGTAATAACCCTTATCAGCACTCCATTCTGAAGTTGGAAAGCTGACATATGAGCCGTTATAATCACCTTTAATACCAAAATAATTGTTATATTGACTAGACAAAGTTGACGTTCCCCAAGCACTCTCAACAATTGCCTGTGCCATCATGACTGAAGCGTAGACATTGTATTGAGATCCTACTGCTTGAGCAACAGGACCAATTTTGTCCAAAAAAGCTTGTTGTTGAGCCTTGGTTACTCCGGCACTAGTTGATGCTTGAGTAACAGCAGCTACTGCACTGGCTGGCAAAACACTATTAAAACCAGAATTCTCATTGGCTTCAATGGCATCTGCTGCATCTTCATTGATCGGTGCACCCTGCTGATCTAAAACACTAGCAACAGTAGGGTCTTTTTTGTCAGTCGTTGACTTGTGGTCTAAGTCATCTTGATTCCCATCATCATTTGATACTGCCTTAACTGGAGAAGCATTCGATGATACGCCAACTGCCGCTAAAACACTAGCCAAAGCAGTAGAGGCAACCCATTTTTTATTCATAGTGTCTCCCTCCACTCTAAAAATATACTAACAGTAGACTACTATTTAAACAGGTTGCCTTCAATAAAACCTTAAGAAATCAGGCAAATTTTAAACTTTTTTGTGCAAATTTAAATCTTTTGTAACATTATTCGTCGGTATCAACGTAAGTAACGTATTCGGCTTCGATCCATTCGCCATCCTCAGCGATACGATAGAATACTTTGCCATCATCGCCGGTACCTTTTGCATCTGTGTACCAAGCTGATTCGCCTTTGACATATTTGTCTTGGAGCATTTTACGGTTCACTTCATAAGTATCAAACAAGAAAACTACGTAACGTGCATCTTGGTTGACCTTAACAATACCATGTACGTTTTCAAGCATTGCAAATTACCACCTTTTAAGTTAATACTGCTTTTATTATACATTAAATGGATGATTTGTTGGGATGGTTATTGTGAAATATGTCGTCGTCCACATTCTAATCAAAAAAGGTATTACTGGAGATGTGATAATATACCACGATTCCAATAATACCCTTTGCTATTTAAGTACATCGATTATTTGTTTGATTGGCAAATGATAATTACCTTCTTCAACATAATGCTTCCAATAAGTCGTATTCTGTTGATTCAACAAGTCATTAGTTCCCACGAATTGACGGTAAGGTACGTGCTTAGTTAAACCGGTTTTACCATTATAAAATTGTGAATTGGAGACACGTTCTAAGTTGACTTGATAGTCTTTTTGAATCATCGATTGAAAACTGACACTCATGAAAATAACTGCAACTAACAAGACCCAATTAACGATTTTAATTTTGCTAAAGGCATCAATCACGAATCTTGTTGCAATCAAATACATGAAGACATATGCCGCAAAATAGCCCCGACTGTTGACCGGTGAAGCGACGAACAGCAACTGACCTGAGACGATACCAGTCATCAAGAAGTACAACCACATCTTGGCATCAGTCTTATAAAATAGAAAAATACAATAACCGATAAAGACTATCAACAACAAACTCATAACTGAATCTATTACTGCCACTTTATTTGGAAAAACAGCTGAATTGAAACTGAACATGTTGTCCTTAGGATACTTTCTAAAATAGACCGTTATGGCAGCGTAATAAAGCAAGAATACTGCAGAAATTCCCGCTATTAACATCTTCTGAAATTTCGAGAAATCAGATTTCAATGTCAACGTGATAATCGCTAACAAAATAGCTACTAACAATATGAGATTAAAACTGATCAGCCAATAGTGAGTCATTATCTTGTACAGACGCCAAATTTCAGCAGAATCAAAGGTCGTCAAACGATATGTGCTCTTTTCGTGATAACTAGGATGCAAGAACATTACCGCAGCCGAAATTAAAGTCCCAATAAAATAAGTTACGTGATATAACTTAGTTTTCTTGCGGAAATATAACATTATTAAAATAGCTAAACAAATTTGTCCTAAATTTAAAGTTTCCGTAAATAATCCAGCAACTGATCCAATAAATAGCGTCAATAATGCAAAAGACCAATGTAAGTCTTTTTTCTGACCATACTCAACAATCACTAGATAAGTCAGAATCAAAGCTATCGGTGGCACGTAATTGACGAAACCCGCGTTCCAAGCAAGGACATTATTGATAAACGCCCCTTGTAAAGTAAAGATGAACGCTAACGACAGCAGTAACGAAGAAATACTTTTGCCAGCTAGTCGCCACATTGCCCATAACAAGAGTGTGAAAAATACCCCATAACTAATCGTGGCAACCGTGATACTGTGCATCGACAAAATCTCCATGGTATTACCCAAAAATCGACCGTTACTACTTCCTCCATAAGTAGCTTGTGGTCCGTAAAAACCATGTAGAAGCAAATATTTCCCCTGTGCTCCTCCCCAAAAATAATCATCCCCGGCAGGAATCATAAAATAGCGAAAGGCAGCAAAATAGATAAAAGATACCAAAAAAACTAATGGTACAAATAATTTTTCCTTAGAAACCGATTTTATTTTATTCCACATAATTACTAGTATAAAACAAGCTTAGAAATCGTGAAATAAAAATTTGGTGAAAATAATGCCGTCCTCCATAGCAAAGAAAGCTTGGCTGGAACGTAGTGGGCACGACTGAGCCAATTTTCTTTGCTATTCCGGACTAGATAGTGATTCTAATTTTTATTTCAATAAACTACTTTCCTAAATAGTTCTTCCAATAAGTTGGATTTTGTTGATTCAATAAATCATTTGACCAGACAAATTGGCGGTATGGAACGTGCTTAGTCAACTCGGCTTTTCCATTGTAAAATTGTGGATCAGATACTCGTTCTAAATTGACTTGGCGGTTTTGATATAGCATTGATTGATAACTTGCTCCCATCACAATTACAGCAATAACAATCGCCCAGTTGATCAATTTGACCTTTGAGAAAGCATCAATTACGAAGCGCATTGCGATCAAATACATGAAGATATATGTCAAAAAGTAGCCCCGACAGTTAACCGGTGCTGATACGAATAACAATTGACCAGCGATAATCCCTGTCATCAAGTAATAGAGCCACATTTTGGCATCAGTTTTATAAAAAGTAAAGATACAATAACCGATAAAGACTACTAATAACAAGCTGACTATCGTATCGGTCACCGAAATTGGCAAGCTGATTGAATTGTAGCCATACATGTCGTTCTTTGGAATCGTACTTAAAACGGCATTGGCAATTGCATAGTAGAACAAGAATGCGGCTGAAATGATTGACATACTGATTTTTTTAATCCTTGAGAAATCTGATTTCAAAACTAAAGTCAAAATTGCTAACAAAATTGCTGCTAACAAGATGATATTAAAAGTAATCAACCAAAAATGCGTCACATTGGAGAACCAACTCCAAATAACTTTCAGATCAAAAGTGGTCCCACGATAAGTACTCTTTCCACGATAACCGGGATGAGAGAACATGACGATTGCTGAAACGATTGTTCCTAATAAATAAGTGATGTGGTACAGCTTAGTTTGCTTGCGGAAGTACAAAATCACTAGAACAGCTAGACAAATCTGTCCTAATGTCAATGCTTCAGTGAACAATCCCGCTGAATAACCTAGGACTAAGGTCAATAAAGCAAACATCCACGGTAAGACCCTTTTTTGACCGTAATCGACGATAACCAAATAGCTCAACACTAAGGCCATCGGTGGCACATAATTGACAAAACCAGCATTCCACGCTAAGACGTTGTTGATAAAAGCTCCTTGTAAAGTAAAGGCAAATGCCAATGACAATAACAAGGCGGTAATACTTTTGCCAGCTAATCTCCACATTGCCCACAATAACAATGTCCAAAATACTCCATAACTCAAAGCTGCCAGTGGCAAACTATGCATTGTGAAAATTTCCAAAGTATTCCCAAAATAACGACCGTTACTACTTCCTCCATAAATAGCCTGTGGTCCGTAAAACATATGACGAATCAAGTAAGCTCCCTGTTCTCCACCCCAGAAATAATCATCTCCAGAAGGAATCATCAGAACTCGAAATAATCCAAAATACAAAAATGACACTAAAAACATGATTGGTGCAAAAAACTTTCCTCTAAAAAATTCCCCTATTTTCTTCAACATAGTTACAAGTATAAAACAACCTTATAATTCACGAAACAACAAAAACGCCTATTCCGAATATAAGCGTTTTACAATAATATTTTTCTAATCAAGGGAATTTTACTCAAGATAAATATCACAACTAGAGAAATCAACGATACCAACAAGAAATTAGTAAAGTAGGCGTTAGACCCAAACCACTGCTCAATTAAATTGATCACTAAGCCGTGAATTAAATACACTCCGTACGTCAATGGCGCAAGAATCTCAATCAATTTACTGAACCAATGATGATATTTATTTTCAAATGAACGTAAGACGACAAATATCAAACCTGCAATGAACGGCACTGAACCGATGGAGAAAATATTCAGAATCTTCCAAAGACTACGATTATCAATCAGTCCAATTTCAATATTTATCGTAAACAAAATCAATATCATTAAAATTCCTATGAGCCAATTAGTTTTACGATGTTTTTCTTGCGAGAGTTTGTAACCTAGTAAGAAGTACCCTAGATAACTTGAAAAAACAATTTTACTCATACTATAAGCTTTAAAATAAACTCTGATGTCAGAGGGTAAAACAGGAATAACTGCGGGAATAATCATCATGAAGACAAACCACAAAATCAGCAAATAATTTAATCCGGTACTGCTCAAACTATCGACCATAGCTTTTAATAATGGTGACAGTAAGTATAAAGAGATTAGCGGATAAATAAACCAATAAGCAATAATCACCGGTTGATGATACATCGACAAAACTGATTGCATGAAACTGTGATAAGTATAAGTCCCATCAAGTTGTCGGGCAAAATAAGCTGTAATAATCGACCAAATTATAAATGGCACTAATATTTTTGGTAAACGATGCTTAAATAAATAACTAATACTTCGAGTCTTGGGACTGTTCAATATCGTCGAACCGCTGATCATAAAGAATAACGGTACTGCTACTTCTGTGATAATTACTAACGAATGGGCAATATTCCAATCAATCGAGCCAACACCGTGTCCTAATCTAGATACACAAGCATGAGCCAAAACAACCAGAAACATTGCTAAAACACGAATGAAGTCTATATAGACGATTCTTTTTCCTTTCACTCTCTTTCCCCCTTCAGCAAAAATTGACAATTTGTATTTTTATTTATGTTTTCTTATATCATTAAAATAACAATCCTTAGTATAATTAACTTAATAACATTCGGAAAGGTTTAAACATGCGATCCATCTTAAAGAATAAATATTTTAAAATAACCATTATTACTATCATTACTTTAGGTATTTTTGCCATTGCTAGTATTTTCTCTATCTATCAAACTGAATTTTATCATAATTCCATCTGGTCGTTCTTGGGACCTAGTGATAATCGATTCCATATGATGCGAATTGAAGGACTGTATCAGTCGATTCTTAGACACGATTATTTCCCAGTAATCAACATGTCTTTCATGGATGGATTCGGATATATCTCAAATATCTTCTACTCGGACTTTTTACTCTATCCAGTTGCTTTAATGAAACTATTAGGATATTCCACTGCTCAAGCAATCGCCCGTTATTATGTCATTTTAAACTTCTTAACTTTCGGCGTATCATTCTTGTGTTTCTACAAAGTTCAAAGAAAATACTGGAATAGTTTAGTTTTTAGTTTCGTCTACACACTTTCCAGTTATCGCCTACACGATCTATTGTTTCGCCACGATCTCGGTGAAGTTGGCGCATTCTTATTCCTACCGATTGCCATGCTAGGAATTTACGAAATTTTCTATGGCGAACGCAAACGAAACTGGCTCTTTTTGACATTTGGGATGACAGGAATTATTTACTCTCACGCTCTTTCACCAGTCTTAGTCGCTATTTTAATCGTTATCGTTGCTCTTTGCCAAATACCCGAGTTAAAACTTCACCCCAAACGCTTGTTATCATTACTTTGGGCGGCAATTTGTTCGGGATTATTGAGTATCGGTTATTTCTTACCAATGCTAGAACAACTCAAACACACGACTTTCCAGCTAACAAAAACTAAGAGTATCTTAGTCAAAGGCTCCAGCAGTCTGCAAGACAGTTTCAATTGGAGTTTAAGTAATATCATCGACAAGCCTAATATCGGTCTGATTTTGTTAATAGCTTCAGTAATCATTATCGTTTCAGCTCACAAGATTCAAAACAAAGCTATCAGACATTTTTCAATTATCGGTGTGGCAATTTTTATTTTTTCAACTTCAGTCTTTCCTTGGATTTTGTTAAACAAAACACCTTTCAAGATGATCCAATACACTTGGCGCTTTGATATGATAACTACGCTTCTTTTGGCAATTTTTGTTGCGAGTGATCCACTAAATATCTTCAAAGTTAACACTATCAAGGGACTATTGATTGCCTTTGTCTTATTACTATCAATTTCTGCCAGCTATCGTCTCATTCAAAGCTACTCAGCTGCCCTAATTCCTTACTCAGAGTACAATAAGATGTCACCCTACAGTATTGGTGGCGGTCAAGAATACTTGCCTGTGGGGACTAATATCAACACCTTAGAACGCACTAAGCACCAACCCAAGATTACCTCTGGAAAAGCTAAGATTACTGATTTCAAACAAACTGGCACTAAATTAACTTTTAATTTCAAAAATGCCAAAGACACTGAAGTCAACCTACCAATTATCGGCTATTACGGCTTCCAGTCAAAGGATTCCATCGGACAAGTTTCTAAATTAACCATGGACAAGCAACACAACAACCTAGCTAAAATCACTATCAATGGCAAAGGAAAAGTCGTGGTCGATTATTACGAAACTAAGATTCAAAAATCTGCCCGTCATTTCTCTGCTATTTCGTTAATCATAATGATATTAATCATGATTGCTTATCCATTCAGAAACAAACTCAAACCACTATTACTCAAATTAAAACCTAAAAATGAAGAAAAACCTATCTAATTTAGATAGGCTTTTTTTACTTGAGATGATAACCATAGACCTTACCGATATCAAAGTACTTAGCCACCCAAAGATTCATCAATTGATCTGAAGGCTCATCTAAAGTAAATGTTTGATAAGTCGCATTGTAAGTACTCTTCGCAACTGGCAAAATCGGTACATGAGCACTATCCTTACCAGATTTTTTGGCAGTAAGAATCTTTTGGTACTGCATTTTATTTACTTGATAACTCTGATTGATATCTTGATAAGCTGGTACATAACTTCTGACAAACAGGACTACTGCCAGAACCGATAAAATTGGTAAAACTAATTTAACGTCACTGAATAACGCATAAACAGGAATAAATAAAGCAATTCCTAAGAAGATGATTCCACCAAAGAAAGTTCTCTGGGGAGCTTCTGGAGACAGTGCCATCGCATAAATGGCTGCAAAATGTCCAATCATGAAGAAGACTATCGACCAACCACTATCCATTGATAACCTCTTCAACACTATTCCAGCAATTGTCAAAACAATCACCAACAAATAGAGCCATTTCAAATTATCAAAAGTTAAATTATAAATGTTTTCGAGATTCTTGTGGATAACTGGCCAAGTCCGACTCATCATGCCCCGTTTTTGCGAGCCTGGGGATAAGACCATGATCAAGAAACCTATTCCGCCAAAAAAGACGCTAACTAAAGTTACTAGACTGATTTTTCGAGTCTCTATAAAACGTTTGATCATGAACAACAAGACAATCAAAATTGCGGCCGGTCCAGAATTCTCATTACTGGCTCCAGCTAAAAAACCAATAATTGCCGCACCAATAAATGAATGTAAACTAAGCTCCCGACTTTTTAAATTGTACATGATAAAACCTAGATAAATAATACTCATCCACAAGTAATTACCCGCTCCGGAGACCCAAAGAACTGATTGCCCGAAGAATGGCAGATAAAACCAAGCAAAGACAAAAATCAGCGGCAAAACAAAAGCTTGAGTTTTATTATTAGATAATTTACTAGCAAACCTGTTCATCATCATAATTAAGACTACAAAAATCAAACTGTTACAAATATCAAAGGGAACCTTCGTATCAAATTGCATGAAGTATTGCACGATCGAATGCGCCACGAAACGACCATTCCAAAGAAAATAATGATTCCACATCGAAGCTGGTATCAATAACGTAGAAATTTTTTGTTGATGAGCAATCTCCGTTGGCGATGACGTCTGATAAAAAAAGTGATAGACGTAATCGTCAGCGATGTACAAGGTTTTTAAATTCAAAATTAATACAAAAATAAAAATGGCCCCGAGAATTATCAGTGACCACTTGTTACGCTTAAGTTTCAAATATAAGCTGTTCACTAAATTTCTGATAACAAAATACCACCCTCGTAAAGATAACTTCTCTCAAAATTATAATTCATTGGGGTAGAAATTTGAAGACAGCAAAAAAGACTAGATCTCATTGACCTAATCTTCTTAATTAACTATTTAACACCCTTAACTTTCAAAGTGTATTTCTTGTAACTGATCTTACCTTTAAAGAGCTTTTGTGACTTAGCATACTTGAAAGCCTTCTTGAAGTTAGATTTCTTAACTTTATGAACCTTCTTAAAGGTGATGTTCATATCAGTAATATACTTAGCACCTTTATCACTAATACCAAAGTCTCTCAAAGCAGCTTGAGCAGAACCATAGCCCCCCATTTTATTGATCTTCTTAATTTCATCATTAAGAACACTAACTAAAATTTGTGTTGAAGAAGCATTCTTCTTAGTAAAGTCCTTGTTAGCAATCAAAATTTGACCATTATCTTTACCAGTCTTTTGACGGTTCAAGACTTTAGCACCATTACCCTTGGCATTGCTGATAGAAGGATCTTCCAAAACGGCAGCGTCAATATCGCCAGACTTCAAAGAATCAACACGAGTACTGTCAGCGTCGATTTGCTTAACCTTAACACTTGAGTACTTAACTTTGTTTTTCTTCAAAATACTCTTGAGATATTGTTTTGAACCAGACTTCTTGTCGATAGCAATCGTCTTGCCTTTAAGATTCTTAACCTTCTTATACTTCTTGTTAGCAACTAAACCGTAGTAACCAGGCAAAGTACCAACAATTTTCCAAGTAGAATTCTTCTTAGCAAGGGATGCATAGCTAACTAAATCAGTTGCGGCAACATTAACATCACCGTTAGCGATAGCATCGTTTAATTCCTTGTTAGAATCAAATGACTTCACATCAACATTGATATTGTTACGACTAAAATCAGTAGCATCCTTAGCCATGACAGCAGGCATTGCGGCAGTATTTTTGATTGTTCCGATAGTAATCTTATCATTACCAGCTGTAGCAGCTTGAGTGGTTAAACTCATGAATGGCAATGATCCAACAATCAAAAGGACAGTCGCAATCATGATAGCAATTTTCTTCAAATTACGTGACATAATAAACTCCCTTTTCTTATAAAAGTACACTAGTTCAGTGTAAACTTTTGTCATGCCAAAAACCATAATTCAATGGATTCTTATTGATTTTTTAGATAAAAAAGCATAAAAAAAGGCCCGCCTAAGCGAGTCTTTTTAAAATTTTACTAACTAATTAATGATTAGTAAGCAACGTAGTTTACACCACTACCTGCTTGTACCCATTCGCCAGTAGCAACGTGATATACAGTAACTCCAGCAGCGTTAGTTGCCTTCTTGTCTGTGTACCATGCTGAATCACCAGCTAATGCACGGTTTGAAACTGTTTCACCGTTGTCATTGTATAGCATGTAGATAAATGATGAAGGACCATCAAGTGTAACTTTACCATTCAAAGCTTGTACGTCAGTGTATTCACCTTCGTCAGTTGTAGCTTTGTCTGAGAATGTTACATCGTCAGCATTAATCCATTCGCCAGTAGCAACACGGTATTGTGTGTTACCGTCTTGGTCAACACGTTTTTGATCAGTAACCCAAGCTGTGTTCTTTGCAAGAGCACGGTTTGTGATTGTTTCGTTGTCATCATTCTTCAATGTGTAGTAAGCATTGTCACTCTTTGTTGTTACAACACCTTTGTTAGCTGTAACTGTCCAGTTAGCTTCACTTGGTGAAACTACGACTGTACGTACAAATGTAACCTTTGTACCAGCTGCTGTTGTTGCATCTGTAGTAAAGTCATAACCCTTAGAAGCAACCTTACCATTTACGTAAACAGTATACTTGCTAGGATTTGCAACATATTCTTGTAAGAAATCACCTAGATTTGAACCTTGACCTGCAGTAAATGTAATACCTTGGTAATATGTTCCAGCTTTATCAAATGTTTTACCAGCACCTGCTTTATAAGCAGGTGTTGGTGAATCTATACCAGCTGCAGCATCCATAGCATCACTATATGAGTTGTAGTAACTTTTTGAAGGTTCAATTGAACTAGCAGCAATACCGTCACCATTTTGGTCAGTCAAAGTAGTACCAGTAGTAGCTTGTAATTGTGTACTTGTTGTTGTTGAGTTCAATGGAACTGTAACAGGTGTTGTAAACTTAGCATTAATTGATGTCAAAGCATCTTGAGCAGTATCTCTAGTTGCTGACATAGTAAATGTCTTTGAAACAGCTTGATTATTCAAGTTGTTGTAGTTCAATGTAATTGTGAAGTCAACAGCTGGATAAGTATCATCAGCTAAGATCTTGTAAAGATCAGCAGCATTTGAGATAGTTGTACTACCATATTTTGCAGAAACTTCAACAGTAGCATCTGAACCAATCAATTTGTCCATATCTTTACCAGTAGAAGTAGAAGTAGTTGTAATCAAATCTGCATTGTGCTCAGCAAAGTCTGCAATACTTTGTGAGCCCAATGTTACATTAGTAGAAGCAGTTGCAAATTTAGATGCAGCTTTATCAGCAAATTGTGCACCAAATTCTTTTACAGCAGCGTCTTGTTTAGATTGGTCTGTAGCAACAGATCGAGTAGTAGCGGCTTGTGCAGTTGTACTTGAAACAACAGGAGCAGCAACTGGAGCAACAGCTAGAAGTGTAGCAGCAGCGATTCCTGCGTATTTAATAGATTTTTTCAATGTTAATCCTCCCCTGGACTACAAGAATTTATTATTTTTAATTGTCGTGGGGCTATCCCACTGACAACCATTATATGAAACTTCGGCTTTATAATCAACTCGAAATTAAAAACTCCCCTGTTTTGTAACATTTCTGTATTAAATATCACAATTCTGTAATATTTAGGCAGATACCCGTACTAAGTTTGTAACTTTTTGATCAAAAGTAATCATAAAATTACAAAAATATTACAGACATTACGTCTACATGGAAACTCTTACTCTCTTGTCAACCTAAAAGAGCCTACTCTTATTCTAATCGAATTAAGTCGTAGGTTCAAGGTTTATGGTAAGAACTTTTTGCCGGCTTAAGTAACTTACACATATAGTAACGATTGGAAGTATCCAAAACGGAAATTAATTTTGCATTTTTTTGGAACATGGTATAATTTGCCCAGTTACTTATATGGAGGAATTAAAATGAAAAAAGCATTATTACTACTTACGACTGGATTTGCACTAGTCCTAGCTGGTTGTGGTAATTCTTCATCATCGTCATCAAACAGCACTAATAACAATGACAGTAAATACAAGACGGAAATGACTAAGGGGAATTCTGCAGTTGACAATGGCAAGTATGCTAAGGCATCTGATCACTTTGAAGCTGCTACTAAATTAAAGAAGACTGACAAAGCTAAAGCTTCTGAAAAACAAGCTGACAATTTAGTTAAAGCTAAGAGCTTGATGAATCAACGCAAGTTTTCTGATGCTAAGAAGGCTTTGAACAAGGTTATCGACCAAGACAATGGCAACAAGAAGATGACTTCTTATGCTAAGAAACTCAAGAAACAAGTTGTAAAGATTCAAAAGAACCGTAACAACTACAAGCTAGATATCAAGAATGCTAAGGCTATGATCAAGGCTGGTAACGGCGACCAAGCTAAATCATTACTAGAACAAGTTACTAAAGCTAAAGGTATCAAAGGTAAGTATTATTCAGACCTTTATACTCAAGCTAAGACTTTGTTAGATTCAGTTCCAGAAACAACAACTAAGACTGACGACACTACAACTGATGCTAATAGTAGTGATGATTCAACTGCTAATACAGATACAACTACTTCATCATCATCTGATGACGACCAAAGCAACAATCCTGCTGCTAAGGGTGACTTCGATGTTGAAAAGCGTGAAGTTGGTGGTAAAGAAATCACTGATCAAGATATTGCTAATGCTAGACAACAATTGACTGACCAAGGTGTTAAGACTGTTGGTGCCTGGAGTGATAATGATATCATCCGTGCTATCAAGAATGCCCACGCCGATGGACGTACTACTATTCAACCTTCAGATGCTAAGGTTAGATAATTAGGTATTTAAAAACCATGACTTCTATTTTGAGGTCATGGTTTTTTGGTGTCATTTAAAAATATGATTTACGAATTTTTTTAAGTCATTTTAGAAATCCACGTTATAATACTTAGGTTAGATTTTTTTAAGGAGGGACTAATGGCAACAAAACTATAGAAGTACAAGCATCGTGCGGTTTTGATTGGTTGTGTGATTATTTTGGCACTGGCCTTTCTCATCCCTCAAATGTATTGCAACGCCCACTCTGCCCCTTATTGTTACTCTTCAGGAACGCAGATCACTTTGCAAAATAAAGATACGCATAAATTAAATGATTATCAAAAACAACAATTTACGAAAATGGTCAAATTAGCAATTGATAAAAAGGACGGTCCATTTGACTGGTCCACTTACCAAACAGTTTCTCTAGAAGTCTATAAGATGAAGAAACCGTCTGTTTATGGAATTATTTATAAAATCAAGCCACGTTTCCATCAAGAAAACACCATCACTAATTCCGTCATCATTAAACTCTCCGACCGCGATTTGAAGACTTATCACAAATTTTCGATTCTAGGATATTCTTCTGATTTCTCAAATTATCTAAATTAATTTCTAAAGAAATAGTAACGTTTATCTTAACTGTTTTTAAAATAGGTTGTAAAAAACCGAATTGCATTATAGTTTTATCATGAACCGCGAAATAAATATAGGAGGTTAAACGATGAAAAAGAACACAGCTTTAATTGGTTCGGCGTTAGCTTTGTTAATTGCTCCAAGTGTCCTGTCTAATTTGTCACCTCAAACCGTAAAGGCATCAGTCCCTGATCAAGTTGATCTTGTGGGAACTGTCAACGGTAGCGGTATTTTAGTTGATGACCAAGGACAAGCTATTACTAGTACTTTCTTGCCTAACAATAGTTCCTGGAAATTGGGCAGCACTAAATATTTGAATGGCGTACTTTATTATCAAGTTGCCACTAATGAATGGGTTGCTGCAAGTAGCTTAAATATTTCTCAAACTCAAGCTCAAGCACAAACGCAGACAACTACCCCATTTACTACTAGCGGACAAATTGCCACTGCTAAATGGAACAGTGCTGTTATCAACAGTCAAGGTACACAAACTGGTGTAACTTTGCCAGCTGGTAGCACTTGGAATACTGGTACGACTATTATGATCAATGGTATTTCTTACGTCCAAATTGCGAGTGACGAATACGTTGCTGTCAGTGATGTTTCGATTAGTTCTGCTACTCAAAATCAAAATACTGATAACCAACAAGTCATCGGAACCGTTGTTAATGGTCCAGCCGATGTTTATGATACTTCGATGGATTCTTTCTCTAGTCGTCAATTGCAAGATGGCTCTTCTTGGAAAGTTAATCAGATGGTACAAAACAAGTACGGTCACACTTTCTATCAAGTTTCTAACAACGAATGGACACAAAGTACTAATATGCAATTAAACGATGCTGGTCAACAAAAAGACGTAACTAGCGAACCAGAATTTGCGACATCAGTTACACAATAATCAGGATTTATTATATTTATATTTTTATATTTCACAATTTCTTCACATTTAGTGTTTAGTATAGTAGTTGGTAAACAAGAATACTTGCATTTACTATAATGAGAAATTTAATAAACAAACTAATATAACCACCCTCCCTGATATTTATGAAGTCTCCTATTTTATAGGAGGCTTTTTTGTTTTGTCCACATAATTTTCCTTTGGACTTCCAAAAATATCATTCTATAATTAATTTGATAAGGGGTGTGGGATATGACTGTAGAAAAGGATTTACATCAAATAACTAAAAAAATCGATGATTTCAACGACGAAACGAAACTCAATTTAAAATTGCACGTTGAACATGAAGCTAGTACGCATCGCAAAGTTTTATTAAATGGTTTATTTTATGGTGCTATTCATGAAGGAATTCAAGCGATTGTTGATGAAAGAATGAACGAATTCACGAAGAACACCGATCTCAAGCCACAAGAATTATACATTTATTTGAAAGGACAGATTACTGCACATCCCACTCTGTCAAAACGTCAATTACATTATTTAGCATATGATCATTTAGAACATATCACTGACAATCGATTTCTTAAGAAAATCTACAAAACGATGAAAAAGAGGATGAGATAATGGGGAAAATCAATAATAATCGTTTAACGAGAATTTTTACTAAATTTACTTCTAAACAAATAACTAATTTTGTTTCCAGCAAGGAATTTAAGAAACGTGTGATGGATTTCATCTTCAATGCAGTCGATGATGTAGTGACAATTGTTTATAATGAAGCGCACAAAAAATAAGGAAGATTTTAGTAGAATCTTCCTTATTTTTATATTCATGTTATATATCGTATTTTTCTAAAAAAATGCACAAAAAATCCTCTAGATTTCTTATCTCAGAATCTAGAGGAAAATTAAAGACTTATTATTTTTTAAGGTTTTTCTCGACCCAATCACGGACGTCAGCATCCTTCATATCAAGGAATGGTTTCTCCGCTTCTTCGGTCTTAACTGTGTCATGATTGTTGTTCTCCATGAAATAATCCCAGATTGCGTCACGAACAACTGTCTTATCATCGCTCCAGTCGAAAGCCTCACTCATCTTTAGGTTCAATACTTCTGGTTCTTTTGCAATGGCTGCATCAGCCATCTTTGATGGATCTACTTCTGCCATATTTCAACAACCTCCTTAGTTACAAGTTCATTATAGTGCTAATTCGAAAAAGTGACACACTAATTGCCCATATTTTTTTACTATTTATTTAATTGGCATAATTTTTATACTAATAAGAGTTGATACAACTTACTTTTATAAATAAATTGTACCTTTTATACAAATTGTACAACAAATTCAATTGAAATTTGAGTTTTCTTATGTCCAAGCACATGCTATAATACTTCTTGTATAAAATTATTCCCGGAGTTTTACTCCGTAGTCGCCAGTTTTCTCCTTACAAGACTCAACTGACGGTGCACTTAAAACCGCCTTGTGGAAATTGGCGGTTTTTTGTTTGCAATCATTGATACTAAAAAAGATGTAATAAATTCCTTAATCCAGAAATTTATTGCATCTTTTTATTTTGTCTTATTTATTCTTTTCAGCGTCATGCTTCTTGCCTAGAGTTGAATGGTGCATCCCGTAAGCAAAGTAGATAACCAATCCGATAGCGAACCAGATTCCAGCATAGAGTTTAGCTTGAATATCTAGTCCCCAGAAAATGATTAGTGAACCGATAAATCCTAGAGCTGGTAGCACTGGATAAAATGGCACTTTGAAATCTGGCATGGCGATGTCTTTTCCTTCACGTTTTCTCAATGGATAAATTCCCAATGATACGAACATGAACGCAATCAACGTCCCGGCTGAAATCAATTGAGCTAAGAAGGCGAATGGACAAAAGGCACCGATTAAAATACCAACGATTGATAGAACTAATAGTGCATGATTAGGAAGATTCTTATCGTTCAACTTACCTAACCAACTTGGTAACATTCCGTCACGTCCGAATGAGTAAACTAGTCTTGAACCAGCTAACATCATTCCAATCAAAGCGGTGAACATTCCGATAACAGCAACAGCTTGGATAACACTAGCAACGATTGGATGACCGGCATGTCTTAAGGCCCAACCAACAGGTTCAGCGTTATTAGCGTAATCAGAGTATTTGAACATTCCAACTAGAACTAAAGCAACAGCAACGAACAAAACAACGGCAATCAATAATGATCCTAGGATTCCTCGTGGCATTGTCTTACCGGGGTTTTTAGCTTCGGCAGAGTTTGCGGCGATTGAATCAAATCCGATATATGATAGGAAGATCATTGAAACACCGGCGTAGATTCCTTGCCAACCACCAAAGGCAGTTCCGTCAGCGTTCAAGCGATATTTTGGTATAAATGGGAAATAATTTTCCACATGAATGGCAGTTAAACCAACAACGATAAAAGTTAAAACAGCTAAAACTTTTAGTACAACTAAAATATTTTCAACTTTAGCAGCACCACCGGCACCACGAGAAATCAACCATGCGACTGCGGCAATAACGACGACAGCGACGATATCAACGACCCCACCGTTATTACCAAAGGTATTGGCAATCGCATTCGGGAAGTGAATTCCTAATGGTTCCAACAACCCCCGAAAATTGGCGGACAACCCTGAACCAACGAAGGCTAAAGCGATGAAGTACTCGGCTAACAGGGCCCAACCAGCGACCCAACCGAAGAACTCACCGAACATAACATTAATCCACGAATACGCAGACCCGGCAAATGGCATTGCGGCAGCCATCTCCGCATAAGCAAAGGCAACCAACCCGGCAACGATAGCAGCCACGATAAATGAAAAGACCACTGATGGACCGGTATGTTGTGCGGCAACGACCCCTGGCAAAGTAAAGATTGATGTGGAAACAATCGTCCCGACACCCAAAGCCAAGAAATCCTTAACTGTTAAAACTCGAACTAAATGTGAATCTTTATCCTCATAAATACTCGGATCTTCTTTTAAGGTTAAACGTTTAAAAAAATCACTCATAAAAAATACACTCCTCTTGATTACCAACCAATTTTTTCGTTACTTGGAATAATTACTTGATTATTTTCTGCGGTCGCAAATGCATCATCCAACACATTCAACGCTTTATCCAACTCGTCGTGCGTGATGACCAAAGGTGGTTGAAATCTCAAAATGTTACCTTTCAGCGTAATCATAACAACTCCGTGTTGAAATGCATAATAAATAACTTTGTTGGCAAAATCAGGATCAGGAGTCTTTGTCTGACGGTCCTTAACTAATTCGATTCCTCCATCTAAACCATACATTCGTACATCGCCAATTTCTGGATAGTGCTTTTGCATTTCCAAAAATCTCTCTTCGGCGTATGCCCCTTCGACGTTGGATTTGTCCATCAACTGTTCTTCTTCCAAGACGTCCAAGGTTGCCATTGAAGCGGCACAACAGATTGGGTTTCCAGCGGTAGTAAAGACGTGTGCTGGTGAATCAAGACTCTGCATGATTTCCTTTTTCCCAATCGTGGCACTCAAAGGCATCCCTGAAGCTAGTGACTTACCTACGGACATCAAGTCGGGTTCGATATCCTTAAATTGTTGGTAGCTCCACATTTTACCCGTGCGACCCATTCCTTGATTGATCTCATCAACGGCAAACAAGATTCCGTTTTGGTGACAAAAATCATAAACTAGTTGCATGAATTCTTCGGGAGCTTTTCTAATTCCGCCATCGCCTTGAATTGGTTCAATCAAGACACAGGCTACTTCATCAGCTGGTAGGAAACTTTCAAAAGGCTGCTTGAATTCATCGAAATATCTCAAAGCTACGTCGTGTTCCGTTTCATTCTCATATCGTCGATATAAGTCTGGATACGGTACGTGCACTACTCCGGGAAGTAATGGACCCATCTTGCGAGCCATGTTCAAGCTAACTCCAGAAAGTGTCATTGAGCCGTAAGTTGAACCATGATACGAATCCATGAAGGAAACGATGTAAGGACGACCGGTATAAGCTCTGGCAAATTTGATGATAGCGTCATTGGCTTCGGAACCAGAATTTGAAAAAGCCACTTGTTTCTCAGATCCAGGAACTAATTTGGCTAGACGTTCAGCTAATTGTTGTCCGGGACGGTGATGAAAATAGGCAGGTGTGTAATGAATCAGTTTCTCGGCCTGCTCTTGAATTGCTTGCACGACTTTTTCATTCGTATGACCAACGTTAATGGCTGAAGCACTTGCCAACAAGTCGATATACTCGTTTCCATCTGCATCGACTAATGTTGCATTGTGTGCAGATTCGATGACAAGGTCATAATAATTGATTCGTGAAGATTTGGCGTAGTACTTATTCTCTTGCACAATCAATCGATGGTCCACCTCGTGATCATGATCTACTTTTTGCGTTGTCATAATGACACCCCCTATTAATTTTTATTGGTTGAAATATTGCTATTTTAATTGTTTTTTAATATACTTGCAAGATTTTTATTAAAGTTTTTGCTTACAGAATCAAGGAAAGATACATGATTACCGTGGCTATAGGGATTGTGAAACATTTATACTTATTAAAAAGTTTTTAATTTTTGAGTGTGAGTGTCTTAATATTAAAAAAAGCCGTTTCATTAGATTGAAATTTCCATTCTAGTGAAACCGCTTATTTTAGAATAAATCATTTTTCAAATCTTCATAATCTGCTGCAGAAATGACGACCGGATAAATATTTTTGGAAGTCAATCCGTCAGTTGCACGTCTTAGGCAATAAGTATGTTGATTAAGTTTTCTTTCCATTAGGAGATATCCATTCCCAATGTGATGCATATAGGCATTGCGAAAGAGCTTTTTCCAAATTTGTTCATATCCGATTACTACTAGACGGACGTTAGTTTTGACATCTTTTACACGGTCGACGACTTTTTTACTGACATTGTACAGTTCTTCGTTTTGACGTATCTCTTCGACCATATCCGAATACTCAATATTGCTGTGAAAGGTTTCGTAATTTACGTAAGGATCAATGTTACAAATCTTTAATGAACTGATTCTTTCGATTAGTTGCTCGGGGTTATCTCTTCGACTATACAAATCCCGCAAGACACTAGTTTTGCCACTATCTTTGGCTGTCAAAAGTGGATAATAGTACGTTTCTAAGAAATAATAATGATCTTCTTGAGCAGCTTTTTCTTTGACTAGTTGAGTTAGTTCATGTTGCAGTTTTGCTTTGAAATTTCTTTTTAGCACTTTTTTGTCAGTTTCTGAATAATCTTTGGTAAAGTCGTCAAAAGCTGCCATTAAGCGACGATATTCCTTGTTTCTTTCTTGAACATATTCTTTATCGATTTCTTCAAAAGCGTTGCCAGGAAGATAATGTTTGGCATTAGTTCCTTTGACAAAACCGTCGGTTTCTTCGTCAATTTCGTCTTTTATAGTTTGAGAAAGATGAATGCCGAAGTCTTCTGGTATTTCGACATCTGAAACGATTGGTTCTGGTTTCTTAAAAATATCATCAGTTGAATAATTTTCTCCAAACTTGATAGTCGCACCGAAACGATTGATGATTTTTTTGTAAACTTGTAGCTCTAATCTAGGAACTTGGTCTTGTGCTAGTAAGCGCTTAACTTCTGATATTAAAGCGTGTTTAGGACTGCTCGACATGTTGTGGTCAAATTGGTCGAAGTCGTTTTGATAATGCCAACCGCAAATGATTAAATCGGCGTTTTCTATCTCACCATTGATAGTCAAATTCACATCGTATTCAGTTGTTCGTTTCATTGTAATGTCCCCTTTTATCTCATTGATAGGGTCATTGTACAAATAATAAAAGACAAAATCTGTCGCCTATTGGATCTTGTCACCCACTTCTAAATTGTTGAATTCGGGAATACGGTCAACTTCTTTACCGACTATCCAGGTGAAATGATCATCTTTGATTTCTAGATTTTTTTCGGAAACTCGATACAAACAAACTACCAGATTAGTTTCTTCAGGTACACCAACGACATACTTTACTTTTTTTGGGTCGTGATCGTCCAAGGGAATATCAGTCAAAGTTTCATCTTTTAACAACTGCGATTCTTGATTAGTCAAAAAGAAGTACGACAAATTTTTGTGCATTATTTGATTTAATTTATCGTTTTTGTTGTTAAGCTTTACTATCCAAATCTGTTGAGATTTCATTTTTCTCTCCTTTTCTTGGATACATTTTGAGCCCGTCTTCTAATAAATTACGCAAATCTTCCACTACTTCTGGTGGTGAAAGAACTTTTAGAACAGTTGCTTGACTCAAAAGCCACATTTTGACACCGTCCGAATAATGAATTTTGACCCGCATCTTATGGACTGGAAAGCCGAACTTCTTTGGTTTATCAGGCTCCACTTTTTCCAGTTCGACTTGAGGAAATTTGTCATAGATGTAGTCGGGAAAACCGTAATACTCGAATTCAAGACTCTTTTCTTCACCGTCATAAGCGAACAAACTCTTGGGATCTTCTTTGGAGTTCTGGGGCATATTTTGACCAATTAATTTAATCTTAGATTTAACTTTGATGATATCCTTCATCCAATCGATTCGATAAGTTTTAAACTGTGAACGATTATTTTCAAACTTATAGCCCTTCAGGAAGAAGTAATAATTATCGAAAAAAACGTGCAGCGGCAATATTTCTTCATTAACTTCGGGACTACCGCTCACTTCTAAATTACGATAATTAAATCTGATATTAGAACGACTTTGGATGTATTCTTCCAACCCCCAAATCGTTTTTTCCCGGTCATTGCTGTCGATGATATAGGATTCGTTGTCAAAATTCTCGTTTACCGCCGATTTGATAGTCTTTCTAGCCTTAGTGGAATTCATATTTTGCCACTTATTGATGATGGTGGTCGTTTCCAGATTATTTAGAGCTCGGCTGGCTAAGAGTATTTTGGTCAAAACTAACGCTTCTTGATTATTGATAAAAGTTTCGCCATTGTAGTCGATGGAATATTCGTAAACCTTGCCACTTCGCTCCTTGTGATAAATAAAAAGTTCTTTCATTTGTGGATCATTCAGAGCATCCTCAATACTTTTTAATCCTCGTTGGATTGCCCGTCTTTTGGCGGACACTTGCATATTGTGATCGAAGTCAAATATCTTATCCCATTTTTGTATCAGTTCTTCGGTAGTCAGAGCTTGCGCATTCGTTAGTAGGTAGTGGAATAGTCTTAGTGGTCTATTTTCCATTTTTTGACCTCTGATTTTGGGATTTAATTTAATTTGAAGTTTTTTTGGATATCGTTATATTTTGCTTCTTCGATATCTACTCCAATCAATGGCGCTTTTTCAACATTATTTTTTGATAAACTACCACTTTGAACGGAAGAGAAACCATAGAAACATGGCCACAATTTAGTATCATATTTTTTTAACAATTCTAATTCTTCCTCGCGTGTTAATTCTTTTCCATCTTCAATCCATCCCAATCCTTTAGCTAATTCATATTCGATGACTTTAAACCACTCTCTATATGATCTAAAGACAAATATTGGTTCTTTCTTTTTGTAATCAAGAATACGCTTGATGATTAAATCAGCGACATATTGAGACGATTTCAAATCCTTATACGAATTACCTTTTTTAAATAATGTATCTGAAGGTTTACTTTCTGTTCTGTATGGGAATAGTTCTAAATCACAAATTTTCAAATTCTTTATTTTGGATGATTCGTTCATTTGCTTGTCATAAAGTCCATTAAATACCGCTAGTTCATTTCCCCCTGAGAACTGACTTCTAAACAAGAAATTATAATATGAATGCAAATAGTATGCCTGTAGGAACGGATTATTTTTCGTATATTTCTTTTTTTCATTATTATCATTTAAATTATCGTATCCCTTTGTATAATCGTCATACCAAGATTGAAAATCTGTATATTCATTCTTATCGTCTTTTATAATTTCTTGTAAATTTTGCATTTCATTTGAAAGAACGTTTGAAATATCTTCTGATTTCCCTTCATCATAGTTATCTATATGTTTTTTATAATGATCAACATCAAAATAAAATTCATTTCTTAGATAGCTTGGTGAATTCTTTATTTTCTCTGAAATTTCGTCCTCGGATTTTTTTCCCGTCTCTTTTAAAATATATTCTTGGACATTTTTCGCACTCTTTGTTGCATCTTCTACACGGGGATTTAATAGACACAGATAAAAGTCAGCTGATTCAGGATTACCTATTACCATATTGGAAATCCCCCACTTTATACTTTTTACATCTTTACTATCTCGACCCAAATTCAATACTTTTTTATCAGCATTTAATACCCAAGAGAAATCTTTAATATCTTCTTTTGGTTTTTCTTCATCGCCATAAAATTTTATATATTCTGTAGCATTTTTTGTTATTTCTTTGTTTCTTTCATCACGATAGCTAGAAATTTTTCCTTCTAAGTAATTATTTAACTTTTCACTCTCGTTAGAGCTAAATTTATTTTCTTCTTTCATACTAAAATCCCTCCATAACAATTAATTTATGACTTAATTATAAAAATCGAGGGCGACAGCATTTGTCGTATTACGTTCATTTAGAGAATTTTTTTAGTTAATTTTTGCCATCAATTACACCATCATTGATATATCAGCTTTCTAAAAAATATTACGTTCATTTAGAGAATTTTTTTAGTTAATTTTTGCCATCAATTACACCATCATTGATATATCAGCTTTCTAAAAAAAATGAGAATTTGCTAATAATTAATTTAGGCACTACTATGATGGCGGAGGCAGTAATGATGATTACAGAAGATAGTCAACTAGCACTGACTAAAGTCAGTGGCATGTGAACTTCACTAAATAGCTCATCACTACTTAATTACTAGTCACAACTTATTCAGATAAAGCATTGCATTACAATATCTCATGCTGTTAAGCAATCGGAATCATAACGTCTTATGCGCTAATTACCAGAATTTAGGACGTGAGTTGCCAAACGCCCGTACACTTATTACTTATATATTGGACTATCTTCAGTTAATGGTTTAGATAATTCGATTAAACCTTTAGCCAAGATATTTTTAGAAGCATTCCAATCTCTAATATGATGAGTATCACAATTAGGACACGTCCATTCCCTATCCTTGAGAGTTAGTTTTCGGGTATTATTCGTACCCATTCTAAACTTACATTCACTACATTGTTGAGTAGTATAAGCTGGATCAATCTCAATAAAGATACGACCGTACATCGGGGCTTTATATTCCAACATACCAATGAATGTTCTCCAACCAACATCTGAAATGGACATAGCTAAAGCATGATTTTTCAACATATTTTTACTCTTCAAATTCTCCCCAACTACCAAATCGTGGTTTTTGATAAGTGTAGTTGAGAGATTATGAAGGAAGTCTTTACGTTGATTTCTTACCTTAGCGTGAAGTTTAGCTACTAGTTTACGTTGTTTTTGATAGTTCTTAGATTTCCAAAGTTTACGTCCTTCAGATTTAGCCCGTCTAGCTCTTCGAGATAGCTTACGTTGTTCTTTGGCTAATCTACCTTTGATAGAGCGGTAAAACCTAGGATTATCAATGGTATTGCCGTAACTATCAGTTAAAAAGTTTTCGGTATTTAGATCATAACCAACTTGAGAGTTTGTTTTAGGTAATTGTTCTTTAAATGGCTCATCACTCTTTAACAAAAATGAAACGAACCATTCTCCAGTAGGTAAATGTTTGATAGAAACAGTAGCTATTCTAACTAATTGATTATTAGGTAGTCTTTTAGACAGTTTAACTTTGATACGACCAACTTTAGGTAATCTAATGTGTTTATTATCTAAAAATTTGATTGACCCATTGTATAAGGATGGAACACCACCATCTTTCTTAATAGTGTTTGAACTGTAATGATTAGACGTTCTATATCCTTGATTCGGATTAGATTTACGTTTAAAGTTTGGCGTTCCAGATTTATGTACTTTATGGAATAAATTCCAAGCTGACTTATAGCTCATTTCAGCTTTAGATAACATATCGCTGTCAATGTCCTTATCGCTTAACCATGGGTACTTATCTTTAGTAATACGCGCTAATCCTGTTGGACGAACTGTACTAGCTTTAAGTAATTTACCATTCTTATTGTACTTCCAGTATTCTTCTGGAATGGGAAATAGCTTATCTAACTTATTACTATAAATTGGTGAGTCAGTCCAACTATTGGCGACTAACTTGTTATAAACAAAGCGAGAAGCATTAATGTTTTTCCAGAAGATTTCTTCTTGTCTTCTGTTAGGGTAGATTCTCATTTTCAACCCCATCATATATTCCATTTCATTCTTTTTCATTTTTTCACCTCCCGTCATTTACTAATTAGCATTATACATGTACAATTTGTAAAAAAACACTTATTTAGAGAGGTTTATAAAAAAATTCAATGGATAAAATAAAAAATGCAATATATGCTGACGGTTATGTTTATAATTTTCATTTTCACTTGATTTGGGTAACTAAATATAGGAATAAAACATTTACCACACCAGAATTGAGAGTCGAGTTAAAAGAAACACTATCTTACATTTGTAAGTTACATGATATTACTATCGAGAATATGGAAGTCATGGAAGATTATGTCCATATGTTAATATCATTTAAACCAAAAAACTCACCAACGAATGTTGTTAAAGCGTTAAAAGGTGGAAGTGCAAGGATATTCCTTAGAAATCACCCAGAAATCAAACGTAAACAATTTTGGGGAGGGAATCTATGGTCAAGAAGTTATTACATGAGTACACTAGGCGACATGAGTAAAGAAGTAGTTGAGAAATATATAAATAATCAAAGGACTACCAAAAGTAAAGCTGGTAGACCAAAGAAAAAGTAAAGGAGACGGGCTTACCTCCCACGAATAAATTCGTGGGTATCTCGCCCAAAATTAATGAATTGTTAGATTACTTGTCAAAATTTTACGGAATATCAATCGACGAATTAACTCAAAAGTACACGATGTCGCAGTTGGAAGATGCTTATAACGAGATTGAGCATATGACCAAATATCAAAAACATTTAGACGGCAAAAAAGAATTCCCTGCCGAATATGTGATCAAGGAATTCAGTCCACTTTAAAAAAATTATCAAAAAATCCAACCAAGATTAATTTCTCGGTTGGATTTTTTTAGTCTTCTCTACCAAATATGGGTTTTATAAATTTCTGAACATTAGTATACGGTTGGCTATTGACCATATCATTATTACTTCTATATAGACTTTTTCCATATTTTCTCTGAAGCATTTTAAAATACTGTAATTCTGATGCTCCTTCACAAAATATTCCAATTATTTTCTGTTCAGGTAAATTCTTGCTAGTTCTTCTAAAAAGCTTTGCCTTTCCTGACTTCGCCATCTTGAATTTCTCCACAATCGGATTGTATCTGGGTCAAAGCCTCCAACATCTCATCAGAGTCAATAATCGGAGTTGCCCCAAATCTTCCTTGAATGTAGCGTTTCATATAACTAATTCCACTGCGAGTAGTATTTTTAGTATCTTTGAAATCAAAAATTGAAATTAAATTGCTCTCCCCTTGAAAATCTTTTTGAACCAAGTATATTTGATCAACCCTAACATCCGAATCCAGAAGTTGTAATTCATGAGTAGTAATGATGAATTGATTCTGATTAGCTTGAGAATTAAAAATTTTGACCATTGCTTGAGACAACTCCAAATGAAGTGAATCATCAAATTCATCAAACAAGATAGTTTTTCCATTATTATTTAACTCGGCATTCAAAAAGGCCAAAGCTATCATAAAGATTTTTTGAGTTCCACGGGATTCTTCTTCTAATCGAAATTTCTTTGTTCCAATTACATCGCCGTTATTATCATAAATTTTATGCTTGGTATAAATACGATTAACCTGTTTAATTCTAGTTTTTGGTTTTTCAATCGCATCAAGAAAGTAAAAATATGACAGTGGCTCTTCAACAACTTCCAAACCATTTATATTAAAGTCAGCAAAATGAAGAAATTTCAAAAACTGATTATTTAATTTAGGAGTCTTCAGTATTTCTGCCATTTGGCTAATATGATCATTCTCTGTAAAATCCCCAACAAAAATCAAATCTTCAGAAAACCACTTAAAAACATCGATTGCATATTTATCATTATTGAGCTGAGCATCAAAAATAAATAATCTATTCTCATTGGTTCTATTTTCAACGTCAGAAAAGTTAGCTATTTTAACATCAAATTCTTGATTTTCTCGTGAAAAATATATTTTCCAATTATTTTTATTAAGAACCGCCAACGTTTCTCGTGTAATTTTAGTTTTATTAAACGCAAAGGAGTATTTGTATATATTTACTCCCCTTTTAAAAATTACTTCAAAAAAGACATCTTTCTTTTGTGATTCATCATTTAATTTAAAATTATTTGCGATTAATTTTTCGTTAACTGTTTGCGGTGGTTGTGTAACCATAGTTTGCATCAATTTGAGACCATCTAAGAGATTTGATTTCCCAGATCCATTCGGCCCAAAGATAAGTAAATTCTTTAGCAAGGAAATTTTTCCTATGGAAATAGTATTACTCTCTCTGAACTTGCTAAGTCGCTCACCAGTTTCTAATGACAGAGTTGTCTCATCTTTAAAAGATTTAAAGTTCTTCATTGTAAAGTCTATCAGCATAGTTAAAATTCCTTTCTGATTTTTTCTAATTGTATCATCAGATAGCATTTTTTTGCTACCACAATGTTTTTTTAACTTAGATAATCGCCTTTTACGTTTATAAATTACGTATTATTGAAAATAAAAAATCCAACCAAGATTAATTTCTTAGCTGGATTTTTTTCATAAGTTATGAGAATGCTTCTTTCTAAATTCTTCTAAAGGAATTCCGTCAAAGGAATCATCTTCTTTATTTAATGCTTTTATAAGTTCAATATCTTTTCCCCAATCAACTTCAGGAGTGGAAATATTGCCATATTTCTTTTTTTGCTTGGCAATAATTTCCCAAAGGCTCTTTTCCTTATCTTCCATCACAAACACCATCCTATCAACATTATCCTACAAGAATGAACGCAAGATTTCTTTCATTGGTGGCAATTCTGGCAAACTCTTCTTGTCAATCACATGGCCCAAACCAAATTTAGCATAACCATGAGCTTCATCCATCATGATTTTACCCGGAAGTGGAGCCTCGTCAGTTACAGCCACATCTAACAATACTGGCTTATCAGGACGACGATACTTCTTAATTGCATCCGCAAATTCTTCATCGGTCGTGATTCTTTCACCAATTCCACCACAAGCTTGTGCAACTTTGGCAAAGTCAATTTCCGGCAAACTAATTCCGTAATTTTGTTGACCAGCAGATTGTTGTTCGTATTCAATGAAGGCTAATAATTTGTTGTTCAAAACGATGTACAACATTGGTAAATTATATCTGACAGCAGTAGCAAAATCTTGCATGACCATAGCTGTGGCACCATCACCGGCAACTGCATAAACGGGACGATCTGGAAAATCATGTTTAGCAGCAATTGCTCCTGGTAAAGCACATCCCATTGTACCTAACCAAGCAGAAATCGTATATTTTTGACTAGATTTGGCAGTTAAGAATCTAGCTCCAAAAGCGGTCGAAGTTCCGACATCAATTGACCAAATCGTATCACTAGGTGCGCTTTGACTGAGATTGTGGAACATCAACGATGGCAAGACACCAGTGTGTTTTTTCGTATAAACATCATGCATCCAGCTGTGCCATTGACCGATTTTTGCCACAGCTTCGTCCAAAAATGGACGTTCTTTGACTGGTTCACCTAATTCATTCAAACGACTAATAGCTTCTTTAGCATCAGCTTGAATAGCAACATCAACGTGACGACGTTTACCTAGTCTATCCGCGTTAGTATCAATTTGGATTGCTGAAACTTTTTTATTCAAATATGGAGCATAAGGATAGTCAGTTCCCAGCATGATAACAAGGTCAGCTTTTTGCATCATTTCAAAGGCTGGTTTAGTCCCTAACTTACCTAATTGCCCTAAATTATACGGATGATCGTCATCTACTAGACCTTTAGCTGGCATAGTCAAAATGATTGGAATTTTGTATTTCTCGATAAATTCCTTAGTTTCTTTCTTGGCGTCTTTAATCCCAACACCTGCTAAAACAATAGGATTGGAATGAATCTTAATCATTTCGAGAGCTTTTTTGATTTGAGCATCGTCGACTTTGTAGTTTTCCATTTGGAAATTATCAACGTTAGGTGTGAAATTATCTTTGATCATATGGTCAGGAATATCGTCAGGAATCGTCAAAACAGCCACACCTTTTTTGGCAATAGCAGTTCTGATAGCTTCATCCATAATTCTTGGTAATGATTGTGGGTCCATAATAATTTTGTTGTAAACGGCCACATCATCGAATAAAACGTGTGTATCGACTTCTTGGAAGAAATCAGTATTGAGCAACTTGGATTGAACTTGTCCTAAAATTGCTAAAACTGGTGCGTGATCCATTTTGGCATCATATAGCCCATTCAACAAATGAATTGCGCCGGGTCCACCGATAGAAAGACAGACTCCGAGTTTTCCAGTTAATTTAGCATGGGCAGCAGCAGACAAGGCAGCAACCTCTTCATGCAAAACGTGTGTGAATTTAATCTTATCTTGGGCTCGATATAAGGCATCAATGGTTGTATCAACAGAATCCCCGGGTAAACCATAAATGTTATCGACACCCCACTTTGCTAAAACTTCAACCATTTTATCAGATGCACGAACACTCATATTAATTCCTCCTAATATCTACTTAACTATAAATTACCACATTGGTTTCACAATTAAAGTAAAAAGCTCATCACTGCCAGAATAGTCTGTTTATAAATTTATAAATAAGCTTGTGAAATACATTTTTATGATTAATTCTATTTCAAAACTTTTCTGTTATCATATATTTAGAGAGTTTTTAGGGGGAGTATAAAAATGGTTAGACAGTTCCAACTTTACCGTTGGTTACGGTTTATTTTTTTGCTAACTACAGGAATTTTAATCGTTATTGCACCAATTAAGAGCTTTAACATCATTATTTACATCGTTTCCAGCTACATTGCCATTTACGGAATTCTTTCTATTATTGATGGTTTAAGTATTCGCAAACTGACGGGAGAAAATAACATCGCCATTGGTTTGGGCATTGGAGCATTGTTTTTAGCTTTAGGAGTTTTATTATTTGCCCGTTATTTCATCCCATTAGTGCCACCAGTCTTAGGAATTATTTTATTAGTCAACGGAATCAACCAATTTCGAGATTCTCATGAAATGACAAAAAGAGTTCAGATCACACCCTACTTGGACTATTTTTATTCAGCCCTACTAATGATTGCAGGAATCGTGTTTATTCTGAACCCTTCAAAAACTATTATATTTATATATCAATTATTTGGCGTCAGCTTAATTGTCTTAGCCTTTTTTGAAATCATTAACTCCAGAATCTATCGCAATTAGATCTGGATTTTTTTTAACGTTATTGTGCTCAAACTATTGCTGATAGCACTCTCTTCGTAGTGAGTCGTAGCTTGCCAAGTTTGGACATTTTCACCAACTCGTACAGAAATCGCTTCCACAACGAGTTTTCCCAGTTTAAGTGTGTTTAAATTATGTAAGGATACACTCAAGACGGCAGCGGAACTGTCATCTTCAACATTCAAGTTTGCTCCAATGCTTGCGGCAGTTTCGGACAACATCGCATTGATCACACCGGTCTTATTATTTTCCATTTGTAAGTGTTCTTCGGTCAAATCCAGCTGCAAAACCACTTTGTGTCTACCCTGTTCGACTACTTCTATACCTAAATCATCTAGCAAACTCATTTTATACCTCAATTTTTTTCAGAACTTAGTTAAATTTTATTGTTTTTATGTTTTACAATCAAATTATATACTTAAGCGTATCAAATTTTTAAAGGAAAAGAGGTCATATTTTGGAAAACTGGTTAGTCAAACGTGCCAAACTCGATCCCGATAAGATTGCTCTAATTCTAGAACACGCGGATTTCACTTTTGGCGAACTTAATTCAACTGTCCAAGCCTTTGCTGGCAAATTATACACTAGCGGCATTCGGGAAAATGACCCCGTAGCTTTATTTTCCGATAATTGTTTTAATGGCTACGTTGCCATTTTAGCACTTCAACAACTAGGGGCACGAACAATCTTCCTTGATACCGAATTACCACTAGAAACTTTGCAGTACCAAGTCAATGACTGCCAACCCAAAACTATTTTAATTAGTGATTCAGCACACACTGATGAAATCGTAAAAATCGATTGTGATAAGATTTTTATGTCAGAAGTTTTGAGTATGAATGGCAATTTAGACTATCAGCCCGTTTCAGAATACCCTGCTGAAAAAATTGCTTCGGTCTTTTACACACCGAGTGCTGACAAAAATGATATTGGCGTAATGTTGACGTATGGCAATTATTTTTACTCCGCCATGGGAACGAGTTTAAATCTTGGCATCAACAAACAAGACGTTTGGGTTTTATCGCTACCTATCTTCAATGTTCCAGGATTTTCAATTATCATGCGATCATTGATTTATGGGATTAGCGTTTACTTGATTGATGGTTTCGACATCGATTTAATCAATAAAATTTTAATCAACGAACGAGCTACGATTATTTCCCTAACGCCACCGTTATTGCGAGAATTGCTCAATGGTCTTCCTCGAGGCAAAAGATACAATGAACACTTCCGTTGTGTCTTTTTGGGAACAGGACAAATTGACAGTTGGACAGTTTTACGTTGCAATATGTTAGATATTCCAGTTTTGCAATCATACGGCATGACAGAAACGACTGCTAACATTTCAGCGTTAAATTTTAATGATGCAGAAATCAAATCCGGCTCTTGTGGTCAGCCTTTCTTCACGACTCAAATTCGCATTACTAATATCAATCAAGACAATGTCGGTTGCATCGAAGTCAAATCTCCAACGGTAGCGTTAGGTTATTTAAACAAAGACGAACTTTTTCAATCTCGTTTTACTGAAGATGGCTTTTTCAAGACTGGCGACGTTGGATATTTAGATGATGACAACTTCTTGTATCTCAAAGGACGTCAAGCTGACTTGATCTATATTGCGGATAAAATCGTTTATCCTGAAGAAGTAGAAAATGTCTTCCGAAGTGTCAATGGTATTAAGGATATTTGTGTTGTCAGTACCAAATCGCGTGCTGGAAAGAATGTTCCTATCGCCTATCTAACGTTGCGCGACAATGCTTTCTTGACCAGTGCCAATCTCGCTGACTTTGGCAAACACAATCTGTTAAATTATCAAGTTCCCATGGAATATCGCCAAATTGACGAGTTTCCACGTTCTACTAATGGAAAAATACTTCGTAATCGTTTGGTTGATTTGGAGTATAAAGTTATATAGGTGTTAATTGCCGTCCTCCATAGCAAAGAAAATTTCACATTTGAGCCAATTTTCTTTGCTATTCTGGACTAGATTGTGGATTCTATCTTTATATAAATTACTTCAAAAAATAAATAGAAGATATTATTGGAATTGCAGTATATTGCTACAAATCTAGTAATATCTTCTTTTTTATGGCAGATTGTAAAATATAACCGAACACTAGTGGACACAAAAACCCATAAAGG
>NZ_AZDO01000005.1 GCF_001435505.1 Companilactobacillus futsaii JCM 17355 | reverse complement strand
ACAAGGCAGAGTGCATTCCAGCCAAATTTTCTTTGCTATGGAGGACGGAATATTACACTAACTGAAGTTCAGAAAGAATCAAAAAATATTGACTGTGAGGAATGTTTTTATGACAAGAAAAATTGGAATCATTGGAATGGGTAACGTTGGTGCAGCCTGTGCTCACTATATCGTTGCTGGAGGATTTGTGGATGATTTAGTTTTAATCGACAAAAACGAAAAGAAGGTCAAAGCTGATGCGTTGGATTTTGAGGACGCAATGGCAAATCTTCCATACCACACTAATATTTTTGTAAATGACTATTCACAATTGGACGATGCTGACATAATTATTTCAGCTGTAGGTCACATTAAGTTGATCGGTGGCGACCATCCTAACCGTTTTGGAGAATTGAAACCAACTGGTGACGATGTTAAAGAAGTTGCTGCCAAAATCAAACAAACAAAATTCCATGGCATCATGGTCGTAATTAGTAACCCTAATGATGTTATGACTTCGATGTATCAACAAGTACTAGGTTTCCCTAAAGAACGCGTTATTGGAACTGGTACATTACTAGATTCAGCTCGTATGAAACGTGCCGTTGGTAAAGCCTTCAAGGTCGATCCTAGATCAGTTTCTGGATACAATTTGGGTGAACACGGCAATTCCCAATTCACAGCTTGGTCAACAGTTAAAGTAATGGATCAATCAATTTTGAAACTTGCTAAAGATGAAGGTCTTGACCTAGATAAGATCAATGAAGACGTTCGTATGGGTGGATTTACAGTCTTCGATGGCAAAGGATACACTAACTACGGAATTTCAACCGCTGCGGTTAGATTGTCATTAGCTATTTTGAATGATGCCAGAATCGAATTGCCAGTTTCTAACTTCCGTGAAGAATACGGAGTTTATCTATCATATCCAGCTATTGTAGGACGTGAAGGTATTTTGAAACAATTACAATTAGATTTGCCACAAGAAGAATTGGATAAATTGCAATATTCGGCTGATTACATCAAGAAAAATCTTAAATAGGTTTTGAAGTTTGGTCATTCTCGAAAGGGAGTGGCTTTTTTGGTGCCAAAATTTAATTATTTTAAATTATTAATTATATTTTAATGAAATTAGAGTATAATGGCAGTCACAAACAGAAATTCTTTAATAGATTGAGAGGCTGATTTTATGACTAGAAAAGTAGCAATCATCGGAATGGGTAACGTTGGTGCAGCATGTGCGCATTATATCGTTGCTAGTGGTTTTACCGATGATTTAGTTTTGATTGATAAAAACGAAAAGAAAGTAAAGTCTGATGCGTTGGATTTTGAAGATGCGATGCCTAATTTGCCGTTTCACACTAATATTTTCGTGAATGATTACTCTCAATTAGATGACACTGACGTTATTATCTCGGCTGTTGGTAATATCAAATTGCAGGATCGAGTAGTACCGGATCGATTTGCAGAATTAGAAATCACTAGTGAAGCTGTAACCGATGTAGCAAAGAAAATTCACCAAACAAAATTTCACGGTTGTATCGTAGTTATTAGTAATCCTAATGATGTCATAGTTTCGATTTATCAAAAGATTACAAAACTACCTAAGAATCAAGTTATGGGAACTGGAACTTTATTGGACTCCGCTAGAATGAAACGTGCCGTTGGAGCAGCTTTAGATGTCGATCCAAGATCTGTCGAAGGTTACAATTTGGGTGAACATGGTAATTCTCAATTCACAGCTTGGTCTACTGTTAAAGTGATGGATCGTTCTATTAAAGACTGGGCTCAAGAGGATGGCCTTGACCTTGATAAATTGAATGAAGATATCAGAATGGGTGGATTCACAGTCTTTAGTGGTAAGAAATATACTAATTATGGTATTTCAACTGCAGCTGTGAAGTTAGCTTTGGCAGTCTTGAATGATGCTCATATTGAACTGCCAGTTTCTAATTACCGTGAAGAATATGGAACTTACTTGTCATATCCAGCCATTATTGGAAGAACAGGTGTCATTAAACAGGTGCAATTGGACTTGCCACAAGAAGAATTGGACAAGTTGCAATACTCAGCTGATTTCATAAAAAACAAATTAGCTGAACAAGTTTAAAAAAAGAAAAGAATATATCATATGAGTCGATAGAAAAAACTATCGGCTTTTTTGGTATTATTAGAATTTATGTATGAGATATATTTTGCAAATATGAATTGCAAGAATCATTATTTTGTTTGTTTTTGAAAGCGGATACAATATGAACTGGAAAGGAGAAAAACTCATGAGATATGGTAATATTCTTAATTTATTAAGAACAAATTTGCCAAATCCAATTACAAGGGATTATTTTTGTCAAAAGTTAAATGTTAGTTGCAGAACTGTTTCTTCTGATATAAAAAAGCTAAACGATGCGGGTAAAAAGAATGGCTTCAGGATTAATAACATTCGAGACAAAGGATACGTTTTAGAAATCTTTGATGATAAAAAATTTAAAGAATACACTCATCAACTTCGACAAGTTAATACGACTATGACAGACGTCAGACAGAGACTTTTTAATTTAGAAATTATTTTATTGTTAGCCGGTGATTTTATTACGCTAAAGGATTTGTCTGAACGATTTGGAGTCAGTGTTTCTACTATCAAAGATGATCTAAAACGAACTAATCAATTCTTTAAAGAGAAAAACTTGAAAGTTGTTGGCAAGCCTCACTATGGTATTTACATTTCTGGTAATGAACGTGATAAACGCCAGGCAATAATCGATCTCTTTAGAATGCAATTGTCAGCTCCAGTTATGACACCGGAGTACATTACATTTACACAAATGATTAATGGTAACGAGTTACGTAAAGCTATTGAAGATAGTCTTAGAAAAAATAATTTATCTATTAATGATTTGTTGCTAAAAAATGTTATTGAGCATGTGAGACTACTAATTTTTAGACTGCTTAAGAAGAATTACATTAGTGTATCTGAATCGGAAGATACGGGCGACGGTAATGATCAAGTAGAGATGTTAGTTCAAGATATTGTTGGCTATATTGAGAAAACCTATGGCATGGACATTCCTGACTTCGAGGTTCTGTATTTAAAGAAACAAATGATAGGAAAATTGTCATTTGTAGAGACTAATCAAGAACAATATTTACAAAAAAGAATACATCAAGCTTTGATCAAAGTTGATAAATCTTATCAAACGAACTTTAAAGATGATGAAGAATTACAAAGTTTCTTGTTGATACATGTCGCTACATTGTTCAAACGTTTAACGACTAATCATCAATTAACTAATCCATTGATTGATGATGTTTATGTGAAATATGCCAATGTTATCAATGCATCACTAGATTTTATGCATTATTTGAACAAAGATTTGGCACATAAGTTAAGCAAAGATGAATTGGGATATGTGGCTATCTATTTTGCTGCTAGCTTGGAACGTCAAAAATTACTTGAGATGGAAAATTATCGTAATGTTGTAGTTTTAACTCAAGATGGAAGAGGCGCTGGATACTTACTGGAAACAGGTATTAGTCGATTATTTCCAAAGTCTAAGATTAAGACTATTGCGACAAATGAGCTTTATAAAATTAATTCTGAAGATGATTTGATTGTTTCTACAGTCGATTTGTCTGACCAAATTTTTGAAATACCAGTTATTGAAATAGATCCCATATTATCTAGAGACAATCTGAATAGGGTAGAGAAATCAGTCAGATTGTTGAGTGAAGATCCCAAACAATTTGTGGACGAAATGCAATCTATAATCCGACTATTCGATGCCGATAATTTCCACATTTGTGAAGATAATGATTATCTTTCCATTTTAGAAAATCGAGCAACAGCGTTAGAAAGGAGCGGTAAAGCTGAATTTGGCTATAAAGATAGTGTCTTGGAACGGGAATTAAAAATTAGTACGGTCTACGAAGATGGTATAGCTGGACCGCACCCGATGAATAATGTTGCTAACCAAGAAGTAATCGATGTAACGATTTTAAAAAAACCAATCAGATATAAGAATAAGGAAGTACAAATAATATTTTTGATCAACATTGGCCGTGGGCATTTAACACTTCATCAAGAAATCAGTCGAATGATGATTGAATTGATGAAAGATAAAGATTTGCTGAAATCGGTTATTCAAGTTAGAAACTACAAAGAATTTCTATACAAAATAACATTGGCCATTAAGAGGAGTTAATGTCATGGACGAAACAGAAATGAAAGTATTTCAAATCATCTCAATTTCTGGAGATAGTAGAGCACTAGCTTTTGAAGCATTAAGATTGGCAAGAAAAGGCAAATTTCAAGAAGCGGATTCTAAGATGGAAGAAGCCAGAAAAACTAGTGCTGAAGTGCATAATTTACAAACAGATATGCTTACAAAGGAGGCTCGTGGAGAAAAAACTCCAGTTGGACTATTAATGGTTCACGCACAGGATCATTTAATGACGAGCTTATTGGCGAGAGATTTAATTGAAGAAATGATAGGAATGTTAAAGGATAAGCAAGCGACAGAAGAATAAAGGAGGAAGTTTTAATGAGTGTCGATGTAAAAGTACTTGAAAGATTATCAAATGCTGATGGAATAGTTTCTTGTGAGGATGAGGTTAGGGATATTTTGAGAGATACCTTAGCAAAATATTGCGATGAAACAATTTATGATGGTTTAGGGAGTATGATTTGTATCCAAAAAGGTACAGGCAAGGGGCCTAAGGTCGCTATTGCAGCACATATGGATGAAGTAGGATTCATGGTTCGTAGTATTACTGATGGTGGGTTGATCATGTTAATTGTCGTTGGAGGTGTTAAAACTGATACTTTAGCATTTCAACGATTAAGATTGACTACAGAAGATGGTAAGAAACTCAATGGTTTAGTTGCTGGTAAATATGAAAAAACAGCAGATTCTCAAATGTATTTCGATATTGGAGCTAAAACTAAACAAGATGTTTTAAATTTAGGAATTAATGTCGGAGACATGTTATCTTTTGGAACGGAATTCGAATCTACAAATTTACCTGATACATACATGGGTAAAGCTATGGATGACCGTTACGGTTGTTTTGCACTAGTAGAAATTGCTAAAGCTATGCAAAATATTGAACATGAAAATGATATTTATTACATCGGAACATACGGAGAAGAAGTTGGATTAAGGGGCGCTAAAACTTCAGCACAAATGATCAAACCTGATATTTACTTCACAATTGATGTTGCGACTTATCCAAATCAATTCAGAACTGATAACACAAATAATCGTCAGATGGGTAAGGGACCAATGTTAACTCATTTTGATCGAACAATGGCCCCTAACAAAAAATTAGTCAGTCTAGTTAGAAATACTGCTACTAAATATGACTTACCGCTTCAATATGACATGTTTAATAATGGTGGGACTGATAGTGGTGAAGCTCATAAGGTTGGTAAAGGGATTGCGACAGTTACAACTTGCTTACCTTGTCGTTATGGTCACTGTGCAGCTTCAATTGTAGATGTGAATGATATTGATAATATTGCAAAATTGTATACAAAGATACTTCCACAAGTAACACAAGAAAAAATAGACGCAAATTGCAAGAACAAGTTAGCCACTTTGGAAAAATAAAGAAAAGTTAAGA
>NZ_AZDO01000052.1 GCF_001435505.1 Companilactobacillus futsaii JCM 17355 | reverse complement strand
GAAAAAACATCTATTCAGATCATGGTCGCAATCCAACGACTATATCTGAATAGATGTTATTTTTTTTGAGTTACTTGAAATAAATAATAAAACTAGGATTTAGTCTGGAACACAAGTCCTGTGATGGCTCAGCCGCCAAATTTCTGTTAGTGCTTTAGCACTTACAGAAAGGCCTAGTTTTGAGATTTTGCGTCTTTGGGACCATGCAAAAGCTCAAAATAGTGCCGCCATTCTCCAGCCAATCACAGGACTTGTGTGGAAGACGGAAATTTACATTAACCTAACTCAAGAAAGAACCAAATTATAATAGTTTAGCGAGACCTTTTTTCATTATTTAGCGACAGTTTTAATCCATTCGTCTAAATCATCAATATCATAATTTTCTTGGATTTGCTTCATCATCTTATTTAAAGTAATGCTATTCATTGTTGTTTTTAAAGTATTTTCAATATTATCCATCGCCGAACTAACTGCACAAGGCTCCAGCTTAGGCTTGTCTTTATTTAAAAACTGAACTAGCAAATGTTGACTAGCAAAAACCTTTTCTCGCCCCTCGATAGCCATAAAGACTTTGTAAAAATCAATTTCATCAAGTGGTATTGCCAAAGAAAAACCACCTAGCTTACCAGGAGACGATTTTACTAATCCTTCCTTTACTAGTGATTTAATTGTTTTTTTCAAATACGAGTTTGATACATGAAGTCGTTCGCTTAGTGCCAAAGAGTTGATATGTTTACCCTTTGGTAGCCGAGATAAGATTAACAAAACATAAATGGACTGTTCCCAACCCGATGATATTTTCACTTGACACACCTTCTTCATAAAACTATTATCGTCATTAGGGACATATAATATCCCTAAATGATTTGATTAAACATTTGTCTTAATTTTATCATCTAATATGTTGATTAGAAAGTGTTTCTGAGGGAACAAATGAACACTTCTAGTTCACATAACAATAATAGTTCGTGGAAAAGAGGAAGTAAATATGCAAGTAGTTTTAGGTTCTGATAAAGACGGATTTGAACTAAAAGAATTCGTTAAGAATAATTTAACTAAGCAAGGTTACGATGTAATCGATCTTACACCTACTCCTGCTAAGGACTTTATTGAATCTTCATTAGCCGTTACTCATAAGGTCCTTGAAAGCGGTATTAAAAAAGCAATTATGTTTGATGCTTATGGTGTTGGTAGTACCATGGCTTCCGATAAAGTCAAAGGTATGGTTACAGCCAACGTTGAAGAAGAACGTACTGGACATATGACAGCTTTACACAACGGTGCCAAAGCAATTGCAATTGGTTCTGGAATTGTCGGACCACAATTGGCTTTATCAATCATTAATCGTTACTTAAAGACTGATTATGCTGCCGGTAGACACCAAGTACGTCTAAATATGCTTGAGGAGATGATTTAATTATGGCTACTGATAAATATGATTACGATGAAGATAGAGCTCAACCTGAGTACGTTGATCCAAAAATTGACAAGCACACCATTGTCGCTTTAGCTAACGACCACATTGTCACTGATTTAAAGATGTTGATTTCTGACCACTTGAAGTCTGAAGGTTATCGAGTTTTGGATGTCGGAACTTATGATCACACAAGAACTCACTACCCAATTTACGGTAAACGTGCTGCTGATGCCGTAAATGATGGCCGTGCTGACTGTGCTATCGTTCTTTGTGGTACAGGTATCGGTATTGGTACTGCTGCAGATAAAAATGATGGTATCCGTGCCGCAATCGTTGGTAATATTGCTCAAGCTGTTTACGCTAAGGAACAATTGAACGCTAACGTCTTGGCCTTCGCCGGAATTGTTTTAGGACGTGACTTTGTTTTCGATATCGTTGATTATTACTTAAATGCTAAGTACAAGCCAGACGATAACAATAAAGATTTGATTGATAGAATCAATAAGATTGCTACACCAAATCCTGATCAAACCGACAACCCTAATTTCTTTGACAGTGAAAACAAGAAATGGGCTCAAGGTATTTATCACGACTAATTAAAAAATAATTAAAATTATACCCTCAAAGTTGAGAAGACTTTGAGGGTATTTTCTTTGCTATTAGTTATGCTTAGAATCTTTGCTAGGTTTTCGGTCGTTGTAAGTTTAATATCAAATTAAAAAGAGGAGATAAAATTATGAAATTTGGCAATCACTTAAAACAGGAAAGACTACAGCGCAAGTTTACCCAACAAAAAGTAGCGCACGATTTAAACGTTTCTCGACAAACTATTTCGAGTTGGGAAACCGAACACAGCTATCCCGATATTGGTAGCCTGATTCGTTTGAGCGACTATTACCAAGTTTCATTAGATCAACTTCTCAAGGAGGATACTGGTATGACTGAATATTTGAAAAAACAAGAAATTTTGAAAAGCATTAAACCCATCATCTGGATTTTGACGGCAATCGATATCATATTCTTAGGTTTTCTCATATTAAGTTTATTTAATATCATTAAACTAACGACATTGGTCAGCGTAATTATCTTTGTCATGGGAGTTTTGAATATTACCGCTATGTTCATTCTTACGCACTTTAGAAATAAGATTGAAATAAAAACTGACAATCAATCTAATCATTTTAAAATATTAATTTTCTTAACGGCCTTATCTTTGATTGCGTCCATAACATTTTACTTTGCTGGTCAATACAAATTCTCTGGCCTCTTCTCAGGTATATTTGCCAGCCTTTTAGTAATTATGATAGTGAGAAAATTGAAAAAATAGCAAAATAAATAAGACCTAGATAGAACCTCAAAAATGAATTCTATCAGGTCTTATTTGTTTATTTTTGTTGTAAAAAAGCAACTTTTTTATCAATTACATATAGTAATCCAGCTATCACTAAAATAATTACCCATAACTGAATTGGGAAGAAAAATATCAAGAAAATTCCGCCAACTATTGGTGAAATTAACTCTGATAATATCGTCGTTGTTACCACTGACACAACCAATAATCTATCAAAATTCGGTAATAACTGCGCTGCCGCAAATCCTAAAATCATTGCCGCGAAGGTTAAAGGGAAAATATCTCCCCCACGCCAATTGAAATTTAAGCACCAAGCTAGGAAAATCAATTTTAAAATCGCCATTCCTATCAAAAATAGTGCCGTTTTTTGCGACCAATCACCAACTAGTAAATGTAAGCTGTGTTGTCCTGAAAAAAGTAATTCTGGTTCTAGTAAAACGATAACTATGACACCTAAAGTTCCGATGGCCACTTTTGTTGATAAAGTCAAAGAAATTTTAGAGATTTGTTCAGTAAAAAATTGATATAACCACTTACAAATTTGAGCAAAAATCATTCCGAAAATCATTAATACCGGCACAATCCAAATTTGTTTTAAATTCCAATTAGTTTGACCCAGCTTTGTTACAAATGATGGTTGATCGGTTTGACGTAATAGCAATCCAAAACTAACTACACCATTGAGAGCAAAGATTCCATACAATAACTTCTTTTGTCTGACAATCTTTGTAACTTTGGGAGCTATTTTTTGATTGTATTTTTGTCGATATGCAAAAGGATTAAACAAACGTTTCATGCGTTCACTAATTTGAAGCTGTTTTAATTCATCGTAATGAAAATATAAATACCGTAAATTATCAGCTTGCCAAATTGATAGTGAAATAATAGCACTTAATAAAGCAGCTTCCGGTCCAACTCCAGCTCCAAAAGTCAAAATAACTAACGTAATCAATAAATTAGCAAAAACATCTTGATAGTCTATCGTCTGATTAGTCTTTAATTCCGAAATTGAATCATGCGCTGTCTTAGGAAGATGTGGCCATCGTTTCAAAAGAGAATATAAAATAAATCCACCAACTATTACAAATAAGATCTGTAGTAATTGATTATTTGTCATCCAGACTAATTCTGACAATAAATTTTCAATTATTAAAAATAAAGCTGCAATCACACCGATCACAGCACTTAAAATCAATCCATAACTAACTAATGCTATTCTTTTTATCATTTGTACGCCTTTTAAAAATTTATAAATTTATAAAAAAAACTCCACATAAAATGTGAAGTCTTCGTGATAAGGTGCATCGATTTTCCAAACGCTAATGCGCCAATCAAATTCCCTTATCTAGGTTTGGCACCGTCAGTAGTATGACATGTTTTACTAGTACAAGTCAATTGTTTTCCAAACTACATCTAGTTGTTACTTACCGAAATAGTAGTATCCGTTTTCAAATTTTGGAAGTTTAAAACCTTGTCATAGCAAGCTTTTACTGTAAATTGTTTCACATGGAACATCTTGTAGTGAGACGTATGTTTGCCCCAAGATATTGTGGTACGCTGCAATTACTTATTTTTGTAAAGATTTTACTAAATCGAAACATAATTTATGACTCAAAATAGACGATTCGGGGCTGACAGGATTAGTTAATTGTTCACTCACAGCTTTAAGAAAAGCTCGAATAATTGGATCAAAACCTCTTGTAACTAGTGTTTCTTCCCAATCTGGACGTGAAGTTTGTGTCGTCATCCCTGTTTGGTAGGTTTCCAAAAGATTCAAGTTCGTCACCGTTTGGCGTGTCGTTGCTCCCTGAACAGTTGATAATTCCAAATTGCTACCACCAACCATATTCGTAATTACTTGAACATGGCTCTTTTGACCTTCAATTGTAATATAACCCTGTTCCAAATCTCCTTTATCATTAGTTACTACAAAATTATTTACTCGTTCAATCTCTTCATCCATCAAATAAAGAGCAGTATCAACTGAATGAATCATTAAATCAAAAATAGCAAATTGTGCCGGTTGAGGCGAATTTTCACGAATCTTTTCTGAGACGATTGTTCGTTTGTCAGCAATTTGTTTCAATTCTTGGTCAAATGGTGCAAAGCGGCGGTTGAATCCACAAGTTAGCATCAAGCCTTTATTTTCAGCCAATTCATACAATTCTTCAACTTGAGCTAAATCTTCAGAAATTGGCTTATCAACATACACATTAATATCATTATTTAGTAGCTGTTTAATGATTTCATAATGCGTCTTAGTTGGTGTATGTACAAAAACTGCCAAAGGTTTTTCAGTAATCAATTCATCAAGTGTTTGATGGAAATGTTTGAAACCATACTTAGTTTCCAACATTTGACCTTTTTGTTCATTTCTAGTAGTTAGATGCCATTCAAATTTATCTTGTAATGTAGCCATAACTGGTAAATATGCTTTTTGAGCAATATTCCCTAAACCGATAACGCCAATTTTCTCCATATTATCACCTCGTAAAATATTTCTTGAGATATCTTCCAAACAAATTTAAAGCATTTTTTGCAATCGTTTTCGAAATACCTATTGAAACAATTTTACCACCTTTAATGGCAACTTCAGTTTTAAATTAATCAGATAATCTACATTATAACGGCGTTACGCTTTTAATTATCACTCGATAATTTCATTCCACTGCTTAGTATAATTAGTTAAATGTTTATTTAAGAAAGTATAATCAATTTTTCGAACATTTTCGAAGGTACTATTCTTTTTCAAATTATCTTTATTAGCTTTGATTAAGTAATCTAAGTAACGATAAGATTCCTTAGATTGACCATCGTTTAGAATAGCTGCCATTTTATAACTAAGATAAGTCTCTTCATTTGGCAAAACGTATCGAACATTTTCATTATTTTTTTGAATTTTCTCACCAATTTCATTGCTAACTACAGCCACATCAATCTTTCCTGACTGAAACATTTTAATCAAATTTTTAGGATCTTCATAAGTTTTTAAAATATTCGGACGTAATTTTTTTAATTCACTAAAGGTTGGGTTAGCGTCTATTAGACCATTATCAACAAAAACCGAAGTGACCTGCTTACGTTGATAGTGTCCCTGTGCTATGTATAGCATTTCTGGTCCAAAAACCGTTGAAATATCAGGAATAGCGAGATGTTTTTCCAATCTCTTATCCCAGAGTTGATTCCAGGAATAAAACTGTTCAATTTGTTTTACATCATAGGCAACGCCCAAAACACTAATTTGATAAGGTATACTATTCGTTTTTCTAGCGATTTGTTGTTGCTCTTTAGACAAGAGTTTAAAATTCTTTAATTTGGAAAAATCCAACTTTTTAAATCTTGCTTGTTTGTTTCCACGCACAGCGTATCTTTGTGTTAATTCGATTACGTCAATTCCCGTCTTACTATTTTCTAGACGTTCATCTTCCGTGCCAAATTCCCCTTTGATTTTTAGGTCATATTTCTCATCAAAATTCTTCCAAATATTTTCTTGCTCCTGTTTAGCAGAAGTTTTAAATGTTGAAACAGTCAGTGTCTTCTGAGATTGACCACAAGCCGTTATAAACAACATTACTAAAGATAATGCAATGATAAGTCCAATTTTCTTCTTTAACATAATTGAGCTCCCCTAACATATCTATTTTCATTAAGTATAACAAGAATTCTTCAATCAACTATCGTTATAACGACTGCAAAAAAAATTTATCAATTGATAAATAAGACTGTAAAAAAAGACTCCATAAGAATAGAAAATACCATCTAATAGAGTCTATGTTTTATCTAAATTATTTTTCAAAGAGCGGAATTTTGTGTTGTGACTTAACATCGAACATTCCTACATCAGAGATTTTTAATTCTGGAGAAACTAATAGTGAAATCGTCGAGAAGGACATTATTTCGTTGAAATTATGATACCCCAAATTTTGCATTTCTGTACGTACTTGCTTGATCTCCTGTGCCAATTCGACTACTGGTTTTGAACTAATAATTCCACCAATATTTAATGGTGCATTCGCGACTAATTGTCCTTGATTTACTACAACGTAGCCACCTTGTTCATCTACCAGTTCGTGTTGTGCTGCAACCATCGATTCCAAGTCAGTTCCCATAACCATCAAATTATGATGATCGTGAGCCCAAGTAGTACCAATTGCACCTGGCTTATTCAAAGCATTCTTTACCAAAGCAAAACTGACATTGCCATTTTTACCGTAACGTTCTTGAACCATCAATAACGATAAACCGGCACTTTGCCAATCCACTAAACCATTCTTAACTGCTAATCTTTCTTGAATGTGTTTTGTAAAAGTACCTTGTTGATTTATTTCTATTACGTTAGCCAAAACACTAGTTTTGTCACTTGATAATTCTAAATCAGCCGTTGTTATTTTTTTAACCTTAACTGAATTCTTCAATGATACTGAAAATTTTGGATGTAACGGCGTTATATTGGAGCTTAACCGACCAGATTTATAGACTTCTTGAATATTAAATTGTTGTGGATCACCCAAAAAGATTAAATCAGCCACTCTACCCGGAGCAATCGCCCCACGGTCATTCAAAGACATTCTTCTAGCTGGAGTATAGGTTGCCATATAAATAGCTTTTTCAGCCGGCATTCCCATATCGATAGCTTCCTTAACGATAACATTCAAATGTCCATTGACTAAGTCATCTGCCATCACATCATCCGTCACAAAGGCTGCATATTCATAGAAGTTATGATCAATGATGGTTTGCATATTCTCTTTTGACATTGATTTCTTCTGAAATTGGATAAATATCCCATTATTGATTCGTTCAACAATACTAGTTGGTGTTTGATAAGTGTGATCAGAAGTAATTCCACTGGCAGCAAATTTGGCTAAGTCTAAGCCAGAATATTGAGGACAGTGTCCTTCCAGAGGCATTGTCGGTCTAAGTTCCTTACACAGCTTAATAATTTGTCTGATCAAAGATTCAGGCTGAGAAACGATACCTTTGAAATTCATTGCTTCACCTAGACAAACGATTCTAGGATCTTTAAGCAATTCTTCTGTCTCCGCTAATCCTATCACGCCACCAGTAGTTTCCATTTCGGTTCTAGTTGAAGGAACTGAAGAAGGTAGTGCATAAAAGACATCAATAATACTCTTTTGAGCCATAAAATCTTTTAAACCTTTGATTCCAGCCACATTTGAAATCTCATGCGCATCAGCGATGACCGTTGTTGTTCCAAATCTAACAGCTTCATTTCCAAAATGAGCAGGATCAGTCATGGAACTTTCAATGTGCATATGAGAATCGATCAATCCCGGAATAATATAACGATTATAAGCGTCAACAATTTTTTTTGCTTCAAATTGTAAATCGGCTCCAACCATTAAAATTTTCCCATTTTCAATCGCAATATTTTTTCTTTCAAACTTTTGTGAAAAAGTATTAAAAACTAGTCCATTTTCAATCAACGTATCTACTTGCATTTTCAACTTCCCTTTTAGTTCATAGTTTGATTCCATTGCTTGATCCATGATGGTAATTCTTTGTTAACGTAGTTGAAATCAATCATCTTAGCACGTTTAGCAGTATCACCGTAAGTCATGTATTGAGGATCTTTTAATGTTACTGATGAGTTGACTGGAGCATTATTCAATGAATTTGATTCAGCAACCTTACTTTGAGAAGCTTTGCTGATACGGTAATCAATGTACTTATAAGCAGCATCTTCATTTTTACTATTCTTCAAAATTGAAACTGTATCGTAATTAGCATATGTACCTGATTCTGGAACCATGTATTCAACATCAGGAGCAGCATTTTTGATCATACCAACAGCAAAATCACCTACAACTGCAGCATCGATTTCACCAGACTTAAACATGTTAGCTAGGTCAGAAGATTTAGCATAAGTTTTAACTACATTAGGTTTCAAGGCTTTCAATTGTGCGAAAGCTTGCTTTTCATCAACTTTGCCGTTGTCTACAAAGCTAGAACTTGCTTGAAGGTTTTGAGCGTGTTGATTAGCGATATAAACCATAGCTGGACCAAATGTTGTTGCAATATCAGGAATAGCGATTTTACCTTCTAATTTCTTATCCCAAAGTTGATCCCAAGAAGTGATTTTGCCAATTTTTTTAGGATTGTAAATAATCCCAATACTATTGACCGTATAAGGGACACTATTAGTTTCCTTAGCTAATTTTTGTTGATCTTTTGAAAGATATTTGAAGTTCTTAATTTTACTGAAATCAAGTTTCTTAAATAAATTCTTGTTACTACCTGCAACAGCGTTATTTTGAGCTAATTCAATAACGTCAACGCCAGAATTTGGGTTGTGTGAGATTTGTGTGAATCTAGAAGAACTGTCCCCAAACTGACTCTTAACTGTCAAATCGTTAGCTTTAGCAAATGGATTGAAAACATCCCTAGTCATTTGTTTAGTTGCTAAACCAAAAGTTGAAACAGTTAATTGTTTATTAGCAGTCTTACCACATCCGGCAACTGTCAATGCAATCAAGAGCGTTGTAACGATAGTCAAAATCTTTGCAAATTTTTTCATATTTTCACCTATTTAATTTATTTATTCTCTAGTTCAATTAGTGATTGTTTATCAAAATATAAAGTTAGTTCAGAACCTATTTGATAATCCTTATTGTCAGTGTCAACTTTCATCCGACCTAGTTCTGTTTCAACGATATATTGATAACAATCGCCCAAAAAGTTACGAGCTGTAATCTTACCTTTCAAAGTATTGTTTCCCGTACCTACTTTGATATTTTCAGGTCTGATTGTTAGATACTTACCCGAATTTGTATCGTTATAACTCCAACCATGTTCTGTAGCCCAGTCTTTAGAAATAAAGTTGTCATAACCAATAAATTCAGCCACAAAACGTGTCTTTGGATGTTGATAGATTCGTTCAGGTGTATCAAGTTGTTCAATTTTACCTTTATTCATCACTGCTACACGATCTGAAATAGCAAAACATTCTTCTTGATCATGAGTTACAAAAATCGTTGTCATTTTCATCTTTTTTTGTAAACGACTAATTTCTTCACGCATTTCTATTCGTAACTTAGCATCCAAATTACTCAAAGGTTCGTCTAGCAACAAAACATCCGGATTAATAGCTAAAGCACGGGCTAATGAGACTCGTTGTTGCTGTCCACCAGATAATTCACTAGGCATCCTATCTTTCAAATCTATCAAGCCGGTTGTTTTCAAAATACTCAAAGTTTTTTCTGAAATCACTTCTTTAGATAGTTTCTTACGCTTTAATCCGAAGGCCACATTTTGAAAAATTGTCATATGAGGAAACAAGGCATAACTTTGAAAAACCATTCCAAAATTTCTTTTATAAACTGGTACCTTGGAAATATCATTTCCAGCGACTTTAATAGAACCACCCTGAATCGGTAACAATCCTGATATCAGCCTTAACATGGTTGTTTTTCCGCAACCACTAGGTCCCAAAATCGATAACAACTCACCATTATTAATTTCCAACGATAAATCTTTTAGAATTTGTTTATTTTTTTGATATGACAGAGTTAGATTCTCTATTTTTATTTGTGCCAAAATATGTCTCCTAAGTTAGTTTGTTTAATCCCAAATACTTCTCAGCAATCATCATCAAAGCAGCTGTGATGAGCATCAAAATAACTGACACTGCCGATACAGTCGGATCATAATTGTTTTCCAAATAATTCAAAATGGATGTTGGTAGCATGTTCAACGATGGTCCATTCATGAACAACGTAATCGGAATGTTGTTGAAGGAAGTAATAAAAGAGAGAATGAATGCTGCCAAAATACTCTGTTTAATATTAGGAATAACGACTTTGAAAAACGTCACAATTTTGTTATATCCGACCATCCAGGCGGCTTCCTCAATTCGATTGTCAAAATCCATCATCCCTGCTGTCAGTAAACGAATCACATAAGGCAAACACAACAAGCAATGTCCGACTAACAAACTCAAAAACAGTGGCAATCCAAAACTAATTACTAACGTTTGATAAAGCGCAAAACCGATAACTATTTCTGGTATTAAAGCTGGATTCAAGAAGATATTTTGAAACCAACTCTTATGGTGGATTTGAAAATGCGTTAATGCATAAACTGCAGGAATCCCAATTAACAGGGCGATTGTTGCTGCCAAAATAGCAACTATAAAACTCATCTTCATTCCCTCGACAAAGTCTGGCTGTTGAAATACATTGTGATACCAGTTCAATGTGAAGCCTTTAATTGGAAAAGATATTGCCGTCTCTGACCCAAAAGAAGTAATTATGACTATCATCAGCGGCAAAATTAGCAGCAACAAAACGATAAAACCTATCACTGATGAAAATCTAATTTTTGATTTCAAGATTATTCCTCCGATCTAGCATCTTAGAAACTTTATTTAGAACAAACATCGTTACAACAGCGATAACTGTCAAAACAATTGCTATCACACTGGCACTAGTCCAGTTACCTAAAGTAATCGATTGTTGCTGTAATAAAGTGGCCAGAACCATATTCTTATTTCCACCCAATAATTGTGGTGTGGTATAAGCCGTCAATGCTCCCACAAAAACCAAAATCGAACCAGTAAATATTCCCAAAGATACTTGTGGCAAGATAACTTTGAAGAAGACAACTACCGGTCTAGCTCCCAAAACTTCAGCAGCCTCTTCTATTTCACTATTCAGCTGTGAAAAAGAACTGACTAATGAGGTAATCATGATTGGTAGGAATAAGTAAACTGCCCCAATAATGATGGCAAGATTCGTATAAAGTAACGTCAAAGGAGTATCAATTAGATGAATTTTCATTAAAAAATTATTGATCACTCCGTTCTTACCAAGAATCATTATCCAAGCAAAATTTCTCACGACCGCATTAGTTAATATTGGAAACAAGACGATAATACTAACTAATTTTCGCCAATTTCCGTTCAAGCGTGAAATCCAATAAGCAGTCGGCAATCCTAAGCCTAAAGTTACTAAGGTTGTAGCCACAGCAATCATTAATGTTCGGTAAATCACCTTTAAATTGTTACTGCTTGAAAAGAACAATCGATAATTTTCAAACAAAGAATTTCCACTAGTAAAAGTTGGAATAAACATTCTTAGCGCTGGGTATATCAACAAAATAATAATAATTAATAAACCTGGTAATAAAAGCAACGTGGTGGATCTTTTCAAAATTGTTCAACCTTTCTATTTGATTCAATACACAACAAATTATACTAAAACACGAACAATGTCAATAATTTATTTTTTATCGTTCGTAAAATATAAAATCAAATGAATTATTAAAATTAATATTTTTTTATTCAATCCATTGAACATTGCTACCAAGGGATTTTCACTCAAAAGATTTACTTTTTTCAGAAAAATAAATATCGGTACAATACACTTTGTCAAAATTTAATTTATAGTTGTCCATAACGTTATAGCACTAAAATTATACAAAAAAGAACCCCGTCAGGATTTTTTACATCCCAATGAGGTTCTTTTTAATTATTTAGCTTCAGGTAATTTAGCAATCTTACCTTGTTCAATATAAACACTCAAAATTCCAATATCAGCTGGATTAACACCACTGATACGACTAGCTTGAGCAATTGTCTGCGGATTGATTTTACTTAGCTTTTGAACAGCTTCAGTAGCTAAACTATCAACCTTTGTATAGTCGATACGTTCAGGGATCTTCTTTGATTCCATCTTCTTCAAACGTTCGATACGCATTTTCTCTTTTTTGATATAGCCATCATACTTAGTAGCAATCTCTACTTGTTCAGCCACGCGACGATCGACTGGATAATCAGCTTCTCCAACCATATCGATGATGTCCGAATAGTGCACTTCTGGTCTTCTCAAGAAATGATCAGCCAAGATTCCATCTTTTAATGGCTTCAAATCATGTGCTTTTAAGAATGATAGGGCCATCTTAGGAGTAATCATTTTACGTGAAAGGCGATTTAGTTCCATCTCAATAGTTTGACGCTTTTGTTTGAAGGCATCATAACGTTTGTCACTGATTAAGCCTAGATTGTAGCCATAATCTGTTAAACGTAAATCGGCGTTATCGTGACGCAAAATCAAACGATATTCAGCACGACTAGTTAACAAACGATAAGGTTCGTTAGTTCCCTTAGTAACTAAGTCATCAATTAATACACCAATATAAGCTTCGTCACGACGTAAGATAAATGGATCCTTACCTTCAGCACGTAAAGCAGCGTTGATACCAGCCATGATACCTTGTCCAGCAGCTTCTTCATAACCAGAAGTTCCATTCATTTGACCAGCTGTGAAGAGGTTCTTAACGACCTTAGTTTCAAGGTTTAGTTTCAATTGCCAAGGCTCGATAACATCGTATTCAATCGCATAACCAGGACGCATCAACTTAGCATTTTCTAGTCCAGCAACAGAATGTAACATCTTCAATTGAACTTCTTCAGGCATTGAAGTTGAGAAATCACCAACGTAATATTCCTTAGTATCCTTACCTTCTGGTTCCAAAAAGATTTGATGTCTTGGCTTATCAGCGAAACGAACAATCTTATCTTCGATTGAAGGACAATATCTTGGTCCCACACCCTTGATGACTCCAGAGAACATTGGTGCACGGTCAAGATTTTCACGGATGATCTTGTGAGTATCAGCGTTAGTATAAGTCATCCAACAAGAAATTTGATGTTGTAAGTAATTTGAATCTGGTGTTTCAAACGAGAAATGGTTTGGTTCTTTGTCACCAGGTTGTTCAATCGTTTTATCAAAGTTAATTGTGTTCTTATTAACGCGTGGAGGTGTACCAGTCTTAAAACGCGTCAACTTGAAACCATGCTTTTCAAGATCTTCTGAAAGCTTAATTGAAGGAATACTGTTATTAGGACCTGATGAATACATCAATTCCCCAATAATGATCTTTCCTCGTGAAGAAGTTCCAGCTGTCAGAACAACTGATTTAGCATGATATCTGGCACCTGTAGCTGTGACGATACCTTTGCAGACGCCATCTTCAACGATTAATCTTTCAGCAATTCCTTGGCGAAGCGTCAAATTAGGCTCATCTTCAAGAACATCTTTCATCATACGGTGATACATGTTCTTATCAGCTTGAGCACGTAAAGCACGAACTGCTGGACCTTTACCAGTGTTGAGCATTCTCATTTGAATGTAGGTCTTATCAATATTGCGACCCATTTCCCCACCTAAAGCGTCAATTTCACGAACGACGATTCCTTTAGCGGGTCCACCAACCGAAGGATTGCATGGCATGAAAGCGACCATATCCAAGTTGATAGTAATTAAAAGTGTTTTTTGGCCCATTCTGGCAGCAGCCAAAGCAGCTTCTGAACCAGCGTGACCAGCACCTACAACGATGACGTCATAAGTCTCTGAATCAAATTCCTTAATATCCATTCTTTATTCACCTATATACTTATTTTCCTAAACAAAATTGTGAGAATAATTGCGTGATCAATTCATCTTGATAACTTTCACCCGTAATTTCTCCGAGAGTGTCCCAGCAAGCCGTCATATCGATTTGTACTAAGTCGATAGGCATTCCTGCTTCGATTCCAGAAATAACGTCATTGATGCTATTTTTGGCTTTACGAAGCAATCCAGCTTGACGCGCACTTGTAATAATCACGTTGCTGCTGTTGTTATCTTCAATTCCAGCATTAAACAATTTACTAATAGTTTGCTTGATTGTTTCAATTCCGTCGTTTTTGATAGCTGAAGTCTTCAAAATCACATCGTCAGCTTTTAGTTGCACAACTGAGTTTGGAGTAATTACTGGCATCAAATCAACTTTATTAAAAATTACAATTCGACGTTTGTCCTGAGTAGCATCGAGTAATTCTAAATCGTCTTCTTCTAATTCACGACTAGAATCTAGAACTAAGATCACTAGATCTGCACCCTTTAGAGCTGCTTTAGAACGTTCAACACCGATTTTTTCAACCTTGTCTTCAGTGTCACGAATACCGGCAGTATCGATCAGCTTCAAAGGTACCCCATCGATATTGACATATTGTTCGACCACATCTCTAGTTGTTCCGGCAACATCAGTAACGATAGCTTTCTCTTCATCTAAAAGACGATTTAATAAACTAGATTTACCAACGTTAGGTTTCCCAACAATTGCCGTAGCTAAACCGTGTTGCAAAATTTCACCACTATCAGCTGTCTTCAATAAACTATCGATACTCTTGCTGACAGTTTTAGCCTTTTCCAAAAGCATTTTCGTCGTCATTTGGTCGGTATCATATTCTGGATAATCGATGTTAACTTCAACTTGAGCCAACGAATCCAATATTTCTTGACGCAAATTAGAAATCAAATGATGTAAATTTCCATCCAGTTGATTAACGGCTACTTGCATAGCTTTATCAGTTTTAGCACGAATCAAGTCCATTACTGATTCAGCTTGTGTCAGATCAATTCGACCATTTAAGAAGGCACGTTTAGTAAACTCACCTGGTTCGGCCATTCTAGCACCATAGGCCAACAATAATTGGAGCACTTTATTAGTTGCAACTATACCCCCGTGGGTATTTATTTCAATGATATCTTCTCGCGTAAAAGTCTTTGGGGCCCGCATTACAGAGACCATAACTTCATCAATCAAAGAGTCATCGCTTGGATCATAAATGTGGCCATAATTAATTGTATGACTAGCAACTTTGGATAAATCACGTCCCTTAAAAACTTTTTTAGCAACGTTAACTGCTTGATCTCCTGACATCCTAACAATTGAGATAGCACCTTCCCCAGGAGGCGTCGAAATTGCAGCAATAGTGTCATATTCGGTTACTGAACTTGGCATAATTTATTTCCTTCCTTGTTTTTGAGCATAAAAAAAGTGCATAATCCGCCAATGTTTGACGGAAAAGCACCTTGACTACTTTTCTATATATGATATATGAATAATTTCAAAAAACATCTTAACGAGATTTTTTTAAATTGTCAATTATTTTCGATTCTTATAAACACGTTTCTTAGCTTTTCTAAGTCGACGTTGTTTTTCTTTCTCAGCTTCCGCAGCTTCTCTTTGTTCACGACGATACTTGAACGGATTTTGGAAAGCCAATGTCTGGAGAACTTGGAACGCATTAGTTACTACCCAGTAAATTGTAATAGCTGATGGGAAAGTTAATGCTGGTACAAAGATAAAGATTGGCATAACCCAAGTCATGATCTTTGTCGTCGAATTTTGTGTTGGCTGTGAGTAGCTAGAAATGTAAGTACTTAAGAAAGTAAATACAGCCGCTAAGATAGCCATAATGTAGTATGGGTCGGCTTTACCAAGTTGCATCCATAAGAAACTACCATTACGAAGTTGAGTTGTCTTATAAATAGCTTGATACAAAGCAAACATAACTGGTAGTTGAATCACCAATGGTAAACATCCAGCTACAGGGTTCACTCCCGCCTCACTATAAAGTTTTTGTGTCTCATCACGTAGTTTTTGTTGAGTGTCCACATCTTTAGCGGAATATTTCTTTTGAAGAGCCTGCATTTGAGGTTGGATCTTCATTTGCTTATTCATACTCTTGATTTGATACCAATTAAGTGGCAACAAGATAACTCTCACTAAAATAGTGAAGATTATAATGGCCCAACCATAACTGTTATTTACTAATGAAGCTAACCAGAGGATGAATCTAGAAAAACTATAAATAACGTAATGATCCCAGAATCCCGTACTATTGCTTGTGATTGGCTCGTTTAGGTTTGAACATCCAGCTAAAACCAAGACAACACTAAGCAGTAGAGCAACACCTATGTATTTCTTTAAGCTTTTTTTATTCACTTTTACACCTATTAGTCATATTTTTTAACTCTATTTTAATACATTACCTAATTTCAATAAATGTACAATATTTTTTTTCGTCTCAAACATATCTAAATCTACTGCCGGTTTTCTAGCTATAATCAAGAAATCCAATTCAGCTGGAATCTCTGGCTTCAACTCTAATAGTGATTGGCGTACATATCTCTTGATACGATTACGACCAACTGCTGTATGCGAAACTTTTTTTCCGACTGAAAGTCCTACACGAAAATGTTTCTGCCCTTCTTTAGGCATTTTGTATAAGACAAAATTGCGATTTGCAACCGAAGCCCCGTTGGAATAGACATATTGAAACTCATTTTCTTTTTTTATTCGATAGCTTTTTCTCATATGTCACCAGTCTACTCTCGTTTTGTAATAAAAAAAGACCACCAAATGTTTAGTGATCCTTCAAAACTAAGCTGATAATACTTTACGACCCTTTTTACGGCGTCTTGCTAAAACTTTGCGACCATTACTTGTACTCATTCTCTTCATGAAACCATGGACGCGTTCACGGTGACGCTTCTTTGGTTGAAATGTTCTCTTTGTAGTCATCAGTAAACCTCCTGACTCTTATATTTAATTAAAATTCACTTCTTCAGACAATTGCTTAACTAGCATATCATGTTATGACGATTTTTTAAATAACTAATTTCCTATAAATACAAGTTTTTTTAGAAAGTTTTTCGCAATTTCAACTGTGGATAAAAAAATAAAACTTGCATAACCTTTTTTTTCCACAACCGTTTTAACAGACTTTTACCCTGTGGATTTTTACTGTGTTATAGTTTTCCACAAGGGTTGTTAAATTCTTGTTTTTTCTATGTAACAGTTGCTGATAAAGGTTTCACTTGTCTGTTAATTGTGGATAACTATGTTAATAATTATCCACATCTTTGATTTTCCACAAAACTGTGGATTAAGAAAATACCTGTTATTATTTCTTCTAAATTTAAACGTGTGTTCTGTGGAAAACTATTAATTAGAATGATAAACTATAAATTGTCATTTTAGGGAAAAACTTATCCACAACTACAGATTGGGGGGAAATAATTGCAAAATATTAATAACTCAACAGATCCAAAGCTGACTGAATTTTGGGATTTCTTTACTAATAAGTTAAGATCTCAATTAACTCCAGTCAGCTATTCGACTTGGGTTGAAAGTGCTGATCCCTTATACATTGATGGAAATAACATTTATATTTCTGTACCAACTAAACTTCACAAAGATTATTGGGAACGTAACTATACAGAAAAAATTGCTATTTACTCATATGAATTAAACGGAACTGAACTGAATCCAATAATTGAAAATGATGAAGACAAAACAAAAAAAGAGGAACAAACAATTGCTCCCCACGTTGAACCAGAAACTAACTCTGCTCAACCTAAACATGTTTTTCATAATTCGCATTTAAATCCGAAATATACTTTTTCTTCTTTTATTGTTGGTAGTGGTAATCAGATGGCACATGCGGCCGCACTTGCAGCTGCTGAAGATCCAGGTGGAGTATACAATCCGCTCTTTATTTATGGAGGTGTTGGTTTAGGAAAGACGCATTTAATGCAAGCTGTCGGACATCAAATGATCAAATTAGATCCGTTAGCTAAAGTTAAATACGTGACTAGTGAAACCTTTGCCAATGACTTTATCAACTCAATTCAGACGAGAACTCAAGATGAATTTAGACAAGAATATCGAAACGTCGATCTACTATTAATAGATGATGTCCAATTTTTTGCTAAAAAAGAGGGGACTCAGGAAGAATTTTTCCATACATTTAATGAGCTCTACGAAAATGGCAAACAAATCGTGATGACTTCAGATCGTTTGCCAAAAGAAATCCCAGAATTACAAGCACGCCTAGTTTCCAGATTTACTAGCGGTCTTTCAGCTGACATCACAGCACCCGATCTTGAAACTAGAATTGCTATTCTGCGAAACAAAGCTAAAGCTGAACATCTAGAAATTCCAAATGACACATTATCCTATATTGCAGCGCAAGTTGACACGAATGTCCGTGAACTTGAAGGTGCACTTATTCGCGTTCAAGCTTATTCAACGACACAAAATACTGATATTACTAAATCAGTTGCCGCTGATGCTTTAAGAGATTTCAAGCGGACTAACGACCGCAACGGACTTTCAATTAGTAAAATTCAAAGTAAAGTTGCCAAATTTTATCATGTGACTGTTCAAGATATTAAAGGCAAGAAACGTGTAAAATCAATCGTTGTTCCACGACAAATCGCAATGTATTTATCAAGAGAATTGACTGATAAATCCTTACCACAAATCGGAATGGAATTTGGCGGTAAAGATCATACGACAGTAATGCATTCTTGTGATAAAATATCCGAATTGCTCATTAAAGATGCTGACTTGAAACGCTCAGTCAACGAATTAAAAGATGACCTCAGAAATTAACATGTTAACAACTTTGAGCTTTTCCCACAGTTATCCACAGCTGTTAATAACATGTGTTTTTCTATTAGAATCAATAATCAGAAGAGTTTTCCACAGTTTTAACAGTGCCTACTACTACTTCTATCTTTATATTAATTAATTAAAAAGGGAGTTACCTATGAAATTTTCTATTGATCGATCAAAGTTCATTACTCAAACTAGTAACGTTCAAAGAGCAATTTCGACAAAGACAACTATTCCTATTTTGACAGGAATGAAATTAGATCTTTCGGAATCAGGCTTAACAATTACAGGAAGTAATTCTGATATTTCTATCACATCATTTATTTCTAAAGATGATAACGATAATGATTTAAAAATCGAAAGCACTGGTGCAATTGTTTTACCAGCTAGATTTTTCAACGAAATTATCAAAAAACTTCCAGGCGATAATTTCGAACTTGAAGTTTTGAACAACAATCAAACTTTAATTAAGTCCGGAGTTTCAGAATTTACAATTAACGGATTAGATGCTGTAAATTATCCACATCTTCCAGAGGTTGAAACCGACAATCAATTAGTTTTACCAACTGATGTTTTCAAGGAAGTCGTTAACCAAACAGTTATTGCCGTTTCAACTCAAGAAAGTCGTCCAGTTCTAACTGGGGTTAACTTCTTGATTACTGGTGAAGGTTTAACAGCAGTTGCAACTGATAGTCACCGTCTTTCACAAAGAAAGATCAACATCACAAGTGATGAAGATTATAATTTGATCATTCCTGGTAAGAGTTTGACTGAACTAGTTAGAACTATCAGCGATACAGTCAAAGAAATCTCAATGTCAATTTCAGAAAACCAAGTTTTATTCAGTTTTGACAATATTATGTTCTACTCAAGATTGCTTGATGGAAGATATCCTGAAACTGACCGCTTGATTCCTGATGAATCCAATACTCGTTTAACTTTTGATTCATCAAGTTTTCTGGCTTCAGTTGAACGTGCTTCACTTCTTTCTCATGAAAGTAGAAACAACGTTATCAAGCTAGAAATCAAAGCTGTTGATAAAAAAGCTACACTTTATGGAAATTCTCCAGAAGTTGGTACCGTAGAAGAAGTTCTTGATTGCGAAAACATCGAAGGCGACGATTTGGAAATTTCCTTCAATCCTGATTATCTAAAGGATGCTTTAAGATCATTCGGAAGTAACACAAACATTGAGATGAGTTTTACTTCTCCATTACATCCATTTACTTTAAGACCGGTGGATGATCGCGATAATTTCGTTCAACTTATCACGCCAGTACGAACATTTTAATGTGAATAATGCAAAATAGACTGAACTTTCGGTTTGGTCTATTTTTTTTATTATTATAGATTTAAAGACGGTATATTAGCGATTGGACTTTTTTTAAGTGATTTTAGTGGGTGGATACTCATTATTTCAAAAATTGCTTAAATCGCCTGATATTTGGTTCTAAGTTGTCTTTTATTGTGAAAACAACTATAATATTGTTATGTCATTAATGGATAAATCTAATAAATAGGGTGTTACTATGTCTGAAAAAATTAAGCTAGAAACTGAATTCATTACTTTAGGTCAACTATTGAAAGATACCGGAGTCATTGCTACTGGCGGTCAAGCCAAATGGTTCTTACGAGAAAATTCAGTGTTACTTAATGGCAGTCCTGAAGATCGCCGTGGTAAGAAGTTGCGTTCTGGGGACGTCGTCGTTGTTGGTGAGCAAACTTTTGAAATTGAATAAATGTTTGTTAAAGAATTAAAACTTCAAAATTATCGCAACTACGAATCCTTAAACGTCAATTTTTCACCCGCAATCAATGTTTTTTTGGGAGAGAATGCTCAAGGCAAGACCAATTTATTAGAGTCTATGTACTTTTTAGCTCTGACGAGAAGTCATCGGACTAGCAATGACAAGGATTTAATTAGATGGGGCAGTGATTTTGCCAGAATTTCTGGGACAGTGATCAAAGATAATTCCAGTCGTTTGAAATTAGACTTGGTCATTAGCAAGTCAGGTAAAAAAGCGAAATTGAATAATTTAGAACAACGTAAGTTATCCAGTTATATCGGTAATTTGAATGTTGTTCTTTTTTCGCCCGAAGACCTTTCAATCGTTAAGGGCAATCCCGGGATTCGTCGCAAATTCATTGATATGGAATTTGGCCAAATGTCCGCTCAATATTTGAAGACAATGAGCCAATTCAAAGCTGTTTTAAAGCAAAGAAATGCCTATTTAAAAAAACTTCAACATCATCAAGCAAACGATATGATTTATTTAGACGTTTTGTCGGATCAGTTTTCGGCATATTGTGCTGAAGTTATTTTTTCGCGGTTACAGTTTTTACAGAAATTGCAAAATCACATTGAAAAGATTCATGGAAACATAACTGAGAATAATGAAAATCTCAAAATTGTTTACAAAACTTTTTTCAATGTTGAGGGAAAATCTCTTGAAAATATTTATGATACTTTCAAAGATAATTTCAAACAGAACTATCAAAAAGAAATCAAACGTGGTGTGACTTTATTTGGACCACATCGTGATGATATTAAATTCTTAGTCAATGAGAAGAATGTTCAAGATTTCGGCTCTCAAGGTCAACAGCGTTCAGTTGCTTTGAGCTTGAAATTAGCCGAAGTCGAGTTAATTAAAGATCAGGTAGGGGATTATCCGATATTATTGTTGGACGATGTTTTATCTGAATTAGACCATAAAAGACAGACTCATTTGTTGTCGTCCATTAAGAAAGGTATTCAAACTTTCATTACGACAACTTCAATTGACGATGTCGATCCAGAATTAGTTAAAAATCCTAATATTTTAAATATTAATAATGGCAAAGTTCAACAGGAGGAGATTTAATGGCTGAAGACAGAAAAGCTGAGCTAGAAAAAAGAGAAGAACAAGTCGAAGAATACGACGCGAGTCAAATTCAAGTTCTTGAAGGACTAGAGGCTGTTCGTAAACGTCCTGGTATGTATATTGGGTCGACTAGTAAACAAGGTTTACACCATCTTGTTTGGGAAATTATTGATAATGGTATTGATGAAGCTTTAGCTGGTTTTGCTACAAAAATCGAAGTGACTGTTGAACCAGATAATTCCATTACCGTAACTGATGATGGTCGTGGTATCCCAGTTGATATTCAAAAGAAGACAGGAAAGCCTGCTCTAGAAACTGTTTATACTATCTTGCATGCCGGTGGTAAATTCGGTGGCGGCGGATATAAGGTTTCTGGTGGTTTGCACGGTGTTGGTGCTTCCGTAGTTAATGCTTTGAGTAGTGAACTAGATGTTCAAGTTGTTCGTGGCGGTAAACGTTACGGCATCGATTTTGAACGTGGAAAAGTTAAACATTCAATGCATGTCTTAGGCGACGCTAATGAATTCGATCATGGAACTCGAGTTCATTTCGTACCTGATCCAGATATTTTTACGGAAACAACTGTTTACGATGACAAAGTTTTAACAACTAGAATTCGTGAATTGGCTTTCTTAAATAAAGGATTAAAACTTACATTTACTGATAAAAGAGCTGATACAGCTGAAAAATTAGTCTTCCACTATGAAGGTGGAATTAGAAGTTACGTTGAATACTTGGATAAGGAAAAAGACGTTTTATTCGACCAACCAATCTATCTTGAGGGCGTTCAAGATGGAATCACAGTTGAAGTTTCCTTGCAGTATACTGACGAATTCCATACTAATTTGATGACTTTTGCTAATAACATTCATACTTATGAAGGTGGTACTCATGAAGTAGGTTTCAAGACTGCTTTGACACGTGTTATTAACGATTATGCTCACAAAAATAAATTATTAAAAGACACTGAAAAATTATCTGGTGAAGATGTTCGTGAAGGAATGACAGCTGTTGTTTCTATCAAGCACCCGGATCCACAATTTGAAGGTCAAACTAAGACAAAATTAGGAAATTCCGATGCAAGAACTATCACTGACCGTCTATTCAGTGAACATTTCTCTAAATTCTTAATGGAAAATCCTGACATTGCTAAGAAGATTGTTGAAAAAGGTTCACTTGCTACTAAAGCACGTTTGGCTGCCAAGAGAGCTCGTGAAGTAACTAGAAAGCAAAATGGTCTAGAAATCAGTAATCTTCCTGGTAAATTAGCTGATAACTCAAGTAAAGATCCAGAAATTTCCGAATTATTCATCGTCGAAGGTGATTCAGCCGGTGGTTCTGCTAAAACTGGTCGTTCACGTTTGACTCAAGCTATTTTGCCAATTAGAGGTAAGATTTTGAATGTTGAAAAAGCTTCGATGGACAAAATTTTAGCTAATGAAGAAATTAGGACGCTCTTTACAGCTATGGGTACTGGTTTTGGAGAAGATTTCGATATTTCTAAAGCTAGATATCACAAAGTTATTATCATGACCGATGCTGATGTCGATGGGGCCCACATTAGAACCTTGTTATTGACATTGCTTTATAGATACATGCGTCCGGTCGTTGATGCAGGATATGTTTATATCGCCAAGCCACCTTTGTATCAAGTTCGTCAAGGTAAGATGATGAGATACTTTGATACTGATAAAGAAAAAGATGACTTCGTTGAACAATTGCCACCAAAGCCAGAACCAAAGATTCAACGTTACAAGGGTCTTGGTGAAATGGATGCTGACCAATTGTGGGAAACAACTATGGACCCAGAAAAGAGAAGATTGGATCGTGTTAACTTGGATGACGCTATCGAAGCTAACAAGATTTTCTCAATGTTGATGGGTGACAAAGTTGAACCTAGAAGAGAATTCATTGAAGCAAATGCACGTTATGCAGAAGTAGATTATTAAGGAGGATGGCAATTTAATGGCAGATCATAGAATAGAAAATGTTAACTTGACAGAAGTCATGAAGAATTCCTTCGTTGACTACGCTGCTAGTGTTATCGTGTCACGTGCGCTACCAGACGTTCGTGATGGCCTCAAACCAGTTCATCGTCGTATTCTTTATGGTATGAATGAATTAGGTGTTACACCTGATAAACCATACAAGAAGAGTGCTCGTTTCGTTGGTGACATCATGGGTAAATATCACCCCCACGGGGATTCCGCTATTTATGAATCAATGGTTAGAATGGCGCAGGATTTCAGTTACCGTTATCCACTAGTTGATGGACACGGAAACTTTGGTTCAATCGATGGTGATCCACCTGCTGCTATGCGTTATACCGAAGCTAGAATGAGTAAAATGGCAGTTGAAATGTTGCGTGATATCAACAAAGATACTGTTGACCTTATTCCTAATTATGATGGTGAAGAAAAAGAACCAACTGTTTTACCAGCTAGATTCCCTAATCTTTTGGTTAACGGAGCTACTGGTATTGCCGTTGGTATGACAACTAATATTCCATCACACAACTTAAAAGAAGTTATCGATGCTTTGCACATTTTGATGAGAAACAAAGATGCAACTGTTGCTGACTTGATGAAAGCAATTCCCGGACCTGACTTCCCAACTGGTGGTATCATCATGGGCCGTTCTGGTATTAGAAAAGCCTACGAACATGGTCGTGGAACAATTATCTTGCGTGCCAAAGTTGATGTTGTAACGAAGAAGAGTGGCGCTGAGCAAATCATCGTGACTGAACTTCCATACATGGTCAACAAAGCCAAATTAGTTGAAAGAATCGCTGATTTAGCTCGTGAAAAGAAAATTGAAGGAATCACTGATCTAAACGATGAATCTGACCGTGAAGGTATGCGTATCGTTATCGATCTTCGTCGTGATATGAGTGCTTCAGTCGTTTTGAACAATCTTTATAAATTGACCCAACTTCAAATTTCTTATGGTATCAACATGGTTGCTATCGTTGGCAAAACACCTAAGGTCTTCTCACTAAAAGGTGTTTTGGTTGAATATTTGAAGCACCAAGAAGTTGTTATTAGAAGAAGAACTGAATATGAATTGAGACGTGCTCAAGCTCGTGCTCATATTCTAGAAGGTTTAAGAATTGCTTTGGACCACATTGATGAAATCATCAAGATCATCCGTGGCTCTCAAACTTCAGCTGTAGCTAAGCAAACTTTGATGGACAGTTTCAAACTATCTGACAAACAATCACAAGCCATCCTAGATATGCGTTTGGTTCGTTTGACAGGTTTGGAACGTGACAAAGTTGAAGCTGAATATCAAGACTTGTTAACTAAGATTGCTGACTACAAAGATATTTTGGCTACGCCTGAACGTGTTGATAAGATCATCTATGATGAATTGCTTGAAATTCAAGAAAAATTCGGGGATGACAGAAGAACGGAAATTCGTGCTAGTGAAGTTGCTAACATCGAAGACGAAGATTTGATTGAAGAAGAAAACATCTTAGTTGTTTTGACACATAATGGTTATATCAAACGTTTGTCAGCGGATGAATTCCGTGTTCAAAATCGTGGTGGCCGTGGTGTTCAAGGAATGGGTGTTCACGACGATGATTTCATTGAACAAATGATTTATACATCAACTCATGACCGTCTATTATTCTTCACTAATGCTGGTAAAGTTTACCGTATCAAGGGTTATGAGGTTCCTGAATATGGACGAACAGCCAAAGGGATTCCAGTTATTAACTTGTTGAACATCGAAAAAGGCGAGAAGATTCAAACAGTTATCAATGTCGACAAAGATGTTGATCCAGAGAAATCGTTCTTGTTCTTTGTTACTAAGCAAGGAACTGTTAAACGTACTCCTGTAACTGACTTTGCCAATATTAGACATTCCGGCCTTCGTGCTATTACACTAAAAGACGAGGATGAATTAACTAATGTCTTCTTGACTGATGGTGAAAAAGTTATCGTTATCGGTACTCACAAGGGTTATGCTGTGACATTCAAGGAAAGTGATGTTCGTCCAATGGGAAGAACTGCTGCTGGTGTTCGTGGTATTAAATTGCGTGACGAAGACTATGTTATTGGTTCATCGATTGCTGAAGCCGGTCAAGAGGTTTTAACTATCTCTGAAAAGGGTTATGGTAAGAGAACTTCTGTTGAAGAATATCCAGTTAAAGGTCGTGGTGGTAAAGGTATCAAGACTGCCAACGTTACCGAAAAGAATGGTCCAATTGCTGGCTTGATGGTCGTTAATGGTGATGAAGACATCATGTTGATTACGGACAAAGGTGTTATGATTCGTTTTGAAGTTCAAAGCGTTTCACAAACTGGTCGTGCAACATTAGGTGTTAGATTGATCAAGGTTGACGATGATTCAATCGTTTCAACTATGACTAAAATTGCTGAAGATGAATCAGATTCAGACGATGATGATTCAACTGAAACAACAGATACAACAACTGAAAATAAAGAAAATTAAAAGATAATCGTTTCTGCGTAATTTGATTATGTATCCAAAAGAGGATGCGTGTCAGGCAGGAACGATTTTTTTGTTTTTAGTTCTAGTAATTCTAAGAAGTTTATGATAAACTTATACTTCGTGAGTATAAAATGTAGTTAATTTATGCTCCTTGTTCTTTCAAAAAGAGAGAACCATTAGACCATAAGGAGGTGTACAGTCATGGCTGAAGCACATTACGAAATCACATATATCATTAAACCTGATATGGAAGAAGACGCAAAGAAGGCAATGATCGATCGTTTCGATAAGATCATTACTGACAACGGCGCCAAAGTAATCGACTCAAAAGACTGGGAAAAGAAACGTTTAGCATACGAAATTGCTAATTATAAAGAAGGTATCTACCACATTATCAACGTAGATGCTGAAAACGATGAAGCAATTAACGAATTCGACCGTCTTTCAAAGATCGAAGATAACATTCTTCGTCACATGATCGTTAGACGCGAAGACTAATCTTGTTTCACGTGAAACAATTTAAGGAGGCAGATAAATGATTAATCGAGTAGTTTTAGTTGGACGCCTGACACGTGATCCAGAATTAAGATATACTGCTAATGGAGCAGCGGTTGCCAGTTTTACAGTTGCTGTAAACAGACAATTTACTAATTCTCAAGGTGAACGTGAAGCCGATTTTATCAATTGTGTCATTTGGAGAAAAGCTGCCGAGAATTTTTCTAATTTCACTAATAAAGGTTCTCTTGTAGGTATTGATGGACGTCTTCAAACACGTAACTATGAAAACCAACAAGGACAACGAGTATACGTAACAGAAGTAGTTGTAGAAAACTTCTCCTTGTTAGAATCTCGTGCCGAAAGTGAAAAGAGAAACGCCGGTAACAATTCCAATCAAGCACCTAGCTATAATAACAACAATCAATCAAGTCAGTCTCCGTTTGGAAATAATAATAACAATTATGGAAATAATGCTGGCAACAGTAATTTCGATAATAGTAACAACAATTCTAATAACAATAATCAATCTAACAATTCTAACAATAATAGTGGCGATCCTTTTGCTAACAATAGCAAACCGATTGACATTTCTGATGATGATTTACCATTTTAATATAGAAGGGAGCAATCTATAATGGCCCAACAAAGAAGAGGCGGACGTAGAAGACGTAAAGTTGACTTCATCGCTGCTAACCATATCGAATACATCGATTACAAAGATACAGAATTACTTAAGAGATTTATCTCAGAACGTGGTAAGATTTTGCCAAGACGTGTTACAGGTACAAGTGCTAAGAACCAACGTAAGCTTACTGTAGCTATCAAGAGAGCAAGAATCATGGCTCTATTACCATTCGTTGCTGAAGACTAATTCTTCACAATTAATTAAAGATCACTTTGATGGTGGTCTTTTTTTTTACACGCTCTTTGCGGCTTTGCCGCTTAGAGCGTGTTATGCAAGCGACCTTGCGTCGTCTTGCGAACCATTTGTTTTAGCTTCGCCGCTTAGAGCGTGTTATGCCACGACCTTGCGTTGATTCTCAAATCAAATAAAAACCTAACATCAAGCATCTTTTTAGAAGGACAATAATCTCGATCTAAAAAGATGCTTTTTCTAGTCCTAAAATGATTAAATCAGCAACATTAATGATATCGCTTACTAAATTATGTCATATATATTTGACAAAAAATACAATGAGATTGTATACTATTAATGTAAAATATATATGACATTTTTTTGAAGGAAAAAAGGTGTAGTTATGAATCATGTTCGTGAATATCGTCGTGCTCAGAAGTTATCACAAATGGCACTGGCGGAAAAAGTCGGTGTAGCTCGTCAAACGATTAATCTAATTGAAAATGATAAATACAATCCATCGTTAGATTTATGTTTGAAATTGGCCTGGGAATTGAACACGGACTTAAATACGTTATTTTGGAGAGATAAAAAAGAAAGTTAAAGTATGTTTAAAATTAAGGGGATGGAACGCATGAAAAAGCTAGATAAAAAACTCATCAAATGGTTCATTGGGAAAAACGTCTTCGTAGATGAAAGAATCCAAAAAGAAGTTGGCATCTTCGCTACTAGAACGGTATTTGTTCTGTTTGTCTTTGAATTATTATTTGGTTTTGGAATTGTTGTTTATGCGTCAAACAGTCAAATTGCAGATTTTGAAACCTTGTTTTATATATCCACTTTTGTTCAAGCTATTGGAGTACTCTTTCTCGTCTATGGATTCATGCTCATTCCTATGGCTAAGAAAAGACTCCTCGTAAAAGAGGTCAGTCCAGAAGATAAAAAGGAATTTGTTAAAAGACTACAGCACAGTTGGGTCAGAATAGCACCACTTGAATTTGTTGGCTTTTGGATATTGCACTCTTTATTCTATTTTAATGAAGGTTTTTTTAATGTTTTATTCAGTTTTAAAGAGATAATTTCAGCTTTGATTTTCACAATTTTTTTCACACTTTTTATGTCTCTTTATGAAAAAATGCATGTAAAAACTATCAAAGATGATGAATAAATAATCAGCATCAGGATTCTCAAAGTATGTCAGGAATTCTGGCGTTTTTGTTTCTAAAAATTACCGATTTTAAGATTTGATTTTCAGTGTAATATATAGAAGAAAGAAGAAGTCGGCTGTGATAAAATTAAGGGGTATATCTAAGAGGGGACTAATATGAAAAAGATAAAAGCTAATCTGAAATTCTTCCTTTCTCGAGTTGATCATTCAACTCAATTAACAGCGGTCTCTTTGATTGTGATGTTGTTTTCGATTTTAATCGTTGGCTTGATTCACGGTTCTATTGCCGGCTATATTCAAGCTATCTTAGTGATTATTTCGTTGGTTTTATTTGTTTATCTCTTCCTTTTATTAGGTGAGAAAGCAGGTAAATATACTAACAATCTGCAATATCGAATTGATCGGGGAACAGATAACAGTTTCGTTGAATATCCTTTGGGCATACTTTTATACGATACTGATAAACAGATTCAATGGGTAAATCCTTACTTTGTCGAAAAGACGGGCTTTAATCCATCTAACAGTATGACGATTGCGGACGTTTCGGCTCAATTATCAAGTTTGGTCGATGATGTGGGTCATACTGATAATCGTACTATTCAAATAGATGACAAAGATTTTTTGGTACAAATCCAACCAGAATTAAAAGTGATTTATTTGTTTGATATTACGCATTATTCAAAAATTGAAAAAAGATATGAAGATAATCGTTCGGTTATTGGTCAAGTCTATTTGGATAATTATGCCGAAATTACTCAATCAATGAGTGATCGGGATATTTCTAATTTGGACAACTACGTTACTAACGAATTGTCGAATTGGGCTTTTGATCAACAGATGTTCTTGAAACGAATTGATGATGACCATTTCTTTATCATGGCTTATACGGGTAAAATCTTTACAATGGAGAAAAATGGTTTTAAAATTCTTGATACGATTCGTGAATATACTTCGCAACAAAATGTGCCTTTGACATTGAGTATGGGTTTCTCTTATGGTATTGATGATTTGGATAAATTAAACACTGAAGCTCAGAAGAACCTTAACTTAGCATTAGGTCGTGGAGGCGATCAAGTCGTTGTTAAGGAAATCGGTGAGAAAGCTCGTTTCTACGGTGGAAATACTGATCCAATGGAAAAGAGAACTCGTGTCCGGGCTCGAATGATCAGTGAAGCCTTGCAAGAATTGCTGAAAGATAGTGATCAAGTTATCGTTATGGGTCACTCACATCCCGATATGGATGTTTTGGGATCATCTTTAGGTATCAGACGAATTTCTTTGATGAATAATACACCATGTAAAATTGTCATCAATCCTAATACATTGCATTCTGATGTCAGTCGACTTTTGGCAATGGCTAAAGAAGAACCAGATATTCAAAAGGATATCATTTCACCTGATGAGTCAGTTGCAATAAAAACACCAAAGACTTTGATCGTGATGGTCGACCATTCTAAGCAAAGTATTTCCATCAACCCTAATTTGATCGACGGCGATAATAACAAAGTTGTTGTGATCGATCATCATAGACGTGGTGAGGAATTCCCAGAAAATCCAATGTTGATCTATATTGAACCATATGCTTCATCAACTAGTGAATTGATTACAGAAATGCTCGAATATCAACCTAAGAATAAGAAGGCTATCGAAAAAATTGAAGCCACAGCATTATTGGCTGGAATCACAGTCGATACGAAGTCATTCTCGCTTAGAACTGGTACGAGAACTTTCGATGCCGCTAGTTACTTACGTTCTGTGGGTGCTGACGAAGCTATCATCCAAAACGTTTTGAAAGAAAATGTCGACTCATATATTCAGAAGAGTCATTTGATTGAAACAATTACGATGGTCAATGGTAATATGGCAGTATGTTTCGGTGAAGAGGATAAGACTTATGATCCTGTCATCGTAGCTCAAGCGGCTGATACGTTGTTGTCACTAGATAACGTTGAGGCATCATTTGTCATTAGCAAACGTCCTGATGGTCGAGTAGGGATTTCGGCTAGAAGTTTGGGAAATGTTAATGTGCAAGTTATTATGGAAAAACTTGGTGGTGGTGGACACTTATCTGATGCCGCAACGCAGATTTCAGATGCTACGGTAGAAGACGCCAAGGAACAATTAGTTGCAGTTTTGACTGATTCGGAGAAGAAATAGAGGAGGACTAAGAATGAAAGTTATTTTCCTAGAAGATGTTAGAGGTAAAGGTAAAAAGGGTGAATTAAAAAACGTTGCTGACGGTTATGCCCAAAACTTTTTAATTAAAAATAAGAAAGCTATAGAAGCTACTAAACAAAACGTTGCTAAATTAAGAGCTGAACAAAACCGTGAAGCTAAAGATTATGAAGCAGAAAAAGAAGAAGCTAAAAAAATCAAAGTGCAAATTGAAGATGACAAGACAGTCGTTGAAATTTTGGCTAAGGCTGGAGCCGACGGTCGTCTCTTTGGTTCAGTAACAACTAAGAAGATTGCTGAAGAATTAAATAAACAATACGGACTCAAAGTTGATAAGCACAAGATGGTACTTTCTGACGGCGTTAAATCACTTGGATACATCAATGTACCTGTGAAGTTGTTTGAAGGTGTCGAAGCTACCATCAGAGTTCACGTTGCTGAAAAGAAGTAGGATATAAATGAATAATGATATAACTTCAAGAATACCGCCCAATGATAAGGATGCTGAGCAAGCCGTATTAGGAGCGGTTTTTCTAAGTCAGGATGCTTTAATTGAAGCGATGGAATACGTTGAAGCAGATGATTTTTATCAACATGCTAATCAATTAGTATTCCAAGCGATGATGAATTTGAACGATGCTGAAGAGCCAGTCGATGTCGTGACGGTTCAAAATGAATTGGATCGGGCAAATCAAATTGAGGATATTGGTGGAGTTAGTTATTTGGCAGAATTAGCTAATGCTGTTCCCACAGCAGCCAATACGACTTATTACGCTAAGATCGTTAAAAATAAATCAACTTTGAGACGTTTGATCAATGCCGCAACGGGAATTGTTCAACGCAGTTTTGATGAAGATGAAGACATTGACAGTATCATCGACCAATCTGAAAGAGAAATCATGGATGTATCGGAGAATCGAAATCACAAAGGTTTTCGTCGTATCTCCGATGTTGTTAAGGCTTCTTTTGAAGAAATCGATAAATTATATGACCAAGATAGTGATGTTACTGGTCTTTCTACTGGTTACAAAGACCTTGATGCGATGACGACTGGTTTGCACAAGGATGAATTGATTATTTTGGCCGCTCGTCCTGGTGTTGGTAAAACAGCTTTCGTTCTAAATGTGGCTCAAAATGCTGCTACTAAGTCTAATGCCACAGTAGCGATGTTTTCCCTAGAAATGAGTGCTGAGTCGTTAGTTAACCGTATGCTATGTTCTGAAGGTAGCATCGACGCAAATGCTCTGAGAACGGGTAAATTGGACGAGAATCAATGGAATAGTTTGGTAGTTGCAATGGGAAGTTTATCCCGGACCAATATTTACATTGATGACACTCCTGGTATCAAGATGGCAGAAATTAGATCTAAATGTCGTCGACTTTTGAAAGAAAGTGGTCATTTGGACTTAGTAGTTATTGATTATTTGCAATTAATCGAAGGAACTGGTCAAGAAAATCGACAACAAGAAGTTTCTGTTATTTCTCGTAATTTAAAAAAATTAGCTAAGGAACTCCATGTGCCAGTAATCGCATTATCACAGCTTTCCCGTGGTGTCGAAGCTCGTCAGGATAAAAGACCGATGTTGTCAGATATCCGTGAATCTGGTTCAATTGAACAGGATGCGGATATCGTTGCCTTTCTTTATCGTGATGATTATTATCGTGATGAAGATGGGGATGACAATAACGAGGAAGAACCTGAAGACCAAGATGTCGGTGAAGTTGAAGTAATCATCAGTAAGAACCGTTCAGGTCCACGTGGAACGGCCAAGTTATTGTTCGTGAAATCTTATAATAAGTTTTCATCGATAGCGAATATTCCAGAAAATTAAATAGTGTAGGTGTAGAAGAAATGACGACAGTTGTTGTAGTAGGTACCCAATGGGGCGATGAAGGTAAAGGTAAGATTACCGATTATTTCAGTGGTGAAGCTAATATTATTGCACGTTACCAAGGTGGAGATAATGCCGGCCACACTTTGAATATCGATAACAACGTTTACAAATTAAGATCCGTTCCTTCAGGTATTTTGTATTCAGATAAAACTAGTGTTATTGGAAATGGGGTTGTTTTAAACCTCGAATCACTTCAAGAAGAATTGAATCGTCTCCACGAACAAGGAGTAGATACAACTAATTTGAAGATTTCTAACCGCGCTCAATTGATTTTGCCTTATCACATTCAATTAGATAAGTTGCAAGAACAAGCTAAGGGGGATTCTAAAGTTGGTACTACTAACCGTGGAATTGGACCTGCATATACTGACAAAGCTTCACGTGTTGGTATCAGAATGGCTGATATTCTTGATAAAGACTTATTCAAAGAATTGTTGACACAAAATCTTGAACAAAAGAATGCATTGTTTACTAAAATTTATGGTGCTGAACCAATGAAGTTTGATGATATTTTTGAAAAATATTACCAAATTGGTCAAGACTTAAAAGAACGTGTTATCGATACTTCTGCCTACTTGAATAAAGAACTAAAGAATGGCAAAAATGTTCTATTTGAAGGTGCACAAGGAATCATGCTTGATATCGACCATGGTACTTATCCTTATGTTACTTCTTCAAATCCTGCGGGTGGTGTAACTACTGGTGCAGGTGTTGGTGCTCCTTTGATCGACAATGTGATTGGAGTCGTTAAAGCCTATACATCACGTGTCGGTGCAGGACCATTTCCTACAGAACAATTAAACAAGACAGGGGACTTCTTGCGTGAAGCAGGCCATGAATATGGAACTGTTACACATCGTCCTCGTCGTGTTGGCTGGATTGATTTGGTTGTTTTGAAGCATTCATGTAACGTGGCTGGTGTGACACACTTGTCATTGAACTGCTTGGATGTTTTGACTGGCCTAGATGAAATCAAAGTCTGCACCGGCTATGACTTAAATGGTAAGATTATTGACGAATATCCTGCTAACTTGAATGTTTTAGCTAAGTGCAAACCTGTTTACAAGACCTTCAAAGGTTGGACTGAAGACATGACTCAAGCTAAGAGCCTCAACGACTTGCCACAACAAGCTAGAGACTATCTAGACTTCATCAAAGACCAATTAGGCGTTGAATACGCTACTGTTTCGGTTGGTCCTGATCGTGAACAAACTATTGAAGTAAATGATGTTTGGAAAAACTAATTATAAATTCTGAGTCACTGAGCGTAATACTTGGTGGCTTTTTTTGTTGCTGTTGTGTTTGAAAATCTAAATTCTTGCGTTTAAAGATAAACGTGTTAACATAATAAATACAAGTTAATAATAAAGTAACATATAAATTGGACATTTATGGAAGAAGGATTTTTTTATGACAAAATATGCAATCACAGGTTCAACTGGTCACTTTGGTCAAAATGCACTCAAAAAATTAGTTGAATTAGTTCCCGCTACAGATATAGTGGCTTTGGCTCGTAACACTCAAAAAGCACAAGCAATCGTACCTGAAGGCGTAGAAGTACGTTTGGGTGATTATAACGATGTGGGACAATTGACTGAATCACTTCAAGGTATTGATAAATTGCTCTTTATTTCATCACAACCCGGTGGAGAAGTTTCCCGCGCTACTCAGCATGAAAATGTCGTTACTGCCGCCAAAAATGCAAAAGTGAAATACATTGCCTATACTAGTTTCCCTCATGCTGATACAGCTACAGCTCCTTTAGCTGAGGATCACCAAATGACTGAGAAGTTGATCAAAGAATCAGGAATTGACTATTCATTTTTACGCAATAATTGGTATTTGGAAAATGAAGCCGATTCGTTAAAAAATGCTGCAACACAGGGACTAGTATATTCAGCCGCTGGTAAAGTCGGTTGGGCTTTGGAATCAGAGTATTCAGAAGCCGCTGCTTTAGTATTGGCTCAAACAAACCCTAAGAAGATTTATGAATTTGCGGGAAAGAGTCGAACTTATCAAGATTTAGCCGCTGCATTAAAAGTTAAAGCTATGAAATTAAGTGATTCAGAATACAGTCAAGTATTACAAAAAGCCGGAATGGATGAAGGAACGATTCAAGTGATTCTTTCCATTCAAGATTTGATCACTCAAGGTAATTTGGCAGAAGATACGAATGATTTGCCAGAAGTTTTAGGTAGAGAATTGACACCATTGTCAGAAGCACTCGAAACAATCGTTGGTAAATAATGTTTGTCAAACACCTGCTTTGTACCTTATGATATTAAGAAGTGTGAAGGAGTGATGATGTTGAAATTTTCCAGTAAATTGAGTGATGGCGTGCATATTTTGGCATACGTTGATATTTGTAAAGATGGTGATCTTTCAAGTACGGCAATCGCCAGCAGTATCGAGTCCAATCCCAGTTTAGTTAGACGCATGATGTCGAGATTGAAAAAAGCTGGATTATTACAAAGCGCACCTGGAAAAATTGCTCCTAAATTGTCTAGAAAAGCTTCTGAGATAACGTTGTTGGATGTTTACCGAGCTATTGAAGACAATCAAAACCTACTTCACGTTGATGAAAAAACTAATCCTAAATGTATCGTTGGTGGCAATATTCAAGATACATTGCGAGAAGTTTATCAAAAAGTCCAAAACGATGCGGAAGAAAGCATGTCACAGGTGAGTTTGCAAGATATTATTGATGGTATTTTGCGCAATAATGAGAATAAGAAATAAAATAAGCCCAGTCAGAACAAATTCTGATTAGGCTTATTTTATTAATTTTTAGAATCAGTCGAAATAATACCACGTTGCAAATTGATGAAATGTCCACTATTGCGGCTGAAAGTTAACGTATAGTAGTAACTGTTGTCTTTACTTAATTGCTTAATGTAAATCCTAGTATAGCGCGGAACATCAGAAACTTGATATCCGACGATACTAGAATTGCTGACTCGTGAGTTGGAATTTTTAGCTAGGGTGTACAAGCCAATATTGCTCTTGTCAGGATTCAAACCTAAGTTGATGGAGATCTGGTTAAAATTACCAGGTTCACTAGCATTAGTGGCCGTCAAATTGGAATTGATAATAGCCGTCTTTAATCGTTGCATGAAGGCATCTGCTTCAGTCGTACCAAACTTACCTAGTTCAATATCTTTAAAGATGTATTTTGGTGGATATTTGTTAGACTTGGTATTGAGATATTTAGCCGAAGTGATCGTATCTTCTTTGGAATAAAGGCGATAACGGTAGCTAACGATATTTTTTGTATCGTCATAACGGTTACAACTGACGGTGATATATTTTCCATGAGTATCTTTGCCGAAATTTAACAATGTCATCTTACCGATATAACGGTGTGACTTTTGATGAACCTTCTTTAATAAAGATTCTTCTTGGTCATTGGATAAAAATGACAGTTGTTTTGTATTATCATAGTCATCATTGATAGAACTGATTAAATTCAAAGCGTCCGTTTTAGAACTATTCAAGTCGGTCTTCAATGAAATGGCTTTGGGTGCGATGTCTTCGTCAATATTATTAGGATTAACTATCAAAGAGAACGGAATGGTTAAGCTAGAAATATCATTGATTGTTTTGTCTTTGATTTTTCCTAAATTAAGGGCGTATGAGAAAATAATGGCGATTAATAATAGGAAAATGACGATCCATTTTATATATGTTTTGTTTAATTTTTTCAAAATTTCCACCCTTTATTTGCAGGATAATTTACTATATATAATAACAAGATGAACTAGATATTTGGGGAAAATCATGAAAGATAAGAAAGATTTAAGGACTAAAACTAAATCTGAACGATATTTATTGATGGGTGCCGGAATTGTCGGAGTAATCACTGCCATCATTTTCTTTGTCATGCTCTCAAGAGGCGTCGTTAATGCGGTAGTTACGTCCAAGATATCTAGTCAATATCAGGATAAAGAATTAGAGGTTCTTAAGACTGATTTGAATTATAAGACTTTAGATTTCATTGGTAAATTGATTGATGTTAGTGATGGAGTCATCATTACTCCTGATAATGAGAAAAAGTATCAAGAACTTGAAGCTTACATTCAAGCCAGAAAAGACCGTTCTAAAGAAGTTAAGGCCTTTTATGATGGCAAGAGTCACTATAGAGATGACGTAACTGAAGCCAAGATCAACGACCTAGATAAAAAATTGTTGAAAGAAAAGAACCAAGATGTTTATCAAAAATTACGTAACAAGCTCGATACGATTCAAATTTGGTATGAACAGACTCAAGATGCTGATAAATATTTGAGTAAAACTTGGGATGGATTTAATTCTGATAAGGGTAGTCTGAGCTTTAAAAAAATTTCAATGGTCAACACTTATTATAAGTTGATCAAAAATAAGACAACTAAGAATCATTGGACTCAAGCGGTCAGTCAAATGGATAATTATTTTGCCAACAATAAAGGCGAAAGTTCTAAAGTAGCTGCAGCTAAAGAAGAGTTGGAAGCTTTGAAAAATTCACCACTCACGGAAAAGTATACGCCGGCTAATGTCGATATCGTTTCGAGTATGAATTCGACTACTGGAGCGTCAGATGCCTTAGATCAAGCTGGTATCACAAGTAAAAATGTGCTTTATTACAATTCAAGCAAGAATACTTTAGCGTTGATGACGAGAGTTTCTGGTAAGTATGTTGCTGAGGATGGTTATAGTAACGTTATTAGTTCAAAAGTAAGCTCTGGTAAGTATACAGTTAAAAAACTCGTGAATGCTAATAATTCTGATGTCGTTGTGACCGACAGTGATAGTAGTGATTTTGGCCAATATATCAGTAATGCAAGCATTAGTGAATTAACTTCAATGGGCTTAAATGATCCAGAGAATACAACGACTGACTTTAATTCAGCGACACCAGTCTTTTGGTTCAAGAACAATTCAGCTTTGACTAGTTCGATTTACTTTGGTGATAGTTCGACGATTGGCTTCATCTATGCTGGTTCGGCTAGTTATAACAATTCTACTGGAACGACATTCTTTGTTAATTAGGGGTAATTATGCGTAAGAAAAAGATGGAACATAAATTAATCAAAAAAAGAAAAAAATGGCCCTGGATTCTTCTGACATTAGTTTTACTAGTTATTTTAAGTGCCGGAGGTTTTTGGTGGAAATATGGCTATGAAATCAAGAATACGATTGCTGATGGATATTCTTACAGTCAGGGCTTGAAGAAATCTGATTTTCATCCCCGAAATTCGACCGTTATATACGACCGTAACGGCAAAGTAATCAAAAAATTAGCTCAATCGAGTTCGGATTACACACCAATCAAAGAGATCAATCCTAAAATCAGCAAGGGATTAGTTGATGTAGAAGATCAGCGTTTTTATATTCATCACGGTGTCGATCTCTATGCCATTATGCGTTCAGTTGGTTCAACCTTGTTGCATCGCCGAACTGAGGGTGGTTCAACTTTGACGCAGCAACTAGTTAAGAATGTTATCTTGCAAGATCAGTCGCAAAACTTAACTCGTAAACTCAAGGAAATGGTAATTGCCCAACAGTTAGAGAAGAAATTTACTAAGTCACAGATTTTAGAGTTTTATATTAATAATGTCTACATGGGACATGGTTCTTATGGCTTTAGCGCCGCTTCTGATTATTATTTCTCAGAGAATCAAAGTGATTTATCAATTGATAAAATAGCTATGTTAGTTGGCATTCCCAATAATCCAGTCTATTATGATCCAGTTCAATATCCAGAACGGACTAAAAAACGTCGGAATATGATTTTGTATATTTTTAACCAGCGAGGTTTGATTTCTAAAAAGACTTATCAAGCAGCACGCAAAAAACCATTAGGATTAAAACTTAACGAAAAGAAATACGATAACGATGTCTCTAATAATTATGCTTTGAGTTATGCAGTTTATTCTGCGACAGAGGAGTTAATGAAATCATCTGGATTTACAATGCGTTATGACTTTAAAGATGCGGCAGATCGTCAGGCATATGATACGAAATATCAACAAGAATATGAACGTGCTCATGGTCAATTGATGGATGGAGGATATTCAATTCAAACAACGATTGATATGAACGTTCAAAATAAAGTTGAGGACTTAATCAAACAAACTTATGCTTCATGTACTGGTCGAACGGCTAATGGTAAATTGACCCCACAAGTTTCTAGCACTGTAGTTGATAATAAAACTGGTGACGTTATAGCGGTAGTTGGTGGCAGAACGACTGATGGTGATCAATTTAATCGAACGATAAATGGGTATCATCAACCAGGTTCAACTGCTAAACCAATCGTGGCTTATGCACCTGCTTTTGAACGGGGATATTTACCGCAAAGTACAGTGATTGACTCGGCTGTAGGTAATCCAGTCGTACATAATTGGTATAGTGGCTATACTGGTAGTACAACGGTTCGTCACGCTCTAGAAAACTCGATCAATACTATCGCTTATAAATTAGCCGCCCAAGATACTAAAGGTACCTATTATGATGATATGGTCAAGATGGAATTTGCGCGTTTATCACCAACACAAAAATTAGATCCAAGACTAGCAATTGGATCCTTTAGAAATGGTGTAACAACGACGGAAATGGCTTCAGCGTACAGTTCATTTTCTCGTGGTGGGCAATTCATTCATCCTAGCAACATTTCCAGTATTTACGATAATGATAATGACCGTTACATTTATCAAAACACGCATATGAAAAAAGACGTTTACACTAAGAATGCTAGTTATATGATGATCAATACGATGCAATCGGTTATTAGTGATGGTTTGGGTAAAGATGCTGCTTTGGATAATTACAAATATACTGCTGGTAAGACTGGTTCAACTGATGATAACTATGATTCATATTTCGTTGGAATGACGCCAGACTTTACAATTGCTAATTGGACTGGTGATGATAAAAAAGAAGACAGTCTAAATGCATCAGAACGTCAACTTGCGATGAAGGCTTTTAAATCAGTCGGTGAGTATTTGGTCGATGAAATGAAGCAAAAGGATGTCGATTTCAAGAAGCCAAGTACTGTAACGGTCAGTGGTAATAATTTGTCAGTCAATACTAAAGCTGAAAAGCCAAGTATCCAAGATATCATTGACAATGACTTTTCTAAATACAATACTAATCAAGCTAATAAAAATGAGAATCGTTTGTACAATCTCGATTATCGAATCATTTATCATTTGACGAAAAAAGAAGAATTCAAACGTGAGCGTAAAGTTCAAAAAGCAATTGATAAATACAACGACAACCCAATTATTAAAGAATCGCAGTACAATAAGAAATTAGACGAATTACAGAAGATCCGTTATTTGAATAGCAATGTTAAACGTCAAAGTGCTAAAAATGACTTTAACAAGCAGATTTTGCAGCTTCAAAAGGATTTGAATTTGAGTCAAGCGATGTTCCAAGCTGCCAAAGATAATAAAAAGGTCGCTCAATATGAATCTGAAAAAGAAGCTATTGAAGAGCAACGTGAGAAGAAACGGCAAAACATGGTTGATAAACTAATGCCACAGTACAATTCACAGCTTCAAAAAGTAAAAGATGCTTATAAGAATAATGACGCTGACAAAGAGGATCAAAAGCAAAAATTGATCGACATTATGAATGAAATCAGAAGTTATGGTGGAAATGTCCCAGATCTAAAAATCGACAGTAATGGTAATTCCACTTCTACTACAAACTAAAAAGGGTCCTCTAGAAATCAATCTGGTTCTTTCTTAAGTTAGGTTAGTGCTGGATGTCGTCGTCCGTTCCGCTTTGTGGA
>NZ_AZDO01000051.1 GCF_001435505.1 Companilactobacillus futsaii JCM 17355 | reverse complement strand
TTTATGGAAAATATTAAGTTTTAAAAAGTGTTCGGTTATTTCTTGCAATCTGCCTTTTTATGAAATTTGTTTTTTTTCTAATTAAGGAATGCCAAAAGACTATACATATTATAAATAAGGCGTAAAATAACATATTGGTATAGATAATAAATTATGTTCATATTTTGCTAAATATCTTGTCTATTTATTTAAGTAATGAAATGTGGTAGGTTACTTATATAGAAAATAATTTACTATAATATAATTGTAGAAAAATATGCTTAATCGTATTTTATTATAATAGAATTAATCGCATCTACGGGGGTGGAGTTCTTGGATAGCTTTACTGACTTATTTCTTTCAAAATCAGAAATAGAAAAAATACAACTATTTAACAAGATTAAATTAATCAGAACTAATCAATTGGCCAGTGCTGATTTGATTGGAACTTATCGAAATCGTGATATCAAAGTTAAGGATATCAATTTACGTAAGGCTGCTTATCAAATGAATAAGAGTTACGGCAGTGTTTACAATACTTTCTTAGGAATTCAAGAAGATTTTAAGCGGATCTTAGATAAGGATGAATACAGTACAGAAGAGATGTTTAACGTCACTAGGGATGCTTATCATGCCTTTTTGACTACTAATTCTGACGGTTATTTGTTCTTAGACGCAATTGTTAAGGATAAAGAAACCTCTTTTAAACATTTCTATGAAACTTTGGAAAGTAGTAAAGCAACTGTTTTACGTCATTTAAAGCCTATGAGAGGTTATTTGAAGCGTTTTGGCGTCAGAATTGCTTATGAACCAATGCGTTTTGTAGGCGATGAAGAATCAATTCGTTTGGCTATCGCAGCATTGTATTGGAACGCTACTAGGGGATACGTATGGCCATTTGAAGATTTCACACAAAAGACAGCTTTCAAAGTCGTTGATATTGCTTTGGACAAATATCGCCTTAAACCAACTAATCATATTACAAAAATGTTTTATGCTTATGTTGTTATGGCACACTTGTATCGAATCATTGAGGGCAATCACGTTCAAAACATGGATGCATTGAATGTCATCAATTATCCTTTCCCTAATATTTTTGAAAGTGCTAGTTCAATGCTTGAAGGGGATACTGGCAGTAAAAAGGTTAGAGAATTGAAGCGCGCTATTAAAGAAGATGTCAGTTATGAAGAGCAAATGTTCCAATCAGCTGATTTTTATATTCTATTAATGTGCGTGCCAGCAACTTTTGAAGTTTCAGAAGAATATTTAGAATCCGTTTCTAAGCAACTAGTCAGATATAATCCACTATTTGCTAACTTTATTGATGATTTCTTGGAACTTATTCCAATCGACGTGGAACAAACAGTTTCAGATATGGCAATGTCACACAGTGAATTTTTGAGATATAAATACAATTTGACGACATGTATTATTGGTGTACTAGCTCTTGATCACAACTATATTGAAATCTTGAATTTGTACTCAGGTTTTGGCGATGCTATCAGCAAATTAAATGATGAAGGGTTAGAGAGTAAGATTTATTCAACCGTTCAACATCTAATGCTACGTGATAAGTATCAATCTCTAAATGGCAAAGCTAAACAGATCTCAGAGGCGATTTATGCAATTGCTTATCGATTCTTCTCACTTTACAACAAGAATATTCAAGTAAAAGTTTACTTGGAGTTAGAGTCATTCTTCTTAGTATATTCAGATTTAGCAGTTACTTTACAATCATTGCCATATGCTAAAATTGTTAGTGACCCTAAAGAAGCTGATATCGTTGTAACGGCTAATAGTGCTAACCCACCAGCAGACGAAATGAAAAAAGATGCCTGCATTTATCGTTGGATGTATAATGGCGTTGATGGTCAAATGGGTGGCTTATTGAACTTGATTTATAAGATTTGGACTGAAGAAAAGGTTACTGAAAATCCAAATCTTTAAGTGAAAAGTGTTGCAACTATTTTCAGAATATATTATGATACAGGTTGTGCGATGAGTCGAGAGCCGTCGAATTTGGACGACACTTATGATGGTAGGGTATCAAGCACTACTCACCGGATTGTGAGGGATATCTATAGGGCGCTGATGTGAACAGCAAACTATTTACTCATCTGAGTACTACCAACTAAAACCATGGTTGATCTTTTTAGCCATGGTTTTTTTATTGAAAAAATTAAATAGAAGAGGTGAAAAGGATGCGCGCTCAAAGATTGTGGCTATTAATTTTAAATATCACATTCAATTTAGTAATGGGATTTATTTTGCCAGTGAATACAATATTTATTCATAAGAATCTACACGAATCATTAGTAACAGCAGGATTTGCTTTGATGGTATATTCAGCTTTTATGATGGTTGGAAATGCTTTGGGGGGATTTATGTTTGATCGTTTCTCCAAGCGTGGAACGTTATACATTGGTTACGGAATATCAATTATATCGTTATTAGGTATGTCAGTACATCATGTGTGGCCAACATATGCGATTATGTTGTTCACGTTAGGATTTGGAATGGGGCTGGTCTATACGGCCGTTAATGCCTACACTGCCTTCGTTGCAGAACAAATGACCGGCAATAGTCGAGTGATTTTTAATAATATGTATTTAGCTGCTAATATCGGAATTGCTATTGGTTCAACAGCAGTCGGATTTATCTTTAAGTGGAGTATCTTTTTAACTTTCTTCATTCCGATGCTATTATTTGTAATCAGTGCCGTTATATTGTTACTAAAAGCTAACGTCTTGGATCACGTTCATGAACAAGATGATGAAGATATTCAGCGTTATGAAAGTAGTGACGTTAAGGATCCAAGAATCGAAATTGGTACAAATCGTTTCAGATTAAATATCTTTGTGATTTGTGCGTCAATTTTTATCGTATGGCTAGGTTATTCTCAATGGGACAGTAACTTGTCAGCATATATGCTTAACCAAGGTTATACAACTCGTGAATACGGTTTGGTATTTACAGTAAATGCGGCTTCATTATTGATCATTCAACCAGTAATGAATCGTGTGATTTCAAAAATTTTCAAACTATTAAAATATCAAATTTTCATAGGAACAATTATTATGGGATTGTCATTCTTGATACTTCCAGAGGCTAAAACTTATCTAGCTTTTATTATTAGTATGTTAGTTTTGACTGTTGGTGAATCAATGGTTTTCCCAACTATTCCAGCGTTATTGAGTAAGATGTCAACTAATCGAAATCGTGGAACTTTCCAAAGTTTCTATAGTATTTTTGGTTCATTAGGAAGAGCAATTGGACCTTATGCAGGTAGTTTGATCATCACAGCAATGTCCTTTTCAACATTGTTCGTTGGTATCACTATTTCGATGATTATTGTTGCCATCGCTATGATAGGTGTGAAAGAATTAGGATAAGTGAGGTAATATCATGATAATTATTTTGTTGATATTGTTATTGCTAGTCGTTCTGATTCTGAACGCCTTTTTTTTGTATATTCAACAAAGAGGTTCCAAAGCTTTGGGTTCAGAAGCACCTAAAGTTAAAATGGATGAAGGCTTAGAAGAAAGTACAACTAGATTTTTAGTAAAAAGTAAAAGTGAATGGCAAATAAAATCACATTATAATGGCAGTAAATTGTACGGATGGTTTACTGATAATAATGCGGAGACGACAGTTATTTTAGTACACGGCTTTGGTGTTGATCACAATTCATTAAATGTCCATGCACAGTTATTTGATAAACTTGGATGTAACGTTTTGCAGATAGATGATCAAGCGGCTGGGAAAAGTGAGGGCAAATATCTTGGCTTTGGTTATATTGAGAGTCAAGACTTATTAGATTGGATCAGAGAAGTTTTGCGTCAACGACCGGATGACAAAATTGTTTTATTCGGAGCTTCAATGGGAGCAGCAACTGTTATGTTGGCAACAGACAACGACCTACCAAAAAATGTTAAACTAATAATCGAGGATTCTGGCTATACTAGTGCGGCAGATATTTTGAGTTATCACTGTCAAAAGAGATATCATATTAAAGGTAAATTATTGATTGCTGGTATTTCAATGATGTCGCGAATCAGGGCCGGTTTTTCATATCAACAGACCGATTGTCGCAAGGCGTTGGAGAAAAATAAATTGCCGGTATTGTTTATGCATGGGAAAAACGATTTCACGGTACCTTTCAACATGAGAGATGAGTTATCCACATGTGGACAATTCCCTAAAATGTCGTATGAAAGCCTTGGTGTTCACATTCGCAGCTACTATGTTGATTCAAAAAAATACCAACAGGCTGTGGATAAGTTTTTCAAAAAGTATCTTTAGGAGAAGAAAATGAAAATAAAAATTGCTGATTTTATCGAAAATGTTCAAGAAGGAAAATTCAACCAAACTAGTTTAGAAATTAGTAAGGATGATTTGTTACAAGAAGATCTTTGGTCTTTGAATAAAGCTAAAGAACAAATGGAAAAGGATGCTGCCGATAATAAACTTTCACAAGTTTTGATCCATGTAGCCGATGCCGAATTTGAAATTAATTTTTATCTAGAGACTGGTGTCATTAATTTACCATTCGATGATGCTAAGAAGGTCACTCATTTCTTCGATGATGATGCAGAAGTGGATACTAAATTTTATCTTTCAACAGTTTGCGATTACTTAAATGCTTCAAAATTTCATATTGATTTAATTTCAGAAAACTTACCTGAAAAAGCTGAAATTAAACAGACAATGGATATAATGAAAGGTAACTATGAAACTTCCGTAGAGAACTTTAATAATAGGGAAGAAGAAAAAGAGGAAAAATAATGAATTCAATGTTGCTACTCTTAATAATGGGAGTGGGAGCTGGAGTTCTTGGTGCAATTTTGGGTATTGGTGGAGGAATGATTATAACTCCCGTTTTGACTATTATGATGGGGTTAGATATCAAATATGCCATCGGTGCCAGTATCATTTCAGTTATTGCGACAAGTTCTGGCTCGACTATTGCCTATTTGAAAGATGACATGCTTAATTTGCGTGTTGCGATGTTTTTGGAAATTGCTACTACTGTCGGAGCAATTATGGGTGCTTTGTTAGTAGGGGTATTTTCAAGTAGTTTCTTGTACGTTCTATTTGGATTTTTCTTATTGTATTCAACTTACAATATGATTCGAAAGTTATTCGATAAAAAAGGTGAACAAGTTTTCACTGGTCATGATCCAATCGTTGAAAAATTTAAGTTAGCAAGTACTTATTATGATAAGTCAGAGCAAAAGCAAGTCGATTATTCAATGAAGAATGTTCCCGGTGGCTTTATTATGATGTGGGCTGCTGGTTTGGCAAGTGGCTTATTAGGTATCGGTAGTGGTGCTTTCAAAGTTATCGCTATGGATACAATTATGAAAATGCCTTTGAAACCATCGAGTGCTACTAGTAATTTGATGATGGGTGTAACGGCTGCTGCCAGTGCCACGGTTTATTTCTTTAATGGTTCGATTCGCCCGGATATCGCTGCGCCTTTGGCAATTGGTGTTTTAGTGGGTGCTACGATTGGTGCTAGATTGATGCAAGTTTTGAAACCAAGAGTAATCAGAATGATCTTTATTCCAATTATTCTCTACATGGGAGTGCAAATGGCTCTTAAAGGATTCGGGGTGAACATCTAATGGATACACATAAAGAAACTAAAGAAGTCGAAGTGATTATTGGTAAGATCCTGCGAATTGGCGTTATAGCGTCGGCAATCGTAATCTTAATCGGCATGGGCTTGTATTTTATGAATGGTTCTGGTTATCCAACTGTTATGCAAAATGGTAAAGCTATGGTTGATTTCCCAAGAAGATTTTCAGACATTTTTGCCGGTATCATGGCGGGTAAGTCGTACGCCGTTATTATGTTGGGTGTTTTCCTATTGATTTTGACGCCAGTTTTGCGGGTTGTCGTTTCAATTTATGCTTTTTATAAAGAACATGATAATTTGTACGTTATTATTACTACAATTGTTTTAGTTATTCTGATGTTCGCTATGTTTTTGGGATATCGGAGTTAAAAAATAAACCTTAAAGGTTCTGGATTCTTTCTTAAGTTAGGTTAATAGTAATATGTCGTCCTATATTTTTTTACGATCAAACAAATAGCATCAGTTCAGATAAATAGTTAATCAACTATATCTGAATTGATGCTATTTTTGACTCTGAATTATTTTTATTAATGATTGACGATTGAATCAAGTAGAGTCCAACTTATAACGCCGTTATACTGACCTGCAGGATTCACGTTATCGTTTAAGGATAGTAGGATTCCATTTTGATTAGTCCACGGTAAGGTAATATTGTTAGTTTCTGTCGAATCATCAGGTTTGGTGTATTGAGCTATAGTCGTAGTGTTACTCAAATTGATGGGATGACTTTCAGGTGTTTGTTTAAAAACTAAATTACCGTCAAAAGGCCGTTTAGTATTGGTATTAATTAATTGTGAAGCACTAGCTTGGACGGTCCAACTTGAACCTTTTTCACGACTATCGATGACATGGACGTTCCAATCATCGATTCTTGGTACCAATCTATTTTTATTGCCAAAGTTAATATTTTGGAATTTCACATTGCTAGAAACTTCTCCAAAATAAACAGTTCCACCAATTTGAATCGTACGTTCCAAAGTGTTGGTTTGACCAAGAATTCCAGAATCATCTTTGACATAGAATGAAACTGGTGTGGAAGATTCATTTAATTGAGAGTTAGGGATGTTTAACGTGAAATTTCCAGCTGAGTCGATGATGCCTTTTTGAGCAGTGAAATCTTGATCACCAACTTTTTGATAAACGGTCAATTTGGTTAAATCAGGAGTAGCACTAGTTCCTAAGTAACTAACGTGAGCTTTAATTTGGGCGTCTTCACCTTTTTTGATTTTGATAATGTAAGGAGTAGAGCTTTCAAGCGTGATTGATTTAGGATCAATAATAAACGAGGGTGCATCAGTATCGGTAATTAAATTATCTCCATCAAAATGAGCGTGGGCAGATGGAACAGTCAAAGTATTAGTTGTAGTTTTGGCGGCTTTACCATGAAGCGAAATTGTAGCAGTTCGATTATCTTTATTCAGAGTTTGAAGTAATTGATAATTTAAATAATTTGGATCGGTAGTATCGGCAAATACGCTGCTAGGAATAATTTCTTTTTTACCGTTGGCATAGTTGATTTCACCGCTAGTAAAAGTAACATTGTCTGGAATTTGCATTCTAGTCTTGATATTAGTCCACTCTCTAGTCCAACCAATATATTTCAAATTGTAATTATAAGTAATATCGTCGTTAGCATTAACATGGTCGCCAGCTTTAACTTCAGTATCCTCAGTGTCGTTATGAATATTGGCACTAGCTTGGGCATCAACGAAGGATGGTAAGGATTCAAAAACCAATAAGTTGTTTTCAGTATATTTACCAGTTGAACCTGTAAAACCCCAATATAGTTTGCCATTGGTAGTTTTGAATTGATTAGTATCAACAATGGTTGAAGCAATTTTAGCCGAATTAGTTGGAGTTCCGTCAGGATTTTTATCATCATATTTATAAGTAATGGTTCCTAGATTGCTGTTGGTAGTTGGCTTAGTCCATTGAATTGTTAAATGATGCCAGTTGTTATCGACTAAATTTAAGTTATCGGTTGCAGCCAGATGCAACATTGTAAAATAATTTTTAGTTGCAGGTCCATTACTAGTATCACCAGCAGGTTTTTTAATTGTGTTATGGAAGTAAGTACTTATTGGATAAGTTCCATCGGAAGGATTTCCAGGATAGCCTATGGCGATGTGTTGACCATTGATTCCTTGTGCATCAAAGGAAACACCTTCTCCAGAAATATCTTTATAGGTCGTTAATTTATTAATAAAGGTATCAAACTCTATTGCTAAACTGTTTTGTACAGCATTTTTGGCGATATTAGCAGGATTGGTTTCATTCCAATTCCAATCCGTCCCCCAAACACCTAATGTTTCACCATTACCGGGCTTGGTGTTACCATCTTTGTCTTTTCCGATTGAATGAGCATTTGTTCCTCGTGGATCGTTGTGCATAACAAATGCCATTCCATCACCGGGGAAGAGACTGTCAGGATAGCTTGAATTTTTGTACGAACCAAAATAAAGCCACATAGATGCAGTTTGATTCTCATTAATATTGAAGAAATTATCCTCAGATAAATTACTCCAAATGCCTCCAACTTGATAGTTAGTATTGGTCAATTTGATCACACTGGTATTGGGAGTATTAGGATTAGTTGAATTAACGATTTCAGCTGAATTATTCTTGAAATTAGCTTTAGTAAAATCTTGGTCATTCCAATGTAAACCCTTAGGAGTATTTCTGAGAGCTGTCTCATAGTTGGCTTGATTACCGGCATCAATGACACTATTAGTGGCATTAGCATCGGTGGCGGCAAGAGTAACTTGAGCTAAAGTGAAAATCGTTAATAATCCCTCAAAAATAATAACGCAAATTGCAAGAACAAGTTAGCCACTTTGGAAAAATAAAGAAAAGTTAA
>NZ_AZDO01000050.1 GCF_001435505.1 Companilactobacillus futsaii JCM 17355 | reverse complement strand
TTAACTTTTCTTTATTTTTCCAAAGTGGCTAACTTGTTCTTGCAATTTGCGATTTAATACTAAATGGCTCTTTTGTTAACTAGAGGATATTTATGATGACAAAATATGATTTTGATAATCTTTCTGACAGAAGAATCGATAATGCCAGAAAGTGGGACTATAGCATTGTAAAAAGTAAGTTTCCTAATGTTAGAGAGGATTTCATCCCATTGTGGATAGCGGATATGGATTTCAAAGCAGCACCAGAAATTAGAGAAGCATTGATTGAGATGTCTGGTAATGGGGCGTACGGGTATACTTATCCAACGGAAAAATGGTACCAAAGTGTTATTAATTGGTATCGAAAACGACATAATGTTGAATTAGGAAAAGACTGGATCACCTTAGGATATGGAACAGTTCCTAACATGCATGTTTTAGTCCAAAGGTTTCTAGGCGAAGACGACAGTATCATAATGAATACACCAATATATGGACCGTTTGCCTACGCCGCTGAGCACAATGATCGAAAAGTTATTACGGTTCCTTTATTAAAGCATGGTACACGATATGATTTAGATTTAGATAAGCTAGAAGATAAGATGGCAAAATACCATCCTAAGGCTATTTTCTTTTGTTCGCCTCATAATCCTTCAGGAAGAATTTGGAGTAAAGAAGAAATTGAAAAAGTCGCTGATCTATGTCTGAAATATAATGTTTTATTTGTTAGTGACGAAGTTCACTCTGAACATATTATGAGGGGGACCTTCACATCGGCCTTAGAGCTAGATGATAAGTATTTAGATAATTTAATCATGTTTACTTCGCCTAATAAGGCTTTTAACTTAGGTGGTTTAAAATTGTCGTATTCAGTAATTCCTAATGAAGAATTGCGCACTAAATTTAGAGAACAGTACCAAAGAAATTCGGTTACTTCTCCAAATATTCCCGGACAAATTGCGATGACTACTGCTTATGAAAAATGCAACGAGTGGCTAGATCAGTGTGCATCTTACATTAACGAGAACTTAGAGATCACTAAAAAGTACATTGATAAATACTTTGATGGGTGGGAATTAATGGATATGGATTCTTCCTACTTGCCATGGGTAGATGTCTCTAAGAGCAAGTACAGTATGCATGAAATTGCAGAAATGATGGCAAATGAGGCTGGGGTGGTTGTTGGTATCGGGGATGATTATGTGGCTGATGCAGATGACTTTTTACGACTAAATCTCGGTACATCCCATCAAGTAATTGAAGAAGCAATGTCTAGAATGGCCAAAGTGTGGCAAGAAAATAATTAATTTATAAAAGAAAGGCAAAAAAATGCAAAGAATAATCTCAGACCAAGCACCAGACGCAATCGGACCATATATCCATGCGACACAATCTAATAATTTCGTATTTACTTCTGGTCAGATTGGTTTAGATCCAAAGACTAATAAATTGGTAGAAGGAATTTCCAATCAATCTAAACAAGTTATGGAAAACCTAGCCAATGTTTTGGAAACTGCCGGCAGTGATTTAGATCATGCTTTGAAAGCAACAGTTTACTTATCTGATATGAATGATTTTCAAGCCTTCAATAAAATATATCAGACTTACTTTAATGATAGTTATCCAGCAAGAACTGCTATTGAGATATCTAAATTACCAATGGATGCTTTAATTGAGATTGAAATAGTAGCTGAAGTGAAATAAAGAAAAATTTTTAAAAAATAGATAAATATTATACTAAAATAACGCAGCCATAACGCTACGTTATTTTTTTGTACTCTAAATGTGACAAGAGGTTTAACCGTTATTGATTACATTATGAAAAAAATGCATATACATATGAAAAATTGGTCAGACCAGTTTTATCAGTGGTATTTTATGTAAGTGGTACCAAAAAAAGTACCACTTTATTTTTTGACCAGAAAAGCCATTGATACCGTTGATTTTTGAAGATAAACCACCCCACAAATGGTCTATCCCAGTTGTTGTTTTATCGATTGTAACCGGATACAATGGTCTTGTGGTTGATACCAGAAAGGATTGGATTCGTATGAAAATTACTCTTCAAGAACAGTTAATCAACTTGCTGACTAATTACATTCAGACTTTACCGGCCAATGCCAAATTACCTTCCGAGAGGGAGTTAGCTGAAAAATATGAATTATCAAGAACAACTGTTAGGGCCGCTCTTATGGAACTAGAAGTTACTGAGATGATTCGTCGAGTTCACGGTAAAGGCACTTTTGTTAATAGAGTTGATCTGAATAGTGATTTGAATAGTAGTTATAGTTTCAATAAGCAAATGATTTCACTGGGGAAAAAACCACAAACCAAAATTCTTAGTTTTGAAAGAAAGGAGGCTAATGCATACTTCGCTAAGAATTTGGAAACTGAAGTGGGCAGTCAAATCATTAAGTTAAAACGACTTCGATTTGCCGACGGGATTCCGGTAATGTTGGAACGAACATACTTACCGGCTGAACACTTCAGTTTGATGACTGAATCGATGTTATCCAATCGTTCATTGTATTCAGTTTTTTCAGAAGAATTTAATGAACAGGTGTACTACGCTGATGAATATTTTTTAGCAGGCATTACTAGTGCAAACGATAGTAAGTATCTGAAAATCAAAGAAGGTACGCCATGCTTGAATCTCAGACGGCAAACTTATGATCCACATAATCAAATTATTGAGTTTACTTTGAGTGTTGCGAGAAGCGATCAATTTGCTTATCACATTAGACACGATATCAGTAACAAATCCTAAGGAAGAGTAGTTAATATTTGGAGGTATAAAGATATGGGTATTATTGCAGTAAGAATCGATGAAAGACTAATTCACGGACAAGTAGCAAATTTATGGACAACTAAATTACAAGCTTCAAGAATCATGGTAGTTGATAACGATATTATAAAGAACGACATTCAAAAAACTGCCCTTAAATTAGCTAAACCAGCCGGGGTTAACCTCAGTATTTTAGGAACAAAGAAATCTTCAGCAAATATCTTAGCCGGCAAGTATGAATCACAAAGAGTGTTCCTTGTTGTTAAGAAACCTGAAACATTGGTACAAATGATTGAAGAAGGCGTTAAGTTCGACACGATCAACGTTGGTAATATGTCTCAAAAAGACAATACACAACATTTAACACAGTCAATCAATGTAACAGATGAAGATTACGATGCATTCCAAAAGATTTTAGATGCAGGGGTTAAAATTACTGCACAAATGGTTCCAAATGACGATGCCAAAGACTTCGCAGGTATCTTAAAAGATTACAAAAAATAGCGATTAATTGGGGGAAGAAACAATGGAATTTTCAATTGTTCAAATATTGCTTTTAACGGCATATTCTATGTACAACATTTATGATGAATTGCAAATGAACTCATCATTGAGTCAACCCGTTTGGGCCGGAATGATTTCTGGTTTGATCATGGGTGACATGAAGACCGGACTAGTTATTGGTGCCGCTCTTCAATTGACAGTTCTTGGTGTTGGTACTTTCGGTGGTGCTTCAAAGATCGATGCTAACTCAGGTACTGTTTTGGCTACAGCCTTTTCAATCGGTACTGGTATGAAAGCTGCTACAGCTATTGCTGCTATCGGTGTTCCAGTTGCCGCATTGTTAACATCATTTGATATCCTAGCAAGATTTGCTAATACTTATTTCCAACACAAAGTTGATAAAGATATCGAAAACTTCAACTACAAGGGTATTGAAAGACACTCAATCATGGGTGTACTTCCATGGACATTATCACGTGGTATCCCTGTATTCCTAGCTTTGGCTCTAGGACAAGGTGTTGTTAAGACAATGGTTACATATCTAAACGGAGATCTACAGTGGTTGAACACTGGTCTACAAACAGCCGGTGCTACACTTCCAGCCGTTGGTTTTGCCATCTTGCTTCACTACTTACCAGTTAAGAAACACATTGCTTACTTGATTCTTGGTTTCACAATTACAGCTCTACTTTCAACATTGTTCACAAGCGTTCAAACACTTGGTACAGGTCTTGGTGCTGCAAACAAAGCCTTTACAACAACATTCAATTCTCTACCAATGTTAGCGATTGCTTTAATCGGTGGTGCATTTGCTATTCTTGAATACAAGAGATCAATGGCTAAATTAAATTCTGCTCCAGCCGCAAGTTCAAACAATAGTTCTGACGATGAGGACGAAGAAGACGAAATCGAAGACGCTAATGGGGAGGTTTCCGGTGATGAAGAAGAATAACGGATATGAATTAACTAAAGCAGATTTTAAACAAATCAATAAGCGTAGTTTGTTTGGTTTCCAAATGGGATGGAACTACGAAAGAATGCAAGGTTCAGGTTATTTATACACAATCTTGCCACAACTAAGAAAAATTTATGGTGATGGTACTCCAGAGCTAAAAGAAGCTATGAAGACTCACAACCAATTCTTTAATACAAGTAACTTCTTTAACACAATTATTACAGGTATCGACTTAGCTGTTGAAGGTAAAGAAGGTGTGGATTCACTAGACACTGTTGCCGGTATTAAGACAGGTCTTATGGGACCATTCGCTGCTATCGGTGATTCACTTTTTGCCGCTTTAGTTCCAACTATCATGGGTGCTATTGCTGCTACAATGGCTGCTCAAGGTAACCCAATCGGTTTGTTCCTATGGTTAGCTGTTAACATCGCAATCTGTGTGTTCCGTTGGAAACAACTTCACTTTGCTTACAAGACAGGTACAAAACTTGTTTCTGAAATGCAAGGTCAACTAAATGCTTTAACAGACGCTGCTACATTGCTAGGTGTCTTCATTGTTGGTGCTTTGATTGCAAGTATGATTAACATCCAAGTTCCATTAGTTGCTCACCTTGGTAAAGTTTCATTGAGTGTTCAAAGTAACATTGATATGATCCTTCCACGTCTTGTTCCAGCTGCAGTCGTAGGTCTTGTTTACTGGTTATTAGGTAAGAAGGGTATGACTTCTACAAAGGTTATCTTTATCGTTATTATCTTCGCAGTTGCACTTTCAGCAATCGGCGTACTTGGTAAAATCTAGGAGGATTTAAATTATGGCATTAATCTTGATGAGTCATGGAAACATGGCAATTGAAACTTTAAAATCAGCAGAATTAATTATTGGTGAATTACCTGAAACAGTAGCTTTGGGACTTCAAAAATCTGACGGCCCTGAAACTCTAAAAGCTAAGGTAGAAACTGAAATCAAAAAGTATTATGGCAAAGAACCTGTCTTCTTGATTGTTGATTTACTAGGCGGAACTCCAGGTAATGTCGCTGTCAATTTGACTCAAGATTATCCAGAAATGCACGTTATTTCCGGTTTGAATCTACCAATGGTTATTAACTACGCTAATCAAAAGTTTATCGGACAAGACATTAAAGTTAACGACATTATGAAAGAAGGCAAAGACGGAATCGTTGATGTTAACGCCTTTATCAATGCCGAATCTGACGAGGATGATGAGGATGAATAATCCTTACCGTTATACATTAAGACTCGCTGTTGACAAAAATGTTTATACTGCTGAAAAGAAACAGAGATTGATTGATTTTGTCAAAAAAGCTCACATTTCAGATGTTGCCTTTTTCCTAAATCAAGAAGAATTGTCAGATACTCACATTACTTTAGACAAAGCCAAAGAATTAATTAGAAATGTTGATGAAATAAGTCAACCGCTTAAAGAATTAGGCGTGACAATCAGTTTGAATCCATGGACTACGATGAATCATTCTGATCGAGGGATTTCCATCAAACCAGAGCTTGATATCAAGCCGATGGTCAATTATCAAGGCGTTACTAGTTTATCCATGGCTTGTCCTGGATACAGCGGTTGGGCTGATTATATCAGTGATATCTACGCTATTTGGGCAAGTATTCACCCACATGAATTATGGCTGGAAGATGACTTCAGACATTATAAGAACGCACCCTTCAAATTAGGTTGTTTCTGCGATGATCACATGAAGCAGTACAACGACATCTTACAAACTGACCTGTCTCGTGAGGAATTCGTCCAAAAAATGTTCACTGGTGGCGAGAATATTTACCGTAACGCATATTTGCAAGTTGCTCGAGAAGAAATTTTTCATGTGGCTCACATGATCGAACAAAAAGTTCATGCTGTTTCACCAACTACAACATTAGGACTAATGAGCTCTTGGCCAGAAGTACACGCTCTTGAGGGGCGTGATTGGCAAAAACTATTGGACTTAATGAGTGGCGAAGATACCCCAGCTGTTTCCAGACCACATTTGCCTGCTTACAACGAAGTAAGTCCACAGCAATATGCTAGAGACTTTGAAAAATATACAGTTGCAACGAGAACGGAAGTTGGCGACAGACATAAGATTTATCCAGAAATGGAAAGTTTCTTGTATTCACCTTATGCTAAGTCAAATAAATTTACTCAATTTCAATTAGATACAACGAGTTTAGTTCATGCTGACGGCGTTTTGCTAAACATGTTCAGTATGATGGGGGACGGGATCAATCCGACTTACCGTTATGACGCCTTACTAGATGATGACAAAGAATTCTTAGATTTCTTATACAATCATGGCGTCGATATTGAACAACGTGGCGGCGTTATCGTACCGATGAACCAAGACGTTGTAAAAACTAAAGTTGACGAAGAAGGTACTCTTGAAGGTTTAATAGCTTCGCAAACACAGTGGTTGGAGTTCCTTTCTACAATGGGAATCGCAACGAAACCATTGAACTATATTGATCAGGAAATCAAAAATAAATGCGTTGCCGTTACGGGAAACTTTTTGAATACTTTGAGTGATGATCAAATCACACAATTGCTAACACGTAACTTCGTTCTTTTGGATGGGGATGCAGTTGTTACTTTGAACAATCGTCATTTATTGAATTTGATCGATGCAACTAGTATTGAAGTACTCAAGAATCGTTCAGGGCAGCAATCTTTTGAACAATTTGACGGTACAACGATTTCAGGAATCAGTGATCCAAGAATCACTATGTTGACTCACACTGGCGATTACGTAAGAATCCAATACCAATCTCAAGTTAAAGTACATTCACATGCTTACGATCGTTTTGAAAACAATTTGGGCCCAGTAACTGTCAGTGATGACAAATTTTATATCCTCCCAATGACCGACTCTCCAAAATACGGTTGGCAAGCGCAATATACCGATATTCGTGAGGGCGATATAAAGCATTTCTTTGAAGAACAGTCAAGCGTTCCACACTTAGTCAACATGTACAATTGCAAGATGGTTATCGATGAGGCACAAACCCAAATGATTGTCAGCAATTGGTCAATCGATAATGTTGATGGAATTAATTTCTTCTTGAAAGACCGCAGTGTCAAGCAAGCTTCTATTACATATCGTGATGAAAACAATCAAATGCAAAATGAAGTTTTAGATGTCACTTTGGATAAAAAGGGAATCTATCACGTCGACTTCACTGTTAAAGAATTAGCAGTTGTTCACATTCAATTCTTAGACTAAATAAATAGAGAAGGGATTTTCAATATCATGTTTACTAAAACAGATCAAGAACTAGAAAAAATGGGTGCTAAAATTACAACCCGTGAAATTCAACAACAACCAGACTTATGGAAAGAGGCCTTCCAAAACTACACTAATAAAAAATCAGAAATAGATAGCTTTTTAAAGCAGATTACAGACAAGTTTGCAGATCAAAAAATTAGAGTTATCTTCACTGGTGCTGGTACATCAGCTTATGTAGGGGATACCTTAAGACCATATTTGAATCGTGTTGGCGATACATCACGTTTTGTCTTTGAAAGCATTTCCACAACTGATATTGTATCTGCTCCTTTAGACAATCTAAGAAGTGAAGATCCAACTATCTTAGTATCATTTGCTAGAAGTGGTAATTCACCAGAAAGTGTTGCCACTGTAGAACTAGCTGAAAAACTCGTTAAGAATTTGTATCAAATTACTATCACTTGTGCTCCAAAAGGACATTTAGCAAAGAAAGCTGAAACTGAAGATGCTAATCTCTTGCTTCTTCAACCAGCACTTTCAAATGATAAGGGATTCGCCATGACCGGAAGCTTCTCTTGTATGACTTTAACGGCCGCATTGATTTTTGATACAAATGCTGAAGACAAAAAAGCTGCTTGGGTCGATACGATGATCAAGATGGGTCAAGAAGTCATCAGCCGTGAAGATGAAATTCAAGCCTATGCTGACTTAGATTACGATCGCATTACTTACCTTGGTAGTGGTTCACTTTCAGGACTTACTCGTGAAGCCCAATTGAAAGTTCTTGAACTAACTGCTGGTGCTTTGACAACAATCTTTGATTCATCAATGGGATTCCGTCATGGTCCAAAATCATATGTTAACGGCAAAACAATTGTCTTTGATTTCTTAAGCAATGATAAATACACTCGTCAATACGATGTTGATATCTTGGAAGAAATCAAAGCTGATGAAATCTGTGAAAAAGTTGTTGGCGTTGGTACTTCTACTGACAATGATTTCTCAGGTGACAACTTCTTCATTAAGGCTGGCGATAAGGATCTTCCAGAACTTTACCAAGCATTGCCTGATGTAGTATTTGCTCAAACATTTGCATTGATGAACTCAATCAAGGTTAATAACACTCCTGATACACCATCAGCTAGTGGTACTGTTAACCGTGTTGTTAAAGGTGTAACGATTCACGATTACGAATAAAAACTTTTAAAAGGTTGAGACATTAATTTGTTTCAACCTTTTATTGCAAAAGGTATGGTATAGACCGATTTCTGGTGCTATAATACTTTATATATTTGGAGGAGATGTGGAAATGTATTATATTCATGCAAAGAAATTCTTTTTACACAATACTACTGAACATGGTGGCTATTTAGAAGTCACTGATGACGGGAAATTTGGTAGATATTTCACTGAAGAGGATGAAAAGCCAGCAGGCAAAGTTGTCGATTACTCAGATAAATTCATCGCCCCAGGTCTAGTCGACACACATATTCATGGAACTTGTGGACATGACGTTATGGATAATGACTTTGAAGGTATCAACGAAATGTCAGAAGGTTTACTTAAGACAGGTGTTACTTCATGGTTGCCAACAACATTAACAGCTTCACACGAAGAGTTCTTGAACGTATGTAAAACAATTGGTGATAATTATCAAAAGGCTACAGGTGCTAAGATTCAAGGTATTCATCTTGAAGGTCCATTTTATACTGAAGAACACAAGGGTGCTCAAAATCCTAAGTATTTTAGAGATCCAAGTGTTGAAGAATTCAATGATTGGCAAGATGCTGCTCATGGAATCATCAAGAAGATCTCAATCGCAGCTGAACGTGATGGTGCACTTGATTTCATCAAAGAAGTTACAGCCAATGATGTAGCGGTTGCGATTGGACATACTAATGCAACTTTTGCTCAAGTTAAAAAAGCTGTTGAAGCTGGAGCTAGTGTCTTCACACATGCCTTTAACGGTATGAGAGGCTTTACACATCGTGAACCAGGAGTTGCCGGTGCAGCTATGGGCTTGGATGGAATTTATGACGAATTGATTTGTGATGGTCACCACGTACATCCATTCTCTGTTAAGATGTTGATCAACGCCCAAACACCTGACCACGTCGCTTTGATTACAGATTGTATGAGAGCCGGTTTGATGCCAGAGGGTGATTACGTTTTAGGTGAATTGCCAGTTATCGTTGAAAACGGTACAGCAAGACTAAAAGACGAATCACACAATTTAGCCGGAAGTATTTTACAATTGAAACAAGGCGTTAAAAACGTTGTTGACTGGGACATCGCTACACCAGCTCAAGCAGTTAAGATGGCTAGTTATGTACCAGCTAAGAGTACTTATATTGATGACAAATGTGGTATTATCGCACAAGGTCGTGACGCTGACTTTATCGTATTAGATGAAGACATGGAATTGAGCGAAACATATTTAGACGGAGTAAGCCGTTACCAAAGATAGATACAGTAATCCCTTATTGATCGATATGTGAAACCCTTTCATATAACTTTCGAAAAGGGATTTTTTTGGGTCAATTATAAGGTATAGACCAAGTAGAGTGTTATAATTATGGAGTAAATTAAGGAGGAAAAACGATGTCATATTATATTCATGCTAAGAAATTCTTTTTAAAGAACACAACTGAAAATGGGGGTTATCTAGAGGTTACTGACGATGGTAAATTTGGTAAATTTATTCCAGCCGATGGTAACAAACCAGAAGGTAAAATTGTTGATTATTCAGACAAATTTATCGCTCCTGGACTTGTAGATACTCACATTCATGGTCTTGTAGGTCATGATGTTATGGATGATGATTTTGACAAGTTGAACGAAATGTCAGAGGGTCTACTAAAAGCTGGTGTTACTTCATGGTTGCCAACAACTTTGACAGCTTCACACGACCAACTTTTGAGTATTTGCCACACAATTGGTGATAATTACAAAAAGATTACTGGTGCTAAAGTTCAAGGAATCCACTTTGAAGGACCTTTCTATACAGAAAAACACAAAGGTGCTCAAAATCCTAAATACTTCAGAGATCCAGATGTTGACGAATTTAATGACTGGCAAGATGCTGCTCATGGCATGATTAAGAAAATTTCAATCGCTCCTGAAAGAAAAGGTTCAGCTGAATTTGTTAAGGAAGTAGCTTCTGATAACGTTGCTGTTTATTTAGGTCACAGTGATGCCACATTCGAACAAGCTAAGGCCTGTGTTGAAGCTGGTGCTACTGGATTTACACACACATACAACGGTATGAGCGGTTTGAATCACCGAGTTCCTGGTATGGTTGGTGCAGCTCTTTCAATGCACTTAGTAGATGACGAATTGATTTGTGACGGACACCACGTAAATCCTTATGCTGCAAGAATCGTAATCGAAAAGAAGGGTGCCGAACATGTTGCCTTGATCACTGATTGTATGCGTGCAGGTTTGATGCCAGATGGTGACTACGTATTAGGTGAATTACCTGTTGTCGTTGCTAACGGAACTGCTAGATTAAAGGCAGAACCACATAGTTTAGCTGGTTCAATCCTTATGTTAAACGAAGCTATCAAGAACGTTGTTGACTGGAACATTGCTACAGACGAAGAAGCTGTTGAAATGGCCAGTTATACAGCTGCTAAAAGTTCAAAAGTTCTTGATAAATGTGGTATCATTTCTGATGGTCGTGACGCTGACTTTATCGTTTTGAACGATGATATGAGCTTATCAGAAACATATCTTGATGGTGTTTCACGTTACCAAGCTTAATTAAGTATACCGATAATTAATTTTAAAAATGCTATTAAACCGAGAATATAAATGTACTCTCGGTTTTTTTGTTACTTGCATATTGTTGTATACTCTATCTATTGGAGGATTATTATGTCAAAAAAAATTGTTGCGCATAGAGGAATACCTACCTTAGCACCCGAAAATACCATGGCATCATTTAATACCGTTGCTGATCGTGATGTGAAGTGGATAGAAACTGATCTTAGTATCACTAAAGATGAACAAGTTTTTGTTATCCATGATGATAAATTAGACCGAACGACTAATATTTCTGGTTCGATTGAGACAGTTGACAGTTCCGAAGTAAAAAATGCTGATGCTGGTTATTGGTTTGCCGAGAGATTCCGTGGTGAAAAGGTACCTACCTTGGACCAACTAATCGACTTTCTTAATATCCACAAGATCAATGCTAATATCGAGTTAAAAGGTGTTGTGGGGGACAATGCCAATTATTTAGCTGATAAATTAGTTGAAAAATTTGCTGAAGCTTTGGATCGTTTGGATGATCAGGTGGAATTGATTATTTCTAGTTTTAATCCCATCATGTTGGAAAAAATGTATCGACTAAAACCAGACTTGAAGTACGCCGTTTTGTTCAGTAAGGCTACTTTGGGAGATGACTGGAATTTAGTTATGCAAGCTTGCCATGCTAAAATCGTTCACCCAGACAGTAATGGTTTGACTGAAGATAAAGTAAAAAAAATGAAAGATTATGGTTACGAAATCAACGTTTGGACGGTTGACGATATCAATCGCGCTCAAGAATTGTTGAGTTGGGGTGTTGATGGCATAATTACTAATATCGCTGATAGAATGCTCTTCTTAGAAAAATAGACACAAAAATGACCTCGGGATTCAGTACGACACTGACTATCCTGAGGCCTTTTTGTCTAGACTAATTTGTGTTTTCGGAGGATTCATTATGAAAATTAATAGCTTACTGTTTATTAAAAGGGGCAGAAGCTTACTCCAAATACGATTTTTATGAATTAACATTGATTGATACTGCAAAATCCGAATTTATTTTCGATTTTGCCTCATCTCGATTCGACCCAAATTTTGATACTATCCCATTCTACAACTACCTTAATTAAGATTCTTTTAAATCGGTGACGTCTTGGTAGATGTATGCTCTTGCGAGACTTCGAAGATTGGAAACTACTTAGTTCATTTCCATTCCCCTTACTTTTAAGTATAAACATTCTAGGGACTTATCCAATGAAAAGTGGCGGCATCATACTGTTTGTACAATTAAGTTGACTCTATAAAGGTCCAATTGAGTTGAGTTCTATATGTACCGACACTGATAGGTCCCGGCTGTAATTTTAAGAGTAATCCTTCATTTTTGTTCCAATTTAGATAGTGAAGTTTTTGATTATCCGCAGAGGTAGCTATGAGAACAGGGTTATGTAAGATATCCTGAGAAGTATTATTCGTAGCATCATACATTTGTAAAGTGGCAGGTAGGTAGGTATCGGAAAAGAGATCATAAAAACTATATTCTTGTTCAACCATAATCTTTACGGGGCTGAATTTTCTTCGATCATCTGTAAAGTCGATAATATTATTTGGAGCATTTGTTTCACTGGAACGATAAATTAATGATTCCATATTAAAAGGATGGACAGAATTGAAGCTTATGTCATGTACTGTATGTTTCAATGTATTAGTTATAAAATGAAATTCAATAGGTTTACCATTATTGTGATAACTAGTGTTATCAGCATTTTTTCCATAAATAGATGGCGTCGACTTGAATGAGGCATTGTTTGAAATTGTATTAACTTGTAAATTTATATTGCAATCGAGTTCACTTTTATTTTTGAATTGATTTAGATTAATCGATAGATTCCTTTTTTGAAAATTTTCAGTTTGGTAATGTGGTTCTACATTTTGTCCATCTATCGTTATTTTTTTAACGTCTACTTGTGGTGGTAATGGAATAACCAGTGTTTCTTCTTTAAGACTAGTTTTATTAGCATTAGACAGATGTAATTTATAATTTAATTTGTCATTTTCAATAATATTAGTCAGATTATTAGGAGTATCTAAAGGACCATTTGAATGAGATATATTTTCAATATGATTGTTAATTCCAACGTTTGAGTCGGAGATGGTTAGTTGAGCATCATTTGTATTGAAGGATTTGCCTTTTAGCGAAAAGGTAGCATGATATAATGTGCCATCTAAATGTGAATCTATATTTTTAATAGTAAGACTCATTTTATCGGCATTATTTATATTTTGCCATTTTTTTACACCAGGAATTTTCTTGGCCCAAATAACAGAGATATCATTTGATGAATCCCGATTGTCTGTTGAAAGTCCTTGAACTTTGAAAGTTACATCTTCACCTAATTTGGCATTAATATCGTCTAATCCGCCACCAACTCGAATTTCTTTTTGGGCAACTTTGGATTCTTTATTGATAGAATTCTTAACTAAAGCTTGTATCAAAACATCACCGGAATTTTTATCACTAACAGGAGTAATTTCACCTTTCGAATTAACGCGGGCTAAATTGTCATCGCTAGTCGACCACACTATAGGATCAGTGGCTTCTTCTGGTTTTCTAAAACCTGTAGCATAAATAATATTATCTAACAGTGAACTATTAATATTTAAAAGATAGGGGGAACTAGTGTTGATGGATAGATCTTCAGTATCGATTGGTTTCTTATTTATGACCACTTTAATTATTTTTGAATAATAAGGATTGAAAATTACTTTATTATCAATCGTATATGTAGCCTTAGCTTGATAGTATTTGGTTCCCGTTTTGGAAGAATCAATTTTTAAATTTCCAGTCTTATTGTTAGGAATTAATTGCCAATTTGTTTGGTCGTCGGAGGTCCACCAAGAATATGTTAAAGTTATATGATGTAATGTCCACCATACTATGGGGCGGACAGCAGTTAAATTCAAAGAAAAATCATCATTAATTAATATGGAATTAGATGTAGAATATTGCATGAATCCACCTCTTCTATAAAAGACAAATCTGTCCGGATCCGGAGAAGGAGTAAAGGGTGGATTATCCTGCACATACGTTTGTAAATCAGTCGTGTCTGCCGAGGTATTTTGTACTGTTGATTGATAAGCAAGTGGTGCAATGATGATCGTTAAAAATAGCAGAAATTTCAAAAAGACGGTCGTCAGGATATTTTTCTCCTTAGTTATCTATACCAATTTAGTATTATATAAAATATCATGGTTATAAGATAGGTCTAGTTTGCAATTTAAATTTTAATAATCGAATATAAACAGCAAAAGAGCTTACGAATAGGCATCGTAAGCTCTTTTTGAAATATTTTTTAATTACATTTTTACTTTTGGACGTAAAGTGTAAGCCATAATCAATGAAATAACTGAAGTAATCAAGAGAACGTAAAAACTAGTTCCTAATGATTTACCAGTAGATGCAACTACTTGACCGGTAATCATTGATGAGTTGACGTAACCGAAGTTAATCACTACATACAAAGCAGCGTAGAGGATTGAAGGTAGGAAGGTAAATAATCTAACCAAACGAATCGTTCCACGTGATCTGAAACAAGCGGCAATCAAGGCAATGACTGGTGACAAGAAACAGATCAAACGAATAGCAGACACACCGTTGGTAATCCAAACAGGTTGAGCAACGTAAGCACTAGTCCGACTGGCAGCACTAGTAATTGTTGCTGAAAGAGAGAAACCATCTAGGAAGGGTCCACCGATTGAAGCGATGAAACCAATTAGTGAAGCTACGATAATCGTCTTTTGAGCTGTTGTCTTATGATTTGGTCTGAGACGATCAGCAGCTGATTCGTATTTAGGTTTTTTTTGATGAGTAGTTTGTGTAGTTGTATCAGGTTGCTTATTATCGGAATCTTTGTTAAAAGAAGTCTCGTGCTTTAAAGCTTTGTTAGCTCCAACTTCATTACCGTGACGAAGTTGTGAAAATAAGAACCATAAAATAATAACGATAGCTAAAGCGATATAACCGTAATTTCTTTTAACAACTAACAAAATAGCTGTAATGATGACTGCAAAAATACTGATATAAGCATTGTTTTTGGCAAACTTGATCATATTGTGGATAAAACCATCATTAGGGTCAGTTTGTTCAGCTTTTTTCTTAGCTTCAGCAGCCCGTCGTTCGTTTTCTGTTGGTGCAAAAGGATCCTTGATAGGATCTTTAATTGGATCCTCAAAAGAATGGTAGTCAGTCTCATGCTCTTGAGTCTTTTTGTAAGGCTTTTTGGTCGAAAGAACCGTACTCTCTTTGTTGAGCTGGAGCTTGTTGTAGTGGAGCTTCAGATTCTTTTTCTGATTTATCTTCTTGATTTAATTCATTTTCAATATCTGACAATGAGCGGATAGTGTCATCATCTTTAACTTGATTAGTAGTTTCAGTTTTTTTCTTCTTTAGGGCGTAGCCGCAATTATCACAAAATTTTTGATCTGGATCGACTTTATGACCACAATTTGGACAAAACATTATTCATTCCTCCATTATGTTGACAAAATAAGTATACAAGACAACCTCTATCATAGGAAGACATTCTCGGTAAAGTTCACAGAAACGTCACATGTTGTATATCCGAAACTTAATTATACAAAATATTCTTAGACTTTGCTTAAATAAATAAAAAAACCTCACACATCGGGAAATGAGTGAGGAAAACGATTGTAGGTTTTGTATTAGTCAAACTTCAAGGTATGGAAATGTTGCAAATCGGTATACGGGAGAGAACAGGCTGGATTTTTGAGTAAGAGGTGAGGTTCGTCTCTCCCGTAGTTGTATTATAACGAAAGCTAATTCAACAGTTCCAACCTAGTTTGATATAAGTAGATATTAACTTGTTGATTATTCAGTATAAATCGACTTTAGTTGCTTTAATTTGGCTTTATCAATACCTAAAGCTTTATCCAAATAATTGTCAAAAGTTCCATAGTAATGCTCAATAGCTCTGAAGACAGAGGTAATACTAGCTAAATCAGCTTTAGTCATATTCATCTTGTTGATATCTTGATTGCCGTTTTCGTCATTTAAAGTATTTTCGATCGTATCCATGTCACTATACATCAAGTTTGTCAGTAAATAGTCTTTAGTAATAGTTTCTTCATCTACACCTAATGCTTTCAAAACCAAGAGTGCACCGATTCCAGTCCGGTCTTTTCCGGCTGCACAGTGGAAGAGCAATGATTGTTTTGGTTGGTCATTATGCAACATTAAATCAAATAAAATCTTGTAAGCTTGTTGACCATGTTTATCGAGGACGACACTTTGGTAAATCATCCCTAGATAAGAATAATTGTCGTGGTTGATCATCATAGCCAATTTATCACCGTTACCCTTGAGTGGGTAGACGGGGTCGGAATAAATTTTATAAAAATCAGAGGTTGTGTCGGCCCAAGTCCGTTGTTCGCTGTTGGAACGGAAATCGACTACATACCGTAATCCGTAATTTTTAAGATAACTTAAAGATTTTCCTGTTAAATTACTTATATCCCCTGAACGTAAGAGTTTGTTATATTTAATTGTCGTTCCATCTTTAGTGGGATATCCACCTAGTTCACGTAAATTTATTGCACCTTCGAGATTTAATATACGTTTCATTTTTTGTCCTCCCCTGGTCGTTGCGTATTTTAGGTCATTAGAAGTATTATAATAATAAGGTGATTTATGGTGAGAAATAAACTTTCAATTATTATGACAGCTTATAATGTAGCTGATTATATTTCCAGCTCGATCGATTCAGTGATTGCTCAAACTAATCGAAACTTTGATTTAATTATTGTGGACGATTGCTCTACAGATCAAACTCAAAAGATAATCCGTTCTTATGCTCAAAAATATGATTGGATTTCGGTTATTTGTCACGCTCGAAATTTTGGCGTTTCAACAGCTAGAAATACTGGATTAAAAAACGCTGATGGCGAATTCTTAACTTTTATCGACGGCGATGATTGGGTCGAACTTGATTATGTCGAGCATTTTTTAGAAGTTTTTTCGGATCAAGATGTTGATATGGTAACTTGTGGTTTCTTTAACGAAACTGAGAGTGGTAAGGTCAAAAATAAGTTTACCAAGCGACAAACTAGTATCGTTGGCCGTGAAGAAGCAACTAAACTCATTATCAAGATGACCGGTACAGTTATGGGTTATACATGGAATAAAGCTTACGTCCGCTCAATCATTGAAGAACATAAGTTGCTGTTTCAAACCGATTTAGATTTGATGGAAGATCAAGTTTTTAATGTTGAGTATGCAGCTCATGCTAGAAAGTTTTATCTTGATAATTTACCACTGTATCATTATATTTCCCGAAAAGAGAGCATTACTAATCGTTTTGCGATGGAAAATGTCAGAGACATCGGTGTTGCTAGAATGAAGGTTTATAAAACTATTCGAGAAAGCACTCGAAATGAGAAAAAGCAGATTTAATATATATATTAATGGGTAAGTCGAGCCGAGTGCTTGGCTTTTTTTATGCCATCAATCCTCTTTAGAATAACATTTTATGGACTGAAAATGCTTACAAAGATATTTTTTGTTACTATCTTTTAAAAAATTGAGCTTTGTCTTTAAACACCGCCGGAATGTCATAATATGACATACCTCGATGATAGAATTTGAAATGATCAAAGAGGGGATGTTAAACATTGACTAATAAGGATTTAAACAGTAAAGAACGAGCCATTATGATTGCATTCAGAATGCTTTTTGGTGAGAAAATAAATGTAAAAGATACCGCTGAAGCTTATGGTGTTTCTAAAAGAACAATTTTACGAGATATTAGTGCAATCAGACATGTTCTAGCAGATAAAGATTTAGCCAACGAGCGCTTTAAATTGGAATATAATGAAAATCACAATAATTACAATATTTCAGATAGCGGGGTTCTGACCGTAGAAGAAGCATCATTAATTTAGTGGCGACCACTGATCGACGTCAATTAAGTCCAGCGCTGTTAAATGCTAAGGAAGGAAATTTGGCAAGACTATTAATTAAGGGAAAATAACATTATATAATCAAAATGACAGGGGGATTTAAAATGGAAGATGATAAAGAAAAATTAGATCCTGAATATCAAGATATTGAAAAAAGTGGTAGTCGTTATCGAATCTTGAATATTTTTACACGATTTTTAAATCATGAAACAATGACAATGGATTGGGCAACTGAGCATTATGAAGCCAATAAAACTGCTATTCAAAAAGATTTTAAACTTATCAGAAGAATTTTGGCCCAACAAATGCCAAATCGAGAATTAATTTTGGATAAAACGAATTCTGAGTATCACATTAGTCGAGAAGGCTTGATTGACGGTGCTGATGCGATAGCACTCTTAAAGATGTTGATAGGAACTAGGGCTTTTTCAAAAGAAGAATTAAAGGATTTTTTCAGTGATATCTTAGACCTGGTTGATGATAGTGCTTATCGTAATATTAAAATTCTATTATCTGCTACGATGGCTGAATACAAACCGGTTAAAGTTAGCGATGATTTACGTGAGAGAATTAGACGTTTGTCGGAATGCATTTTGAAAAAGAGATCTGTCACTTTTAAATATCACAGTAGTCGTCAAGGCAGTGATGCATCAAAAGATATTATTGGGGTCCCTATTAATATGTATTTTGATACTTCTTACTATTACGTGATGATTTATGTTTTAAAGGACGCTGATCCAAAAGACAATCCACGGATTTTTCGCTTAGATAGATTTGAATTTCCAATTAGTTCAAGTAAAAGGGCTATTAATATTCCTTATTCAAAAAAAGTTGATGAGGGAACAATGTTGAATAAAACTCATCTATTAAAGATGGGAAATGATGTCAATTATCGTTTTGAATACTTCAGTTATCCACAGACTGCTTTAGATAAATTACCAGGCTCTAGGATTGTGGAGAAAAAAGAAAATGGTGTCATTATTGAAGGTAGTATTTTTACTGAAGGGGCATTGTTGTGGATCTTTAGTCAAGGAAATCAACTGAAAGTTTTGGGACCTAGTTCATTGATTAAAGAAGTTAAACAGCGTTTGATTGATACTATGAAATTATACGAAAACTAAAAAATCGTTTGGAAATTAATCCAAGCGATTTTTTTTGAAAATTATTTTTCTAAGATGTTCATTACTTGTTCGTGAACTTTATCAGCTGTCCAGTTGCCATTGTTACTTCTTGAATAATGATACATGGTTTTTACAGGACGTTTGGCGTAACTAGTCAAAACTTTATTTACATTTCCACCTAAGGCAACTAGAGTAGCATCCTTTGAAATAGCAAGATTGTCTAGATGATTTTCAAGATTAATAACGTCGTCTTGTGTGATATCGACATCTTTACTTGAACTTTCAATGACATGCGATACATCAGTCATAAAAGAGCCTCAAAGTTCGGTGTTGTATAAAGCAGCAGCCAAACGATAATCCATACTGCCTTTATTACCATGGAAGTTCAAGAATAATTTATCTTTGTCTTGATCAATGGCAGCGTTGCCTTGGTTCATTCCAATGATAACGTATTTCGTATTCTTCAAACGTTCATCGATATCGCCAGTTAATTTATTCGTAGGAAAATGATTTGGTTGATAGTTGTCACCAAAGGCTTTTTCACGTTCATCTGGTGTCATGTTAGTTAAATCAGCATTAGGAACGTCCCAAATTGCCCAGCTATCTATCGAAGTAAATTTTGCATTTGTCATATAAATATTCCCCCAATTAATTTATCTATTTACATTCATAGAATAACACCGAGGGGTGTCATAATATGTCACTCTAAGAGTTCTATCTAGAGAAACTCAAAATAAATATTATTTTTTTTGACATGCTATAATAATTGCATATTGGGCAGTTGCAGGCGATACCCAGACCAAACACTGCCGTTGTCTGAAAGGAATTCTTATGAGAATAAATGTATTGCAACATACGCCAAATGAAGGTCCTGGAATGATCCAAGATTGGTCACAAGAACATGGGCATCAAATGTATATCTATCATCCTTATCAATTTGGATATTTACCATCTGCTGAACAGACGGATATGCTAGTTATTCTTGGTGGTCCAATGAGTCCTAACGACGATTTGCCTTGGATAAAGCAAGAACGTCAATTGATCAAAGAATTGCTGGTTCAAAATAAACCACTATTCGGTGCTTGTTTTGGAGCTCAACAAATTGCAAAAACGCTAGGCAAAGACATTAAAAAAGCCTCAGCTAAAGAAGTAGGTTGGGCGCCAGTTTACCGACAAAATGAAACAATCTTTGGCATCCCTGAGAAAATGACAGTTTTGCATTGGCATGAGGAGATGTTTGAAATCCCAGAAGGTGCTAAGTTGTTATTCTCAAGTGATAAAGTCAAAAATCAAGGTTTTGTTATGAATCACCGAATTATTGGCTTGCAGTTTCACATTGAGCCTAAGGCTGATAATGTGCGTGAAATGGTAGTGAATGATTTTCCATACATTGAAAATTCAGTCTTGAATCAGTCGAGTGAAGATATTTTGAATACAGCGGTGCCCGCAGAAAACAAATTGATTTTGGATCGCATGTTAGATTACATTACAAACTGAGGTGGCATTTTGAAAAAAGCGATTATTTATGTTCATGGCAAGGGTGGCAGTGCTTTAGAAGCAGAACGTTTTAAGAAAAATTGTCCTGATTTTGAAATGGTTGGCGTCGATTATCGAGAATATTTGCCTTGGGTCGTTGAAAAACAAGTCCGTGACACTTATGAGAAATTGACTTCAAAATACGACCAAATATTTTTGCTGGCTAATAGTATTGGCGCCTATTTCTCGATGTTAACTTTGCAAAATTTACCAATCAAAAAAGCTTTGTTTATTTCGCCAATTTTAGATATGGAAAAATCAATCACTGATACGCTCAAGAAAAATAATTTAACTGAAGCAGATTTAAAAAATCAACAAGAAATCACTTTAGGCCGTAAGACTTTATCGTGGAAATATTTGCAATTTGTTAGAGAACATCCAATCAATTGGCAAATAGAGACAGAAATTCTTTATGGTCAAAAAGATGATCATACTTCAAATGAAGTTTTGAATGATTTCATTGAAAACCATAACGCTCACGTAACGATAATGGAAAATGGAGAGCATTGGTTTCACACAAAAGAACAGCTAACTTTTTTGGATAATTGGATGAAAAAAATAGTCGAATCGTAAAATTCGGCTGTTTTTGTTATTAATCAAATGAACGATTATTGTATGGAGGATATCCATCGACACGTACGGTAGATTCGTCATCAATATTCCATTGAATTTTATTGACGTCAGAATAAAAGTTACGACTAGCAAATGAACTTGAGAAGACATCAACAATTGGCGAATCAGTGGTAAAAGCAAGGTATCGACCTTCAACGATTGAATTGTTGAGAGCATAAAAATCGCTGTCGGGACATTTATCATTGGCATTTACAGTCATGCGAATAAATGTTAATGATGATTGGAAATCAACGCCAATCGAATGATTAATCAAACAGTCTTTTTGTTTACAATTGGAATTTTTTAAATAAAGAGTGTTGATCGTATCATTGACGAGCAAATTAGGACAGTTTTCCAGATACAGACCAGCGGTTTCAATATCAGCAGTCGACACAACGGAATTGTAAAGTGCAAAAGAGGCATTTTTACAAAAAATCGTATTCCATTTGTTGTTGAGAGGGTGTAAGAAACGAACGTTTTCAGCATAAAAATGTGCATTATCGTATATCGCAACAGTGTTAAGGGGACTTTGACCAGATGAAATTGTCATGTTTTTAAGGATGATTTGAACATTATCACCAATTAAAAAATAAGCATGGAGTTTTATCGCACGGTTATTGTAACTATCACCAATGATATTGACACTTTTTTTCAAATTGAAATAGTAAGGTTTATTATCGGAAAAATAATCGCCCTCGGCCAGCTTGATTGTGTCGAAAGGTTTAGCAAGGTTGAGAGCAGTTACCAGGTCCAAATCCTTTTCGTTTGTGTTTTTGATATAAAATGTTGTCATATACGCAAGCCTCCATTTGTTTTGTAATTCCATTATATGGGGGCTAGTGGCATAGTATGGCAATTTAAAGAAACTACGCAAAATCAATAAATTAAAAAACATCAATTCAGACATAGCATGTAACCATTTGTTTGAATTGATGTTTATTTGTTTGATCATAAAAAATATAGAACAACTATCTAGTCCGGAATAGCAAAGAAAGTTGGCTCAGCTGTAAAATTTTCTTTGCTATGGAGGACGGAATGTTACGCTAGTCTACTAGAATCTTTAAACTTTTTTCTTCAAATGATACTTAACAATACCAGTATCAGAATCTTTAATGTCTTTTTTTTCATCTTTAGCAAAGTAAACCGCAAAGCTCGTATTGTCGGAAACATCTTGTGCAACTACTAGGGATGATTCGTAGGGATCCTTTGCTTTATAAATTTGTGCTCCACGAACTGCTTCGCCATAATCTTTGGAGTTAGCAATCGCATCGCCGGGGTTAAAAAATACCATTTCATCCATAAGTAACACATCCTTTCTCTTTTTTCCATTATACAATTATTGGACAAAAGATAGAAAATAATAACGATATCATTAACTTTTATTAATATCTTTTCTCAGCTATACTATGACATATGGAGGGTGTATAAATGACTAATGTTGAAGATTATATTAAACAAAATGTTTTTGGCAAGCCACAGTTAAAGCCTGATGAGAAGAACAAATTCTTGGGAAACTTTGCTGAAAGAGTAGCGATTGCTTTAACGATTGCCCAATTAAAAAATGAGGATAATATCAAGACAGTTGAAAGCGTTATGAAAAAATATCCAGAGTATCATCTGTACTTAAATGGAAAAATTGATTCATATATACTGGATAAATACCTACAATTGAGTGTAAAATTAAAGTATAAGTTTACAATAGTTTCACAATCGGGAGTTCGTAATAAGGACCGTGCCTTAACTGATAATGACATGGGACTAGTTATTGCTAACGAGGGTAAACCTGTTGATAGACCAGTGCTTATATAATTTTGGAGGACAAAAATGTCTAATAGCTCATTAGATAAAATTGCTTTACTTTCTTTAAATGGTAATAAACCATTAGCAAAAAGAATTTCTGACTACATGGGAATTCCATTGTTGGATGCTACCGTTTCACATTTTAGTGATGGTGAAATCAACATTCAAATGAACGAAAGTATTCGTGGAAAAGATGTTTACATTATTCATTCAGTTTCTGATCCTGTTAATGACAACTTCATGGAATTGATGATTGCCGTAGATGCTTTGAGACGTGCTAGTGCTAACAGCATTACTTGTGTATTGCCATACTTTGCTTATACACGTTCAGATAGAAAATCTCGTTCTAGAGAACCTATCTCAGCTAAGTTGTTTGCCAATATGCTAGAAATGGGACAAGTTGATCGCGTAATTGCCATCGACATGCATGCTGACCAAATTCAAGGATTCTTTGATATTCCGGTTGATCACTTACGTGCTATGCCAATTTTTGCCAGTTACTTTGAACAAAAAATCAAGAACCCTGACGATTTCGTCTTTGTAGCTCCTGATCACAATTCAACTAAACGTGCTCGTTCATTGGCTGAAGTATTTGGTTCACAAATTGCTATCGTCGACCAAAGATCAACTGAAGACGATAATGTTATTCCTGATATTATTGGGGACGTTGATGGTAAACAATGTGTTATCGTTGATGATTTGATTGATACAGGTACTAGAATGATCAATAGTGCTGAAGCTGTTAAAAAAGCCGGTGCTAAGACTATTTCTGCCGTTGCTACACACCCAATTTTCTCAAAGAATGCTGCCAAGCGCCTAGAAGCATCAGACTTGATGGAAGTTTTAGTTTCAGATTCAATTGTCGTTCCAGAAGAATGTCATTTTGATAAATTAAAAGTTTTATCTGTAACTGATTTAGTTGGCGATGCTATTCGCATGACTCAAGACAATGAATCAATCGACTCATTATTTGATGTTCGTGATAGCTTCACAATTATTAAATAAATTAATTAATCTCAATCCTTAGTGATTGGGATTTTTTTGTTATCAAAATACTTAATAATGGAAAAATAAAATAATTGTTGTTAAGGTAGTGTTACTTGAGGAGGTTTTATTAATGAAAGTACTTATTATTGGTGCCCATGGTAAAGTGGGTCGTTTATTAGTTGACGAGTTGAAAGCTAGAAAGATTGATTTTGCAGCTGGTTTGCGTAAAGAAGAACAAATCAAAGCTTATCAAGCAGACGGTATTCCAACTCAATACATTGATTTAACAGCATCTCCAAAGGACATTCAAAATTCCATTGCTGAATCTGGTGCCGATACGATCGTCTTCTCTGCTGGTGCCGGTGGTGCTGGATATGACAAGACAATTGAAATCGATTTGGACGGAGCCATCAAGACTATGGATGCCGCACAGATCTTAGGTATCAAGCGTTACGTTATGGTTAGTGCTGTTTACAGTGATGATCGTACTAAGTGGGAAGCTTCAGAAATCAGACCTTATTACGTGGCTAAGCATTATGCTGACAAGTATCTTCGTAGCACAAACTTAGATTATACGATCGTTCATCCTGGAACTTTAACTGATGATCCTGCAACTGGAAAAGTTAACATTCAAAGCAATTATGAAGGTGGATCGGTTGCTAGAGCAGATGTTGCTAAAGTCATTGCTCAAGCTATTCAAACTCCATCATCAATTAAAAATGAATACAATTTCTCTGCTGGAGATCAAGCTATTCAAGACGTTATTAGATAACAAAAAGGAGCCTAAGTTATTGAGGCTCCTTTTTGTGTGTCTTAATTAATATCGGCGTCAGCTAAACTCCATTCCAAGACTCCAGTATACTTACCGGCTTCATTTAAGCCAGTTTGTTTCAAGATTAAACCTGTGTCATCTTTCCAAGAATCAGAAATCATTGTTTCGGTTTCTTCAGGATAACTATGGTTGTCTTCTTCAATCAAAGTTGGCGAATCGTTTAGTGCAGATCTTTGGTCGTCGTCGATGTAAAGCAAGCTACCAGCGAATTGTTCATTGTCACCTGACTTAGTTAATGGTGTAACTACTCGAGTACGTAATTGCCAAGGATTGTTACGACTAGTTACTTTAACATAACCATCATCTTTACGGTGGATGTAGTCAGCTTTACTAGAATAATTGATGTCTTTGAAAGAAATACTCTTGGAGGCGTCAACTTCAAGAACTTTGTTAGGAACTACTTCAACATAGAATTGGACGTTGTTAGAGACTTTAGAATCCTTATCGGTCACTGTGATTTCAATTCGGTGAGGATTGTTCTTTTCTAATGAGAAAGTATTCCAAAAATCACTTGCGGAATCAAAGATAGTTTCATTGATAGGAATTTCGATTTTTTCAGTCGTATCGTTACCAGTGACGTTGATTTTACTTTGAATTTTTTTGTCATTATCGATATTGATATCTACGAGCAATTCATCTCCAGGGACAAATTTTTGTTCAGGGTTGTAAGATAGTTCGATAGGCAAAGTGATATTAGGATTTTCTTGTTGGAAACGGAGCGTGTAATTTTCTTCAAGCCCTTTAGCCATTAAACTCCAGTTCTTCTCATAACGAATATTAAACTCTGGAGAACTAGTTGAAATGATGGCATTGCTACCATTGAAGTAGGCGGGAGCCTTTTGAACTAGATGGTCTTTTAAGTCCTTGTTAATAGCTGTTCCAAAAATTTTGATGTTGGTAATTTTATTGTCGGCGTTATCGAGGTCTTTGGAAAGCTTTTTGTTGATTAAACGGCTATTAATGTCGACTCTGTTACTAGTACTTTCCGCTTGGCCACTAGTTAAAGATACGTCTGAAACTAATAGGTCATCTTGAGTACCATCTTGATATTCGATATAGCCGATACGTTTTTGCCCGGGAGTGTTGGGACTGTCTTCTTGGCGAAAATCTAAGTAAGTTTCCATATCAGGAATTTGGATAGCCGCCACGATATCTTTCCAAGATGGTTTTTGTGAATCGGGGAGAATCGCAGAATTGGATTTTGTATCATCGTCTTTGGCGTGACGAATTTCGTAATTTAAATCGACAGAATCACTACTATTGACGTCAATGTCAGTTGATTGATCAGTGATAGTTTTGTTTAATGTGTTATCAGTTATTGAACTGTTGGCGATTGGATTAGGGGAGTCGGGTAGGGTTTCAAGTTTGACATATTTGTCATAAACTTTATTAGGATCATCATCATCACTGTCTTGACCATAATTACTATTAGACCCTGTAAATCCCCAATAAACGTTGTAATTGTTATAAAGATTAAAGGTACTCATTGGAACTTTGATAGAAGATTCAACACGACGGAAGTATTCATTAGTTGATTTATTATTGTTGGTAATTCCGTTTTCATCTTTGTCGTTGTACACATAACTCAAAGTTCCAGCAGTGAGATCTTCGTTGGGTTCCCAAGTAATCGTGACGTGATGCCAACTAACTAAGTTTCCAAAATAATCATCGTCATTAGTTAACTGTGCTTTTTGTGGGTTTGCGTGAAATTGACCAAGAGTTGTTGAAACACGGTTTTTTGAATAATTAGAAGGTGGATCTGAAAAAATATTGACGAAGTAAGAATAAGGAGTTCCTGGCAAAGTAAAAGCAATATGTCCTGATCCAGCGTTATCCATCGTTTCTGTATAAATTTTAGGTCCTAAATAGGAGTTAGGAAGTAATTCACCTGAAGGAATTCCAAAAAAGTCTGATGGATTTCCAGCATCCATGACGGTACTATCGAAAGCATGTGAGGTAAAGTATTGATCACTTTTAATGCCTAAAATTCCCTTTTTGTAATGTAATTCAGTAGGGGATGCATCGTCAGTTACTTTGTTAAGATTAGTGTCAAACTCTAATGCAACACTATTTCTAATGGAAGTATTAGCAATGATATTTGGAGTAGCGGGTTTTACCGTATCGTCAATGTGAGTCAAATCCCACCCGTAAACGCCTAATCCTTGCAATCCAGTACCCATAGCTTGACCTTTTCTAATGTCGTTTTGTAGCACAAAAGCAAGTCCATCACCATTTGCTAGAGGATTATTATCATAAGGTCCAAAGTATAGCCACGCTGAAATACTTTGCTTTTGGGACAAATCCCAACGATTTTTTTCATTTGACCATAGAGCTCCGTAAGTTCCCATATTTGTATTAATTGTTTTTTCAAGAATGCCGCTTGATTCAGTTGAACCGGAACCATCGGTTAATTGTCCAGTATCAGTATTTAAAAATTGAGCGCTGTTCGTTTTAAAAAGATTAGTACCATTGTCTGGATTAACGACTACAGGGTCGTAGACGGATAGATAATCTTTTATAGGTAAACCAGCTGGTTCAGAAGCATAAATAGTATTTGTATTAAAGAAAACGGCAAAGAATAACCAAAAAAAGGATATAAAAATATATCCAATCAGATGCTTATGATGTCCTTTCATCAAGATTCACTCCCCTAAATGTATATTCATTGTATATAATAGTATATCAAGATATGAATCCGTTTTCATTTCATTTATTAAAAATATTATTTTTAATAAATGAAACACAAAAAAACCGATCCCAAAAGGAATCGGTAAAAGTTAAGCCATCGTATCTTCAACGACGTATTCGTTTTTATTTTTGAAATTGGGAAGAATTTTATTCTTAAGTTGTTGGTTTTCGAAGATAACTGCATCGTAAGGATGATCCTTCAAATAACGGGCAACTTTATTAGTAAAATAATTAAATTTCAAAACATCATGCTTATTGGATTTTTTAGAAAATTTCTTAAAAAATGAGTTCAAAAGTGAATCAAAAAGTAAAATCCGTTTAGGTATCTCAATTGATTGGGTATTTCTCGTATACCAAATTTTTTGAGTTCCTGGAGTAAAAATGACATCAACATCACTATTGTAGGGAATCTTATTGATATCTAAAGCTACGGCAATAACTTTCTTTGTCTCTGACATAATCTAAGACTCCTTTCTATAACTTCAACTGCATATTAGCATAAGAAAAATTATATTATTTAAAGATTGCTTGATGTTTTTGTGAAGATATGAGCTGAAGCTTAAAGGAGTAAGGAAAGAGCAATATATACATTCCGTCATTCCTGTATATATTCTAAGATATCACCAGGCTGACAGTCTAGTGCTTGGCAAATTTTTTCTAAAGTTGAAAAACGAATTGCTTTGGCACGTCCATTTTTTAAAATTGAGATGTTGGCTTGCGTGATACCAACCTTTTCAGCCAATTCAGTAACAGTCATATTCTTTTTAACTAGTAGAAGATCCAAATTTATTTTTATCATTTTGACCTCCTATATTGTTAATTCATTTTCTTGTTTAAATTGAATCGAGTTGATCAGAATTTTTTCCATGACCGAGATAAAAGCTGCGATTGCACTGGGGAAAAAGATAAATCCTAAGGCTACAATAATGAGTCCAGGAGCATCATCGATGTCGGCTGCTTGATACGCTATCGGTAAAATTGCGAGTAAAACAACTGAACAAGCAATGAATAAATAACGAACCATTCTAACAAAGTGCAAAGCCTGTTGGGTAAAAAAATTGTGATTGTCGATCAGTTTGAAAATTCTAAATAAGTAGTAACTGATGATAAGGACTAAGAGACCCACAGTCAAAAAGGTCGTACCAGCAACGGTCGGTAATAATTCAAAAGGATGGTCTTGAATGGCGTTAAGCATGCTCATAGATAACATGACTACAAAGAATAAAACAAAAGCATCTATAATCAAAGTAACAATTTTTAGTAAAGTAGTTTTGATTTTCATAATCGAAATCTCCTTTGTGATTAAGGATATTTTAGCTCATTTTATATTGATAAACAATATAAATTTATTGAAAAACAATAAAGAATATACTTTTAAATATTTTGCTGTTTATTTTTGAAATAAAACTTTTCTAAAAAATGACTTGACGGATATCGAAGAAAGCGCTATCATATTGCTCGTAAACAAAAAGCGTGTTACTGATTCGATCAGGCATAAACCTACTAAATTGTTACACTATAAGTGTAAAATTAGTGGGTATTTTTTTTGAGGAGGGTATTTTTGTGAAATTTGTCAAAAATTATAATAATAATGCCGCTCTTGTCGTCGATGATGAAAACGTTGAATGGATGATTGTTGGAAAAGGAATTGGATTTGGCAAGAAGCCGGGCGATTTGGTGGACGCATCAAAAATCACTCAAAAATTCAAATCAGTTAATAATGATGAAATCGATACCTTGAAAGAGTATGACGAAGGCATTATTAACGTAACGACTGACATTGTTCAAGACGTTGAAGCTTTCTTGAAGGTCAAATTTAACGACTATCAATATTTGATTTTGGCTGATCATATCAATTTCGCGTATAAACGTGCTAAAGAGCACATTGAGTTTACAGATCGAGCAGTTAGTTGGGAAGTTAAGAAATTATTTCCGAAAGAATATCAAGCTTCTGTTCGAGCTCTTGAAATTATTCGAGAAGATTTGGGCGTCGTGTTTCCAAAAGGTGAATTAGTTTTTCTAACTTATCATTTCGTTAATCTTGAAAATGAAAAGGAAACTTTGCAAGATACGATTCAAGTATCAAAGATGATTGCGGATATTATTAATATTATCCAAATCAGTTATCATACGACTTTGGATGATGAATCATTCAATTACAGTCGATTGGTTTCACATTTGCGATATTTTCTAATTAGAAAACTAAAATCAAACAAGACTTCAACTGAACAACTGGATCCGAGTTTATTGAAGTTGATGATTATGAAGTATCCTGATGAAAATGCGACGGTTCAGAAGATTTCTACATTTTTACGCAATACTAAAGGATGGGCACTTTCCCAAAATGATCAAGTTTACTTGATTTTACACGTTTGGCGAGTGACTCATCGTAACAATTAAATAAAATAGCGTGTTACTGTTCGGCAGGCATAAGCTCAAGACTTACATTACTCAACACTTTTGGTGTGGGGATGTTGTCTTGAGCTTTTTTTGTTGGAGAAGGAGGATATTATGATTAAAGATTATGACGGCTTAGCTAAAAAAATAGTTAAGTTAGTTGGTGGTAAAGACAATGTTAATAGCGTTGTTCACTGTGCTACTAGATTACGTTTTAAATTAAAAGATGAGAAAAAAGCTGGCACTGAAGAATTAAAAGATACAGACGGTGTCGTTACAGTTGTTCAAAGCGGTGGCCAATACCAAGTTGTTATTGGTAATGAAGTCGCTGACGTTTACGACCATGTTATCAAAGTCGGTGGTTTCCCAGATGGTGGAACTGTTCCTGATGATTATGGTGAAGAAGACGAAAATATGAGCCTTCTTGATAAATTTATTGATTTAATTTCAGGTATTTTTGCTCCAGCCTTAGGTATTTTGGCTGCTACCGGGATGATCAAAGGTTTGGCAACAATTCTTTTGACTTCCGGATTAATTACTAAGACCTCTGGTACTTATGTGATTCTATATGCCATTGGTGATTCATTCTTCTACTTCTTACCAGTTATCTTAGGACTTTCAGCTGCTAAGAAGTTCGGCGTTGATCAGTTTATTGGTATGACGATTGGTGCGGTTTTGGTTTATCCAACTATCGTAGCTTTGAATCCTACCGCTGTAGCTGGTAAGCCACTCTTTACATTGTTCTCAGGAACGATGTTATCTTCACCAATTCACATTACTTTTTTGAAGATTCCGGTAATCATGATGAACTATACTTCATCAGTTATTCCAATTATCGTAGCCGTATGGTTGGCCTCTAAAGTTGAAAGATACTTCAAGAAGGTTGTTCCAACAGTTGTTAAGACATTCTTAGTTCCATTTTTCACCTTGTTAGTTGTCGTTCCTTTGACATTGCTAATCATTGGACCTATTACTTCATGGATCAGTGATGCTCTAGCTGCTGGTGCTTCAGCTCTATACGGTTTGAGTCCAATCATCACTGGTGCAGTTCTAGGTGGTTTATGGCAAGTTCTTGTCATTTTCGGACTACACTGGGGACTTGTTCCACTACAAATGCTTAATTTACAAAACTTGCACAGTGATCCAATTCTAGTTCTAACAATTGGTGCTTCATTTGCTCAAATCGGTGCCGTTTTGGCTGTTATTATGAAAGTTAAGAGTAAGAAAGTTAAAGGTCTAGGTTGGTCAGCTTTCTTATCAGGTATCTTTGGTATTACTGAACCAGCTATTTATGGTATTACTTTGCCACGTAAAAAAGTTTTCGCTATGAGTTGTGTCGGTGCTGCTATTGGTGGTGCTGTTCTAGGTCTATTTGGTACTAGATACTACATGACTGGGGGCCTTGGCGTCTTTACATTGCCTAGTTTAATTGGTCCTAAGGGTATCGACATGGGATTCTATGGTGCTTTGATTTCATTCGTAGTTTCGTTCCTATCTGGCTGGCTTTTGGCATTGTTCTTTGGTTTCAGCAAAGAAGATTTGAAAGCTGAAAACTCTAAACCAGAGCATGTTGAAAATACAAACGCAGAACCACAATTAGCTACAGCCACAGTAAACTCAGATTCAGCTACAACTACAGTCGCACCTGAAACTGTAGAAAAAGATCCTGTTACACCCGAAACAGTTGTTAGTCCCATCAAAGGTTCTATCGTTCAATTAGCAGACGTCAAAGATGAAGTCTTCTCTTCCGGTGCTTTAGGTAAGGGAATCGCTATTATGCCAGACGAAGGGAAAGTTTATGCTCCAGTAGACGGTAAAGTTTCAGTCGTTTTCCCAACTAAACACGCTATCGGAATCAATTCTAAAGACGGAGCTGAACTATTGATCCACATTGGTATGGATACCGTTCAATTAGAAGGTAAAGGTTTCACTAGCCACGTTGAACAAGATCAAGAAATTAAAAAAGGTCAATTATTGATGGAATTTGATGTTGACGGTATCACTGACCAAGGTTATGACGTAACAACTCCAATTATCGTGACAAACAGTAAAGACTATAACGATGTAAAAGTCGTTGCTGATGGTCAAGTTAATGATGGCGATAATTTAATTGATTTGAAATAAACTTGTTTTCAAACTGAAGAAAACGTTACCATATTAATAGATTGTAAAGAAGGAGAATTTAATTATGACAGTATTTCCAAAGAACTTTTTATGGGGTGGCGCTACTGCCGCTAACCAATACGAAGGTGCCTGGGACGTTGATGGCAAAGGTGTTAGTACAGCCGACCTCTTATTAGGTGGTACATATGAAAAGCCACGTGTCTTCACTAAGACCGTTAAACAAGGTGAATATTATCCATCTCACCAAGGTAGTGATTTTTACCACCACTATAAAGAAGATATTAAGTTACTAGCAGGCATGGGTTATAAGACTTATCGTTTGTCAGTCGCTTGGACAAGAATTTTCCCTAACGGCGACGATGCACAACCTAATCAAAAAGGTTTGGACTTTTATCGTAATGTCTTCGAGGAATGTCATAAGTATGGTATCGAACCATTGGTAACAATTTCTCACTACGAAATGCCATATCATTTGACTGAAGCTTATGGTGGCTGGGGCAATCGTAAGGTAATCGACTTTTACGTTAAATACGCTAAGACTTTGTTTACAGAATACAAAGGCCTCGTTAAATATTGGTTAACATTTAATGAAATCAATATCGGTATGATGTTTGGTGGCTACATGTCACTGGGACTTCCAGTTGAAGACGGTGCTGCACCATTCAATCCTAAGATGAGCAACGACGATATCCAAGCTAACTTACAAGGTTTGCATCACCAATTCGTTGCCAGTGCTTTGGCAGTTAAAATTGGTCACAAGATCAATTCTGACAATATGATAGGTTGTATGATTGCCGGTAACGTTAACTATCCACTAACATCTAATCCTGATGATATTTTGAAGGCTCAACTAGCTAACGAAATTAACAATTACTATTGTGGTGACGTTCAAGTTCGTGGGGCCTATCCACACTTTGCTAAACGTTTCTGGGATGAACATGACGTTAAGTTAGACATCACAGCCGAAGATAGTGAGGTTCTAAAAGAAGGTACAGTTGATTTCTATAGTTTCAGTTACTATTCATCAAATGCTTTGACAACTGATGAAAGTAAAGCTGACGCTGCTGGAAACTTCAGTACTGGTGTGAAGAATCCATACTTGAAGTACAGTGAATGGGGCTGGGCTATGGATCCTAAAGGTCTACGCTGGTACCTAAATGACGTTTATGGACGTTACGGTATTCCTATCATGGTCGTTGAAAATGGATTAGGTGCTCGTGATGAAGTCAAAGCTGATGGTTCAATTGATGATGACTACCGCATCGAATATCTCAAAGGTCACATCGAACAAATGAAAGAAGCTATCAAAGATGGTGTCGATTTGATTGGCTATACTCCTTGGGGCTGTATTGATTTAGTTTCTGCCGGAACTGGTCAAATGGCTAAACGCTATGGTTTCGTTTATGTAAATCGCGACGATAACGAAGAAGGAGATTTCAGTAGAACTCCAAAGAAGAGTTACTACTGGTATAAGAAAGTTATTGCTTCTGATGGTGAAGATTTAGAAAATAACTAAGCATCTGGATTGCACGTTGTTAAAAAATCTTCCATAATGTAGGTGAAATCTCAAGGCAAAGAGGTAATAATTTTATGAAAGACAAAGTACCGAGGTTTTCGCTTAGAGTATCGATTCTAATATTAATCGGACTAGCAATAGTTTTGTACTTCTTCAACCAACCAAATGCGTTTTTAGCGTTGTTTGCGGTGGTAGTGTTGTCGATAGTTTATTTAGGTGGTATGGAGAAAAATCATGAAATATTCATGCGACATCATAAGCGTTGGTTGTAAATAAGAAATGAATGAATATAGACAGAATTGTTTTTAAAAAGCATTCTGTCTTTTTTTATCCTTAATTTTTTCTTTAAAGTAGGAAAAATATGATAATATGTTTCTTGTTTACATAGGGGGTAAATATGAAGTCAAAACGTGTTATTTACATTGATGTTATTCGTGTCGTGGCTATGATTTTGGTTGTTTTGGCACATGCCTGTTCAGTCAGAATAGCAACGCCAGATCATTCTTTTTCGTGGTCAGTGACAAATGTTTTAGTAGGGATTACTGAAGTAGCTGTACCAATGTTTTTCATGATAAGTGGGGCAACTATTTTAAATAGTAAAAAAACGACGAATGTAGGGTATCTATTCAAACATCGTTTGGTCAATTATCAGTGCCTATCCGGTAAGTAAGATAGATGGAATTTTTAATATTCATCAATTCTTAGTAACGGTTTCACTGATATTTCATCAACCAGTTTTGATGGCCTATTGGTTCATTTATTCATTGTTTGGATTGTATTTAATTTCGCCATTCATCAAGCTATTAGTTGATCATATGAATAAGAGCTTGTTGAACTATCTTCTATTATTGTGGATGATTGGTGATATTATTTTGCCAGCAATCGGTCAATTCACACCACCAGCAATTGGTAATGTGTTTAGCTTATATAGTATGGCTAAAATTATTTTGTCATCTTATTTGGGATATTTTGTGATGGGGTACTTATTGACCCACAAGACTAAGCTGAAATTCAATTTATCTAAATATGTAATTATTATTGTTATTTTGTTCGTAATTAAAGTAGCAGTGAGATTTATTCCGGCACAAAGTCCATGGGCTTTTTTGAATATCGCTTCTTCATTGAGCACACCAGTGATTGCCGTCATGTTGTTCATGTGCTTCAAATTTTTTGAGGGAAAGTATTCAAATTGTTTTACGAAGTCGGTAGAATTCATTGCACCGTTGACTTATGGAATTTATTTGTCACATGGATTGATTATTAATTTTATTGGTAAGTTCATTAGTCCTAATAATTATCCAGTTATCTTTTTAGCTACGTTAGTATTTTCAATAATTATGATTTACATTATCAGAAAAATTCCTGTAATAAAGAATTTACTGGCATAATTGTTCGAAAAAAGTAACCGTTTTACAAATATTAACTTTTATTTAAATTTTTCTTAAAAAAGAAGGTATTTTTGCCTTCTTTTTTTGTTGTTTCTTGATATGATAAAGGTGTCTAGATATATATATAAATTATCAGGGAGATAAATGCTATGAAAAAAATAAAAATGATAGCTTTGACTGGTATTTTGTTATCAAGCACTATTTTAGGGGCAAATACAACAGTTGCACAAGCTAGTTCCAACAAAGCATTAAGCGTTGACAAATCTGAAATCGCTAACAACGTGATTCAAGTTATCAATGAGTTATTGAATTCAAGTTCCACCGCTAGCAACGTCAATTCCCAAACGAAGTTTTCTGATCTAGAAGATGGTCAAACTATGTCAGTTGCACCAATCTTTGGTCAAAAGACTGACACTCAATTTGACAATGTCTTGCAAGGGGAACTAAACGTAGTCGATGGTAATGAACAATTAGTTTCTATGGTTACATCTGACAAAGATTCAAATGGATTCCCTAAGACAGTTAAATATACTCTTGATGGTGTGACGAAGACTATTACAGTAAACTACAATTTTGCCAGACCAATCGTTTCATTTACTAATAATAGTCAGGTTATGAATTTTAAAGATGGAGAAACTGGTATTAAAAATACTGCTGAAAATTCTGACGTTAAAGCTATTAGTTCTAATGGAACAAACGCTTTAGGTGTTGAAAATAATCCTGTAGTAAAAGGAGTAATGTCAACAGATGGTAAATCAGTAGAATTCACACCGAGTGACAATTATACTAATGCTACTATAACCGGTATTTCAGCAACAAGAACAGTTAATACTTATAAAGAACCAGATTGGTCTAAATTGAACAATAGAACTATTACAAACGCTTCTGATATAAAAAATCCTATCGTGATTAAAGATAGTAATGGTAATTCATATTTGGTTAAAGCCACTGGCTATCCTGATTCTGATGAGACAAATAGCACAATAAATGATGTTACTTATGTTGCAACGGCTATTGATGGCGCAGGTAACACAGTTATTTCAGATGCGACTGGTGATGAAATAACATTTACTGATCCAGATGTACAGAATGTTGCAATAGATGAAAATGCAGTTAATCCAATAATTACTTTTAAAGATAAAACAACTAAAAAAGTATTAGGAACTTATATGCCTGGTACAGGAACTGAAACTATTACTGCCGCTAATATTCAGGAAGCAATGCCGGAAAACAGTACTGTAAGTGGTACAGTAGAGGACTTTACACCAAGTGCTTCCGACTATACTAAAACTTATCATGTAACTAGAAGTGCCAATACAAATATTAATTTTGTAAGTGTTGTGGGAGACAATCCTACTAATTCAACCACTACGTTAGATGGGAATGATGGTGATACAGTATTATTGACAGGCATTCCTGAAGGATACGAGTTAGTAAATAAAGAAGATATGTTGCAAAAATTAAATGCATCTATTTCAAGTAAGAACGTTTACGTAAAACCAAAAGCAGATTCCAACGTTTTAAATTACACTGTAACTTTCAGAGACAAAACAACTGGTAAAGTAGTTGGAACAGAATCTCAAGGTACAGGTAATTTTGGAAGCTATGTTGGTGTTACAGCACCTGATGGCTATGCATTAGCATCTGTTATCGACCATGGCTTTATTTTGTTGAAGAATGACCAAGAGGTAACAAAATATGTTGTAGCCGCAGACACACCTTATAACATCTCCTACGTTGATCAAGATACTGGCGAAGAAGTCGGTACACAAGCAGGTAAGGGTGCTAACGAATCGAAGATTGTTTTGAAGGCCCCAACAGGTTATGCTTTTGTTAATGCCGATGACATTAATTACACAATCGATAAAGACACACCTACTGCAACAGTTTATGTTCAAAAATCAGACCAAACCGTTGATAATATCGTTTCCGGTTATCCACACAATGGCAATATCAAGATTTATGACGGTAATGGTAAATTAAACGATGACGTAGTTCTTTCTGAAGGTTCAAGCTGGATCATTGATAAGACTATAACTATCAATGGTGCTGAATACTATCGTGTTGCGACAAACCAGTATGTCAAGGCTAGTGACGTCTACAAGTACACACCTCTACAAACAGTGGCCGTAACTAATGGAACAAACGTCACACCGGTCTATAACTCTAAAGGACAATTGATTATCGATCGTGCCTTGGATGTCAATACACCATGGTACACCGACAGAAGTGCCACAATCAGAGGTAAGAAGATGTATCGTGTTGCTACAGATGAATGGATTAAGGCAAGCGATTCAACATTAAGATAAATTCTAAAATACACTGACTTTTGTTGGTGTATTTTTTATTTTGTTCCCGCTTACATTCTGGGTTACACTATAACCAAAAGGAGGCAATAAAATGCATGGAATGATTAGAATGTTGCTGATAGTCATGGCAGCTGCTTTAGTCGTCGGGATTGTTTCAACATTGAAATTGAATATGTTAGTTCAGAGCTTGATTTATGCCATAGTTGTTGGTTTAGTCATCTATGCAATTGCCAAAAAGGTTGATAAGTAGGGAGAAAATTATGGATAGAAGTATGCAAGGTTTGATTATGGGATTTGTCGCCTTCATTGTTGTTTTTGGGTTAAGCATGTTGAAAGTCAGTCAAACAGTTATTGGGGCAGTGTTGGTTGTAGCTATATTATTGAGTGCAGTAATTATGAGAAGAATTAAATAAAAGATATTATCGTCATTTATTTTAGTAAATCAAAATGACATCTATTCAGATTTCTTTGAATAGATGCCATTTGTTTTTTATATTACTACTATATCTATTTCCAATTAATTCTTGAAAATACACGCCGACCCAAAACTTCACGCATGAACATGAACAAAGGCCAAGCAGTTAGGAAAATCGCTACATATAAGTATGTGTAGTGCCAATTTAAGATACTTTGTAAACCAAAAGCTTTTTCACTAAAAATGAAAGTAATAATGAAAAGCATAAAGGCAATGCCAATCATGATCTGTTTTCTGACATATAGAGGATTGGCAATCGAAATCAAAGCACAGAATCCAATTACACCGATCGTAAAGACGGATAAGGTTGAAGTAATTTCGTATGAGAAATTAAGATGATTCCCCAAAATAGAAATTACGACGATAAATAAGATATTGCAAATGGCGGCAGGCAAAGCAATTTCCATGACGTTGTGCATAAACCGTCCTGCTGGTGGAGTGTAGTTTGGCTCTAGGGCTAGTAGGAAGGTTGGAATGCCAACGGTTAGTGCATTGATTGGTGTTAACTGGGAAGGTTCGAAAGGATAGCCAGTTCCCAAAATAATAAAGAGAATTGAGAGCACTACTGAATAGATGGTTTTGATCAAGAACAGTGAAGCAACACGTTCTACGTTATTGATTACTCTTCGTCCTTCATTGAGCATGAAAATCATGGAATCAAAATTACGATTTAACAAAACAAAATCCGCTGCCGCTTCAGCCGCATCGCTTTCACCAGCAATAGCAACGCTACAATCGGATTGACGCATAGCCAAAACATCGTTGACACCATCGCCAGTCATACCAACAGTTAAACCGTTATCTTGCATAGCTTTGATTAAATGAGCTTTTTGAGTAGGGCGAACTCGACCAAAAATTTTATAGTATTTGACTAATTCATGATAATCTTCTTTTTCACCTACTTGACTCATATCGATGTATTTGTCTCCAGAAGCGATCCCGGCCTGAGCAGCAACGTTGGCTACTGTAACGGGATTGTCACCAGAAATGATTTTGAGATTGATACCTTGATTGTGCAAATAATTGAAAGTATCAGGAGCTTGTTCTCTGATCTCATCAGAAATCAATAATAAGCCTAGGACTTCTTGTTGCGAAGTTTCTTTGAGAATAGCAATAACTCTGAATCCTTTTTGAGCTGCTTGTTGAATCGTATTCGTTATTTCTGAGCTAGGTTTTTTGATGATGAACTCTGGGGCACCCATGATGTAACGGGTATTGTCACTGGCAACGAAGCCGGAGTATTTAGTTTCAGATGAAAATGGAATGACTTCTTTCACGTCGCTTGCAAAAGGTTTTACTTGTAAAGCTTGAACGGCTAAAGCTGTCGCATTTGTTTCTTGAGTAACATCGACGATCTTTTGAGCAATTGCTTGAACGGTTTGTTCAGTAGTTTGATAACTGAGAGTTTTTTTGACGGTTAATTTGCCAGTTGTGATCGTCCCAGTTTTATCGAGGCACAAGACGTCGACTCGAGCTAGAGTTTCAATGGCACTCAAGGAACGAACTAAAATATGACGTTTTGACAAGTTGTAAGCCCCTGTAGCTAGAGCTACTGATGTTAATAAAACTAAACCTTCAGGAATCATACCAATAACTGAAGCCGATGTTCCGAGAATTGATTTAGCAACGTTATTGTTTTGGGAATAGGTTCTGAAAAATAGTAATAAACCAATTGGGATGATAGTGTATGTTAGAATCTTAATAATATTATTTATAATCTTCATCAAAACACTGACAGAACGTTTTTCTTTACCAACAGCTGAAGAAATTTTAGAAACAAAGCTTTCTTTGCCAACTTGCGTCAATTGAATTCGAGCTTGACCGGCAACGACAAAACTGCCTGAGAAGACTTCATCGTCGGTTGTTTTACTGATAGTATCAGCTTCACCAGTAATACTTGATTCATTAGTTTGTAAACCGTTAGAGGAGCGGATAATACCATCAGCAGGGATAGTATCACCACGTTTGATCGTTACGATATCGTCTTCAACTAAATCGGCAATGTCGACTTTTTCTAATTGTGAATTTCTAGTAACATTAAAATTAGCCGAATTGACTAAACTAATTTTATCAACAGTAATTTTGGCACGGATTTCTTGATAGCTTCCAATAATAATATTGGCAATCACGGGACCTAGGAAAAAGAGATTTCGGTAGGATCCAGTCCAAAAAATTAAAATAGCGATGACCAAATTTAATAAGTTAAACAAAGTAAATAAGTTATCGGCTAAAATTTTTGGAATCGGGCGCGATAATTTTTTGATTTGAACGTTTGTCAGTCCCCGTTGTACTCGGGAATCAACCTCTTGATTAGTTAATCCTTCGTCGAGACTGGTATATTTTTGAGGTTGCTTAATTTTTACCATACTCTACCTACGACTGTTAGTTATTTTCTATTGAATGCTATATACTCTTTACATAACTTAAATTTAACATAAAAGGATGAACAAAATTTGAACAATTTATTTTTTGATTTGGATGGAACGATTATTAATTCTGAAATTGGAATTATGAAGAGCTTGAAGTATATGTATAATCATACTTTAGGATACGTTCCACACGATGATGCTACGTTGCACACTTTTATTGGACCAACGATCGGTGCGTCTTTACAAAAATACGATCACGTAGCGCCAGATGATCCATTTATTAATCAAAGTATAAATGCTTTCCGGGAATACTATCAAGAAGAAGGCTGGGAGCAGTATACTGTTTTTGATGGTATTTATGATATGATGGAGTCCTTAAAGAAAGCTGATAAAGAAATCTTTATTGCGACTTCAAAACCAGAAGTTTTTGCGAAGAAGATTATTGATCAACTGAATATGAAACAATATGTACGACATGTTTTTGGGGCAGCTGAAGATGAATCGATTCGCTCTTTAAAAGAAGACGTTATCTCTTATGGAATCGAGAAAACTTCAGTTGAGTTAGACACAAAAAATCTTGTTATGGTTGGGGATCGTAGCAGTGATATTGTGGGGGCACATAAAAATAATTTAAAAGCTATTGGGGTAACTTATGGCTTTGGGGATTATGCTGAATTGAAATCTGCTAATTCAGAATGGATCGTAAATAAACCACAAGAAATTGCTAAACTAGCTATGGAGAATTAAAAATTATGAGCAAGTCATTGTCATACAACAGACACGGTTTTACTTTGATATTATTGTCAATTTGTTTAATGGTCATCGTTTTCTTAGGGATAACTCTGTCCACAGTTTTGAACAGTAACTATGTCAAAAAAGTCGTCAGTAGTGATACTAATGTTACTTTGATTAGAAACTATACAAATCAACGTTTAGGTCGATTGGTCAATAGTTATTCTGTCTCAACTGATTTGTCAGCAGTGAATTTGACTAATAAGGATGTCAGAAGAATCATTAATGTTTCAGTAGACGAAGTGTATGATGATGACTCACAATTAACTATCGGTAGCAACATTTTGGCTACTATCAGTACTAAATTAAAAGATCAAGCTAATAAATATGGTTTAAATATTGATAGTGAGATTGACGCGGTTATCAAGAGCAATGAAGGAATAATGAATCAAATCGTCAATAATGATTTGGGACCGATCGAGTCGGTGATTGAACAAATACAGACCATTAAACGGTTAATCAAGACTATTATGGTGATAGCGGCTGTTTTATTCGTTATTTTAGCGTTACGTTTGCGAGCTAAAGTTGGATCTAGCATGTTGTTTTTCCACCATTTAGGAACAGTTGGAATTTGTACGTCAATTTTATTGGCAATGCTGTTAGGTGGTACTTATTTTCCACTGCAAGATTTCATCGTAAACAATATAGATTACAATGTCAGGGATGTATTATACAATGTCCTAAACGGAATATTTATTAGTTATATTTCGATTATTTTCATGGTATTTATCGTCAGTATTCTAGATTGGGGCAGTACTGTTAAGTATAAATACTAAAAACAAAATTTGAGGGAACTTGAGGATTAATCTTCGAGTTCTCTTTTTTTATTAGGCCAAAATCATGAAAAAAATACTTTTAAGATATAAATTCCCACTGACATTGATTTTATTTTTAGTAATTAGTATTCTTTCAATTTATTTGACTGGGCTGGATGGACACATCTGGTCTTTTTTGGAAATGGGTAATGATGGTCGTTTCCACGTTATGAGAATGCAAGGTTTGTATGAATCTATCAAACATGGCAATTTCTTTCCTATCGTCAACATGTCATTTTTGGATGGGTTTGGATATATTGCCAATGTTTTTTACTCTAATTTGTGGCTTTATCCGGTAGCATTCTTAAGACTTCTAGGGCTGACAACTGTTCAAGCCTTTATTTGTTTTTACATTTTGATAAATTTTGTAACCTTCGTGATTTCATTTGTTTCGTATTACATAGCTAGTCAAAAGTTTGGCAAGAGTCTAGTTTTTAGCTTCGTCTATACTTTATCGGTTTATCGAATTTTTGATATGGTCCGTCGCTTTGATATTGGCGAAGTATTAACTTTGACATTTTTACCGATTGTTGTTTTAGGCGTGTACGAGATTTTTTATGGAAATAACAACAAGTGGTGGTATTTGACGATTGGAATGACGGCTGTTATTTATTCGCATGCCTTATCACCGATATTAATTGCCATTTTTATTTTATTAGTCATTCTTTTTCGTCTCAAAATTTTGATCAAAGAACCAAAAAGAATTTTAACGTTGATTTATTCAGGATTAACGTCGTTATTATTGAGTCTAGGCTATTTTTTGCCAATGTATGAACAGTTAAAGCATACACAATTTAAATTGACTAATGCGCCACTGATTTACGTTTCTCAAGGTAGTATGCGAGTTCATGAATTGGTCAAATTTAGTTTGAAGAATGACCTTTTTGAACAAAATATCGGTATCTTAATGTTATTAATGGCCTTGGCTATCCCAATAATAATTTGGAAAGCAACGCCTGCTATTCGTGACTTTGGCATTATCGGTGAAATTCTATTATTGATGACAACTGATATTTTTCCGTGGAAGTTGTTTATTCATACACCTTTGAATATGATTCAATTTCCTTGGCGCTTTAATATGTTAGTAACGATCTTATTTGCAATCGTCTTGGCTAGTGATCCTTGGAAATTGTTGAATAGTTTTTGGAAAAAAGGTGTAATCATAAGTTTAACTATCCTGATGATCTTTTTAGCGGAATTTAGTTTGGTAACTAACCATCCAGCTCAAGACGATAGTTACGCTGCTTTTAACAATCTAGACGTTTACAGTATCGGTGCAGGACAAGAGTATTTGCCCAAAGATGCAAGTTTAAAACAGTTGCGTCAGACAAAACATGTTCCCGAAGTTAAAAGTGGGGCGGTAAAAATTAAAAATTTCCAACAAAAAGATTCAGCTATAAAGTTTGATTTTAATGCCACTGAGAGTAGTAAAATCGACTTACCGATTATTGGATATTATGGATATTCATCCAATTCGTCTACTGGACAGGTTTCAGCAATAAAAATGGATCAAACTAATAATGGCTTAGCTCAAGTGAAAGTCTGTGGTAAAGGGATTTTACGAGTGAATTATCAAAAAACACCTATTCAAAAAATCAGCAAAGCGATATCTTTAATTAGCTTTTTAATAATGATTATTTGGCTTTTTCGTCAAAATAAGGTTTCTTCAAAAATTGAATAGTGAGTATAATATGTGATATTGCATGTACAAAGGAAGGCATTTATTTTATGCAATTAAGTTTTTTGAAGAAAAAATCAACTAAAGAAACCTTAATAGTTTTCTTTACAGTTTTACTTTTTTTATTAGTTAGTTTTTTAACGCTTTATCAAACACAATTTTATCATGGAAAGATTTGGTCTTATTTGGGTACTAGCGATGACCGTTTTCACATGATGCGAATTGAAGGTTTATATCATTCATTACAACGGCATCAGTTTTTTCCGTTCGTAAATATGTCATTTATGAACGGTTTCGGATACATTGTTGATGTCTTTTATTCCAATCTCTTGTTGTATCCAGCTGCTTTCTTGCGTTTGATGGGATTTTCAAGTGCTCATACATTGATGGGTTATTATTTGCTCATTAATTTCTTGACCTTTGGAATTTCTTTCTTGTGTTTTTATAAGGTCAGTCAAAAGTATTTCAATAGTTTGGTATTTAGTTTTGTGTATACTTTATCAACTTATCGTCTACATAATTTGTTGTTTCGACATGATTTAGGAGAAGTTGGAGCTTTCATTTTCTTGCCAATTGCGATGTTGGGTATTTATGAAATATTTTATGGCAATCGCAAGAAATGGTGGTATTTGACCTTCGGAATGACAGCTATCATATATTCACATGCAATTTCACCAATTCTGGTAGCCGTTTTGATAGTCATTATTGGGTTATGTCAGTATAAAGAAATCCGCAAGCATCCTAAGCGTTTGCTGTCACTAAGTTGGGCAGCGTTATGTTCTTTGCTATTATCGGCAGCATATTTTTTGCCAATGATTGAACAATTGCGTCATACAAAATTTGTTCTGACGCAGTCAAATGGAATTTTGCCAAAGGGTGCTACGAGCTTTTTTGATATGAGTAAGTGGAGTTTGAACAATGGTCTAGGAGAGCCTAATATTGGTATTGTCCTCTTTATTGCAGCAGTTGTAATAGTGGTGTCATTTACAAAGATTAAAGATAAAGCTGTTAAAGATTTTGCATTAATTGGCGTTATCTTGTTGCTATGCAGTACCAAAGTCTTTCCGTGGGTAATTTTGAATCACACGCCATTTAAGGTGATCCAATATCCTTGGCGTTTTGATATGTTAGTTACTGTATTATTGGCTATTGTAGTGGCAAGTGATCCTTTAAAACTATTTAATAGTAAACTAGCTAAAAGTGGCTTGATTTTGTTTACTTTATTGTTTGCAATTTCGGCCAGTTATCGCTTGGTACAAGGTTCGTCATTACAGTTTGTGGATCAAAGTGAATATAATCAATTAGAACCCTTCAGTATTGGTGCAGGACAAGAGTATTTGCCTCAAGGTACTAGTTTAAGTGATTTGCAAAGAACGTCTCACAAGCCCAAAATAATGGCTGGTAAAGCAAAGATTAGTCAGTTTAAGCAGTATGGGACTCGTTTGAGCTTTGATTTTAAGGATGCCAAGAATGCTAAAGTAGATATTCCTATCATTGCTTATTATGGTTTTCAATCAACTCAGTCAGAAGGCAAAGTATCAAGCTTGCGAGTAGATAAGAGTAATAATAATTTAGCTCAAGTAACAGTTAATGGCAGTGGAAAGGCCGTTGTTGATTATTTTGAGACGATGACGCAAAAAATTGCACGTCGCATATCGTTCTTATCGTTGCTGGTCATGATAGCGATGATCTTTATCAATAAATTGAATTTAGTAGACTTTGGAAAAATCGAAGGTTTACGTTCTAAAGAGTAAAAAAAACTGAATCCCTTTTGTGGATTCAGCTTTTTATTTATCTTTCAAATCATCAACATCAGTTAATGATGCTAAATTATCTTGCTTAGTAACGGCTTTTTTGTCGATCGTAACCTTGAACCAGTTAACAAAACCGTGGTCAAATTCAGCAACTTCAAAATGGAAATTATCCATATCAAAGGTTGAACCCTTTTGGAGGTTAGGGAATTTTTCAATTAAATAGCCACCAACGGTAATGATGTCGGATTTTTGAAATTCTCTAACGTCAGTTCTGAAGTAACGTTCAAAATCGTATAACGTAGTTTTACCTGAAACGTTGTATGAACCGTCTTCGTTTTTAACGATATACTCATCAGAAACATCATCAATTTCATCTTTGACAGTTCCAAACAATTCTTCATAAATATCTTTATCAGTAACAATACCACTAGTACCACCATATTCATCGACAACAATAACGATAGGTGTCTGTTTCTTGATCATCTTGGATAAGATATCTTGAATTGGCATAGTTTCAGGAACGGTATTGACAGAACGCAAGATACGACTGATTCCAACATCACCATCAACTTGGTTTTGACGAACGATATCGTAGGCATAGACATAACCGAGAACTTTATCTTTATCGTTATCCGCTACAACAGGGAATCTTGAAAAACCTTGTTGTAAATAGTCTTTGATAACATCTTTGACCTTGTCGGTTATATCGACGACGTAAAGGCTTGTTCGGTCAACCATGATATCTTTGGCGACTTTATCGTTCAACTCAAAAGCACGCTGCATGAAGATAACGTCGTCTGGTTCCATATCGCCACCCTTGATTGAAGACTTGGATAATCTCAAAATTTCAGATTGAGAGAAGACCTCATTTTCGCTATCAGCTGGGTTCATACCCATTAATCTGACGATTCCAGACGCTGAAACATTTAGTAACCAAACGAATGGATAAACGGCTACGTGGAAGAAACGTAATGGTGTAACGACTAGCATTAACATCTTCATTGGCATATCAATAGAGATATTCTTGGGAACAATTTCTGTTAGAACCACTTCCAAATAAGTTAGTAGTAAAACACCAACGATTGAACTCAAGGCATGTAGACCACTGCTACCACCAGCTGAAACGTGAGCAACGCCCAGTACTTCTATTAATAAATATTCGATGGTGCTTTCACCGATCCAACCTAAAATAATACCAGCGATACTAGTACCAACTTGAGTTGTTGATAAGTATTCGTTTAGGTTATTGACCATCTTTAAAGCACGTTTTAATTTCTTTTTATTTCCTTCACCTTTTTGAATGGCATCTTCTAGTTGACTGGATCTGGTTTGAACTAAAGCAAATTCAGCAGCCACGAAGAAGAAAGCAAAGATAAAGGTAATAAGTATGATAATAAAGTTTGTTGTAATTGCAGAACTTGACAATATATTATTTCCCCTTCTATTCCTGTAAATCGAATTATACACCAAAGAAAAACCGACTGTGTCGGCAAAGAGTAAATATTTTATCTTTTCATCTTTAGTATATCCAATTTAGTGGGTAAAATATAGCTAGGACAATTTTAATTTGAGTTCGTTATGAATTTTGTAGTTGAACTTAACAATCATTATTTTTATAATGAAGAGAATGAAACAACCTTGGGGGAATCCTTTTGAGTAAAGTAAAAACTAACAACTTATTAACTCCTGCACAAGCCGCAAAGGACTTGGGGATCAGCGTTGCAACGCTACGTAAATATTCTTTGATCGTCGAAAAAACTACAGCCAATAGTAAATATTTTGAGCGTAATAGTCAGAATAATCGTCTTTACACTCAAAAAAATATTGAAGACTTTAAAGAAATGGTCAAATTAAGTCATGGACCTAAAATGACTCTAGAAACATCAGCTGCACAAATTTATCCTGCTGCTGACACTAAGAGTCCAGCTGATACTAAACAAAACGATGAAATTGCAGAATTACAAAAAACTGTCGCTAAGTTAGAATCAGAAAATAAAAAGCGCGAATTAACTATTAAAGAATTACAACAGGAGTTAAATGATGCGCAAAAATCAAAAGAACAACTCCAAGTCGAGTTGGATACTTTAAAGCAACAAGCTAAAGAAAAAGTTGAAAATAATGACACGCAAAAAGATGAAAACATCAAAGAACGTGTAAACGAAAAGGTTAATGATGATAAGAAAGGTCACTGGTGGAATAAGTTCATGAACTAATCAACCAATAAACCTTATGATATCAACCTCTTAAGCAATCGGGTCGTACCAAAATGTTGATTTTGGCACGGCTTTTTTATGTATAATTAGAACTTGTGAGAATAACTTAGGAGGATTAATTTTGAAATTAGCAATGATTGGACTCGGCAAGATGGGAATCAATTTGACCGAGAATTTGATTCGTAACGGTAATGAAGTAGTTGCTTTTGATTTAAACGATGGTGCTAGAAATGATGCTTCAACTTTGGGCGCGCGTGTGGAGAAAAGCCTTAAGGATGCGGTTTTAGCCTTGGAAGCACCACGTGTTGTTTGGGTAATGTTACCAGCGGGGAACCCAACTAACACAACGATCGATACCTTGAGCGAAATTTTAAATGAAAATGATATCGTAATTGACGGTGGAAATTCATTTTACAAAGATTCATTGCGACACAATAAAATCCTAACTGATAAAAACATTAAGTTCTTCGATGTTGGTACGTCAGGCGGTATGAGCGGTGCAAATCGTGACGGTAATTTCATGATCGGCGGGGACGATGAAAAAACCTTTGAATATATCGAACCTATTTTCAAAGGTATTGCTCAAACTGACGGTTACTTATATACTGGAAGAGCCGGTAGTGGTCATTACTTAAAGATGGTCCATAACGGTATCGAATACGGTATGATGCAAGCAATCGCTGAAGGTTTCGATGTTTTGAAACATAGTGAATTCGACTATGACAACGAAGCTGTTGCCAAAGTTTGGGAACACGGTTCAGTCGTTCGTGGTTGGTTGATGGAATTGACACAATCGGCCTTTTCAAAAGATCCAGACTTGGATGAAATCAAGGGTGTTATGCATTCATCAGGTGAAGGCAAGTGGACAGTTGAAGAGGCATTGAGATTGCAAGTTCCAACGCCTGTAATTGGAGCTTCATTGATGATGCGTTATCGTTCACTAGAAGACGATACATTTACAGGTAAGGTCGTAGCGGCTTTGCGTAACGAATTTGGTGGACACGTTGTTGAAATAAATAATAATGGGAACAAAGATAAAAAATAATTAATGGAAAACTTGTCGTTGGCAAGTTTTTTCTTTTTTAGAGAGGTTTTTAGATGAAAGAACGAGGGAAAATATTTTTGTTAGTGCTGATTGGGGCCTTTATTGGTAGCAACTTGCGCTATTTAGAGAGTTTGATTTTTAAAAGCGCTAGTGGTTTTCCCTTGGGAACATTGGTAGCTAATTTAACCGGAGCTTTTTTCTTGCCCTTTTTGATTCATTATTTACAAGATCGCTATAATTTATCATCCAGAGTCATTTTAACTTTAAGTACTGGTTTATTAGGATCTTATACGACTTTTTCGACATTTACAGCTGACAGTTATCGGTTATATCAAAGTGGAAATTGGATGTTTTTAATACTGTATTTGACTATGACGATTCTGGGTGGTTTTATTGTAGCAATATTAGGTAATTACTTGGCTGCTAGTCGTGCTTTTAGTGATTATGTCAAAAGGGAGCGGGTTAAATGAATTTTTTAATTGTTGGATTAGGCGCTAGTTTGGGTGCCATCTTGCGAAATGAATTGACATTTTTACAAAGCAAAATAAAAATTGATTTTCCAATAATAACCCTGTTGATAAATATTTTTGGAGCGTTATTATTAGGTATCTTCACTGCACAAATTCATAACGGTGCCTTATTATTGTTGTTAGGGACAGGTTTTTGTGGTGGTTTTACTACTTTTGGAACTTTGAATATGGAATTAAGTCAACTATGGTTTCAACGACGTTTTGTTCGTTGCTTTCTTTATTTCAGTTTGACGTATATTTTTGGTATCCTAGGATTTGTCATTGGAATTCAGATATAGGAGATTTTATTATGCAAATAAAAGAACCAATTTGGAACGAAAGTTTTCGACCAGGAATTATTTCTTCAACTAAATTGTATTTTCAAGATCTTTTCGTTGGCGCTAAAAGAATGAGTCGGAAGGATTTTTGGTGGGGCTATTTAGGATTTAGCATCGTAGCCTATGTTATTGTAGCGTTATTAGCGTTTATCCTTACTAAGATGCCGGTAATGGATTATTATTGGAGCTCAATTATTGGCGTAGCACTGGCTATAACGATGGGCTATTATTGGATTGCTATTTTTACGGCTATTATCAGACGTCTGCACGATCGCAAAATGCGTGGTTGGTGGGTATTATTAGGCTTAGTTCCACTCGTTGGTGCTGTTGCTTTGATTGTTTTATTGTGTTTGCCACAAAGGAATCTCGGTAATCGTTTTCCCAAATCAATCTAAAATTTTGTTAAACTAGAGCAGAAATGTTCTAGTTTTTTGTTGGAGGAAAAATATGTGTGGACGCTTTTTGTTTGAACCTGATCAAAATCCTGAAATAAAGCGGATTTATCAATTAGCTAAAAATGCTGGATACAATCCTAAAACGGGCGAGGTTTTTCCAACTGATGAGACAGCTTTGATTATTGCTGGAAATCGTCAAGTTCAGGTAGTCGGTATGAAATGGGGGTTTCCTGGATTTAAAACGGGTCAATCATTAATCAATGCTCGTAGTGAAACAGTGCAGCAAAAACCAATGTTCGCTGATTCATTTTTGAAACGGCGCTGTGTTTATCCAACAACTGGTTTTTTCGAATGGAACAAGACTAAGCAAAAATACAAATTCAATTTTTCCAATGATCCTCAGACACTCTTTATCGCTGGTTGCTATAACTATTTTGACAGTATAGCTCAGAGTATCTTATTTACGACAGCTCCCAATGAATCAATGGTTCCTATTCATGACCGGATGCCATTGATCTTACAAAAAAATCAAATTAATGCTTGGATTTATAACGATGACTTTGCAAAGAATTTTTTGGATTCGGCAATGCCATCGTTGTGTTCGCAGGCAGAAAAATAGGTATTTCATTATGAATGATAAGATTCAAAAATTTAGTAATAGTCAAGATTTCTTTCAATGTCCAATCTGTGGGAAAGCATTAAAACTGATTGGCAATAGTTTATTTTGCAGTAATAATCATTGCTTTGATGTTTCCAAAAAAGGCTTTGTTGATTTTGTTTTGAATAATAAAGCATCCAAAAATTATGATTTGGAATCTTTTGAAAATCGTCATGTGATTTTGGAACATGGTATGTATGATCACATTGCTAATAAATTGATTGAATTGATTCAAAAATTACATTTGAGAAGCATTTTGGACGTTGGCTGTGGGGAAGGATACTATGCTAAAAAAATTGCTCAAGCTGGCATTGACGATGTTTTAGCTTTCGATATTTCAAAGGATTCAATTCAAATGGCGGCTAAGGGAATAAATACACCAGTGAAGTGGTTTGTTGGCGACTTAGCGCATTTGCCAATTCAGGATAATACGGTTAGGGGTATTATCGATGTTTTTTCACCAGCAAATTACGCTGAATTCAATCGTATTTTAGCTGACGGCTATGTGTTAAAAGTTATCCCTAATCAATTCCATGTACAAGAATTGCGTCAAGTTGCCAAAGATCAATTGCACCAAGCCCAATATTCTAATAAAAAGGTACTCGATTATTTTGAAGAGCATTACGAATTAATTGACCAAATCGATGCAACTGAAACCTATTCGGTAACGCCAGAAGTTAGAAATGCTTTCATCAATATGACGCCGTTATTGTTCAATGTTGATAAATCAAAAATAAATTGGTCCCATGTTAAAAATATTACGGTCGGTTCGACCATCTTAGTTGGACAACCAAAAAATCGTCGAAATTAATCGGCGATTTTTTATTTAGCATATTTTTCTAGATCATTTTTGAAAGCACCTTGGACTAAGGTAGCAACTTGTTGAACGATTTTTTTTGGATCTTCCTTCAGATCGTTTTGAACCCATTCGTGAATCAAAGCTAGTAAAGCTAATGTATAAAAATGAGCGATGAAATCTTTATGTTTCTGTGCAACCGTCATATTTTCAGCTACCTTTTCAACAATATCGATGACATAACTGTAGATAATTTTGAAGATGTACTTTTCCATCAAATCACGATAATTTGACTGATAGACGTTCTTCACAATCGTTTTGTTGTTTTGCATTATCGTCATAACGGCATAAAAACCACATTGTCATTTATCGTAGCTAGCAGTTTTATCTAAAATTTTTCGAGCGTTAGTGCAAGCAGCATATTCGACTAACTCGTAAATGTCAGAGAAATGGTTGTAAAAAGTTTGACGGGTCAAATTGCATTCAGTCACGATATCTTTGACTGTGATTTTATCGATGGTTTTTCTTTTTAAGACATCACGTAACGACAAAGCTAAAGTTTCCTCGGTTGTAGGCATTGTATCCTCCAAATATTCTCAAGTGAGTTTAATTATATAATTTTTTAAATAAAAATACACCGAAAATTTGTTTATTTCTTCAGTTAGTTTAGAGTAATAATACAGACAAAACAGAACGTATGTTTTACAATGTTATTTAACGATATGAGGGGGATACAGTATGGCGACTAAAATTGGAATTCGACAATTAGTGGAATTCGTCTTACGCAGTGGTGATTTAAATGAGACTAAGAATAGTCAAAATACAGCCCTAAATGGCGCACGAATTCATCGGCGGTTGCAAAAGAAACGTAGCCAAGATCCAGATTATCAAAGTGAGGTCTATTTAAAAACTGAAGTGACGATGAATGATAACGAATACTTGATATCAGGTCGCGCTGACGGATTAAAAATTACTGACAAGAGTATTTTAATTGAAGAGATCAAGACTTCAGATCAATCTTTTGAAGAGCTAAGCGATAACACCTTGGAATTATACTGGGGTCAAGTTAAAGTTTATGGTTATTTACTTTTAAAAGATCATTTAGAATTTGACCATGTGACTTTGCGTTTAACGTATTTTCAAGTCAGTACCGAGAAGATCACAACCGATGAACAAGTTTATAATCGTGATGATTTAGATCGCTTTTTTAAGAATTTAATTGATGAGTATGAATATTGGTTAGTTTTACGAGCTAATTTACGGAAAACACGCAATACTTCAATTAAAGAATTACAATTTCCTTTTCCACAGTTTCGAACAGGTCAACATGAACTAGCCGCTGCTGTTTATAAAACCGTTTTGTATGAAACAAGGTTATTTGTCGAAGCACCAACGGGTACCGGCAAAACGATTTCGACATTATTTCCAGCAATTAAAGCAATGGGTGAAGAAAAGATACAGCGACTATTTTATTTGACAGCTAAGCAGAGTACTAGAAGGGTTGCTGAAGAAGCGATTGATTTAATGGCTAGTAAAGGATTGAAACTAAAGAGTATTACTTTGACCGCAAAGGATAAAATTCGTTTTCCTGAGCAGGATGTCCCACCAGAAAAGGACCCATATATGATTGGGTATTATGACCGTTTAAAGCCAGCTCTATCAGATTTATTGACTAATGAAAATAGTATTAGCCGAGAAGTAATTGAAAAGTATGCCAAAAAACATCAAGTTGATCCGTTTGAATTTTCTTTGGATGCGTCACTGTTTTGTGATGTAATTATTTGTGATTATAACTACCTGTTTGATCCTTTAGTTTATTTGCAGCGTTTCTTCATCGAAAAGGATACCGACAATTTTTTCTTGATCGATGAAGCACATAATTTAGTTAGTCGTTCTCGGTCAATGTATTCAGCTCAAATCAGTGATCAAAAGATTGCCGGATTGTTAAAAGCAGCTAAGAAGATCAATACACAACCAAGTGCCGATTTTCAAAAGCAATTGAAGAAGGTTCGCCGCGTGTTCAGTCAGATGAAAAAAGTCTTAAAGGAAGATGATTTAACGGAAAAAATCACTTCGGAAGTTCCTGATAAATTGTTAAATACCTTGAGTAAATTCAATGATTTCATGACTGACTGGATGGCGGATCAGCAACCGTCAGATTTTCTTGATAGTGCTAAAGATTATTTCTTCGATAGTTTAACTTTTGTGAAGATTGGAGCGTTATATGACGATACCTACAAAACAAGAATCATGCTCGAAGACAAGAATTTGCTTGTTAAACAATTGTGTTTAGACCCAAGTCATTTCTTAGATAAGTCGCTAGATTTAGGTTTAGGGGCAGTTTTATTTTCAGCCACATTGTCGCCGATGGATTACTATCAAAGTGTTTTGGGTGGTAAAGAAAACAGTTTTGCGTATCAATTGCCATCGCCTTTTCCAGCACAAAATCAAGCTATCATGGTTACAAATTATATCCAAACTACTTATCGTCAACGTCCTTTTAGTCAAGATGACATTGTTGAAAGTTTACATACATTGATTAGCGGTAAAACAGGTAATTATTTGTGCTTTTTCCCCTCATATGGATATCTGAAACAAATTGCGATTCTTTTTGAAGAGAAATATCCAGAGATTTCGACTGTTACACAGACAAATTCAATGGACAATATCGCTCGTGACGAGTTTTTAAATAAATTTCAGGATAACCCTCAACAGACGTTATTAGGATTTTGCGTTTTAGGTGGAATCTTTTCGGAGGGAATCGATTTGCGAGGAAATAGGTTAATTGGAGTAGCAGTAGTTAGTGTGGGCTTACCTGGACTTAGTGCAGAGAATAATTTAATTCGTGATTATTATGACCAAGAAAATGGACGTGGATTCGAATATGCGTATCAGATGCCAGGGATGAACAATGTATTGCAGGCCGCTGGAAGATTGATCCGTAGTAGCCATGATAAAGGAATCATTTTATTGTTGGATCAACGTTTTGCTAGTTATCGTTATACACAACTTTTCCCCAATCATTGGTACAATCGACAAAAGTTAAAGTCATTAGGACAATTACAACGAGCTGTGGATAAGTTTTGGAAGGGAGTTTCAGATGAAGACTAAGTTAACTAAAGATTTAGAAAGTACGCTTTATCAGTATTGTTTGGAACAAGGATCCTATGTAGTGGAAGAAGTGTCGATGCCCGATAAAAAAGGAATCGTCGATACTTTGAGTTACCAACAATTATCTGATGGTCAGATAGAATGGCGTTGTTATGAATTGAAGGTTACGAAGGCTGATTTTCATTCCAAAGCTAAATTGTCATTTATTGGTAACTACAATTATTTTGTTTTACCACAAAAATTATTTGAAGAAGTAAAAGCTGAAATTCCCACGCATATTGGTGTTTTGATATATCGAGCTTTTGATCAAAAAGCAATTGAGAATTCACCACAGACCTTGCGAGCACCAGGATTTTTGACAGTGGCTAAAAAAGCTCAGTATCAAGACTTGCAAGTAGATGAAACTAAATTAACTAGTCATTTTATAGCATCATTATTTAGAGAAGTCGATAAAGCTAAAAAGGTCGAAAAGGGCCTACAATTGTATTCGGATGATAAGTTATTCAAAGAATTAAAAAAGCGTTCTAAAGCTGGATATGATGTCTATACGCCAGACCATAATCTTTATGATCGTTTTATTGATGATTTGCAAGATGAGGCTATTGATTCATTGCAGGAAGAATTGGATGCTCGTAATGAGCAATATCAAGCTTTGAAATTAGAATTACAGAAATTGCATCAACCAAATTTGGAGGATCAAGTATGATTTATTATCCTTATTTACGAGGTAGAATGTATGACTTGCTGGCGTTAAAAGAATTGGTTGAACAGAGGCGCTTGAGTAAAAATATTATTCCGATAATCGAGCCAGTGAGGGATTCCAAAGAGTTGTTGAAGACGGTGCAAACTTTGATTGAATTTCAACATCCATTCAGCGTTATAGCGAATCCTCAAGTCAGTGTTTATGGTTTGAATGATACAAAATTATTTCCCTTACCAAATTTGTCAAAGCTAGATTTTTATTATCCGAGCGCTATTTTAGCAGCTGATTTTAGTAGTGATTTTGTTCAGACTGAAGGTTCACAAAAATCTTTATTGATTGCCAAAGATTATGAGTTATTGAAGGCTTACCAAAAAACTCAAGTGCTAAAAATTGTGGATAAAGTACTAATTCCCGATGTTGCTCGAATGCAGAAAATGGTTTCTACTAAGGAAATTAAAATGGCTGATCCATTGACTTTTGTGAAACACGTTGAAGATTATCAGTTATTAACGGATGAATATTTTGAGCCAGCTGATTGGTATTATCAAGTGGGTGGTTTCAAAGGATTCGGTGATTATTCAATGGTCGGACACGTTTATTTTGATAAGGGAATGCCATCGCGCGCTATTGCTTTACATTTGATTTATGTAACAAAAACAGGTGAATTACGAATTCATCACTTTGTCTCGGACAGTAATGAGAAGGTAAGCGGACAAAAGGAGAAATTCTTTGAAGCTTTGAATAAGATGATGTCATGGTGTCAGAAAAACATTTCAGGTTTGAATCAGACTCCAGCATTAGAGGAACTATTAAGTTATGCACATCATAATAAGTTTCCGGGACTAGGAGTAGTTAAGAAACTGTCATTGATGCATCATTTTGAATTAATGAGTAAATTGTTAGAAATGAAAACAACTCCAACAGAGTAGCCCAAATAATTTTGAGTTATTCTGTTGGAGTTTTTAATTACCATAATTTAATTAAAGCTTGTGTACCGTCATTTCCGAGGCCTTTTTGATCGACCAAGGTTTCATAAAGTTTCTTAGCTTGTTTAGTAGCTGGCAAGTCTAAGCCCATTTTTTCACTTTCATCCAGAGCAATCCGAAGATCTTTAAGGAAATGCTTAGAATAAAAGCCCGGTTTGAAATCGCCTTTGAGGATTCGTGGACCGTAATTTTCTAGGCTCCAGTTATCTCCGCCGCCACCTTCAACAGTTTCGAGAACTGATTGTAAATCCAATCCAGCAGCTTTAGCATAAACAAACATTTCTGTTAAACCAGTCATCGTGCCAGCAATCATAATTTGATTAGCCATCTTTGCATGTTGTCCAGATCCATATGAGCCAAAGTAGTGATAAGTTTTGCCGATGATATCAAAGATAGGCTTGAGAGTTTCAAAAGCTTTTTTACTGCCACCGACCATAATAGTTAATTTACCATCACGAGCACCAACGTCACCGCCTGAAACAGGAGCATCGATTGATTCAACGTTCATTTCTTCAGCCTTTTGACCGATTTTCTTAGCCAAAGTGGGTGTACTAGTTGTCATGTCAACGATAATCTTACCGGCACTTAATCCGGCAAAGATACCGTTGTCTTTAAAATAAACATCTTCAACATCTTGTGGAAAACCGACCATGGAAAAAATTATGTCGGCATTTTGTGCAACAGTTTTAGGATCAGAAAACCATTTAGCACCTTCATTAATCAGAGGTTCAGCCTTTGATTTTGTTCTAGTATAAATATCAACATCATAGTTAGCTTTTAAGAGATTATTGATGATACCGCTACCCATAACGCCAGTACCAATGAAACCAATTTTTTGCATATTATTTCCTCCAATTATCAAGTTAATTATATTATACGAAAAATCTTCTAGTTAATGATATGATTGCCCTATTTATTAACCATAGTTGTTTGCTATAATTCAGTTGATGTTGTTAATTAAGTTAGTGTTAAATTTTATCGTCCGTTCCAGCCAAATTTTCTTTGCTATGGAGGACGGAAGCATACATTAACAAAAACAAATAGAGATAAGGAGGGGTATTTCGTGAAATTTATTAAGGACTACTATAAAAGTATATTGGCAGCTTTGTTTTATGGAATAACCTCGGCTTTGGGTATTCAGTTACTCTTGCAGCCGGCAAAACTTTATACTAGTGGTGTTACTGGTGCATCACAGTTAATAGTGAACTTGTTGAATGAGTTCGCACATATGAGTACACCTGTTTATCTATGGTACGTTTTATTAAATTTACCATTGATTATTTTGGCTTGGTTAAAATTGGGTAAGAAGTTTACCATCCTTTCAATCATCTCAGTCGCTTCAGCTTCATTATTTATTTTATTTATACCGTTATATCCAATTACTAAAGATCCATTACTTTCAGCCGTCTTTGGTGGAATCCTATCAGGGGCTGGAATTGGTTTGTGTTTTCGTTATGGATTTTCAACTGGTGGTACCGATATTATCGCTTTGATTGTCCAAAGAAGTACGGGTCGTTCAGTTGGTCAAGTTAGCTTTGCCATTAATGCTGTTATTATTACGATTGCTGGTTTTGCCTTTGGATGGGAACTAGCATTGTATACAATTATTTCTATTTATATTACTAATATGGTAATAGATAAAATGTATATCCAACAACAGAAAATTACTGTTACAGTTTACAGTCATAGAGTTGATGATATTGCAAAAGAATTACTCAAGTCGCTTAATCGTGGTTTAACACTTGATTATCACTTGCGCGGCGCATATTCCGGTGAGGAGATTGGCTCTATTACGATGGTTTTAACTAAATATCAATTGTTCTTTGCCAAAAAGATTATCTTAAAAGAAGATCCACAAGCGTTTATCAATATTCAACCAACGATGTCGATTGCTGGTAAATTTAATGATAATTAAAATATAATAAATAAAAATATTTATTAGGTCTGGAAATCGGTTACAATAGAGCTTAATGTAAAGTATGAAGGAGATTTAATATGAAAACTGTTATTTATACTCATCCATACGCGGGAAGTTTTAATCATGAAATTCTAAACAGATTAACTAATTCATTTTCGAAAAATGATGAAGAATTCGAAATAATCGACCCTTACAGTGATCATTTTGATCCAGTACTTTCTGAAGAAGATTTGAAAGTTTATAGTCAAGGTCAAACTAACGATGAATTAGTTAGACGATATCAACGAAAAATCGCAGCATCAGACGAATTAGTTTTTATTTTTCCAATCTGGTGGCACAATCTACCGGCCATGTTGAAGGGCTTTTTGGATAAAACGATGCTGAGTGGCTTTGCATATAACGAAGATAATGGTTGGAAAGGTCTATTGACTAACATCAAGAAGGCTACCGTTATAACGACTTCAACGGTAACTAAAGAATACTTAGAAAATGATTGTGGCAATCCAATTCAAAATGTTTTTATTGCACGAACATTGAATGACTTAGGAATTGATCCTCAGACGGTTAATTGGATCCACTTTGGCCAAGTTAATACGACGACTGATCAAATACGAGAAAAGTATTTAGATGATTTACCTAATTTATATGCGAATAAGTAAAAATAACGCCGATTAGACTTTTTTAGTTTAATCGGCGTTATAATATCTCTAATACTATAGTAATTATGAGGGCGTTTTAATGCACAAAAAGAGAAGGAATAATTTAGGTTGGTTACAGTTAATATTTATGATATTAGCTTCTTTTTTGATAGGCTTTTGCTTAAATTGGGCTCAAACGGGCGACTTAATATTTACCAAACAAATAGTTTTTAGGACTAATTTGAATACGTATTTACTTACCACGGCAATTATTTTCATTATTTATTTAGGATTATATGGTTTATTCAATCGCTTCTTTTATGCTTCAGCGGTGTTTTTCGTGTTCTTTTTCATTTATGCGGTGGCTGACAGAATGAAAGTAATCTATCGTTCTGAACCGATTTTGCCAAGTGATTTATTGTTATTGAAAAACACCAAATCGTTATTAGCAATGTTGACACCAAAACTTATTGTGACCGTATTAGTAGCGTTGATTATCGTTATAGCGGTCTTTGTTATTCTAGAATTGCGATTTGGTAAAAGGATGTTACGCTTCAAACCAATTACAAGATTGATTTTTGTAGGACTGACAGCGCTCAGTATTGGTATTTTTTATACCGCAAATGATAATAATTCGTTCACTTATCGTTTATTGGCGGCTTCGGGATATACTAATTTAGATTCAAATATTAATAAATCGGCCAATACCAACGGTCCAATGCTGACATTTTTAGGTAATATGTATGTCAATATCATGGAAAAACCACAGGATTATAGTCAACAAACAATGTCAAAAGTCGTCAAAAAATATCAAACACGAGCTAAAGAGATAAATAAAAAACGTGATAATAATAATCTATCTGATCAGACTTTGATTTTTGTCCTTAGTGAAAGTTTCTCTGATCCAACTAGAGTTCCCAATCTTAAGATGAATCAAGATCCGATGCCTAATATCCGTAATCTTGAGAACACGACTACTTCAGGATTGATGATGAGTTCTGGATATGGTGGGGGTACTGCTAATATGGAGTATATGACTTTAACTGGTTTGGCCTTGAATCAATTCTCCAATTCGTTACAATCTCCATATACTCAAGTAGTTAACAAGCAAGAAAATCCAATTAATATCGCTAATAGTTTTAAAACTGCCAGCGCTATTCATCCTTATCATGGTAATTTTTATAATCGCAATACGGTTTATAAAAGTTTTGGTTTTCAAAGTTTCCGCAATATTGATACGACTGGTGATGAAGCATTGAAATATTCGACTATTTTGCCAGGAATGGAATATATCAGCGATGAGTCTGCATATGATGATGCATTATGGCAAGTTAATCACGTTAATAATGGGCAATTTATCAACTTAGTTACAATGCAAAATCATATGCCTTATATGAATAATTATAGTGATAACCAATTTTCTAATACCGGCTCAGCTATTTCGAATAAAAATCGTGACCAAGTTAACAACTATGCTAAAGGTTTAAGTTATACCGATAATGCTACGAAGGAATTCTTAGATAGTTTGGATAAGATAGATAAACCAATCACTGTTGTATGGTATGGCGACCATCTCCCAGGTATTTATGATGGCAACGATATGTACAAATACAATATTGCTCAACATCAGACTGATTATTTTGTCTATAGTAATAAATACGCTCGTGACCACAATCAAGGTACAACTAAGATAACCGATGCTACCAAGGTCACTGATCCAAATGGCTTTATCCCGCTAGCCTTGAAACAAATGAATCAAAAAGTGACACCTTATTACGCTCTTTTAACTGAGGTTCAAGAAGAATTACCCGCTATGGCAAGAAATATCGATGATTCTAGTAGTAATTTGTATGTTAATGAGAAAAGTAAGCAAGTTAAAGAATCAGATTTAACACACAAACAAAAAGAATTGCTTCAAGATTATCGTTTAGTCCAGTACGATTTAACAGCTGGTAAAGGATATACTCAAAAAATAATTAATAAATAAGGACGAATCGAGAAATCGGTTCGTTTTTTTTGTAAATTTAAATTAGAATATTAATATACATTCAATAGAGGACATGGGGATATGCATATTAAAAAGTCTGTTTTTATTTACTTGTTACAATTTTTGTTTATGTTATTTTCCGTCGCATTAGTGGGGTATTTGCTTCATCTGTCACAAACAGTTGATGTTAAAGCTACTAATGAAGCAGTTTTTCACACTAATGTAGCGGCGTACTTATTAACAATTACGATTTTGTTTTTATTGTATTTAGCAGTTTATGGTTTAATTAACCGTTTCTTTTATGCGACAGCTATTTATTATATTTTCTTTGGAGTTTATATTGTGGCTAATCGTTTGAAAGTGGCATATCGCAATGAACCAATTATGCCAAGTGATTTGGCGCTTTTAAGAAGTTGGAGGCAATTATTCTCCATGATTAGTTGGAAAATAGTTGCTTTGGCTATTATTAGTTTTGTAATTGTAATAGGTTTTTGCATCTTTTTAGGGAAACATTTTTCGGATAAGACTTTACGTTTTAATCTAATTACAAGAATCATTTTAGTCATCTTGGGAGTAGCTACTATCGGGTCGTTTTATAACGTTGATAAAGAGGGCTCTTTTATGAACAAAGTTACTGCCAAAACTGGTTACATCAACTTTGCACCAAATATTAGTTTGATTGCCAACACTACGGGTCCACTATTGCCATTTTTGGGGAATATTCACACTGATATTATGGATAAACCAGCAAATTATAATCAAGAAACAATGCAAAATATTTTGCACAAGTATCAAAAATCCGCTCAACGAATCAATCGAAAGCGTCCTAATAATGATTTAAATAAGCAAACTTTGATTTTTGTCTTGAGCGAAAGCTTTTCTGATCCAGTGAGGGTTCCAAATGTTACGCTCAATCAAGATCCTATTCCTAAGATCAATCAAATCAAACAAGAGAATACCTCAGGATTAATGTTGAGTTCTGGATACGGTGGTGGAACGGCCAATATGGAATACATGGCTTTTACGGGTTTGGCTTATAATCAATTTGCCAAATCTTTACAATCGCCATATACGCAATTGGTAGTTAATCAAGATCATCCTATCAACATTATTAATAGTTTCGATTATGCGGCAGCTATTCATCCATACTATGGGAATTTTTATGATCGTGATATCGTTTATCCTAAATTAGGATTTGATAAATTCAAGAATTTTCAAACCAAAGGTAAAAATGCCTTGGAGTATAAATCCAAGCTTAGTTACAGTACTTTTATCGATGATAAATCTTCCTATAAAGAGACTTTGAAGCAAATCAACGCCAGAAAAAAGGGACAGTTTATTAGTTTAGTAACGATGCAAAATCATATGCCATTTAATGTATCGTATGATAATAATCAATTTACATATAAAGGTTCAGCGGCGGGGATTCCACTACAAGTTGGCAATTATGCTAAAGGAATTAATTATACTGATGACTCGACTAAAGAATTTTTAGATAAATTGGATACTATCAAAAAACCAATCACGGTTGTTTGGTATGGTGATCATTTGCCAGGATTGTACGATAAAAATTCCATGGAAAAATATAACGTCGTTCAACATGAAACTGATTACTTCATTTATAGCAATAAATATGCTTTGAATCATAATTATGGCACTAAAAAAATTGAGCAAAATACAGCTATAACTGATCCAAATGACTTTATTCCAATTGCTTTAAAACAAATGAAACAAAAAGTTACACCTTATTATGCTTTGTTGACTAAGGTTCAGGAGAAATTGCCAGCTACTGCTAAAAACAGTGTTGGTAAAGATGAAGATTTGATGGTTGATCAAAATGGTAAGCAAATTTCTGACAAACAATTAACCAAATCACAACGTCAATTACGAAAGGAATATCAATTAGTTCAATACGATTTAACAGCTGGCAAGGGATATATCAAGAATAAGATTAATAAATAATATTTTTTAGTATTGAAAACACTTTCATTTTTTGGAACCCTTTTCGTAGGAGTACACTTAACGTATTCACTTACAAAAATGGGGATGAAATTAAGTTTTGAATTTTAAGGGTTTTCTATACATATTGATACCAACATTTCTTTTCAGTTCAATGGAAATTGCATTAAAGATTGCTGGTGGACAGTTTAATCCAATCGAGTTGAATTTTATTAGATTCTTGATTGGTGGACTAGCCCTCTTACCATTTACTATTCTTTACCTTAAGAAGAACAATGTAAAAATATTTAAATCTGGTTGGGGTCGTATCGCTTTGACAGGATTTGTCATCGTTGTAGTAAGTATGACCTTGTATCAAATCTCAATCGGAATGGCAAAGGCCTCGGTTATTGCTATCATGTTGAGTGCTAATCCAATTTTTGGTTTGATTATCGGATTCGTGTTCCTCAAAGAAAAATTATCGAGAACTAATGTTTTAGCATTGATTTTAACGTTAGTCGGTTTATTGATTATTATTAATCCATTCCACTTATCAGGTGCTATGGGAATCATGTTAGGTTTATTATCATCAATTATCTTCGGTGTTTATGGCGTTATGTCACGTGTTTATGGTAGCAAGATTGGCTTGAACGGTCTTTCAATGACTTGCTTGGCCTTTTTGTTCGGTGCCGCTGAATTAGGTATCTTGATGGCTATCAGTCATGTACCTGCTGTTGCTAATGCCATTCCAAGTAATTTTTCACAATTTAGTAACATCCCATACTTCCAAGGAATTTCCTTACAAACCTTGCCATTGATCTTATATATTTCAATCTTAGTCACAGGTGTGGCTTTTGGATTGTACTTCCTATCAATGGAAAAAGTTGGTATCTTGCAAGCTTCATTGATTTTCTTAGTTAAGCCTGCATTAGCACCAGTCTTGTCACTGTTAATTTTGGGTGAGGCAATGACTGCTAATACTATTTTTGGTATTGTGGTTATCTTGCTTGGTTCATTAGTAACACTAATGGGAGAAAAAATTGCTTACCGTGTTATGGCAATCTTCAGACGTAACAATCCTGAAGCTCATCAAGAAGTGGACGAATTGGAAGTTGTTAAAGATAAAATTGAAAACAGTGAACTTGCCAAACGTCGTAAGGCCACTGAAGAAGCTGTCCGTGATACTCTTGAATCAAAAAAAGAGAATCGAGAATTACCTTCTGAAGACTAAAATATTGATTAATGAGATTATGCAAATTATGCATAATCTTATTTTTTTGCAAAAATTTGAGCTATTATGAAGGTAGCGGTTTCAAACGACCCAATATTAAGGAGGCTTTGCGAATGGATAACTTAATTAAAATTGGAAATACTGATGTAACTAGCAAAAAGATTGGTCTTGGGACTAACAAAGTTGGTGGCCACAATCTATTTGATAATTTAAAAGATGAAGATGGCTATGATGTTGTCAAAGAAGCTATCGACAGTGGTATCACGACGTTAGACACGGCTTTTATGTATGGACTCGGACGTTCTGAAGAAATTATTGGCGATGTGATCCAAAATTATGATCGTAGTAAATTAGTCATCGCTACAAAAGCTGCGCAAGATCCTGATAATGATTTGAAATATAATAATAGTTCTGAATTTTTGAAGAAGTCAGTTGATTTAGCCTTGAAGCGTTTGAAGACTGACTATATTGATATTTTCTATATTCATTTTCCAGATGAGAAGACGCCTAAAAATGAGGCGGTAGTGGCTTTGGACGAACTCAAACAAGCAGGAAAAATTAGAGCCATTGGAGTTTCGAATTTCTCACTAGAACAAATTAAAGAAGCTAATCAAGATGGTTTAGTTGATATCGTCGAAGATAATTACAGTTTGGTACATCGTGATGCCGAGCAAACTTTGTTCCCATATTTGAGAAAGAATAATATCTCGTTTGTACCATATTTCCCATTGGCTTCAGGTTTGTTGACGGGTAAATACAATACTTCTGATTATAAGAAATTTGAGCAATATTCTAAGGACGAGTTCGATAACATTTTGAAGTCGATTGCAGTTGTTCAAAAGATTGCTAATAAGTATGATGCAACCATTGCTCAAGTAGTTTTGGCATGGTACATGAAGAATCCAGATATTTCTATCGTGATACCTGGAGCTAGAAAACCAACCCAAGTCGATCAAAATGTTAAGTCTTTGAGTGTTGAATTAGGTAACTCTGATTACCATGTGATTGATGAAGCATTTGAATAGTTTTAAATTGAAAGGATTTTAATTATGGCAAGAAAAGTAGTAATTTTTGGTGCAAACGGATTCGTAGGTGGCGAGTTCGCTAAACAATTTATCGAAAATGGAGATTCGGTTACGAGTGTTTCTAGAACTGGTGAACCTTTGGGCAATGAATTATGGTATAGCAAAGTTGACTGGAAGATTGGTAATGCCTTGGGCACTGGTTTTTGGGAAAACTATTTGAAAGATGCTGACGTAGTTGTTGATACGATCGGCGAATATCAAGAAAATCAAAATGAAGATTTAACTTTTGAAAAGGTTAATTACCAAAGTGCTTTAAATATCGCCGATGCAGCTGAAAAGAATAAAGTTCCAGTCTTCGTTTACATTTCCGCTGACGATATTCCTGGTGCTAATAAACGTTACATCAGTACCAAACGTGATGCTGAAGACAACTTGAATAAACGCAGCTTTAGAACAGTTATCATGAGACCAGCCACGATGGTAACTGACGATGATAAAGTTGATTCTGACTCTAGATATCGTAGTTTACCTGTCAGCATGGTAGCTTTGGCAGCTTTGGATGCTGTTGATAATGATAAGGAAAACGTTACTTTAGATGTTGAAGATATTGATAAATTATAATTATTCGAGTTGATATAAATACAAAAGACACCATAATACTCGCAAGTGAGTTGTTATGGTGTCTTTTATTAGTAATTGTTATTGAACTTTCTTCAGTTTACCGTCTTCAATTTCCCAAATTGTATCGACTAAATCAAGCACTCGTTCATCGTGAGTTACCATAACGGCAGCTTTGTTTTCTTGATGAACAGTCTGTTGAATAATGGAAACGACCTCGTGACCTCTTTGGGAGTCAAGACTAGCAGTTGGTTCATCGGCTAAAATCAAGTCTGGTTGATTGATAAAGGCTCTGGCGATTGCAACTCTTTGTTTTTCGCCACCAGATAAGACGTTTGGATAATTATTGAGACGTGAATTTAGCCCCAACTTGTCGAGAATCTCTATAGCATCGACTGGTTTTTTGGAAGAGATTTTTTGAATAAACTGTAATTGGTCTTTGATTTTTAAGTAGGGAATCAAGTCAGAATTTTGGAAAATAAAGCCAATTTGATTGAGTCGAATCTCAGTTTGTTTTTTCTTAGATAGTTGGCTGATATCTTGACCATTTAAGAGAATCTGTCCAGAAGTAGGTGTCAATAAAGCACCCATGATTGTCAGTAAAGTACTTTTACCAGCACCACTAGGACCAACGATAGCTGCGAATTCTCCTTGATTAACTTGAAAAGAGACGTTCTTTAAAACTTCGTTGATATTTTGTCCATCAGGATAGTTTTTGATGATATTTTTTAATTCTAGAACTGGCATTAGTTATTACCTCCGATTGCAGAAATTGGATCTACTTTGACAACTTTGATTAATGATAGTAAAGCACTGATCAAAGTGATGGCTAAAAAGAGCAGCCCAGTGCCAAGCAAGATTGTTGTGCCCAAGTTAAATGGCATTGAAGCAGGCATGTAAAGTGAGATGCCATAAGTAACTCCTGAAGCAACTATGATAGAAACAAGAGAGAGAATTCCCATTTCTGATAAGACGTGCTTAACTAAATATGAAGTTTTGGTTCCAAGAGCTTTTAGAGTTCCAAAGTCGCTTAATTTTTGTAAATTGATAATGTAGAAGAAGACAGCCAGTACGAATAAAGAAATAATGTAAAGGAAGCCAATCATTAAGTAGAGCGAACCTTGTTCAGCTGAATATCCAGGGATAGCATCAATTAAATCTTGTTGACTAATAACTTGATAGCCAGATTTTTTAGAAATTCCACTCTTTAAAGCAATAGTATTGAAATTAGTATTTGGTGAAAGTTTTTGAGCTTGTTTTTGGTTTAGATAAATTACTGGTGTATGTGAATAAGCTTTGTTGTCAGTAAAACCAGCAATTTCAAAAGTTGTTTTGGTAGCTGGATCTTTGAATTTGTCCCCAAGTTTATAACCGGAGGATTTTAATTTATCGCTGACTACGACTTGGTTATTATTAGCGTTCTTTAGTTTTTGACCAGAGATAGTTGTGGGATTCAAAAAGCTGTTAGCGTCAATTATGAAATAGGCAATGTCAGTCTTTTTGCTGGCATTGTTAGCTTGTTGAATCGACATTTGCGAAACGCTCAATTTGGCAGCCTTATTGTGATATTTATCTTGAAATTTTTGCCAATCTTGCTCAGTTAATTCGGAGCGGTTCAATCTAGATTCAGAACCTTTTTGCAAAATAAAAGTTTGAGCATTGGTTTCTTTAATAGCTGAGCCAGAATCGTTTGCAAGACCACTAGCTAGACCAGTAATGAACAAAACTAAGAAAACAATTAGAAAAATGATGAGTCCTAAAGCTGAAAATTTTAATTTTTCGTGTAATAATTCTTTTAATGTGAGAAACATATTATCTACCTCCTGAGTAACTCTATCTTATGGAGGAATGGTTTTAGGAACAATAAACAATGGTAGCGGTTATGTGTTTTAATGCACAGAAATTATGATTTTGTGAAGGAGATTTGTATGAATGAAAATGATCGTCGGACCAGACGGACTCAAAAATTGATTCGAGATAACTTCATTGACTTGATGGAACAAAAACCAATCAACGAGATTACGATTCAAGAAATTACTGACAAGGCTGATATAAATCGGCGGACATTTTATTTGCATTTCACGGATATTTACGATTTATTGAGTAAAACTGAAGATTACGTCATGGATCACTTTGCCCAGATGTTGCTAAATTTTGAAGCACCAGCGAATAATGAAGTTATTGGTCCAGAATTTTTCCGAACGGTTATGGCTTATATCGGTGAAAATCAAAGAATGATCGGCGTCTTGTGTCAAAATCCTGATTCGAAATTAATGCAGAAGTTGATTGAATTGACGATTACTAATGGTAAAAAAGTCATTCCGTTCGTTCATCCGGAAAATAGTGATTATATTCTTAATTACTGTTGCTGGGGAATGGTTGGCGTTTTGCATACAGCTTTGCGTCAAGGAAAGTTTGATATTACAAAGCTATCCGATTTAGCAGATAATTTATTGACCAGTACCTTAAAGGCTGATGGAATAGCATAAAATTAATTAGGAAAACGCTTTTGTCTATGTATGTAAACTAATAAGTTGTAAAATTAAAACTTGTTTTTAGGACAAATTTACATATATAGGGGTTTATTATGGAAGAACTAGAACCAAATAAGAAGTACATCTCCTGGCCAGTTTTGGCGCTGATGGACTTCGTTACCGTAATTGGCTTTGATGATTTAGCTTACAACTTTCAGAGTCAAGGGATGGGAGTCATTACATCCTGGATTATCATGCTATTCTTGTACGTCATTCCTTATTCATTGATGGTGGGACAATTAGGATCTACCTTCAACAAGGAAGGTGGCGGTTTGACTTCTTGGATTAGAGGTACGAATGGTGAATTTTTGGGATATTTCACTGCTTGGACTTATTGGGCGGCCTCGATTCCTTACGTTGTCGATACGGCCAATTCGTTAGTCGTTGGTTTGGGTTGGACTTTCAATGGAAATGCTAGCTTGCAAAATCACATGTCTAACGGTTGGTTTGCTTTTTGGACTTTGGTAGTATTCGTAGTCTTTATTTTCACTCAATCACGTTTCAAGCATTCATTGGAAGTTTTGAGTACGATCGGTGGAGTGGCTATTTTTGGATTGACGGTTTTATTCGTTTTCATGACTTTTGCCGGACTAGCTATGGGTGGACACATTGCCACTCAACCATTTACGATTCACACAATTATTCCGAAATTTAATTTGCATTACTTAACTACTTTGGGACTTTTGATTTATGCGATGAATGGAGCTGAACTGATAGCACCGTTCGTTACTAAGATGCGTCATCCAAATAAAGAATTTCCCAAAGCAATGATCATGTTGGCTGCAATGACGGCGTTCTTGACTATTTTTGGATCATTCTCATTGGGTGTTTTCTTCAATGCTTATCATTTACCAAAAGATTTGAAGATGAATGGTGCTTACTATGCTTTCCAAGCTTTGGGTAATCAATATCATCTAGGTAATACTTTGTTATACGTTTATGCTTTAGCAGAAGTGTTCTATTTAGCAGCTTTGTTAGCTGTTTTATTAGATGCAATGACAAGAATGTTGATTTCTGACACTGGTAATCGTTATATGCCACAAGTTTTGAAGAAAACTAATTCAGTTGGTTTGCCAGTTAATGGATACTTGCTAACTTGTGGTTTGAGTGCCTTCATTATGTCACTAGGTATTTTCTTGCCAAGTATGAACGATATTTTTAACTGGCTCTTAAACTTGAACGGAATTATTTCTCCGGGTGTAACTTGCTGGGTTTTCTTTGCTTTCATTAAGATTCGTCAAGATAGTGAAAAGTATCCATCCGATTATGTCTTCATTAAAAATGACAAAACTGCTTTGACAGTTGGTTGGTGGTGTTTGATAGTTACTGCCGTTGCGACAATTTTTGGTATCGGACCTCAAGACGTAGTTTTCGCCTCATCAACATGGTGGTACGAATTGATCATCAACTTTGTTTCTATCATTGTCTTGATTGGACTAGGTTTGATCTTGCCATACGTAACTCGTCGTGAAGAACGCAGTACTAATGGTTCAGCCTTTACACGCTTACAATGGACGGGAATTCTGGCAGTTATCTTCTTGACGATTGTCGGTGACTTGTATTTGGGTGGTTCAAATCACGCTTACAATATTCACGGAATCGTAGCACTTAGTGTTGTAGGAATTTTGTTAGTAATCTTGTTTGGTTGGAAAGAACATAATTTGAAAGTTTACTAATCTTCGTTGTCATTTATTATTTATTTTGACAAATTAAAAAACGCGTTTATTCAGATTTGGAGACAGATCTGAGTAGATGCGTTTTTTTAGTATTATTAAAAGTTAAACCACCATTTTCTTCGCTATGGAGGACGGCATACCACCACCAACTAAACTTTTAATGCTATCTTTTTTTTGCAAAAATGTAGGCAAATCAGGAGAGAAAATATTTATATATCACTCCCATATCTTTTATGGTAAAATATTTCGAGTTGCTTATTTTCCATAATGTACACCAAAAGGTCAATCTTTTTAGATTGCGGTCATGTCGGGTAAGTAAGCGCTTAAAATTATTTGATGTTTTTAGATCATTTTCCTACTATTCAACCGAAAGTATTGTATATTTGAATTAACCGTTAGGTGAGTAAATTAGAAAGATGATTTATTTTCACTTGAGGAAAACGCCATGACAGAATTAAATACAAAGAAGAGATACATCAGCTGGCCAGTGTTGGCCCTTATGGATTTTGTTACCGTAGTTGGATTCGACGATCTGACTTACAATTTCCAGAATCAAGGGATGGGCGTTATTACGTCCTGGATCATTATGATTCTCATGTATGTTATTCCGTATTCGTTGATGGTTGGACAATTGGGATCCACCTTTGACGATGACGGTGGAGGATTAACTTCATGGGTAAGAGAAACTAGTGGGGAGTTTTTGGGATATTTTGCTGCCTGGACTTATTGGGCTGCTTCGATTCCGTATGTTGTTGATACTGCTAATACGATTGCGGTCGCGTTAGGTTGGGTCGTTAACGGGAATGCTAACTTGCAGACGCAAATGTCTAATAGTAATTTTGCCCTGTTCACTTTGTTGATCTTTGTATTCTTTATAATCATTCAATCCCGTTTTGAACATTCGTTAGAAGTACTGAGTACGATTGGTGGAATTGCCATGTTCGGGATGACAGTTCTTTTCGTAGTTATGACCGTCACTGCTTTAGGGATGGGTGGCCACATTGCGACTAAGCCTTTAACTGTTCATACGATCGTACCAACTTTTAACTTACATTATTTGACGACTCTAGGATTTTTGATTTTTGCTATTAATGGAGCTGAGAGAATTGCACCCTTTGTTACGAAGATGCGTAACCCTAATCGTGATTTTCCTAAAGCGATGATCATGTTGTCAGTTATGACCGGATTTTTAACTATCTTTGGTTCATTTTCATTGGGAGTATTTTTCAACGCGTACCATTTGCCAGATGATTTAAAAATCAACGGCTCATATTATGCTTTCCAAGCCTTAGGTCAAAGGTTCCACATGGGAAATACTTTGATGTACGTATTTGCTTTTACTGAAATTTTTTACTTAGCTGCTTTGTTGGCCGTCTTGTTGAATGCAATGACGAGAATGTTGATCTCTGATACGGGTAATCGTTACATGCCTAAGTTTTTGCGAAAGACCAATTCCGCTGGATTGCCAATTAATGGTTATATTTTAACGGTTGGCTTGAGTGCCTTTATTATGTTCTTAGGTATTTTATTACCTAATATGAAAGATATCTTCAACTGGTTGTTAAATCTAAACGGAATCATTTCACCGGGAGTAACTTGTTGGATCTTCTGGTCCTTCATCAAGATCAGAATGAATGACGATAAGTATAAATCGGGCTATGTTTACATTAAAAATAAAAAACTTTCGCTCGCTGTTGGTTGGTGGTGCTTGATTTTGACTGGTGTGGCAACTGTTGCTGCAATCGGTCCACAGGATGTGCCATTTGGATCAACAATGTGGTGGTATGAGTTAGTTATTAATTTCGTAGCCATTATTGTTTTAATCGGGCTCGGATTTGTACTACCATACATTACGAAGAGAGAAAGACGCAGTCAGACTGGAACTGCCTTTACGAGGATTCAGCGTATCGGTATTTGGATAGCCGTTCTAGGTACCTTAGTTGGAGATTTGTATTTAGGCGATATCAATTTCAGTCGTAATATTGGTTATATCATTTTATTGACCGCTGCCGGTTTAACTCTAGTGGTTGCCATGGGTTGGCGGGAGCATGATTTGAAGGAAAGTCTTGAATAGTATTCAAGGCTTTTTTTGATACAATAAGAGAGGAATCAGAATAAAATCACATCTAGTTTTTAAAACTAGATTGAATAGTTAAGATAACTATGTTAAATTATAAAAGTAATTACAAAAGGAGCGCTTTCTTATGGATGAATTACAAGACTGGTTAGACAAGGTAGAGGCCTATCACATGCCAAGGTTTGAGGATTTGCCAGAACTAGATCTGTACCGTGATCAACTATTGACACTAGTTGATAAATATATTGGATCCGTTTGGTTGGAGGATGGTCCCGTTGTCACCACATCAATGGTCAATAATTACGTGAAGAATGGTTTATTGCCTCATCCAGAAAAGAAGCGATATACTCGTGAACATTTAGCATATTTGATTGCCATAACTTTTTTGAAACAAGTAGTTTCAATCAACGACATTGAAGAAGGTCTGAAGGTAATGACACGTTTAAACGGTGGTATTGCCCAAGCATATGATTTCTTTTGTGAAAAACAAGAAATAGCTTTACGAATGTTGAATCATCGTGAAGAGAAACAAGCTTTATCTGAAAAGGATCAATCTTCAGCTTATTTGATGGTCGAGATGGTGACAATGGCTTTTGCCACGAAACTAATTACGAAGAAAATATTAATGATTGAAAACAATTCAGATGAAAAGAGTTAATTAGAATGGAAAAGATTGCTGTATTGGTAGATTCTTGTTGTGATTTGCCTAAAGAATATCTCAAAAAGGCTGGTATCTATGAGTTACCAATGCAAATTGCTTACCATGACAAAACTTACTTGGACCGGGTTAATATTTCGGCTGAAGAAGTTTACAAAAATTTACCCGTTGAAATTCCTAAAACTTCATTGCCATCAGGTGAATCGATTCAAAAGACTTTGGATCAAATCGCTAATGATGGTTACACACAGATTATGTCAATTTCGGTTTCGTCAGGTTTGAGTGGGACATTTAATTTTTTGAAAGTCTTTCTAGATGATGATGATCGTTTTGTTTCTAAATATTTTGATACGAAACAAGTTGCTATTGCTTCTGGTTTGATTGCCATTGGTGCCAAAAACTTGGTTGATGAAGGTAAGACTTTAAATGAAGTTGCTGCTGCAGTGGAGAAGATGTGCCAAAACGCCATGGTCTACTTCTGTATTCCAACTTTGACTTACTTAAGAGCTGGTGGTCGAATCAGTGCGGTTGCTTCTGCAGTTGGTGGAATGTTAAAACTAGCACCAATCGTCACTTGTACACCTGAAGGTACTTACACGATTGCCGCCAAAGCTCGTGGTATGAAAAAAGGTCAAAAGATGATGCTTGGTTATGCTCAAGATTTCATCAATGATGGTGATAAATACATGATTGGTATTGGTCATGGAGCTGATGAAGCCGGTGGTCAACACATGTTAGATATTTTGCATGACAACGGTATTAAAGGACAACAAGAATTTACTGAACAAGTTGGACCCGCTTTAGGAGTTCATACTGGTCCCGGTTTGATTGGGATTGCAGTAGTTAAAATATAAAAAAAGGCATTACTTAGTAGTCAATTGATTACTAGGTAATGTCTTTTTATTTGGAATTATTTTTTCTAATAGATTCATAACCAGCACTGGTGAATTGATTGAGTAATTGTAATTCACGATACCAATCATCGTCTTTAATGAAATGATGACGTTTGTTGATGGCAAAAGATCCGTGGATTGAATAGTTAAACAATAATTCTGCTTCCGATTCATTGAGACCAGTTCGCTTCTGAATAGATGGAACGAGTTTATCTTTTTCATGAGCGACGATGCGACCAATAATATAATCATTCAAACTGGGGTCCATTAATAACTTACGATATTTACTAGAATCGGCAATTCGTTGGCAGGCCGGTAAAAGAGATTCATTTTCTTTCAATAAATCCAAACTAGCAGTTGGATCGATAGTTGTATTGGATTGATTATTGTCGGTGAATAGTAAGGCATCATCCAAAACTGCATTCAAGACGGCTGTTAAGTTGTCAAAATGGGCATAAAAAGTCGAACGGGTCATATCCGCATGACGACATAGCTTGGCAACATTGATTTGGGGGTATGGCTCTTGATTGATTAGTTCCAAAAAAGAATCCTTAATGGTACTGATTGTATAAATGGTTCTACGGTCTAGCTTTTTTGTATTAGACATATTTTCTCCCTTACACTTTTGAAAATATGTTATGAAATTAGGCAAATTCACAAAAGTGTTCTTAAATTCAAAAAATGATTTTCATACACTGTGTACGTAATTGTACTATATGGAGGATAAAAAGGAAAATAAATGAACACAAAAATAAAAGAAGTTAAACATTTAATTGATCAGAGCGATGCACTTTTAATCAGTGCTAGCAATGGTTTGTCGATTGCTGAAGGATATAATATTTTTGCTGATGATGATAATTTCGAAAAATATTTTGGTCATTTCAACATTCTTTACGGAATTAATAGTTTGATTCAAGGTGTCTTTGCACAGATTCCGACGCCAGATCATCAAGAATTCATGCGTAAAGTACATCAATATTTAATCGATGATTATCAAAAGACCGAAATCTTTGCAATGTTGAAGCAAATTGTTGATCAAAAAGATTATTTTGTCGTCACATCTAACGCTGATACGCATTTTCAATTAAATGGATTTGATCCTGGAAAAATCTTCGAAATAGAAGGAAATTTCGATCAATTAGAAATGCAATCACCACAGTGGCAAAAACAAAAACAACGTTTTGACCAATCTGTCAACCAATATGCTGACAAAAAAGTCGTTCAACTTGAATTAGGAATCGGTTCACGAAATAAGTTGATTAAGCAACCTCTGATGAAGGCTGTTAGTCAACTACCTTCGTGGAATTATGTGACGCTCAATATGGTAAATGAGATCATGATTGCACCAGAAATAGAATCAAGGTCCATCGCTTTACCGGGAGATATCGAAACTACATTTAAAGATTTATTGAAGGAGAATAAATAATGGCTCAATCATTTTATGAACAATTAGTAATGAAGACACAAATGAATTATCAACAATTTTTTAACGTTTACGCTAGTGGCAAGACACCAGTTAAATTGACGGAAAAGCCAATGTTGCCATATGAAGAACAAGTACAGATCTTAGCGGATAAAATCAAAGAAGCTGATCACATTATCGTTGGGGGAGCTTCAGGTTTGTCAGCTGCCGGTGGTGGTGATTTTTACTACGAAGACAATGCCTCATTTAGAAAGTATTTTGGGAAGTTTGCTGAGAAATATGGTATTAAAGGAGCTTTTTCGGGAATGCAATATCCTTGGCCTAGTCGTGAAGAATATTGGGGTTATTTAGCTACTTTCTTATATACGACTCAACACGCTGAAATTAGAAAGCCATTTTTGGATCTTCAAGAAATTTTAAAGGATAAAGATTATTTTATTTTAACGACTAATCAAGATACTCAAGCAATCAAGGCTTTTCCTGAAGAAAAGGTTGCTCAAATTCAAGGAGACCATCGTTATTTCCAATGTTCACAACAATGTAGTGATGAAGTTTGGGATGCAGTCAAGCCGGTTGAAGAAATGATTCAAGCCATGGGGGATGACACTAAAGTCCCAACTGAATTGATTCCTCACTGTCAAAATTGTGGTGCTGAAGCTTTTCCTTGGGTACGTGGTTACGGTAATTTTCTTGAGGGAACTAGATATCACCAAGAGTACCAAAAGATATCTGACGATGTTTTGAATCATTTGCATGATGACCATCTTTTGTTGATCGAGCTAGGTGTAGGTCGCATGACTCCAATGTTTATTCAAGAACCTTTCTGGGGATTAACAGGTAGTCTTGACGGTGCCTATGACGTTATGATTAACCGTGATTATCAATTTTTGCCAGAAGAAATTGAGGACAAGGGTCAGGCTATTAAGGGCGATATTGCTCAAGTATTGGATGACGTCAAAGCTGCCATGTAATTTTGGAACTCTGAAACTTTTTTGATATGATTAAGAAAAATTAGTTTTAGGGGGATTAATAATGGAACAGGTGGAGAAACTACCGTCGTCGATCAAAACGATTTGGCAGATTAAGGCTTTAATTACTTTGGGAATTTGGCTAATAATTGCCGTAGCACTACTTGTAGGAAAGAACTGGGCCAGTGGATTTTTTGAACAATTTCTATTTGGGGCTAGTTTGGCAGCACTAATCATAGGCGTATTGAATTTTGCTTTTGATATGGGATTAGTTAATTACCATTGGAATTATTGGACTTATTTTATTGATGGACGACAAGTTGAACTGCACCATGGTTTCTTCTTTCGTAAACAAATTATTATTCCAATTGCTCGTGTGCAAAATGTTACCCTGAAACAGGGACCAATTTTACGTCTCAAGAAATTACAAAAAGTTGTCGTTGAAACAGCAGCTGGAGCGGAAGATATTGCAGGATTAGATGAAAAAACGGCTGATAAACTAAAAGAATTGATCATGAAATTAGCGCAGGAGGCCAGAAATGACATCTAAACCGAGACGAATGCATCCCGCAGCGCTAATTTTTTTGACGTACACTTCAATTCGAAGCGTGATTATTCCTTTAATAATTTTGGCAATTGGGATGAATAACGATAATACTCAATTTCAAAAGATTATTATCGTAATCGTTGCTGTACTAATCATTTGGTCAGTTGCCGATATTTTTGTCGATTATTTTATGTACACTTATCAACTGCTTGAGAGTGAAATTGTCATTAGAAGTGGTTTATTCGTCAAAAAAGTCAACCACGTGCCATACAAGAGAATTCAAAATATCACAACTAACCAGTGGTTCTTTTTAAAACCATTTAAATTAGTAGAGTTAGAGATTGAAACAGCTGGTCATTCAGAAACTTCAGAGGTATCTCTAAAAGCCGTACCTAGTAGTCTTAAAGATGAAATCAATCATCTAAGAGATGGTGTCCAAGTCGTTGAAGATATTAAACCGGTTGCCAAAAATACTTATCAAATTTCTTGGTCTGACTTATTGTCATTTTCTTTAACATCACCTGCTTTTCTTAGTGGATTATTAGTTGTTTTGGCCGCTTATGGTAAAATTTCCGATTTAATCAATGACCAATTTTATGCAGATATGGCAACTAAAGCGGCTGGTTTAGGTTTTCTAGTGGTAGTCTTTTTAGCCATATTAGTAGTTGTGATTTTTTACATCGGTTCAGCGTTAATTTTGATTGCTAAGTATTATCACTTTCGACTGACAGAAAACGATGGGCAATTCGTAATTGAGCGTGGCTTGTTCCAGACTAAGAAGACGACGATTGCAACTGAGCGGATTCAAGCTATCGTTATTAAGCAACCGTTAATGCGAAGTTTTTTGAAGATTGCGACGATTCAATTAGTGATAGTGTCAAATTCTAATCAAGGCGATACAGAAAAGGGCATCATCGTAATGCCAGTAATTAAGACAGATAAGATTCCGCAATTTATGACACATTTTTTTAAGAGTGTTCCGTTTGCTATTCCAGAATTTCAACCACAGAAATTTACGTATTTTTATAATTTCAGAAATTACAGCTTGTGGTCCTTGCCGATATTAATTATTTTGATTGCAATTTTACACAACCACATTTTAATCACGGTAATTTTAACGATGGTAGTTTTGATTTTGTGGAATATTCCAGCTTATCTTAAGTCCAAGCGCTCTAAGGTAACAGTTTTAAATCGAGACTATATTTTCTTGCAAAATAGTTCTTTAATGACTAAACAAACGATGTTCATCCCTAAAATGACGATTCAATTTTTAAAGCGACGTAATAGTTTGTGGCTAGAGAAAAAGCAAATTGCTGGTTTAACAGTCAACGTACGCTCCGGCATTGCTAAGCGAAGTTTTAATGTAGATTATCAAAAACAAGCCGATATTGATTCCGTTTTGAAATGGTATAAAGAATAATTGTAATTAATTTAGATGCTTGCTGTCTGTAATAAAAACTCCTCAAAATTTTAATTAATTTTGAGGAGTTTTTATTATGAATTATTCAGATCTAAGTGCTGTAGCAGCATCTTTTTTAGCCGCCATCTTAGCAGGAATGTGACCACCTAAAACAGTTAGAATCGTACTGATAATAACCAAGACGATTGCATGAACTGGATTTAGTTGTGAGACATTCTTCAGATCAGTCATGTTTTGCAAGATGATATTGATTGGGAAAGTTGCCAACCAAGCGATGATAACACCAAGTAGTCCGGAAGAAACACCTAAAATAGTAGTTTCAGCATCGAATACGCGAGTAATATCTTTCTTTCTAGCACCCAAAGCTTTTAGAATACCAATTTCTTTAGTTCTTTCTAGCACTGAAGTGTAAGTGATGATAGCAATCATAATCATACTTGTTACTAGAGATATTCCGGCGAAGGCTACTAAGACATATGTGATAGCATCCATCAAGCCACCAGTTAAGTTAGAAACTTGACCAGCTAAATCAGTATAGATAACTTTATTTGATTCCTTCTTGCCCTTGTTGTATTTATCTAAGTAACTTAGAACCTTATCTTTATCCTTGAAAGTATTAGGGTAAATCAAGATACTTGCAGGAGTTGTTGAACCACCAAGATAACTAACTAACGAAGTCTTAGTTGTATCATCAACATTGCTACCAGTTAAGACGTTACTGTCACTAGCTTTTTGAGCTTGGACGATGTCAGAATTCTTGTTAGTTTGGATGATATCTTGAGTTAATTTGTCACTGTAAGCAATTCCTGAAGCAAGAATGTTTTCAGATGACTTGGATTTAACTTTCAAAATACCAGCAATCTTAATAGTTTTGTTGTTAGCGTTGTTGTAAACGTCATTTAAATTAGAATTTGGTGTGTAAAGATTGTTGCTGACTTTATTGTAGTAATCATTGTTAGCAACGACCTTGAATTCTTTACCGACTAATTTGTTAAAGTCGATTTTTTGATTATCTTTAACGTTCATACCAAGGTTCTTTAGAGCGTTGATGTTGGTTGAATTATCGCGGTCAACTAACAAAATAACTTCATTCTCATTCTTAGGTAGAGCACCAGCAATAACTTTGTAGTGCTTCTTTAAGAAATTATTGTTGTTTGAAGATGGATACACGGAAGTTCCAATACCAGTTGATGAAGCCATAGCAGCAGACATGCCACTCATGGAATTAGAACTGTTAGTATTAGAGAATTGGGCTGTTTTAACTTTGCCGTCGTTCTTAGTCAAAAGATTCATACCAGTTGAATAAGTATAAGTGACGTTCTTACTCAATTCTGGATCTAAGTTCTTAATGTAATTTAAGTAATTCTTGTTTAATTTATTAGTATGAGTTGATTTCTCTTGTTGACTCAATTTGGAAGTAACTTTTTTGGAATTGGAGTTTTTCACTTTATCCACAGAAGCTGTCTGTTTAGAAGCAGTTTGCGAAATAGTAACCGGGAATTGTGCCAAAGTGTTACCTTGGGTTTTGTCAATTTGCTTTTGGAAACCAGACGACAAAGCTAAAACGATAGCGATACTGATAATACCAATACTTGAAGCAAAAGCCGTCAGAGCAGTTCTGGCTTTTTTAGTTTTCAAATTTGTGAATGACAATTTCAAAGCCGTCCAGAAAGTCATCTTAGTTTTCTTGAGTTCAAAATTATCTTTAGAAGCATCTTCAACGAAAGGATTTGAATCGTCAAGAATTTTGCCATCAGCAAAGTTGATAATACGGTCAGCATATTCTTTAGCCAAAGTAGGGTTGTGAGTAACCATGACAACTAATCGTTCAGCTGATAATTCTTTGATCAATTGCATGATTTCTTCACTGGTTTCAGTATCTAAAGCACCAGTAGGTTCATCACAAAGTAAAATTTCTGGGTCATTAGCAATCGCACGAGCAATCGCTACACGTTGTAATTGACCACCAGATAGTTGGTTAGGTTTCTTGTTGATATATGGACCTAAACCGACTCGTTCCAAGGCTTCGCGAGCTTTTTTCTCTTTTTCTTCACTAGGGACACCACTAAGCGTCATTCCCATTTCTACGTTATCTAGGATACTCAAATGTCCAATGATATTGTAGCTTTGGAAAATAAACCCAACGGAATTGTTACGATAAGCATCCCAGTCGGCTTCAGAAAAGTCCTTGGTAGATTTACCATTGATAACTAGATCCCCTGAATCGTAGATATCCAAACCACCGATACCATTAAGCATGGTCGTTTTACCAGAGCCACTAGGTCCTAAGATGGCTACGAATTCTTGCTTACGAAAAGCAACAGAAACGTCATCTAGAGCTTTTGTGACGGAATCACCAACATGGTAATACTTTTTAATATGTTTTAATTCCAGCATTAATTATTCGGCGAATTTTATAATCAAGTTAGCCACCTTAAGAAAAAATAAATAAAAAAAACACC
>NZ_AZDO01000049.1 GCF_001435505.1 Companilactobacillus futsaii JCM 17355 | reverse complement strand
GCTCACGAATTTAAACTAGCTACTAAATCTATTTATAATTGGCTAAATCAGGGGAGAATTGGTTTCTCCTTGAATGATCTACCTGAACATGGCGTACGCCAACGGCGTAACGTTGACCAACGATCCAAATATAATCAATCTTTGGGGCGATCGATTGAACAGCGTCCCATGATGATTAATCAACGTAATCGCATCGGTGATTTTGAACTAGATACCGTCGTTGGCCCTCGTGGGCATAGTAAGGCAGTTTTATTAACTTTAATCGATCGCAAATCACGGTTCCTTTGGGCATATCGGTTAAAGGACCGAACGACAGCGAGTGTTAATGAAGCACTGACTAAGTTCCTAACAACTTTTAATGGACCGGTGCACAGTTTTACTGTGGACCGTGGTACTGAGTTTAGTGGGCTAGTATCATTTGAATCACAATATGGTATTAAGACCTATTACTGTCATGCTTATACGCCAGCTGAACGTGGTAGTAATGAACGCTTTAATCGGAATTTACGTTATTTTTATCC
>NZ_AZDO01000048.1 GCF_001435505.1 Companilactobacillus futsaii JCM 17355 | reverse complement strand
GTTTATTTTGTTTAGGGAGCATCTCAATCACCTCGATGCCTAATTATAACAAAAAAGAAAGCGTTACCGAATGCTTTCGCATTCAAGTAACGATTTCCTCATTAAGTTAACTACTTTTTCAGCAGTCTCGGTTTTTCTGAGTCTTTTTTTAATGGATACTATGAATTTGAGAAAAATATTTACATAAACTTTTAACTAATAATTTTGTTCAAAAATTATCGAAGTGGTTTTGTAACTAAACATAACACTAATATACTGTGATATTATTAGTTATTGCAATAGATAAATAATATCAAATATAAAAAACTATTGACTTAATTTTTGAAAGGGATTACACTATGGCTGTTGAAAGGAATATATTAAATTCTGTATATTCAGGAGGGATGTGGTAATGAAGGAGGCACAATTTCAGAAAAAAGGTATTGCCTTGATTTATTTAGCAAAGAAGTTCTTCACGCTTTCAGTTGGTGATCGAGTTCCAACTGTCGATGAGCTTTGCAAAGATACCAATACTTCAAGAGGAACAATGCAAAATGCTTTAGAAACCTTAAAAATGGATAGAGCAATAAAGACTATTTCCAAAGGACATATGGGAACGTATTTATTGGAACAAAATCGGGATAAATTATTAAGCTATATGATTAATAAGAATATTGTTTGTGCCATGCCTTTACCATATACGAAACATTATGAAGGTATGAGTACAGCATTTTACAAATCATTTGAGGAGAGTCAGCTTAGTCTTAATCTTGCCTACGTCAATGGTTCGATTAATAGATTAAATGGTCTTTTGACTAATAGATTTGATTTTATTATGACATCTGGCTTGACCGCTGATTATTTAATCAATAGGTATGATGTTCAACTAATTAAAATGTTTTCTGATGAAACTAACGTTTCAACTCACGTTTTAATCCATAGAAAAAACTCTAATGAATATCATTTTAAAGGTATACATGATGGTATGAATATTGGGGTTGATTCTCATTCCATAGACTATAAGTTATTGACTCAAGAAATTGTTAAAAATCATGATGTTAATTTGATTGAAACTCCTTATAACCAAATGGTCCAAAGAATTGGAAATGGTAGTTTAGACGCTGCTATTTGGAATCGTGATGAAATTAGCGAAAAAAATTATCCAGTAGATTATGAATCCATTAATAGTTCATATATTGAGAAGGCTTCAAGAGCAGCATTGTTATGTAGAAAGGACGATGACTTTACTAAAGAAATCGTAAAGAAATATTCTGATACATCAAAGATTGTTTTGGTTCAAAATGCTGTTATTTCGGGTAAAATATTGCCGGAATATTAGGAGATAAATTATATGAAAGAAACGACAGAAGAAAAATTAAAAGTTCTTAACAGAGTGGGGAAACTTGATCAGGATTCATTTGATTTTGTTAGTGATGTTGACATGTATATGGAATCTAATTTTCAAAGTGAAGATAATGAAATGCTTTTGATACATTTATCCGTTGCTATAAACAGAATGGTTAATCGTGAAAATGTAGATGAAATGCCAGATGAACTTTGGAATCAAATAATTTCCAAGCCTGAATACAAAGTTGCTGACACTGTTTGGAATGAATTAAAACCTTTAGCACCTGTTCAATTTTCGGAAAAAGAAACACAATATATTATTTTACATATTTTAAACATATTAAGGAGACAATAAAATGACAAAGATTGTTATTGGTGGCCAAATGGGTAAAGATGAAATTGAAGCTGATTTAAAAAAATTAGCTGGTGAAAAGAATGTAGAAATTATTGTAAAAAATGACTTAGAAGCAGCTATGGCAATTCAGAGTGGAGAAGCTGACTATTATATAGGTGCATGTGAAACAGGTGCTGGTGGGGCTTTAGCTATGGCAACCGCATTACTTGGATCTGATAAAACACTAACTGTTGCATCCCCATCTAAAGTATTGTCAGAAGAACAAATCAAAGATGAAATAATTAATAAAAATAAGGTTGCGTTTGGATTTACAATTAATACAAAAGATACTGTATTACCAATATTAACTAAATATTTAATTAAATAGCATTAGTTGTTTTTATCTTAATATACATTATTTAGTATATTGAAAATTAAAAGGGGAAATTAAAATGAACATTACAACGCTGATGAATTACATATTAATTGCGGCTGTTGGTGGTGTTGGTTCTATTCTAGCAAATAGAGGTATTGCTGTTTTTAATGATGGTTTAAGACCTATCATGCCTGAATACCTAGAAGGTAAGATTACTAGAAAAGAATTAGCTGCTACCAGTTTTGCTGTAAGTTTCGGATTAATTATTGGATTTGGTATTCCGGTTTCAATTGGATCTACTATTTTAGTTGCACATAGTATTTTGCTTGCAGCTGATGTTATTGGTACTTGGACCCCTGACAATAAGTGGGGAACAGCTTTAGCAGGTACCGTAGGTGCAATATATGGTGCAGGTTTACTATTTGGCCTTTCATCTATTGTCGCATTATTCAAGATGTTACCATTTAACTTTTTACCCGCTCTATCTCTAATGAGTGGTCCAATCTTACTTGCATTCTGTGCATTCCCTGCACTTGCGGTTGCAAGTCAACACAATCCTAAAAAAGGTTTCATTACTTTTGGATTAACTTTCTTGGCTTATCTAATTGCAGTTAAATTTGGTACATTCAAAATTGGTAAATTCACAGTAACATTGAATGCCATTGGGATGGCACTTTTAGTAGCAATGATTTGTATGATCTACTTTGCAGCACAAATCAAAGGAGAAGGAAATTCCAATGCCAGTTTGGTTAACGTCTTCTCTAAACGTGTTGGTCGTATAAAAGGTAACTGGATTTGGTTGTCTATTATGGGTGGTTTAATTACAGCGGCATCAAGTATGTTGATTATTGCCGTTGATGTCCTTCCACAACAATTATTGGTTAAAAATCAAGTTATGGAAGCTGCAATTGCAACATTTGCTCGTGCAATAGGATTTATTCCATTGGTATTCTCTACTGCTATCGTTACCGGTGTTTATGGTATGGCTGGTACAACAATTATCTTTGCTATTGGTCTACTTTTAAAGGGGCAACCAATCGTCGCATTCTTAGCCGGATTTGTTTGGATGTGGATTGAAGTACAATTACTTTCTGCTACTGCCAAAGGCTTAGATAAGTTCCCAGGTCTAAGAGATATGGGTGAACACATTAGAACATCTCTTCAAGATACAATTGCAATTGCATTACTTATTGGTGCTGCTATTGCATGTAATAAGATGGCCGCAAATATTGGCTTCTTCTGGGTAATTGGATTTTGGTTGTTAAATAAAAAATCTAAAAAACCTTTAGTAGATATGGCTGTTGGTCCAATTGCTACAATTGCTTTTGGTGTTCTATTGAATCTACTAAGAATCATTATGCTATTTTAATTACTTTAACTGAAAAGAGGAAATTTATATGCTAGTACCTGGTATGGTTTATTCACATGAGCATGTTCCAATTGATTTATCAGAAGTAAAACACAATGAAGATTGTCATTTGGACTCACAGGATTTGGTTATTAAAGAATTTAGAGATTTGTATTCAAAAGGCGTTAGAAATGTAATTAATATGAGTGCCAGAGGTATGGGAAGAAATATTCCGTACGCCCAAAAAGTTGCAAAAGAGTCTGGTATTAATATTGTTCAAACTACTGGATTTTATCAGGATGCATTTCTTCCTGTAGAAGTATTTAGATTGTCAGTCAATCAATTAGCTGATGAGATGATCAAGGATATTGAAATTGGAATTAAAGGAACTAATATTAAGGCCGGTGTTATTGGAGAAATTGCCACAACCAAAGGAAAATGGACTGAAGGGGAATCAAAAGTATTTGATGCTTCAGTTATAGCTTCAAAAGAAACAGGGTGTCCTATTAGCACACATACCTCTTTAGGCACATTAGGCCATGAACAAGTTCACTATTTTGAACGACAACATGCAAATTTAAATAAAATCGTAATAGGTCATGTGGATCTTTCTGCAAGTTCGGAATACGTTATTGATATGCTTAAATCAGGTATTAATGTTGAATTTGATACTATCGGAAAAAACAATTATTTAGCAGATTCTATTAGAGTTCAGATGTTAAAAGATATCGAAGATGCAGGATACACCGATCAAGTTGTGATGTCTATGGATATTACTAGAAAATCTCATCTTAAGGAAAACGGAGGAAACGGATATTCATACTTGTTAGATAATTTTATTCCTCAATTAAAAGAAGCGGGTGTATCAGAGAATTTTATTAATAAAATGATGAATAATAATCCACAAAGAATCTATGGTGATTTTAATGCCTAATTTTAAAACGTATCCTCTAGAAAGCATCTCAACAGAAGATGCATTAAAAAAACAGTTTAAGTTAGTTGATATCATGACTAGACATTTTTCGGGTAATGAATTGCTTAGTCGTGGAGATCTAGGAGTTGTTCTAGGTCTTAATCAACCCCAATATACTAAAAAAGTTGAAGAAGTTATTGCTGATTTCTTTGGAACACAATCAGCAATGCTAGTCCGTGGTTCCGGCACAGCCGCAATTCGTTTGGCGCTTCATTCGGTTCTTAAACCAAGTGAAACTTTATTAGTTCATAAAGCTCCTATTTATCCGACAACAGAAGTGTCAATAAATAGTATGGGAATTCATACTATCAAAGTGGATTACAATGATTTGGAAAATCAAACATTACCAAATAATATCTCCGCTATTCTAGTTCAATATACGAGACAGCAACCAGAAGATTCCTATTCAATGGAAAATGTTATCTCATTCTTCAAAGCAAATTATCCCAATGTTCCGATCATAACCGATGATAATTATGCAGTTATGAAAGTTCAAAAAATAGGTGTGGAATTAGGTGCAACATTGAGTTGCTTTTCAACATTTAAGTTATTGGGACCTGAAGGAATTGGCTGTATTGTTGGAAATAAAGATTGTATTGATGTCTTAAGAAAAGAAAACTATTCTGGTGGTTCACAAGTACAAGGTCATGAATCACTTGATGTTTTGCGCGGACTGACATATGCACCAATTGCATTAGCAAATCAAGCTAATGTTGTTAATGAGTTAGTACAAAGATTAAATAACAAAGAGATTCCTGAAGTTTCCAATGCCTACATTGCTAATGCACAATCAAAAGTTTTATTAGTTGAATTCACAACTCCAATTGCTCAGGAAGTTTTGAAGCATACGAATTCATTAGGTGCTGCTCCAAATCCAGTAGGAGCTGAATCTAAATATGAGATTGTTCCAATGTTTTATCGTGTTTCTGGAACATTTAAAGCGTATGATCCAAATCTTCTCAAAACAACAATTAGGATTAATCCATACAGATGTGGTGCAGATACAATTATTAGAATTCTTAAGGAAAGTATTAGCAAGGTGGTGAAATAATGTTTTTGAAAGAACTTGAAAAGCAAAATCCGGAATTAATTGACTTTGCATTTAAATTACATGAAACTCAACAAATTTTACCAGATACTTATGTTGTAGATTTGGATATGATTCATCAAAATACAGAAAAAATTGTTGAAGAAGCCAAAAAGTATGATGTGGAACTTCTCTATATGACCAAACAATTAGGACGAAATCCAATCGTTGCAAAAGAAATTGAATCAGCTGGAATTGAGAACGCAGTTGTTGTTGATTTTAGAGAAGCTGAAGTTTTTATGAAAAATGACTTAAAACTTGGTAATGTAGGCCATCTTGTCCAAACGCCAAAGTCATTATTGAAAAAAATCGTTAAATATGGAACAAAATATTTCACAATGTATTCGCTGGAGAATGCAATTGATTTAAATAAAGCAGCAAAAGAAGTAGGCGTTACACAAAAAACTATTTTAAAGATCCAAGATATCAAAGATGATATTTATCCAGGACAAGTGGGTGGGTTCACTCTTGAAGAATTAGATAGTCAATTAGAAGAATTGAAGCAACTTTCAAATATTAAAATCGTAGGATTGACTACATTCCCAGCAATTCTATTTGATGAAGAAACTGGTACATATCAACCAACAAGTAATATGAAAACAGCTAATAAGGCAAAAATAATTTTCAAAAAACATGATGTTGACTGTTCTGTAATGAGTCTTCCCTCTGCAACAGCAACCAAATCAATTAAATTGATTAAGGAGCTTGGAGGTAATGAGGGAGAACCGGGACATTCGCTGACAGGGACTACTCCAATGCATGCAGTTAAGGAATTACCAGAAAAACCTGCTTATTGCTATGTGAGTGAAATATCACATAGTTATGATAAAAACAGTTTCATATATGGAGGCGGTTATTACCGTAGAGGTCATTTAAAGCATGCCTTAATTAAAGATGGGGAAAAGAGGGATTACGCTGAAATATTGTCACTGGACAATTCCAGTATCGATTATTATTTAGAATTAAATAAAAAATACAAATCAGGTTTACCAGTAATCATGTGTTCTAGAACTCAGATGTTTGTTACTCGTAGCACTATTGCACTTGTTAAAGGTCTTCATTCAGGAAATCCCGAATTAATTGGACTTTATGATAGTCAAGGAAGAAAACTAGAGGAAGGGGTTAGATAATATGGGAAAATTTGGAGTAATCGTATTAGATAGTTTCGGAGTAGGGGCTATGGCTGATGTACCTAAGGTACGTCCTGATGATATAGGGTCTAATACAGCTTTAAATATTATTAAAGCGGTTCCACAAATAAAAATACCGAATTTACGTAAACTAGGATTAATGAATGCAATTGGTGAAGAAAGAGCGGATTTCAAATTTTCGACAACCGCAAATTGGGGAATATCTAATTTAATGCATCACGGTGCTGATTCGTACTTGGCTCATCAAGAAATCATGGGAACAAAGCCTAAAATCCCACTATTACAACCATTCAATGAAGTGATTGATATTGTTGAAGAACAAGTAAAAAAAGACGGTTTTGATGTGAAAAGATACGGTGATCCAGGTTATCAGTTGTTAGTTGTAAATAATTGTGCAACTATCGGCGATAATTTAGAGGCTGATCCTGGACAAGTATATAATGTTACTGCTGCATTAGATGAAATGCCATTTGATGAGATAACACGTTTGGGAGAATCAGTTAGAAGTGTTGTTAAGGTATCAAGAGTTATTGCCTTTGGTGGCAGAGAAGTGACACTTAAGAATATTCTTAATGCTCGTAAGATTGAACATGGAAAATATGTTGGAGTATCTGCGCCGGAATCTGGTGTCTATAATAAAGACTATCACGTAATTCATTTAGGCTATGGAATTAACCCTAAAGTTCAATTGCCTCAAATTCTTAAAAGAAATGGAATTGATGTAGCTTTAGTAGGGAAAACGGCAGACATTATTAATGTTGATACGGATAGAAAATTCCCCGGGGTTGATACTGATTATTTGTTTGATAATTTCATTGAACAATCGAAGGAGATGAAAGATGGATTATTGTTCATGAATATTCAAGAAACTGATTTGGCTGGACATGCTGAAGATCCTGTAAGTTACGCTGATGTATTGGAACGTGCGGATAAAAAGTTATCCAAAGTATTACCAATTTATACTGGTGATGATATTCTTATAGTAATGGCCGATCATGGGGATGATCCTACTATTGGATTTACTTTACACACTCGTGAACATACACCTTTATTAATCTATAAAGAGGGAACACATAATAAATATGTTGGTGAACGAGCTACATTATCGGATGTAGGGGCCACAGGAGCTGATTATTTTGATGTTGAAGCTCCAGAGAATGGAAAGAGTTTTCTACATAGAATTATTGATGGAACTAATATAGACGAATAATTAAAAATATGCTAGGAAGCATCTCAACTTCCTAGCATATTTTTTATCTATTAATATAAATTTCAAACGAATTATTATCCCCGCGATATTTAGCAATTGAGTATTCAGCTCTAACATTATCTTTTGTAGCACCAATAGTGTGGAAATAAAAAATTGGATCATTAATATCGATATTTAACAAATCAGCAGTAGTTTCATCAGCTTGTAATACTTCTAATTTACGTCGAACGTGTAAAATGGGACAATCATGTGAATCTAAAGTTTCGTATAAGGAAACTTTATTAAAATCAAATTGGTCTAATTTTGGGAAAACAGAGTATGGCACATAACTAGTAACCAAAACAACTGGCTGATTGTCGGCATAACGAAGTCTAACTAATTTAAAAACATATTCATTCTTAGTTATCTTTAAATTCTCACAAACTTCTTCACTAGGAGTCTCTTTTTGTAAAAGTAATACATGAGTTTTGGGGACGAGGCCTTTATTTTTGACTTCATCATTAAAGCTTTCAATTGTATGTGTGAATTCTTGAGAAATTTTGTTTTGTTTGACGATTGTTCCACGACGTTTCCTTTTCTCTAAAAGACCTTTGTCGACTAAAACTTTAATTGCTTGACGAACAGTGGGACGACTTACATTATAAATAGCCATTAATTCCATTTCCTTTGGAATCAACGTACCTGGCTCATATGTACCGTTTTTTATTTTATTTAGTAAGTCATCTTCAATTATTTTGTATTTTGGTAAATTTCCACTGTCCATATTTATCTCCTATGCATAATTATTTCATGTTTTTCTTATAATCTCTATTAATCTTGATGACGTCAACATTATCATCAGTCATACGATTCTTGATAGCGTTAATGATTTTAACACCACTACTTGTACCAATTCTATCAGCACCTGCAGCAATCATAGCCAAAAAGTCATCTGAATTTCTAATTCCACCGGCGGCCTTAACGGAAACGTCATCACCGACAACTGACTTCATCAATTTGACGTCTTCAACAGTTGCGCCACTAGGACCAAAGCCAGTTGAAGTCTTGATAAAGTCTGGTTTAACTTCCTTGGCAATCTCAGCTAATTTCTTGATTTCATCTTTTGTTAAGTAAGTATTTTCAAAAATAACTTTGATTAAAACAGAATTACTGTGGCAAAGATCAACGATTTGTTGCATTTCATCCTTAACATAATCAAAGTTTCCGTTCTTAACTTCGGTTAAATTAACGACATAATCAATTTCATTAGCACCATTTTTCAAAGCATCTTTGATATCAAAAAGTTTTGATTCGACAGTTGTTTGGCCCAAAGGAAAGCTGATGGCAGCACCTGTATCAATGTCGGTACCTTTTAATTGTTCAGAACATATTTTTGATTGTACTTGATTAATGGCGACCATTTTAAAATTGTATTCTTTAGCTTCATTACATAATTTTACCATGTCTTTGTCAGAAGCGTATGCGTGCAAGTTAGTATGATCAATCATTCTTTCCAGTTCTTTTAAAGTATATTCAAGCATAAGTTTTGCCTCCATATTATTTAATAAGTAATTACATATTGGATGATATCCTTACATAATAAAAAAGTCAATTGAATATTAAAAAAAGACAAAAAGTACGTATATTTAGGATTTTTATAGATAAAGCATTGACATTGTGTAAACGATTTCATATTATATGTATGTAATCTATAAGAGATTTAATCACAATATGTAATTACTTAATAGAAGGAGCTGATCAAATGAAAATACTATTATTATCGCATGGCAATTCAGCTAGCGGTATTTTAGATGGTTATTCGATGATAGCGGGAAATAATTCAAATATTGATTATATTCAATTGGATGAGAGTGGAATTTCTAAATTCTCTAATAAAGTTACAGATTATTTAGATAAAAATAATCAAGTGTTAGTAATTTGTGATATAGCAGGCGGAACTCCTTATAATGTTTCGTTCGATTACTTCTTAAGCCATTCAGATAAGATTCGCGTTATTAGTGGTTTAAATTTACCAATGTTGCTTGAATTGGGAACTTCAAATGTTGATATTTTGGATGAGGCAGTATCATTAGCTAAAAAAGCTGGTCAAACAGGAATTCAAATAGCTGAAGATGAAGAACCAGATAATGATATAGATTTTTAAATTGAGGAGGAATTTATTATGGCAATATCAATTGTACGTGTAGATGACAGAGTGATTCATGGCCAAACAATGACTTTATGGACAAAGGCTAGACCTGTTGATGGTATTTTAGTTGTTGGTGATAATATCGCACATAATACTTTAAGAAGAAAAGTGTTAAAGGCAGCAGCCAATGAACTAAAAGTTGGTATTTATACAGTAGAGGATGCACCGGATAAAATTCAAAAGGGAATCGATTCAAAAAAGAATTTCTTCTTGATCAGTGATTCTCCACAAACATTTTCTCAATTAGTAGATAACGGTGTAGATTTCGGTAAAACATTGAATGTTGGACCAATGAATACAAGACCAGGAACAAAAGTTTTAGGTCGGACAGTAGCTATTGATCAAAAGGATTATGAAGCCTTTGACAATATTGCCAATCATGGAATCGATGTTCAATTCCAATTGTTGCCAGATGATGAAATCAAACATTGGTCAACAATGAAAGCTAAATATGATTCTATGGATTAGTAAATTTTGATTAATGGAGGATAAAAATTATGGACACTTCTCTATTTTTTCCAGCCTTATTAACTGGAATATTTTGTTATTTAGGTGCTATTGAGACTCCATGGCTTTTTGGTATGTCTGGAGGTTTCTATATTGTCGGAAGACCACTTGTTGCAGGACTTCTTGTCGGTTTAGCTTTTGGCGATATCAAGAGTGGAATTCTTTGTGGGTTGGCCGTTCAAGCCGTATTTATTGCCAACCTTTCAACTGGTGGTGCAACCAATAGTGAAATTACTTATGCTGCTTATGGTGGTATTGGTTTGGCTATGGCAACTACAAAGAACCCTGCCATTGCGGTAACTCTAGCAATTTTAATTGGACAAACTTTTGGTTTGATTTTCTATAATGGCCGTATGGCATTGTACTCATTTTGGAATGCAAGAGCCGAAAAAGCTGCTGATCAGGCAGACACAAGAGGCATTACTTTAAATCACTTGGTTTATCCACAAATAACAACGTTTATTTTAAGAGCTGTTCCAGTATTCTTAGCCATTTTTTACGGTAAAGGATTAGTAAATTGGTTAATTAATAGTATTCCAGAAATTATTACACATATTATTCAAGTTCTTGGTGGAGTTTTGCCAGCTCTAGGTATTGCATTACTTATGGGTATTGTAATTAAGAATAAGACCCATTTAATCTTCTTTATGGCTGGATTCGTGCTACTTTCATTCGCTAAATTAAGTATGATTGCTATCGTATTTATCGCAGCATTAGTTGCATATATGTATTACTTTGCTTCATCAAATAAAGGAACAGGTAACGGTGAATCAGAAACTAAGGAAGCAACAGAATCAGCTGTTAATACAGATGACGAGTATGAAGACGACGATTTGTTCTAAGGAGGGATCAAGATGAGTAAAAGTGATTCAAAATCTGTGGGTCAAGATAAGCTATTAAGTAAACATGATTTAAATCAAATATGGTACAGATGGGGATTTACTCACTTAAGTTCAATGAGTTACGAAAAAATCCAAGGTCACTCATGGGCTTATTCTTACATACCATTTGCAAATAAGTTTTATAAAAATGATATCGAAAAAAAGAGACGTTTGTTACAACGTCACTCGATGTTTTATAATACAGAACCACAAACAGGTCAATTGATTAATGGTATTGTTGCTTCACTTGAGGAACAAATTGCCATGGGCAAAGATGTTTCTGAAGAAATGCCAGTTAATATTAAGACTACTCTAATGGGTCCTTTAGCCGGAATCGGTGATTCAATTATTCAAGGTATTATCGTTCCAATTTTACTATCTATTGGTATGAGTTTAGCTAAAGGTGGTAGTCCACTAGGACCAATTTTCTATATTGTAGCTTATGGAATTATTGGACCAACAATTTCTTATATAGCCTTTCACAGTGGCTACAAGTTGGGTGTTAATGCTATTGATATTATTGTTGGAGAGAACTCAAAGAGAATTACTGATGCTTTCAACATTCTAGGTGTAATGGTTGTTGGAGCATTAGCTGCTAATACAATTGTTTTAAAAACTATTGCTAAAATTCCAATGGGTGGAAAAACAGAATCTTTGGAAAATGTTTTAAACGGTATCTTCCCAGGATTACTACCATTGGCAATGGTCTTGCTAGGCTGGTGGTTAGTTTCATCTAAACAAATGACAGCAACAAAAGTTATTCTTATTATGACTGTAATTGTAACAATCGGTTGCCTAATCGGATTGTTCTAATATTTATCAAAAACCATGGACAAATTATCCATGGTTTTTCTTTTGGAAAAATTTAAATCTTGTCATCCGCTTACATAAATGATAACTTCTATTAGAATAATAAATACTATAATAAACGTATAAATAAACTTAAGCATCTGGGGGAAATACATTAATGGTCGTTGAAATTTTATACCAAAAAGTGGCTGATGATATCAAGAAGAACATCTTGTCAGGCACATATGAAGTCGGCAGTCTAATTCCAACTGAGAATGAATTAGAAGAAAAATACGATGTCAGTAAGATCACGATTCGGAAGGCAGTCGAAAAGTTGGTTGCTGAAGGTTATTTGAAGAAAAAGAGTGGTATCGGAACGCGCGTCATCAGTAATAATCTTTTCAATAAGTTATCTAAAGCTAAGTCATATTCTTCAATTGTCAACGAATCAGGTAATTTAACGAAGCAAATTTTGAAAGCTGATATTTTGGCTACTAAAGACACACCAGTAAAGGCAGAGTCAACTAACAAAAATATCGTTTATATCAAACGGTTATACTTGTTAGATAATAAACCTTTTATTATCGTTAATCATTATTTACCAAATATTGACGTTGCAGATGAATTACAAAGCCTGAAAAATCAATCATTGTACAAGTTTTTGCGTGATAATGGGCAAGAGATCAATAGTTTTAATGATGAATTTAGTGCCATAAATATCGATGAGACAGATAAAAAGATTCTTCAAAAGCAAGATAATCTAGCTTTAAAGCGTATTAGACGTGGCTTTGATAATAAAGGAAATTTAATTGAGTATACAGAATCTATTTATGACAGTAATAAAATGCCATACAAAATAGAATATGAGATTTAAATAATCTTTATTTAAGCGTTTACATTATAACATTATAATGTTATTATATTTGCGAAAAAGGAGGAGGTACTAAATGGATAACTTTATTAATTTTTTGAATGTTAAGGTCGTGCCTGTTGCGAACAAGTTAGGAGCACAACGACACATGATGGCAATCAGAAAGGGCATCATTTCAACGCTACCACTAACGATTGTTGGTTCGTTCTTCACGATTATCAATAACATGCCGATCGAAGCAGTCGCTAAAATGTTGGAACCATACAAAGATATTCTGGATATTCCATTCCGTTATACAGTGGGAATCTTAGCACTTTACGCAGCCTTTGGAATTGCTTCATCATTGGCCGAATATTACAAATTGGACAAATTAACCAATGGAACCTTAGCTGTGTTAGCCTTTTTAATTTCCGCTGCAGCACCAATTCAAGTAACTGACAATGTCAAAGGTGTGATCGATGCGGGTCGGTATATCAATATTGCCAATCTTTCGGCCTCATCTCTGTTTGCTTCAATTGTGACTGGACTTTTGACTGTTGAAATTTATCGTTTCTTCAAGGAAAAAAATATCACTATCAAAATGCCAGCCGGTGTTCCACCAGAAGTTTCAAATTCTTTCGTAGCTTTATTCCCAGCCGCATTCATCTTGCTATTTTTCTGGTTTGTTAGATACGTTTTGAACTTCAATATTTCTACATTCTTAACAACGATCTTGATGCCATTGAAAGGTGTCTTAGTTGGTAACAGTCTCTTTGGTGGTTTACTAACGATCTTCTTAATTACTGGTTTTTGGACTTTAGGAATTCACGGGGCAGCTATCTTAGCTCCAATTACTCGACCATTTTGGGAAATGTCAATTGCACAAAACATGGGTGAATTCACTAACGGTACTAGTGCACATCAACTTTCAACAATTTTTACCGAACAATTCTTACAATGGTTCCTTTGGATCGGTGGTGCTGGTGGTACCTTGGCACTAGTTGTTCTATTCATGTTTTCTAAGTCAGCTTATCTAAAAGATTTAGGAAAATTGTCATTCTTACCAGGACTATTCAATATCAACGAACCAATTATCTTCGGTGCCCCAATTGTTATGAATCCTATCTTGGGTATTCCATTCATCTTAGGACCTTTGGTAACCGGGACGTTGTCGTATGTTTTGACGATAACCGGAGTTGTGCCGATGATGATGGCCCGTTTACCATTTACTGTTCCTAGTCCATTGGGTGCTTTTGTCAGTACCGATTGGAGCATTCCAGCTTTGATTTTGGTATTCGTCAACTTTCTAATCGATTTAGCAATTTACTATCCATTCTTTAAAGTCTTCGAAAAACAACAATTGGAAAAAGAATAGGGTGATGAGATGATCGTGTTTCTACTATTATTTATCTACTTTATTACTTGCGAGATTTTGGTTCAAAAAGGAATCGTACCTAAATTTCTCAAAGAATTAAAAGCGGGCAAACTAATTTTAACTTCATCGCTAATAATCTTTTTGACAGCGGTCGTGAGTTTCTTTTTTAAACCGGCAGTAATTCTCGTAATTTTAAGTACCATCTATTTATCAATCAATATTTCGGAGTATTACTTGAGAGAGTTTAAAAAAATGGAAAGAGGTAAGAAGATATGACTAAACGGTCTTTAGGTATCTCGCTTTATCCAGATCACAGTAATTTGGATGATGACAAACGTTATTTAGTTCAAGCTAATCGTTATGGTTTTACAAGAATCTTTATGAGTATGTTGGAAGTTTCTGAGGGCAAAGAAAAAGTTGCCAAGAAATTCAGTGATTTGATTAGTTTCGCAAAAGACCTGGGCTTTTCAACCACTTTAGATATTGCACCTAATATTTTTGATCAATTAGGAATTTCCTATGATGATTTAGATTTCTTCGCTGAATTAGGAGCTGATGCAATTAGGCTGGATCAAGGATTTGACGGTCAAAAGGAAGCATTGTTGTCTTACAATCCGCAAAATTTAAATATCGAATTGAATATGAGTAATGACGTTGCCTATTTGGACAATATTCTCAGTTATTCAGCAAACCAACCGTTCATTTATGGCTGTCACAATTTTTATCCGCAACGAGGAACTGGATTACCATTAGATTTCTTTATTAGTGCTTCAAAACGTTTCAAAAAATATGGTATTGAAACAGCTGCCTTTATCACTTCACAAGTTGGTAAAATTGGTCCTTGGGATATCAACGACGGCTTACCAACCTTGGAAATGCACCGTGATTTGCCAATTGAAGTTCAAGCTAAGCACTTGTTTGCAACTAATTTGATTGATTGCGTCATTATCGGTAACGCCTATGCTTCTGAAGATGAATTGAAAAAACTCAGTGAGATCAATCGTTATCAATTAGTCTTTAACGTTGAATTAGCCGATGATATCAATCAAGTTGAACGTGAGATTTTACTGGACAATCAACACGTCAGACGTGGTGACATCACTGACTTAGTAATTCGTTCGACTGAAGTTCGTAAGAAATATAAGAATAACGATAATCCTGTCAGCCAATCCTCCCATGATTTCAAACGTGGCGATATCGTTATTGGCAATGATAACTTCGGTAAATACAAGAATGAATTACAAGTCGTCTTACAAGATCATACCGATGAACGTAAAAATAAAGTTGCCCAAATTTCTCAAACTGAATTATTCCTATTAGATTACGTTGGACCTTGGAATAAATTCAAGTTCAGGAGGTAATCGTGACTAGTCTTTACATCAAAAATGGCAAGGATGTCAGTGGTTTTCCCTTAGAGATTTTGATTGAGGATAGAAAGATTGCTCAAATTGGCCCCAAACTAAGCGTTATAACGGCCGATTATGAAATTGATTTGCATAATGCTTCTTATGTTAGTGCTGGTTGGATCGATGATCACGTGCACTGTTATGAAAAATTGTCACTCTATTACGATGATCCTGACAAAGTTGGCTATTTAACTGGAGTTACGACAGTGATTGATGCCGGATCAACTGGTGCCGACAATATTGAGGATTTTTATCAAATAACGCGTCAGAAAAAGACTAATGTTTTTGCGATGATCAATATTTCCAGAACTGGTATCCTAGCTCAAAACGAATTGGCCGATATGACCAAGATTGAATATGCGCCACTACAAAAAATGATTGATCAGTTTCCAGAGTTTATCGTTGGAATCAAAGCACGCATCAGTAAATCAGTCGTCGTCGACAATGGAATTAAACCACTGATTAAAGCCAAATTGTTTCAAAAATTGTTAACACAGGATTTGCCCCTGATGGTTCATGTAGGGACTAATCCACCAATGTTGTCAGAAATTATGGATGTTCTAGAAAAAGGCGACATCATCACGCACTGTTTCAATGGCAAAGACAATGGTATTTTAAATTCAAATGGACAAGTAGAAGAATTTGTTAAAGCCGGTCTGGCCAAAGGAATCATTTTCGATATCGGTCATGGTTCAGAAAGTTTTAACATCAAAACGGCTCAGCAAGCGACCGCGGAAAACATCTTTGCTCAAAGTCTCAGTACCGATATTTATCATCACAATCGAGAACATGGTCCTGTATATAACATGGCAACCTGTATTGAGAAAATGTTGTATCTCGGTTTTGAATTGAAACAAATTATTCCAATGATCACAACTGTTCCGGCTCACAATTTCAATTTGGATAAAGGTGAATTATCAGTTGGTAAAGATGCAGATTTAACAATTTTTGATGTCAAAAATCAAACGAAAACTTTAACTGATTCAGATGGCAATAAATTTCAAACTAACACTGTTGTAGAGCCAATTTACAGTATCATCGGTGGTCAAAGTTATGCGATAGGAGAAAACGATGGATCTATATGATAAATACAAATTAAAACGAGTCATCAATGCGGACGGAAAAATGACGATTTTGGGTGTTTCAAAAGTTTCCGATGAAGTAGCAGATGCTCAAAAATTGGGAGCTCAGAACTTTTTTGAAATGTCAGATCTTTTAGTTAAAACGGGTGAGTATTTAGCACACTTGGTTGGCAGTGAGGATGCTTTAGTAGTCAACTCTGCTTCAGCTGGAATTGCCGAATCTCTAGCTGGAATTATTGGGCAAGGCAGCCAATATCACGTTTACCATCCCTATACCGACCGTATTACGAAACGAGATGTGATTTTGCCAATGGGTCATGACGTTGATTACGGTGCACCGGTAGATGTGATGATTTCCGTTGCTGGTGGAAGAATGGTTCCAGCTGGTTATAGCAATATGTGTAAACCAGAACATTTGGAAATGCAGATCACTGACCAAACGGCGGCTATTTTATACATCAAGAGTCATCACACAGTCCAAAAGAGCATGTTGACGATACCAGAAGCGATAGAAGTTGCTCATCGTCATAATTTACCATTAGTTTTAGATGCCGCTGCGGAAGAAGACTTGTTGAAGTACATCAAAATGGGTGCTGACATCGTAATATACAGTGGTGCTAAGGCAATTGAAGGACCTGCCTCTGGGGTGATTTTTGGTAAAAGTGAATATATCAAGTGGGCTCGGATGCAAGGATTCGGTATTGGTCGGGCCATGAAGATTGGTAAGGAAAATATCATTGGTTTGACAGCCGCGATTGCCAAGTATTTAAAAGATGGTTCAGAATCGGGAGCCTCAATGGTTGAAAGACTCGAACCATTCGTCGACAATTTGTCGCAGATATCTAATATGGATGTCAAAATAGTTCAAGATGGTGCTGGTCGTGAAATTTATCGTGCCGAAGTAAGACCAACTGGAACTTTGTCAGCTAAAGAAATCTGTGATCAATTGAGAAATGGTGAAATAGCCATCTATGCCCGTGAATATCGCGTCAATGAAGGCATTATTGAATTTGATATTCGAGCTGTTAATGAAGTAGAAATGTACCAAATTGTTTCAAGATTAAAAGAAATCGTTGGAGGAAATTAAGATGAGTTTGCGACCAAATTATTTAGAAAATGGAATTTGTTTGAATGTTTTGGCTAATTCCGTTAAAAATGCTAAGGACTGTTATGAAGCCGCTGAAGGTCACGTGGTATTAGGAGTTTTGACTAAAAACTATCCAACAGATGAAGCTGCCATTGCCGACATGAAAGAATATCAAAAGGAAGTCGATAATGCCGTTTCAGTCGGTTTGGGAGCGGGTGATCCTAACCAAAGTAGTATGGTAGTCAGAGTTTCAAAGGCTATCCAACCACAACACGTCAATCAAGTATTCACCGGTGTTGGTGCTAGTCGTCAAGCTCTGGGACAAAATGAAACTATTATCAATGGTTTAGTTTCTCCAACTGGCAAAGTCGGTTTCGTTAATTTGGCAACTGGTCCTTTAAGCAGTCAAACAGCCCCAACAGAAGTTTCGATTGAAACAGCTATTGCACTGCTCAAGGATATGGGTGGCTCTTCTATTAAGTTTTTCCCAATGAAAGGTTTAGCTCACAAAGAAGAGTATGAGGCCGTTGCTAAAGCTTGTGCTGAAAATGACTTTGACCTCGAACCAACTGGTGGTATTGACTTAGATAATTTTGAAGAAATCGTTCAAATTGCTGTAGATACCGGTGTAAAAAGAATTATTCCTCACGTTTACAGCTCAATCATCGATGAAAATGGTGATACTAGACCAGAAGACGTTGCTAAGTTGTATCAAATAATCAAAAGATTTTAGAGGTTTTTCAGATGAATATTTTAGCCTTTGGCGAAGTTATGTTGCGTTATACCGTCAATGATCACAAAATGCTCGAACAAACTGACGAAATGACGGTCACAACTGGTGGGGACGGGTGTTAATTTGTTGAGTAGTTTGGCCCATTTTGGCTATGAGACATCAATTCTAACTGTATTACCAGATAATCCTATTGGGAAAAAGGCAGCAGCTGATTTACGAAAACTCGGTATTTCTGATCGAAAGATTATTTATCAAGAACACAATATCGGTAGTTTCTTCGTTGAATTGGGGTTTGGACCACGACCTCAACGAGTAACGTATCAGGACCGTTTGTCGAGTGCTTTTAGTAAGAGTAAAGTTGAGGATTACGATTTTGAAAAAGCTTTGACAGGTGTGGATATTGTTCATATTTGCGGCATCGCTTTGAGTTTAACTGACCAAACGCGAAAAGCCGCCAAAAAATTAGCTCAAGTAGCTCAAGCAAGAAATAAAATCGTCTGTTTTGATTTCAATTATCGGATCAGTTTAAATTCGGATATTGACCACGAAACCATGAAAAAACGATACCAAGAAATTTTGCCATACGTTGATATAGTCTTTGGTAGTAAGAGAGATTTGACTGATTTGTTGGATTACCAAATTGACGATGAAACGGAGTTGTACAAAAAGTTCTGTGTCGAATATCAAATCAATTTTTTTGCTGGAAGTCGTCGCAGCATTGTTGATGGCGAGAAATATTTTGAGGGCTTCTTGTTCCATCATGACAAAATTTATCGTTCCAGTAAGCATAAATTAAATATCATCGATCGAATCGGTAGCGGGGATGCCTTTGCTAGTGGAATAATCTGTGGACTGCTAGAAAAATGGACTTTTGAAGATATTCTGGAATTTGCTGTTGCTAATTCGGTGTTAGCTCAGGCGTCGATGAATGATACACCGATTTTTACTAAAGAAGATGTTTTTGGTTATATTGATAGTGATGGATCAAATGATTTAATTAGGTAAAAAAATTACTATTTAATGGGGGCCGAGTATGAAGAGAGAAGTTACTATTGATTCTATTTGGCAGATTGCAAGAAATAACCGAACATTTTTTAAAACTTAATATTTTCCAT
>NZ_AZDO01000047.1 GCF_001435505.1 Companilactobacillus futsaii JCM 17355 | reverse complement strand
ACAAGGCAGAGTGCATTCCAGCCAAATTTTCTTTGCTATGGAGGACGGAATATTACTACTGACCTAACTTAAGAAAGAACCTAAAAATAGATATGAATCGTTTTTTTAATTAATTAATAAAACCCACGCAAATACTTGATTTGTTTTTGAATGCTCTTTCCATAATCAGTATCTTTAATTGTTCGACGTTCAGAAGTGTGCTCAACGATCTCTTTATCTATTACGACATCTGACATTTCAGCAATCGACTTATTTTTGTTAGCGAATGGTTTCAAAGTCTCCAAGCGCATACCATAAGAATCGTACAGCAACGTATGCCCACCAATTTTTGAGCTTCTTTTAGCGTCAAACATCCCATTAACCATGATGACCTTTTTATCAGCCATAACAGGGTTAGCATTTTCGTCAGCTGGTGTATGTCCATTAACAATATGGCCATGAGTACTTAATTCAAATTCTCTCAAGATCCTGTTGGCAAACCATTCTTCATTACACAAATCAAAAAATGGATTAGGCGTTTCCTTTTGAACTGCTTCATCATTAATAAAGTAACGTTCAAAAGTAGTCATTTTATCTTTACCAAATAATGGTGAATTCTTTCCTTCCCAAAGATACCAAATAAAGTCTGAATTGAAACAATCAGCAGTCGTCGGGTGTCTCATAGCATCTTTGACAATATATTCACTGTAATCTAAAAGTTCTTTTCCTGCATAGGTCTTCCCATCAATTGTAATAGACGATAGATTCCCTTTTTGGTCCACTGGAACGCAGCCATGAAACAGTAAGTTGCCGTTATGTTCGAGATACATCCCACCGTTGTCAGCTACAAACCACATATCTTCATTTAATTTATTTGATTGAATGAATTGATTTATTAAATCTATCAAGACTACTCGTTCACTATTAGTAATTTGATAAGGAGAAGCCGGGTTAACGGTTTGGAAACAACCATTTTCAATTGGATAGTCTTTCCCGTCGATTGTTACAGTTCTTTTATCCAAGCTCAATTTATCTAATAATAAGCGATCATCCATTTCAAATTCTGGACGGCGTTTGATTGCTTGCCCCTCAAGTTTAAATTGCATAATGGCAGCCGCTTGTTGAATGCAGTTATCGATATCTTTTTCTTCATCGGTCATTCCAGCCCAAGCTACTTTTGGTTCAAAATTTGGCAAAGGCATATAACGATTTGTCGCAAATTTAACTATCGAAGTTAAATCAATTCCGTAGACATCTTTTAACAATTTCAAATTATGGTAGCGAGCACTGATCCTAATCAAATTCATCATGCACAATTTTGAGCCAGCCATGCTTCCTAGCCACAAAACATCATGATTGCCCCATTCGAAATCAAAATTCTGCCACGTTTCAGTTAAATGATCGATAACTTTATCAGGATGAGGTCCACGGTCATACAAGTCGCCAATAATATGAATTCTCTCGATAGCTAGCTTTTGAACGGCATGACAAATCGAAACAATAAATTCATCGGCCAATCCTAATTGAACTAGTTGCTTAACCATTTCACGATAATATTGGCGTTTATCTTCGGCAGCTAAATTACCAAAAACTAATTCTTCAGAAATATCTAAAAATTTCGTATCAAGGGATTGATCTATCACATTTTGAGGGTATTTTTCGGAAACGTAACGTAATACTTCTATCATCTGATTAATTGTATCCATGTACCATTGTTCTAAATCATTACCTTTTAAATCTGGAACAATTTTCTTCAAAATATCTTCGGGATAGTAAATCAAACAAACCAACTTCTGCTGATTAGGGATAGTTAGGCGACCGTTAAATAGCTCTCCTACTTTACGACTGATATTGCCAGCACCACTACGAATGATATTCAAATATTTATCATCATTTCCATGGATATCACTAATAAACGCCTCTGTTCCTTTAGGTAAGTTCAGAGTCGCTGATAGATTAATGATTTTCGTCTTTATCTCATTAACATCCGTAAATTTATCTTCCATTTAGAAAAACCCTCTCCCACAATATATCAACCGTAGTTATGATAGCGTATACAAATGAACTATACCAAATGCACAGTTTATTTCCAAGTATCAAACTAATATTTGAGTTAAAATTATAGTTATAGGAGGTTAGTTAGACATGAATTTAAAATTAGACTCTACTGTTACTTTGAACAATGGTGTTAAAATGCCCCAATTAGGTATGGGTGTTTGGAAAGTCAACAATTCTGGTGCTTCCCAAGCTGTCCAATGGGCATTAAAACACGGCTATAAAGCAATTGATACTGCTAAACAATATGGTAATGAAGCTGGTGTTGGTGAAGGATTACAAAAAGGTTTTGCAGACAATGGTCTCAAGCGTGAAGACATTTTCCTAACAACTAAAATCTTCAACGGTGACCAAGGTTATCAATCAACACTCGACAACTTCGAAGGTCAATTAAAGAGACTACAAACTGATTATGTAGATCTACTCTTGATTCACTGGCCAGTTGATGGAACTTACCTAGAAACATGGCGTGCCCTAGAAACAATTTATAAAGAAGGCAAAGCTCGTGCTATTGGTGTTTCTAACTTCAACATTGAAAGATTAAAAGATATTTTACAACACTGCTCAATCAAACCAGCAGTCAACCAAATGGAATATCACCCACTTTGCCAAGAAGTTGATATCAAGAACTTCTGTGATGAAAACAATATTCATCTCGAAGCATGGTCTCCACTTGGCGGTGGTTCAGTTCTAGGTGATCCTAGACTCAAGAAGATTGCTGACAAATACAACAAGTCAGTTGCCCAAGTTATTTTACGTTGGGATTTGCAAAATGGTATCATCACTATTCCTAAGTCAGTTCACGAAGAAAGAATCGTCCAAAACGCTGATGTTTACGATTTCGAACTAAGTGATGCCGACATGAAAGAAATCAACGGTTTTGACACAGACAAGAGAAGTCTCTGGTATGGTGGCTTCTTCTGGAGTGGCAACCCTGATGGTTATAAAGATGAAGTTGAACAATGGGACGACTAAAGTAATCTCATTTTAATAAGAAAAAAAGGAACCTCTTGGTGTAGAAAAACTACATTCCGAGGTTCCTTTTTTTATATTAAGATATTTTCTTTTCATTAGTTTCGATTGCTCCATCACTAAAAGCAATTGGAATTTCTTCTTTGTTTATCACTAATCCAGACAAATCATAGGCTTCTACAAAGTCTTCAAATTTAGCGATTGTTGTTAAAAGTCCGACTTCTGCCCAAACACTTGCTTCAACGATATTTTGACCGATGACAATCGTTTGTTTGATATCACTAAGATTCATGTGGACTGACTCAAAATCGTTCTCAGATATCGCAATAACGCCATTTTGCAAGTAATAAGTTGTCAGTGGATCTTCTTTGTTTGAATCATTAATATCAATTGCCCATTTAAAATCGGATTCCGGCTTAGTGGCAACTTTAATTTGCTTATCATTGTTCAACCAAATTCCTTCGATATCAGGATTTTCCAATAACGGCGTTACATATTTATTGAAGGCTTGTTCTAGGGCCCAGGCTTGCACCAAAGTATTAGGATCATATTTACCAGCAAAATATGGCGTGTAAACTCCTTCTGTCATTTGTTCTGCCAAAACCGTTGAATTATAAATCATCGCAAAGTCACTTGACTCTTGTAACGGCGTTTTATCTCCTCTTTGAAACCTTGACACCAAAGAATCGTATGCAAACGGTGAAAATCGTCGGTTAACTTCAATTAAAAATTGCTCTATGTTTTGACTAGCTACTTTCATTTGTTCCATTAAAATTTGATTGTTTTTAGTTGTTGCTATTTCAAGTTTAAATTGTGTATTCATTTGATTGATTATCATATTAGGGAAAAAGTATTTTTTAGTTTTCATTATTAGTACCTCATTTATATATAAAATTATAGAAATGAGATATGAATTATTTATGACCAAAGATAGACTTTTTAAACAAAAAAAGAACTGTATAACGACGTTACACAGTTCATTTCCGTAAAGGAATCTTATCTGAAAAACCGTCACGAAAGTTTTCTAATCCAGCATACTTATCAACAATCATCCCAGTTAAGTGATACTTAGTAATAAATTCGGAGAATTTCCTTCCGGCTGACAATCCAGCTGACGACCAAATATTAGTATCCAAAGCATTATTTCCTACAATCGTCACTTGTTCAACATTACTCTTTTCATTTCGCAGACTGTGCATCTCATTAGCAGTTGAAACAGCACCATTCTTCAAGAAATAAGTTGCTAGTAAAATATCAAGGTTTTTGGGATCTTTAATAGCAATTCTCCATCTGAAATCAATATTAGGACGACTTGCCAAGCGAACATCCTCACCACAACGTAATGACACACCATCGATTCCCTCATCACTCAACAATGAAAGCAAGTAACGATTAAAGATTTTATCGATCATCCAACCATTCAATAAACCGATTGGATCATACTTACCATTATAATAAGAACTAAAGTAATGATGGGTCATTTGTTCAGCAGTAATCGTCTGCTCATAGACTTCACGAAAAGTTTTTGAAGTCATCAAGGCCGTCTCTTCTCCAGCTTGGAAACGTGATAATAACGCATCATGGTTCTCTAATGAAAACAGATCATCATATTGTTGGATGTTTTCAGAAATTTTTTCAATAGTCTCATCGACTAATTCTTTATTAATAGCATCTTCATCCAAAGTAGCCAATTTTACTTCAAATGGCAAATCAAACTTATTAATAACAATACTTATATATTTATATTCATTCATATTTTTCACTCCTTTGTCTAAAAAGGGTTCTATCCTAAAAGCAACTAAAATATAAAGAATAGAACCACTATTCAGTCCGGAATAGTAAAGGCTCCAAGTCGTACCCACATTGTTCCAGCCAAATTTACTTTGCTATGGAAGACGGAATATTATATTAAAAAAACACGTATACTTATCTTATTTATCGACAAGTATACGTACCAAATGTGATGAAAATATGACTAAACTTTGCTTATGCTTTGAAAGTTTCAAAACTTGCTAATTTGTCTTTTTGTTCGGATTTAGCAATAAATTCAAAATAATTGCTGAAAAACTTCCGACTACTAAACCATTGTTCAAGATAGTTTGAACAGTTGATGGCAAGAAGTGCAATAACGTTGGTTGAACCGTTACACCCAAGCCCAAACTGATTGATACAGCCATGATCATGATATTGTTGTTGTTCATTTCAACTCGTGACAACATCTTAATTCCTTCAATACCTACGGTACCAAACATAATCAACATGGCACCACCCAAGACGGCATTAGGAATCAATTCTGCCACAGCTCCAACCTTAGGAATCAAACCTAAGATGATCAATAGGAAGGCTGAGAAGTAAACTGGTTTATTCTTCTTAATTCCTGATAATTGAACGACCGCCACATTTTGTGAGAAAGTCGAATATGGGAATGTATTGAAAATACCACCCAAGATAGCGGCTAAACCTTCTGAAGCATATCCCCTTTGTAGATCGTCCTTATCCAAATCATCACCAGTCAATTCTGCCAAAGCGTAATAAACACCAGTAGATTCAATCATACAAGTCAAGGCAGCCAAAAGCATAACTACGATTGATGACCATTCAAATTTAGGTGTTGCAAAGTAAAATGGTTGAGGAATTTGGAACCAGTGAGCAGTACCCACAGTTTTAAAACCAATCTCTCCCATTCCAATTCCAAGCAAGTATCCCGCAACAATACCAATTAAAACGGCAATTTGTTTGATAAATCCGCGACCCCAGATACTTACGATCACAATGATCAAAGCTGTCGCAAATCCTAAAATCAAATTCGTTGGACTCCCAAAATCTTTGGCATCAACACTCCCGCCACCGATATTTTGGAAAGCAACTGGAATCAAAGTAAATCCAATTAAAGTAATCAAAGAACCAGTAACTACTGTTGGGAAAAAGTCTTTCAAGTTAGCGAATAACTTGGAGATCAACATGATGAAAACCCCAGCAGCGATGATGGCACCATACATATAGGCAATTCCAAAGTGATGCCCAATGTTTTGTAACGGCGTTACGTATTCGACAGCTGAACCCAAAACAACTGGCAAACCGATACCCGTCAATGGTGTTCGTTTAATCTGTAAGAGTGTAGCAACCCCACACATAAAAATATCAACTGAAATTAGGTAAGTCATTTCCTTAGCGCTGAATCCAAGTGATGCACCAATTAAAATTGGAATCAAAATATCACCGGAATACATTGCTAACAAATGTTGAAAGCCTAATAACAGATTTTTAAGGAATGATTCTTCCTTATCGTTCGTGTTTATATCCATTACACCCTCCTAATTTATCAAAATTATACCATATATTCGTAATTACAATATGAATAAGTTTCAAGATACTGCTTACATTTAGTATGATAAAATGGAACCAGTATAAATAGGAGGAATTCGAAAAGATGAAGAAAAATCATTTGGATGACGCTTGTACCACTATTTTAGTTGGTAAAAACGCCAGTTTAGATGGATCAACAATGATTGCTAGAAACGACGACACTTTCTTTGCGGTAGCTCCCCACAGCTTCGTATTGAATCCTGCCGTAAACGGTGAAAAAGGACGTAAAGTTAAATCATGGTTAAATGGCTTTGAAGCTGAAGTTCCTGAAAATGGCTACAAATGGCCTGCCGTTCCAAACGTTGATTACAAGAAGTTTGGTTACTACGATGAAAGTGGTATTAATGGAAAGAACGTTGCTATGTCTGCCACAGAAAGTACTTATGGTAACGAACGTGCTTTAGCTTTTGACCCATTAGTTAAAGACGGTATGGACGAAGATGTTATCGTTCGTATGGTCTTACCTTACGTTGACTCAGCCAAAGGTGCTGTACAACGTACTGGTGAATTGATCAAGAAATTTGGTTCACCTGCTGGTAACTCTGTTCTATTCAGTGATAAAGATGACGTTTGGTACATGGAGATCGTTACTGGCCACCACTGGGTAGCTCAAAGAATTCCTGATGACAGTTATGCTGTTTGTGCTAACCGTGTTTCAATTCAACAAGTAGATTTCAATAACTCTGACGAATTCATGTGGTCAGAAGGAATCCAAGAATTTGTTGAAAAGAACCATTTGAACACTGACAAAACTGGCTGGAACTTCAGACATATCTTCGGTACAGACAACCTTAAAGACCGTCACTACAACACACCACGTGTTTGGTTTGGTCAAAAGTACTTCAACCCAGAAATTCAACAAGATCCAGAAGATGGTGAATTACCTTTCATCATGAAGACAGATCACAAGATTTCTGTTGATGATATCGAATACGTTTTAGGTTCACATTACAACGAAACACCATTCGATCCATTCAGCCCATACGCTAGTGAAGATGACAAGCACCGTTACCGTCCAATCGGTTTGAACAGAACTCAAAACTCACACGTTCTTCAAATCAGAAATGACGTTCCTGAAGAATACGCTGCTATTATGTGGCTATGTATTGGTTATCCAACATTTACACCATACATTCCTTTCTATACTAATATGAATGAAACAGATCCTTCATATAATGATGCTTCACTTGAATTCAACTTCAAGGATGCATATTGGATGTATAAAGCTTTGTCAGTTCTAGTTGAATCAAACTACACAGAATTCATTCAAGACGATATCGACTACTTAACAGAAATTCGTCAAGAACTACGTGAAGCTGTAGCTGAAACTGATAAATTGGCTGCTAACTATTCTGGCGACGAATTGGTTGAATTCTTGACTGACCGTAACCAAAAAGTTGTTAAACAAATGCAAGAAAAGACTCACAAATTCTTTGGTGAACTTTATACTAAGGGAATCAATCTTTCAAAACTTACATTTAATATGGATGCAAATCTATAATCAATTTACTAAAGGGTATCTTCTTTGGAAGGTGCCTTTTTTGTGTTACATTGGATTTAAAACAACTAAATCGAGGTTTTAAAAATGGAATCAACTTTTAATAAGATGACACCTGCTGGTTATAAAGCTATCGAACAAGAAATAAAAGACTTAAAAGCCAGTCGTCCTGAAAAAATCAAAATTTTAGCTGCCGCAGCAGCTTTAGGCGACCGCTCTGAAAACACTGAATATTCTAGTGCCAAGCGTGATCTAGGACATCTTGAGAGCCGATTGCGCTACTTACACAAACAATTACAATATGCCAATGTGGTTTTGCCCGCCGACAACGATCTCTTAGACATCGGCAAATTCGTTACGCTTGAATTCTTGGATGATCACGATCAAGTAACTTATCAATTAGTCGGAAAACAAGAAGCCAACTTGACCCAAAACAAAATTTCTTTTGCCTCACCAATTGGCAAGGCTTTGGAAAATCACAAGGTTGGCGACACAGTTTCAGTCAGTGCTCCGCAAGGCTCATATGATGTAAAAATAATCAAAATCTCATTAGCATAATTAAGTCAACGCTATCACGAAAAAATAAATACGGTATATACCAATTCAAGGAGATTCATTGGTAGCAACAAGTTTATCCATACCTTTTTGTACCAAACGCCATGATATAAAAAAAACAATAGTCAAAAACTGCTATTCACAGGTATAATATTGCTATTAGTTTTTTTAGGAGGAATTTTTTTCATGGACGAAGGGAAAAAACTAGCCAAGAAAACTCTTAATCGAGGATTTTGGTTAGCATTTTGTGCGTCTGCTCTTTGGGGTGTATCTGGAACTGTCTTGCAAGTCGTTGCTAAGAATTTGAACATCCCAGCTATGTGGTTCATCGCAACTAGAACTACTGTAGCCGGAATTATTTTATTAGCCGTTGGCCTAATTGTTTTACCAAGCAAAGAGTTCTTTGCTGTTTTTAAGAATTGGAAAGATCTTTTGACGTTAGTTTCATTTGCCGTTTTCGGTTTGTTAGCTAATATGTTCACCTTCTTCCATGCCATTAAAACTGGTAATTCTTCTACCGCTACTATTTTGCAGTATCTTTCACCACTATTTATTATGATTGGTTTGATTCTTTTCACGAAAAAGAAAACTTCTCGAGTTGATGTCATCTCCTTTGTTTTGGCATTGATCGGTGTGGTCTTGATGATTACTCGTGGTGACATTGGTCACTTGTCTATTCCGTTTGTTTCAGTACTTTGGGGTGTTGGAAGTGGTATTACAGCCGCTTTATACGTTGTTATTCCACAATCCCTTATCGCTAAATATCACGGAATTTTGATTACCGGTTGGGGTATGTTGATTGCAGGAATTATCTCCAATTTCTTCAGCCCTATTTGGGTCAATCCACCTAAGATGAGTACAGCTAGCATTCTAGGAATTGGAACGGTTATTTTGTTAGGAACTGTCTCCGCATTCTTATTGATGGTCTTGAGTACTAAGTACACAACTGCCGCAATCATTAGTATCACTGATGCCGTACAACCATTCACGACTTTAGTTTTGAGCGTGATTTTCTTACACTATGCTGTGAACCTACCCGAAATTATTGGTGCAGTCATTGTTGTATTAGCAATCTATGTATTAAATCGTTATGATACTGAATAATTTTTAAATAAAAAAAGGGCCGCCAAGTCGAAATAGATCAACTTGGCGGCCCTTTTTTGTGTCCCTCAGTTTTTCACCAGAGGCAACGCTTGACCCAAGTTGATCTGCAAAATAATCACGACGACAATAATCAAAATAGTATACATAGCGATGGCCTCTTTTCAAATTAGAATAAAATTAAATTATATTTAGAATAATATTTGTTCAATCAATTGTCAATTACTTAAATAATATTTTTTATTTTAATAATTTTTGTTGATAAAACACACTATATAATGCATTCAAAAAATGCACTGCAAATTCATTAAAAACGATTAATTTTAGTTTGACATTTTCTAATATTCGTCTAATAATACAGTCACAAAAAATTTTGGAGGCGGTATTTATGAAATATGCAGTATTAGGTGCAGGTGCTATGGGTTTGCGTTATGGAGTTCTTCTACAGGAAGCTGGTTTCGATGTCGACTTCGTTGAAATTTGGCAACCACAAATTGACAAGATTCGTGAGCAAAATGGTGTTTTCGTTTCACGTGATCACAAAGATAAGCACTTGGTGCCCGTCAATATTTACTCCCCCGAAGAATACACCGGTGACCCTGATGTTTGGGTCGTATTCACTAAACAGATGCAATTGGCTGATGCTTTGAAACGAACGGCACATGCCTTTAAACCATCTCAATACGTGGTTTCACCAATGAATGGTATGGGTCATATTGACAAGTTGAATCAATACTTTGACAAACAAAACGTCATTGGTGCCACAGCCTTGATCGGTACAGTCTTAAATGGACCTGGTGATGTTGATTTCATCGGTGCTAAGGGTGCTGGAAGTATGAATATGGCAAACGAAACCGAACAGCCAGATGAAATGACTAAGAATATTCAAGCTGAATTCACACAGGCTAATCTCAATCCTAATTTGACGACTAATTTCATGGGAACATTGATGGCCAAAGTTATTTTTAACTCAGTTATCAACACACTTTGTACGATGTTTGAGATTCAAATGGGCGAATTTATCCAATCACCCGTGGCCGAAAAACTCAGTCGTCAATTGATTGATGAGGCTTTCGATGTTTGTGAACGTGCAGGAATTGCCTTGCTCAATACTCGTGAAGAAGAATGGGAGTCTGTTCAATTCGTAAGTAGTGTCAGCAATCCTTTGCACTATCCTTCGATGTATCAAGACATGTCCAAGGGGCGCAACACTGAAGTCGACTACATCAACGGCTACATTTATGATCTAGGCTTGAAATATCACTATGAAGCTAAGACTCACGACTTTTTGCGTAATTTGGTTCATTTAGCTGAATTTTCACGAGACTTTGACGTTGCAGCGCTTGAAAAGAAGGTCCAAGCCTTAGAATTATCTAAATAAATCGAAATTTCCCCTTTCATTTGTCAGAAATTGCGTTAAACTTAATAACAATTAAATTATTAGATTTTTATTAATTTAATGTATATTTTCTAATCATAAGAAAGAGGGATCGCTATGAAAATTTTTCTATACGGAGTTCGACCAGACGAGGCAGTTTACCTAAAGGAATGGGAAAACGCTAATCCTGATGTTGAAATCGACTATACTGACAAAATCGTTACTGAGGAAACAGTTGATTTGGCAAAAGGTTATAACGGCGTTGTAATGTTGCAAACACAACCTTATACTCGCTTGGCCTTGCAAAAGTTACATGACTTTGGCATTAATAAAATCTCAGTTCGTAATGTTGGTTTGGACGGCTTTGATTTCAAGGATCTCCGTGACTTCGGATTTTCATTGACAAGTGTTCCCGTTTACTCACCTAACGCTATTGCTGAACATACTACCGGTTTGATGATACGTTTGCTCAGACGAGTACCTGAATTTGACGAGAAATTTAATAACGCTGACTTCCGCTGGTTCCCTACTATCGGGGAGGAAATCAATGGTAAAACTGTTGGTATTGTGGGAACCGGCCACATTGGCTCAGTCGTTGCTAGATTAATGCTCGCCTTTGGTGCCAAAGTAGTAGCTTATGATATCAAGCCTGATCCATACTTGGAAAATCTAGGAATCTACGTTGATTCTTTGGACGAAGTTTTGGAACAATCCGACATTATAACGCTACACACACCTTTGGCAAAACGTGATGTTCACATGATTGATAAAGCTGCTTTTGCTAAAATGAAGGATGGTGTTATCTTCATCAATGCTGCTCGTGGTGGCTTGGTTGATACTGATGCCTTGATTGAAGCTTTGGATAGTGGCAAAGTTGGCGGTGCTGGTTTGGATGTTCTGGAAAGTGAAAATGATGTCTTCCAAAAGAAATTCGACAAGATTGAAGACGTCAAGGATCCTCAATTCCAAGCTCTTCTAAATCGTAAAAACGTCATTATGACGCCACATACAGCCTTCTATACAACAACAGCTGTTCACAACATGGTCTTCGATTCCTTGAATGACAATCTTAAAATGTTAAATAATCAAACTCCGAAATTTCCAGTCGATATTTCTGAGGACTAAAAAATACTAATAGCCAATCAAAGTGTAAAAACATTTTGATTGGCTACTTTTTTGAACCAAATTACAAATTCTGCTTTAATTTATATATAGCTTAAAGGAGGATTTTTTGATGAAAATATTTGCTTACGGAATTCGTGAGGATGAAGAACCATCTTTGAAAAAATGGGAACAAGCAAACCCGGATGTCGAGGTGGGCTTCACTAATAACATGCTGACTGCAGACTCAGCTCGTATGGCTGAAGGTGCTGACGGTGTAGTCACACTTCAAACTGCTGATTACACTAGAGAAGCTCTTGAGGTACTTCACAATTTAGGCATTAAATATATTTCAATCCGTAATGTTGGAGTTGATAATTTCAATTTCCAAGATCTCAACGATTTCGGTTTTACTTTGACAAATGTACCAGTCTACTCACCTAATGCTATTGCTGAACATGCGGTGTTATTGATGGGAAGATTGCTCCGTCGCACTCCTGAATTTGCTCAAAAAATTGAAGACGGCGACTTCACTTGGGCACCCACAATTGGTAAAGAATATCGTGAACAAACAGTTGGTGTTATCGGTACTGGTCACATCGGCCGTGTAACTATGCAAATTCTAAAGGGCTTTGGCTGCAAGATTGTCGCTTACGACGTTTACCATAATCCTGAAATCGAAAAGCAAGGTCTATACGTTGATACTTTAGAAGAATTGTATAAGCAAGCTGACATTATCACTCTCCACGTTCCATTATTCGACAGCAACAAGCACATGATCAACGACAAAGCTATCGAACAAATGAAAGATGGCGTCTACATCATAAACTGTGCCCGCGGTGAATTGATCGATACTGATGCTTTAATTAAGGGCTTAGACAGTGGTAAAGTTGCCGGAGCTGGACTAGATGTTATCGATAATGAAAACTCTGTTTTTGGTAAGAAGTGGTCTAGCATTGACAACATCCCTAACGAAAAGATTAGAAATCTAGCTAAACGTTTGAATGTTATCGTTACTCCACACAGTGCTTTTTATACGGAAACAGCCATTCACAATATGATCACAACCTCATTTGATTCTAACAAATCATTGATTGAAGGTTTGAGACCTGACAATATTGTTGATACTAATAAATAGATTTGTAAACACATCTTATTAGATGTGTTTTTTTATACAATAAATTTAATTCTATAAATAATATATATTGTCACTAATTTATTTATATTTAAATTGTATAAATAATACCCATAAATGGTTTATTTGTGTACAAATGGACTATACTCATACCGTATATATATCGCCTTCTTAAGAATCCCTTAAAGGAAGTGTTATTTATGATGAGAAAGTATGTGTTATTTTTTATCTTAACTATTCTGACAGGCTTTATTTATATTTGGCAGATTGCAAGAAATAACCGAACACTTTTTAAAACTTAATATTTTCCAT
>NZ_AZDO01000046.1 GCF_001435505.1 Companilactobacillus futsaii JCM 17355 | reverse complement strand
CCTTTATGGGTTTTTGTGTCCACTAGTGTTCGGTTATATTTTACAATCTGCCATAATTATAAAATTTCTAATATAGCCACTAGATTAAAAGCCTTTTTAATTTTATACTTATTTTAAAGGGAGGGAACAAAATGATAAATCCAAGTTCCGATTGTACTGAGATACTAGTTGGTAAAGCCGCTAGCATGGATGGTTCCACTATTGTCGCCCGTAATGAAGACGGTTATGGTCCAATCAATCCCATTAAATTTGTTGCACATGTTGCCAAAGATCAAAAGAATGCCTTTTATACTTCAGTAACTACAGGTGTAAAAGTGCCACTACCTGAACACGCTCTAAGATATACAGCTACACCACAGGCAGACCAAAGTGATGGTCAATATGAAGAAGCTGGTATTAATGAATTAAATGTTGGTATGAGTTCAACTGAAACTACTGCTACTAATGCTCGCGCTTTGGGTTATGATCCATTAGTTCATGATGGTATCGATGAAGAAGCAATGTTGACATTAGTTTTGCCATACATTAAATCCGCTAAAGAAGGTGCCAAGCGTTTAGGTGCTTTGTTGGAAAAGTATGGTACAGGTGAATGTAACAGTATTGCATTTAATGATAAAGATGAAATTTGGTTATTAGAAACTGCTGGTGGTCACCATTGGGCTGCTATGCGTTTGCCAGAAGATACTTATGCTATCGTACCTAATCAAACAGTTATGCAAGAAGTTGACGTCAACGATACTGATAATTTCTTAGTAGCAACTGATTTGGTAGAATTTGTTGAAAAACATCATTTAAATCCACAGCCAGGTCACTTTAATTTCCGTGAAATTTTTGGAACGCAAAATGAAGCTGATGCCTATTACAACACACCACGTACTTGGTATGGACAAAAGATGTTCAACCCAGAAATTGAACAAGTGCCAACCGCTCAAGATATGCCAATGTGCAGAAAACCTGCCAAGAAATTAGCTATTGAAGATGTTGAAGCCTTCTTGTCATCACACTACAATGGTACGAAGTATGATCCATTTGGAACTTTTGCTTCAGGTACTCCAAAAGAACAACGTCAATTCCGTTCTATCGCCATGGACAGAAATCAAGCTTCATCAATTTTACAAATCAGAAATGATGTTGATGACGGCCACGCTGCTATTCAATGGTTGTCCATGGGATTCTTCGCTTACAGTCCTTATGTACCATTCTTTACTAACATTATTGATACGCCAGAAGACTACAAGAATACAACTACTGAAGTCTCAGTTGATAATGTATATTGGTTAGAGAAGACTTTGTCAGTTATTATCGAACCACATTATCATGAATATTCTGACATGGTCCACGCTTACTTAGATGACTGCCAATCATTTGCTCGTCAACGAGTTGAAGAAACTGATCAAGCAGTAGGAAATTCTGATAATGTTACTGAATTTTTGACAGAAAGTAATCAAAAGACTGCTGGTGAAATTTCTCATCGTACGCACCAATTGTTTAACAATCTAGTCAAAAAAGGTTTATTACTTTCAAAGACTACTTGGGAAAAAGGCCAAAACTTGTAATCAAAAAGACTTAGAGAAATCTAAGCCTTTTTTGTTGACTAGAGGTCAAAATGCATTATTATTTGGTAATAATGAAAAATAACTTATTATTCAAGATATTATTAATCAGTATACTAGTAAGTTTTACTTTTTTGATTAAGCCACAAACTATCCATGCTAGTTCTAACAATCCTAGAGAAATTCCGACACTATTCTTTCACGGCTTTGGCGGTACTGTACGATCTATGGATTACTTAATTGATCAATCACAAGCTGATGGTTACGCAACTAGAACGTTGACTATTTTTGTGTCAAAAAAAGGTAAGCTCAGTTTTGACGGAACTTGGCCTAAAAATGCAAAAAACCCTGAAATTCAAGTTTTGTTTGGTAATAATCACCAATCCGATTACCATAAAACTGCCAAGTGGATTAATACAGTTATTTTGACCTTGCAAAAAAAATATCAAATGACTAGATATAATGCTGTGGCACATTCTTGGGGCAATAATGCTGTTATGTATTATTTGTTCAAATATAGTGATAAAAAAAATCAACCGCAAATTGATTCACTAGTAAATATTGCGGCTCCGATGCAAGTATTAAATAAAGATATTTATCGACGTAATCCTTGGCGTTATTCTGATCAATTGACTAGAGATTTTGACAAATATACTCATCCAGATTCAGTTATACGTCGACTTCATATTCGAGAATTAAATATCATGGGACAACTTACTAAAGAAAATCATTTTGATAAGGCAGTACCCGTATCATCTGCAAAATCTTTGAAAAAGGTTTTTAAGGGACCACACCAAACTTACCAAGCTAGATTGTTTACTGGACGTTTGGCAGAACATAGCGCTTTAACAAGAAGAAATCCTAAAGTGTTGCACGATATTGAACATTTTTTGTGGCAAGGTAATTAAAAGAACAGATTCTCCATAACAAATTCATTGTTTAGTCACATTTATCCGTTAAAGTATTTTTTGAATGAAAATCTTAGATGGTAGGTGACGCGGTTTCTTGAAAATGATAATTATTTTTGTCCTAGGACTATTTTTAATAATTTATGCTGGACATGTTAAGAGTCGCTTTATTTCAAAGTCTTTGTTTGCCTGTGGAACTCTGAGTGTTTTGATGGCTATGTACATTGCTTGGCCAAAATAAAAAGCCCTCAAAAAGGGCTTATTCGATGGCAACTAGTTGTACATTTTCGACTGAATCCGACAATTGTAATGTATCGATTAAGTCATCCATGGTTCCATTTAGGTGACTAATATCTAATGAGATAACGACAGTAGCAATATTGTGGATGGGAATGTTCTGATTGATAGTTAAGATAGAGGCATTTAATTCAGAAATATCGACCAAAACTTTAGAGAGAGTTCCTTGTTGGTGCTTTAACATCATTGAAATAACGGCTTTACGCTCGTTTCTTTCTTCATCTGGCTTAAAAACTAAGTCTTTATACTTATAATAAGTTCCACGACTGATACCCACAACTTTGACAGCCTCACTAACGTTGTGGACTTTTTTTGTCTCTAGTAAATTACGTGCTTCAATAACTTTTTCAAATGATTCAGGAAGAATAGAGCTATCAACTATATAATATTTTTCCATAATAAACTCCTTAAGTGAATCGGTATCTTCTTCAGTATATCATTGGATTTTGTCGTTGGAATTAATTTCTAAAAAATAGTTTCAACTGTTATAAAGAGCCTTTTTTTGCTATTCTATTGTTGATTGGAGATGTTAATTTTGAAAACTTTAGTGGTAGTGTCACATCCAGAAATTAATAATTCGCAGACACAACAATTTTTACTACAAGGAGCTAAGCTGCAAGACGTAACGTGGCATCATGTAGAAGAATTGTCAGAAATTGATGTCGAAAAAGAACAAGCTTTGTTAAAAGAACATGATCGAATAATTTTTCAATTTCCCTTGTATTGGTATGCTGCCCCAGAAGGATTGAAACATTGGGAAGATAATGTTTTGACAAGAAATTTCGTTTATGGTGATGGCGATGATAATTTAGCTGAAAAAGAATTTGGTATCGTTGTTAGTACTGGGATGTCCTTAAAAGATTTTAGACGCGGTGGTAGTGAAGATTTCACAATCGATGAGATAATGGCGCCTTATTTTGCAATTGCCAAACGTGCTAAGATGCAAATTTTGCCCGTCTTTACGATTGCTCAATTTCAATATTTGCAAGAAAATGAGCAAATGCAGTTGTTGATTGATTATCAACGTTTTCTAACCCAACAATATCCAGATAGTTTGCAAAATCGTCAATTGTGGTTTGAAAGAGAGTTCACTGATCGATTTAAGAATTTTGATGGAACGAATTGCAATGAATGTGAAACGATTTTGAGTACATTTATCCAGCAACGAGAAGATATTTCACAATTGAAAAGCACTATTAGTTTAATCAAGCAAGGTGAGGATGAATAATTATGAGTGAAACTGGTCAATGGTTAAGTCAAACGGTTAGTGATTTATCTACTAAACAGACTCAATATGAAAATCGGGCCTTTTTGGTAGCGATGAAAAAAGTGATTGAAGAACAAAACAAACGTCAAGCACAATTGGAAGGCGAAGTTGACGGTCGTCTTTGGAACCACGAACAATGGTAAAAAATCCGCCTAATATGGCTTTTTCTTAAGTTAGGTTAGTGCTGGATGTCGTCGTCCGTTCCGCTTTGTGGACGCTGGAACGTACTGGGCGCAACTTGAAGCTAATTCCAAAACCGGGAATCATCTCCAAGATTGACCTTTCACTAAGCAATAAATTGCTAAGTGAAATTTCAGTACTGAGCATCCACAAAGCTGCCACTACCGACTAGATAACGTCATTTATGGTTTATTTCAAATAATTCAGAGTCAAAAATAGCATCAATTCAGATATAGTCGTTTGCATTAACTATTTATCTGAATTGATGCTTATTTGTTTGATTCTATAAAAATAGAAAATTCCGGATGGCATATTACTACTAGCCTAACTTGAGAAAGAACCCTAATATTAGGCGCATTTTTTTTATTATTTAGCAAAGATAAATTCAGGATTGTCACGAGTAAGAATCGTTAAATCATTGATATCGATGTTTAAATAATCGTGGAATCTTTTTTCCAATTGATGGGCAGCATTTAGATGATCTTCTTTTCTTTCAGGTTGAATATTCTCCATATAAAATAGAAGATTTTTAGTATCATCAGTGTCGGCAACTCTTGCGCTGTCACGCCAAGCCCAACAACGCGAGATAACGTCTTTTTCATCACGATAGATTACTTCACCAGGTAAGGCTTCTTCAACATCATCTTCACCGATGGGAGTGAAAGTTTCTCCACCTTTAGCAACAGTTAAATGAACGTCACCAACAATTTTGTCTAGGTCTTCTGCGGCAATTGGGAAGGCATATTCTAAGGAAACGGAGTTGTAGACGTCAACAACAGGATTGATATTACCAACACCTTTGTTATTTTTAGCTCGTTTTAAAAGATTTTCTACCGCATTGCGAGCACCTTTTTTGGTTTTGAATTTCCGATAAGCATTACGCCAGGCTTTGACTACTGGATTAGCACTGATTGGATCATCAGGTACCCATTTTTTAGCAATTTCGTTGGCATTAGCAATTAAATTTTGTGGTACATTTTGTTGTTTATTGTCGACGTTGTGGGCAGTCATAACGGCTATTTCAACATCTGGAAAAATATCCCAAAAAGCTTGATCAATAATAATTTTTTGCATTTGAATCCCTCCGATACTCTTTTGATTTTATTATATAATTCTTTTGTGATAAAAAATTAATAAATCGACGACGTGTGATTTTAATAGTAACATCTAACTAAAATGGAGGGTTAAGGATGAAGTATTTATTAACTGGAGCAACGGGTCATTTAGGTGGCCATATTTTTAATGAATTAATTAAATTAGTGCCAAGTAGTGATATTACAGTTGGAGTTCACACAATTTCTAAAGCTAAATCTTTGTCAGAGGCTGGAGCAAAGGTTGTTGGAATTGATTTCTTGAAAGAAAATACTTTATTAGAAGCTTTTAAAGATATCGATGTTTTAATTTACGTTCCAAGTAAGAGTCATGATAGCTTCAGTCGTGTTAGCGAACTAGAAAATGTTTTGACAGCTGCTAAGAAAGTAAATGTTGGACATATTTTATCGATGGGCTTTATTGCTGATCAAGTTAATAATCCGTTTGATTTGTCTGCCTTTTACGGTTACTTACCACGTCGATTAGCTTCAAGTGGCATTCCATATACTATTTTGCGTAATGCTTTGTATGCTGATCCTTTAGTACCTTATTTACCAGAACTGATTGAACGTCAAAATGTGATTTATCCAATGAAGGATCAAGCTTTGAGTTTTATTAGCTTGCAAGATAGTGCGCAGGCCTTTGCTAAAGTAGCTAGTGAAAAATCCTTGCTACAAAACGGACGTATTTATACTTTGACTCAAACTAGAAATTATACGATGCCACAATTGGCTGAAGTGTTGAGTACAGTTTCGAGCAAAGAGATCGGATATCAACCTGTCAGCCTAAATGAATTTGCACAAATCTATAACGAGGGCAATGAAGGGCATATGTTGTCTTCTATGTATGAGGCTGGAGGTTTAGGCTTGTTAAATGATGTCAGTTCTGATTATCAGTTGATAATGGGACATCCAGCTCAAAATCTCCAAGAATTTTTAAATAGTAACTACAATAAATAACATTTTTGAATCTACGTATCATCTTGTTGTATGATAGACAGCATATTGTGTAAGAGGTGATACTATCAAAAATTCAATCCAAACTAGAATTATTGGTTTAATCTCTGGTTTGATTTTAAATGCTTTTGGAAATGGTTTGTGCATTTCAGCTGATATGGGTAGTGGTTTATGGACAGCTTCGGCAGTCAATATGACTAAATGGTTTGGTTGGAATACAGGACTATTGTTATTTATTATCGGAGTTATCAATGCAATCACTAATCAGTTTTTGATCAGGAGATTAGATATAAGAAGACTGATTGGTGAAGTACTTTATGTTATGTTTTTCAGTTATTTTGTAAATGTATTTACTATTTTACTCAATTTCTTAGGTGTACCGAGCTTACCAATTTTTATTAGAATTATTTTATCCTGCTTAGGTGTGGTCTTTTTCTGTGTGGCAATTTCTCTATATCAGAGAGCTAATATTGTTATGCATCCTAATGATGATACGACTAATATTTTAAGATTCTTATATTTGAAAGGTAATTCAACGGCAGCTCAAATTATCGATTTTATTCCACCAATTATTATTATCATTGTGGCCGGAATTGCTCTTGGTCAAGTTTATTCAGTTAATATTGGAACCATCTTCTCATTTATTTTTAATGGGATTTTGATAGCTAGTGCTGATAAGTGGGTTTGGCCAGCATTAAAACATAATTTTAAAACAAAAAATAATTAATATGTGATATTTGGCAATTCAATGAAATTTCTACCTAGAAGTTATATAATGTAAATACGGAACGTGGTAAACGCTTTCATAAAAGCGACGTCCTGTAGAGAGATAATAATTAATTAGGTGGTGCGTATTGATGAAACTAAATGACAATACTGAAGCAAAGAGAGTTTTATCGGAGCTATATACCGATATTAATAATCAAAAGGACATCGACAAAGAAGATTATTCTAAAGATTTTGTTTTAAAAACATATAATTTGTTGAATAAGAATTATTCTTTCCAATACTTGTTTAGCCGATTGCGAGATGACCGAAATGTTCAAGCCACACTTGCTAAGATGGAAAACGGTGAAGATTATATCGAACAAATCGATCAGTTTGCCCACAATGTAAACTTTGCAATTCATTAATATAAATAAAAAAATTAGCAATGGATGAAGGTTGCTAATTTTTTTATTTATAAATTTTATTGCATTTACAACAAAATAATTATACAATACATTTTGTTTAGGAGGAGGTAATTTTTGTGGTTGATATTTTAAGATCAATTGGAGTGATTGCTAGATCATTGGATTCAATCAGTAATATTGAATTTAAACAGTATGATTTAACTAAAGGTCAGTATCTTTACTTAGCACGAATTTACGAGCATCCCGGCATTATTCAAGAAAAAGTAGCTGAAATGATCAAAGTTGATCGAACAACTGCAGCTCGTGCTATCAAAAAGCTTGAGAGTAATGGCTTTATCGTCCGTAAACAGTCCCAAGACAATAAAAAAGAAAAGAAACTTTACGTAACTAAAAAAGGTGAAGAAACTTATCCAATCTTATCTCGTGAAGAAACTTATTCTAATGAAGTTGCTTTAAAAGGTTTATCGGATAGTCAAAAGAAACAAGCCTTTGAACTTTTAGAAGTAGTTGAAAAAAATATTTCTGAAAACTGGGAATACGTTAAAAAGGGTAATAAGCGGGTGTATTGATGATAAAACTTATTAAATGTACACCAGAAGATGTTGAAACTCTGCAAAATATCAGTATTGAAACTTTTTCAGCAACTTTTGGTCCTTATAATACGGAAGCAAATTTAAAGGGCTATTTAAAAAAGGCTTATAATATTCAAGTTTTGAAGCAAGAATTAAGCAATCCGAATTCCGAGTTCTACTTTGCTTATGAAGATAGTGAAATTGCTGGATATTTAAAAATTAATATTTTAGATGCCCAGAGCGAGAAAATGGCCGATGATTTTTTGGAAGTCCAACGAATCTACGTCAGAGAGCAATTTAAACGTCACGGTATTGGCAAAAAAATGCTGGAATTCGCTATCAAAAGAGCCAATGATTTGGGTAAAAATCGTTTATGGTTAGGCGTCTGGGAGAAAAACTTTGCGGCTCAGAATTTTTATCATTCTCTGGGTTTTGAGAAGTATAGTTCTCACCGTTTTACGATGGGCGATTCAGTACAAACAGATTTCATTTTAAAAAAAGAATTGAGGAAATAGTAATGACAAAAGTAGTTATAGATAAAGAGTTTTTTGAATTATTCCCAGAAGCACAAATTAGTACTTTAACGATTCATGGGATTGACAATCACGTGGATGAAACAGACGATCCATATTTTGCCAAATTGTTGCATGAAGGTTCAGAAGAATCAAAGAAGTTTATCAGCAACGAGGTTTTCCGTGAAAATGATGTGATTGATCAATGGCGTCAAGCTTTTCGTCAATTTAAGACTAAAAAAGGTGCTCGTTGTTCAATTGAGGCTTTATTAAAACGGGTTAGTCAAGGGCATGAATTCTCACCGATCAATCCACTAGTTGATATTTACAATAGTGTTTCCCTAAAATATGGTGTTCCTTGTGGTGGAGAAAATATCAATGCTTTTGATGGTGACATGCACCTAGGAGAAGCTAAAGGTGGCGAAGGTTTCAAACCATTGGGTGCTACCGAAGATTCACCAGCTTTACCAGGAGAAATCATTTATTACGATAATTCCGGTGCCATTTGTCGTTGTCTTAACTGGCGTGAAGCTCAAAGAACTATGTTGACAGAAGATACAACTGACTCAGTTTTGGTCGTTGAAGCTATCAATGAGGAACAAGCTAAACGTGCTAGTGCTGCCATTGAAGAATTAAAAGAATTGACTGAGAAGTATTTCAAGGTTGACGGAAAAATTGAACATTTAACAAAAAATCATCCAGAAACTGAACAATTGTAAAAAAATTCACCTACTTTGATAAACAGAGTAAGGTGAATTTTTTTAATTATTTTTGATCGTTATCGACCATACCAAAGACTAGAACGATGATACCGATAACTAAACCGACAACGAAATAAAAGAAGACGGTTGAAACGCTGATACCTAATCCTAATGAGAAACCAATCAAGTAAGGTCCAATAGTGGCACCGATTCGACCAATCGATTGAGTAAAGCCAATACCAACTCCGCGAGTTTCTAATGGATATTGAGTTGGTGTCAAAGCAATCATAATTCCCCAAGCACCTAAAGTGAAGAAGGAGAGAACACAACTGCTGAAGACAACTAGAAATTCACTTTGAGCAGTGGCAAACATGAATGCACCAATGATAGTACCAGTTAAGTAAATAGCGAGAACTTTTTTGCGAGAGAGTTTACCCATTAAGTAAGCAGCTAAGAAGTATCCTGGCAATTGAGCAAAACTCATTAAAAGAGTGTATTTAAAACTGTGGACTACTGAAAAACCACGTTTAATCAAAACACTTGGTAACCATAAGAACATTCCATAATAAGTGAACATAATGATAAACCAAAGAACGCTTAAACAAATTGTAGCGCGACGAAAGTCTTTAGACCAAATTTGACCAAAAGCTACTTTTAAATTCAGTTTTTCATTTTTAACATTCGTTTGCTCTGGTAAATGACGTCTGATTACTAAAGTGTAAAGGGCCATGATCGAAGTAATGATAACTGTTGGACGCCAACCATAGACGGGCATGAATAAGAAAGCTAGTAATGATGCTAATATCCAACCAATAGCCCAGAAACTGTCTACCAAAATCAACATTTTAGAACGGCGATGACCAGAGAACGAATCAGCAATAATAGTTGTAGCTACGGGTAATTCACCACCCAAACCGATACCAGTGATAAAACGTACCAAGAGAAATTGTGGCAAGTTTTGAGTCAGAGCTAAAGCCAAATTACTAATAGAAAATAATAATAACGTAATGATGATGATATTTTTCTTACCAAATTTATCAGCTAAGTAGCCGAATAGAATGGCACCGATAATCATACCGACGGTAGTAATGGAACTGACTAATCCTACTTGTCCGTCAGTTAAAAGCATTTCCTTTTTTAATAAAGGCATGATAAATGATAATAACGCTACATCAGCAGCATCAAATAGCCAAGCTGTACCAATAACCATCAGTAGTTTTAAGCCACTGTTGTCTTTGGTATTTATTTCTTGTGATTTCAAGATCTACCTCCAAAATTATAAATAATAATAACTATTTTTATTAAAGGTAAAATTTACCTTAAATAGTTTAAAATAAGACTAGCAGAAGCCTTATTTTTGGTCAAGTAGACCACGAAGCTTGTACAATTTGGCTGGTCGTCCGCTCTTGCCGTGTTCAATTCCAATCTCAATAAATAGATGGGAATGAGTTTTACGGAAGTTTGAATTATCAATGTTTGTTACCGGTTCTTTCCAAAAAGTGGCATAAACTTCACGAGCTTGTTTGAGGGTAAAATGGTCTCCTAAAATTAATAAAATAGTGGGTAAATAATCTAGGCGATTAGTAATTCTATTAAAAGCCAAACGAAGGATCAATTCATGATCAGCTATCAAATGCTTATCATTATTGAATTCATCGATATTGTTATAAAAATCACTTTCCGATATTTTTTCCGATAAAGTTTTAAAAATTAAATTTTGGTATTTCAATAAATATTGATCCACTGAATATTGAACGTGAAACCATTCAGCGTCTTTAGCCCCGTAGCCAGCTGTTAAATCAATCTTTTTTGGGAGATAAGTCATATAAGTCAAAGCAATTTCACGATTCTTTTGGGTTCGATTAACATTACTAAAAGTTGCCAATTGTTCAGTTGAGAAATCAGGTAAATTAATGCCAATTTTTTCTCGGATCAAACGCAAAGAAGCTTCCTCGGCACTTTCATTTTTTCGAAGAATTGTTGTAGGTAAGCCCCATTTGTCATTGCTTTTGCCAAGTGAATTTTTTATTAGTAAAATCAGCACTTCCTTATTATTTGGATCAAAGCTCCAAATAATGTTACTGACATTGATGATCAAATTGTTTTTTAAAGTAGTTTCAACCATGTGCTATAACACCTTCTAATTATTACTATACTTATTATAATTTACTTTTCGTACAGTGACATTAGATTTACTTGTTAATAAGTAAAAAGGATTATATAACTGAGATGGAGGTTGAGAGGTCTCCCAAAGAAAAGATGGTAAAAGTTATTCCCCCAAAGGGTCCTGGAAAACCATCTTGAAAATCGGCTCTATTTCATATCGAAAATTCGTATATGGAGGGGAATCATATAATGAAAAAATTATTAAAGAATAGTCTTTTAATCGGTGCTACAATTTTAGGAATAGGTTCTGTTGGTGCAGGTGGAATTGTCACGAAGGCTGCAACGACAACACCAGCTCCAGAAACATCAACGTCAACGGCAGATTTAACACCTGGAACGATTACGTTGGATAGTGTACCTGGTGGCTCAACAAGTACAACGACACCTGGTGGAATTGATTTTGGTACGGTTGCATCGAGTGCTAGTGATGCTACATACAAATCAACAAGTATTTCTAGTGACTTGCATGTAACTAACCCCGGTGAACCAACTGGTTGGTCAGTTTCAGTTGCAGATAGTGCTTTCAGTAATACTACTGGTGGTAGTTTGAAAGGTGCTGTTTTGTCACTTGCTGATAGTAAGTCACCCGCATTGACAGCCGATGCTGCTGATAACGTTTCAGCATTACCAACATTTAGTCCAACAATTTCATTGTCAACAGCTCCAACGACTGTAGTTGATGCCGCTGCTGGTGATGGTGTTGGTGCTTATACTGCAACATACAATGCTGGCGATGCATCATTGATGGTACCAGCTGGTAATGTTGGTGGATCATATAGTTCAACTTTGACTTGGACTTTATCCAATGCACCTAGCTAAAATCAAAGTTACAATTTTAAGTTACAAAGAAGAGGGGTATTTAATTATGCCTCTCTTTTTTTGGAGGAAATATTTTGAAAAAGTCGATAGTGGGATTTTTGATTTTTATATCAATGTTTCTTAGTTTTCAATTTTTGAATACTCCGGTTCAAGCTGCAGTCACGCCGACGGTCAATTATAGTGTGAGTCCAGAAAGTGCGACTAATCAAATTGATAAAAAAGTTGGTTATTATGATTTGAAGATTACTCCTAACCAAAAAGAAAATATTAAATTTAAAATCAATAATAATAGCGCTTCAACGCAATCTTATGATATTCAGATCAACCGTGCCACGACTGACGTTAATGGTGTGATTGTTTATAATAAGCACGACGTTAAACCAGATCACGATTTAAAATACAATATTGAAAATTTAGTAACTTATCCTAAAAATGTGACAGTACCCGCCAGATCTTCAAAAGAGGTAACAGTTGGTATTCAAGCACCAAGTGGTCATTTTGAAGGAGAATTACTAGGTGGAATCTTGGTTGAAGAAAATAATCAAGTAAACAATAAGAAGAGAATTAAAGGTGTTTCATTAAGAAATAAATACGATTATGTTTTAGGACTTCAGTTACAGCAAAGTACTGATGCCGTAAAACCTGATTTGAAATTTGACAAAGCCTTTCAAGTAACTACTAATAGTGATCAAATTTCAGTTGAAGGTCAAATGGATAATGATGTTCCAGAATTAGAGAAGAAAGTTTCAGTCGATGCCAAAATTACTCCCAAGAATAGTAAAAAGATTATTTTGAAATCTGATAAGAAGAATATGTCAATTGCTCCTGATAGCAAATTTGATTATCCAGTTAGTGTCAATACGCCAAGTGGAGTTGGCAAGAACAAACGGTTAAAACCGGGTACTTATACAATGTATTTGAATGTTAAAGCCAATAATGGTCAAAATGCTTGGAAAATGAAACGTAACTTCAAAATCAGTGCTAGTGAAAACAAGCAGTTGAATAAGAAAGTTCCAAATCGTTCTCATGATCTCTGGATTATTTTAGGTGCTATTATGGCTTTAGTAATCATTGCTGGTAGTGTTATTTACATTTATAGAAAAAGAAAATAAAAAAAACGTGTGAATTCAAGTTCACACGTTTTTTCTTTAGAATGCATTTATTAGAACGGTTCCCGATACTACTAAAACGAGTCCAGCGATTGAAGCAGCTGACAATGATTCGTGATAAAAGACCATTCCTGCAATTGTGACTAGTATCAACCCAACGCTACCCCAAGTGGCATATGTCAAACTGAGAGGTAATCTTTTTAATACGTGGGAGAGGACGAATAAGCAGATGAAGTAAGATAACAATGTACCCAATGTAGGTAACAAGTTAGTGAAGCCATCCGTCTTCTTTAAAAGTGAAGTCCCCAAAACTTCAAAACCGATTGATACTAGTAGTAGTAAGTAATTCATAAGCTTTTCCTCGGTTAAAATTTTTCTCTCAATATCATACCCGATTTTTTCTAAAAAGACACGAATTATTTTTTAAATTGAGAAATTTATTTGTAATGATAAAAATAAAAGTTAAAATAATTTACATTTGTAATCACTGTGATAATCTGAACTAGAAAGAGGAGGATTGTCATGGCAGATTATAAATTTTTGAAACCATATACATTTAGTAAAAAGAATATCACGGTAAAAAATCGTATGGTGATTCCACCAATGACTGAGGAAATGAGTTTTTCAAATGGTGAAGTAACTAGCGATGAATTACGTTATTATCATATGCACAGTGGTGGTGCTGGGATGTTTATTACAGGAACTGCTAATGTCAACGCGTTGGGCAAAGGTTTTGAGGGGGAGCTCAGTGTCAGTGACGATAAATTTCTTCCCAGCTTAACCAAGTTAGCTTCAGCAATGCATAAAGACGGAACTAAAGCAATTTTGCAAATCTTTAGTGCTGGTCGAATGTCTTCTAAAGAAATTTTACGTGGACAACAACCTGTCAGTGCTAGTGCTGTTAAGGCTACTCGTCAAAATTCGCAAACACCTAGAGCCTTGAGCGAAGCAGAAGTTGAACAAACAATCAAAGATTTTGGAGAAGCTACTAGAAGAGCGATTCAAGCCGGATTTGATGGTGTTGAAATTCATGGTGCTAACACATATTTGATTCAACAATTCTTTTCACCACATTCTAATCGTCGGACTGACAAATGGGGTGGCAGTTTAGAAAAGAGAATGGCTTTTCCATTAGCAGTAGTAGCTGAAGTTCAAAAAGCAATTGATAATTATGCAAACAGACCATTTTTGATGGGGTATCGTATTTCACCAGAGGAAATTGAAACTCCTGGTATTCGTTTTGAGGATTCCTTGCAATTGATCGATGCTTTGAAGAAAACACCAATTGATTACTTGCATGTGTCAATGGGGGATGTTTGGAGAAAATCTTTGAATGACAAATCCATTACTACGCCGTTGAATTTGACTATCAAGAAACATCTTGGTAATTTGCCATTGATTGGCGTTGGTGATATTCAAACTCCAGCCGATGCTGAAAAAGTTTTGGATAATGGTATTGATTTTGCAGCAATTGGGCGTGAAAGTCTACGTGAACCTCACTGGGTTCAAAAAGTTATCGCTGGTGATGAAAATGCCATCCGCTATACGATTGCTCCGGCTGATCACGAAGAATTAGGATTAGTTGGAACTTTCTGGGACTTCTTGTTGACATCATTTCACGATGGTTTGCAATTGAGTAGTGAACCACATACAGTTGATGATCGTCAAAAATTTAATAAAACTTTGGACCACATTTTTGGTGGTGGCAAATAAAAATAAAAGTGGGCTCATATAGTCCGCTTTTTTATATGGTTTTATAAATAATTCTTAATTTCCAATATATCAGAATTACAATTGACAGTCTGATTAAAATATATTAATTTAATTGATGATTTTTGCAGAAAATGGGGATTGAATTTGGAATTAAGAAATGATTGGGCACTTTTTAAAATACAGCTAACAATAGCTTTTAAAGAACGCTTTTACTTTGTCTATACTTTGATCGTACCGATGTTTATGGTCTTCTTGAATAAAACTTTGAATTTTCAAGATAATGAATCTATTTATGTATATTGGTCATATATCGTGGTGACTACTGTTTTTAATGGATTTTTACTGAATTTAATTCGTTTACGTGAGAGTGGCTTTTTAAAAACACTGACTTATTTGAGCGGTTCACGGCATTCGATTGTTCTGGCTAATTTGCTGGTTCAGTTAATAATTGTGCAATTGGAAATCTTTCTATTTAATTTGTATGTTACTTTTTTCATTACACACGTATCTTCACTGACTTTTGTATATGGCTTTTTGGCGTCTTCACTAATAACAGTTTTGTGTATCGCGATGACGTCAATTTTTTTTGTTCTAAAAATCCGTCGTGTTGTCTTTAATTATCTATCAGGGGGTATTTTTACAGTTGGCGTATTATTGTTGGGAGTTCATCCACAAGGTTTTAACAAAGCCCTTTTAACCATCTTTAGTCCATTTCAATTTGCGTATGGATTGTATGTAATACCTTGTTCGACTATTAAATACGCTGTCTTTCTTGCTTTTTGTAGTTTGCTATACTTAATAATTAGTGTGCTAGTTTTCAAGAAATTTTCGATTGGAGAAAAATTACGATGAAAATCGAAAATTTTAATTTATCTAAGCAAAAAAGAATCATTTTTAAAGATGTTAATTTTTATTTTGAAGATTGCCAGTTGAACTTTGTGCTCGGTAAACGTCAAAGTGGGAAGACCGACTTATTAGATCAGATTGCCCAAAATGAATCATTAAATAATTTGATAGGTTTTCCTAAGACATCCAAAATTGCTTATTTGGCACAACAAAATGACTTCTATGTTAATTTGACGGTGGCAGAAATTTTGCATTTTATCAGACAATTGGATGGAACTAAAAAATTCACGCCACCTTTGCGTATTTTACAATTAGAACGACAAAAATTTTTAGAATTATCAATGGTTGAGAAAAAACTCGTAATTATTTACCTCAACATTATGGTAGAAAAAGAATTATATTTATTTGACGAACCAGAAATGGGTTTGGATCTTGTCTCATCTCAAGAGGTCTTTAGCTGGATTAGGGAATTAGTCAAATTGGATAAAACAATTATTATTACTACGAATAAATTAGATAATATTTGTGACATCGATAACGTTAACTACATCAAAGCTCATGATGAAATTTTAGTGGATAGTTATTTAAAAATTAAATCACGCATGGCTTTTTAAAGGGAGATTAATTTGAAGAAATTATTATTGTTATTGTTACCGTTACTTTTAGGCGGTTGTGCAGCCAATACTAATAATCAAAGTCAACAAGAGAATACTTCTAACAAAGTTGATTCGGTTATTAGTGCTGAAAAACTAAGTCAATGGACTTATTCATCGGGTAATAAACCAGTCAAGATTTTAAATGATGACAGACCCTCAACAATTAAAGCGTCTGATTTCAAAAGTGAACATATTGATTATGGTGGTTTAGATAAACTTAATCGAACTAAAACAGCAACAGCTTACTTAACGAGAAATAATTTGGGACGATCGAATACTAGAACTGAACAGACTTGGCGCCCGACAGGATGGAATAATCAACCTAGATACGTTAAAGGACAACGAATTATTCCTCAAAATCGAGGACACCTGATAGCCTATACGATGACCTTTAATTTGAATAAATCTGGCCAAGTTCAACAAGGACAGTTAGGTAGTATTGATAATCCTTATAACTTGTTTACTCAAACGAGTTTTTCTAATCAAAAAACGATGGTTCAAGTAGAACAGACAGTTCGAAATTCATTGGCTAAAAATAAAAAAGTTATTTATCAAGTTACACCAGTTTTTCGTGGCAATGAATTGATGGCTCGAGGCGTTTGGGTACAGGCGTTGGCAACTGATGGAAGTATGAATTTGAATCGTTACTTATGGAATGTTGAAGATCACTTACAATTTGACTATGCGACTGGTCGTTCAAAGGTAGATTTAGAATTTCAAGTTCCTGAAGTGCAGAATCCTTACCAACAACGTCATTATTATAAGAAAAGTTATCATCGAAATTATTAATAAAAATGGCCTCACCAAATTGGCGAGACCATTTTTTAATTAATCACTCACAACAACTAGTGATTTGATGACTTTACGATCAGTCATAGCTTTATAAGCTGCATCAATGTCGTCGAGTTTGAAGCTCTTTGTAAAGACTAATCCTGGATTGATTTTTCCATCTAAAACAGCTTTTAAAAGAAGTTGTTTGTCGTAAGTAGAAACAGAAGCAGGACCACCGGCGATTGAAATATTGTTTTCAAATGGAGTAGCGATATCCATTTTACCAGTATGTGGCAAACCAACACGACCAACGACACTACCAGGACGACCGATACGTAGGGCAGTTTCAGTTGATAATTCGGTTCCGACACATTCAAGCACAGCGTCAGCACCAAAGCCGTTGGTTAGTTCAAGCATTTTTTTAACACCTTCATCACCACGTTCAGCGACGTTATCAGTGGCACCAAATGTTTTAGCAAGTGCTTGACGATCAGGATGACGACTAGTAGAAATAATTTTCTTAGCGCCAAGTAGCTTAGCGGAAATAATTCCACACAAACCGACAGCTCCATCACCCAAGACAACAACCGTATCGCCTTCTTTAACGTGGGCAACACGAGCAGCATGGAAACCAGTTGCCAAAACATCATCAGCTAGAGTCAAAAGTGATTTGAGCATTCCTTCGCTATAATCGCTTGGTTGACCAGGAACTTTAATCAAAGCCCATTGACCATGTTGAAATCTGATGTATTCAGCTTGGTTACCGTTACTGAAATTATCCTTGTGTGATTGACAATCGCCATCAAAACCGGCTAAACAAGCAGGACAGTGTCCACAACCGTGAGTAAATGGGGCAATTACGAAATCACCGGGTTTAACAGTTGTGATATCTTTTCCAACTTCTTCAACGATTCCGATAGCTTCGTGACCAGAGTTTTCAGAGTTTGGAGCCTTGTCTTCAAGACCACGATAAGCCCAGAGATCTGAACCACAGACACAAGCACGGATAACTTTTATAATTACATCATCATTTGCTTGAATGGTAGGTTTATCAACATTTTCGATTTTCATTTGACCGACTTTTTTAAAAACAGCTTTTTTCATATGACGCCTCCATTGATTTATCACTTTGATTATAACGTTTTTTAAGAAATATTTGTTTTTTGAGTTAATATATTATATCTAATTGACATTTAACTAAATTAAAATTATTATAATTATTTAAACTGAGGAGGAGGGGGAAAGTATATGGATAATAGTTTAAGTGTTGAGACCGCTGTCAAAGATACGCTCCCAACAGTATTTGGTTACATTGGAATTGGTTTATCCTTTGGTATTGTAGCCGCATCTGCTGGAATGAGTGTTTTGATGGCAACTTTAATGTCGTTGATAGTTTATGCAGGTTCGGCACAATTTATTTTGGTCAGCTTGTTAGTAATTGGAACGCCGATTGTTTCGATTGCTTTGTCAGTCTTTTTGGTCAACTCGCGGATGATTTTGATGAGTATGACGACCGCAAATTTCTTTAAGGAGAATTCTTTATTTGAGAATATTTTGCTAGGAAGCTTAATTACTGATGAGAGCTTTGCCTTGAGTATGAATAAACTCAATTACACGGATGGCAAATTAACTTTTAAATGGTTCAATACTGTCAATGTGATGGCCTATCTAGTTTGGGCTGTATCAACTGCTGTTGGCGCAATGCTGGGAAAAATCATCAGTGATCCGGAGAAACTAGGCCTAGATTTTGCTTTAGTGGCAATGTTTATTGGATTGTTGTACTTGCAATTGATTAGTGACAAATCAATTTCTTTGAAAGTTCAATTGATTGTTGTTGGTATTATGTTGCCATTAGTATATTTTGGACTAATTTTTATTTCTAGCGATTTATTGATTTTAGTTGTAACTTTAATTGGTTGTACGATAGGGGTGATTTTGAAACATGCCATCAACTAAATTTGTTTTATGGACTTTAATTGCGTGTGGTCTAGTGACTTGGCTGTCTCGAATCATGCCATTTGTTCTTTTAAAAAAGTTTAATTTGTCACCAAAAGTAGTCGAATTTCTCGGTTTTGTGCCAATAACTATCATGGCTGCTTTATGGTTTGAAAACTTGTTCCACCAACAAATTGGGCATCTACCACAGATTGACTTTGCTAATTTGTTGGCTTCAGTACCAACTGTTTTGACTGCCATTCTTACTAAAAAATTATTACTGATTGTAGTTGTCGGAATTATTTCACTGGCGTTGATACGATTAGCCATTTAAAAACTCTTATTTCTTCTTATTTAGGGGGAAATAGGAGCTTTTTTGTATTTGACACAACTATCAGTTTGATATATATTAAAAAAGTTATGCTTATATCAGTCTGATATGGAGGTGAAATTATGTATGATTTGTTTGTTTTGGGTCAATTAATGGATGAGTCAATGAGTGGATATTTGATGCAAAACATATTGCAACAAATTGTCGGACGGCAAAGAAAGATCAGTTTTGGGATGATTTATCCGCTGTTCAATCGTTTGAATGAAGCTGGTTATATTACGATTTCTGAAGTGAAGTCAGAAAATAATCGTTTTATTAAAGTTGCGACGATTACTAAAGCGGGTAAAGAACGCTTTTATGAATTAATGGCACAAAAGGTTCCGTTGAATCCAAATTTAGATTTTACTTATAGTGTGAAATTCCGTAATTTTCATCAAGTGGGTTTAAAATTGAAAGAACAAATTTTACATGATTATCAGACTTATTTATTAGAGAGTCGAAGTTTATTGGCTCAACAAGCACAAGATTTAGAAAATACTAAGATTTCTAAGACTGATTTGAAGAATGCCATATGGGTCATCGAATTAGAACAAATGAAGATGAAGGCAGCTTTAGATTGGGTAAGAGAATCGATTAAACAGTTAAATGAGGGGGAGAATTAACTGTGGAAAAAACTATGTCAAAAAAGACCATTTTATTGATGGCCGTAGTAACAGGAGTCATTGTTGCTAATTTAAATTTTATTCAGCCAATTGAGAATTTGATTGCAAATGATTTTGGAGTGTCCAAAGCAGTTGTCGGAATATTAGCAATGGTCACGCAATTAGGTTACGCCTTTGGTTTATTGTTGATTGTTCCATTGGGAGATATTTTTGATCGCTATCATTTAATTCAATTCATGATGGTTTTGTCGATTATTTCACTGATAATAGCCTTTTTAGCACCTAATACGATCGTATTTGCGATTGCCACGACTTTAATTGGTATCACATCAGTTGCACCACAAATTATCATTCCGTATGCTGGTTATTTAGCACCGGCCTTACAACGTGGAAAAGTTTTAGGAATCGTTTTGAGCGGTTTATTGACGGGTATTTTATTGTCCCGCTCATTTAGTGGATTATTAGGTAGCATCATGCCTTGGCAAGATATTTATTTGGTCGCTGCAGTGATCGATTTAATCTTTTTAGTTATCGTGCACCGTTTTATGCCAAAGGATCAGCGTGGTCATCAAGATTTAAATTACTTATCTGTAATTAAGATGTTGCCAAAGTTGTTCGTTAGTCAAAGAGAATTACGTGGATCTTCAATCAACGGTTTTTGTATGTTTGGGATGTCAAACGTTTTGTGGTCAACACTAGCCTTTTATTTAGCAGATCAATATCACTTAGGTAGTAACGTTGCTGGTTTATTAGGATTATTAGGTATTGCTGGAGTTTTAGTAGCACCTTGGGTCGGAGACTTAGTTGATCAAAAATCACCTAAACTGACAATTGGCTTGAGTATGATTTTATCTGGTTTAGCCTTTGTGATCTTTTGGCTAGTTGGATTTTGGTTCATTGGATTAATTGTCGGAATTGTTCTCTTAGACTTAGGGACACAATTCAGTCAAGTTTCTAATCAAGCAATCGTTCAATCTATCAATCGCAAACAAAGCAGTCGTAACAATTCAGTCTTTATGTTCAGTTACTTCTTAGGTGGTTCAATCGGAACCTTATCAGCTACTTGGGCCTGGGGACAATTCGGTTGGTCCGGAGTTTGTATTGTAGCGTTTGTTTTCTTATTTATTTCAATTTTGGATCACTTGATTGTTGGTGAACCTAAAAAATTAAATACTGAAGAATAGTGGTTAGGCTCTAATAGAGTACAAAATCTTAGTTTACTGTTCGATGCCGTCGTAAGTGAAACTTTGTGGATTGCTGGAACGGTACTGGGCGGAACTTGAAATTAAGAATAGCATCTATTCAGATATAGTCGATTAACGGCTGTCATTATCTGAATAGATGCTTATTTGTTTCTAAGTAAATTCTTCTGTAATTGGTCTCAAAAATCGTTTTATTTTATATTTTGAATAAAATATTATATCATCAGGTGTTGAAATTATCAGAGGATACGAGGATATACATTATGGAGAGATTTGCACTATTAATCGTCTTGTTCGCAGCTTTGGCGACACCTTTAATTACCGCAAGGTTTCACTTGACTCGAATGCCGACAGCAATTTCAGAAATTATTATGGGAATAATTATTGGAAAAACTGGTTTGAATATTGTTCAACCGGATGCTAGTTTGCAATATATTTCTAGTTTAGGTGTTATCATGTTGATCTTTTTAGGTGGAATGGAGATTGACTTTTCATTACTTGAACCTAAAAAAGATAAAGATACTTTTTCACCATTAGGGACCTCGATTTGGGGTTTTGTGTCAGTTCTATTGATGTCAGTGATTTTGAGTACATTATTATACGCGACGGGAATATTCAATGAATTTGTTTTAGCGGTTATTTTATTTAGTACGATTGCTCTGGGAGTAATTATTTCGTTGTTAAAAGAAGTAGGCCTGTTGAGTACTAATTACGGACAAACGATTTTATTGACTAGCGCCTTTGGGGAATTTATTCCTTTACTGGCTTTGACTGTTTATTCAGCGGTTAAACAACAAAATTATTTGTCAGTCTTTGGTTTACCAGTGATATTCATTATCGCTATTATTTTATTGCGCCGTTTTAATCGAATTTACATCTTCTTTGAGGGTATTGACAAAAGTACGACTCAATTAGATATTCGTTTAGCATTTTTCTTGATCTTTATTTTAGTAACTTTTGCTGAACAAATTGGTGCCGAGAATATTCTTGGAGCCTTCTTAGCTGGGGCGGTTATGAAATTGCTCAAACCTAAAGCTGATACTGAAGAAAAATTGAGCTCAATGGGTTATGGTTTCTTCATTCCAGTTTTCTTCATCACGACTGGGGTCAATTTAAATTTGAGAACCTTATTAACCAATAAACAGGCTTTGATCTTGATTCCGGTTTTCTTCATCGCATTCATTCTTTCCAAAATGCTTGTATACGTTGCGTTTCGAAAGAAATTTGGAAAAAGATATTCTGCTGCCGCCACGATCGTCACCTCAACAACGATTACTTTGGTTTTGCCAATCTTGCAAGTCGGTCGTAATTTGAAATTGATCACTACTGCTCAATCGGGAGCAATTACTTTAGCAGCTATTATAACTTGTTTGATTGGACCAATACTTTTCAATAAAATTATCAACGGTGGTCAAAAAGAGACAAATCAATAAGAATATCTTTTTTAAGAGAATAAGTTTTAGCATTGTATGTCGTTATGGACTAGAATGTACCTGTTAAATAAAAAGTAACATCAAAAAAGGATGGGGATTTTTATGGCAAAGTATGAAGCAAGTACAGAAGAAAAACATATTGATATCGTCAATATCGCTAGTTTGGAACAACGTGTTAAGGATCACATGAGTAACGAAAAGGGTGCTTTTGGTTATATTCGTGGTGGTTCTGAAGATGAGTGGACAATGAAACAAAATACTGAGGCTTTCAATAAAAAGAGAATCATGCCTCGTGTTTTACAAGGCATCGATCATGCTGACTTAAGTACTAAGCTCTGGGATATCGATTTGAAGACTCCAATCATTGAAGCTCCTTCGGCTGCCCACGGTTTAGCCCATGCAAAAGGTGAAGTTGATACTGCTAAGGGTGTTGCTAAAGCCGGTTCAATTTTCTCAATGAGCACTTACGGTAGTACTTCTATTGAAGATGGTGCTGCTGCCGCTCCTGATGCTCCACAATTCTTCCAACTCTATATGAGTAAAGATGACAAGTTCAATGAATTCTTGATCAAGAAAGCTGTCAAAGCCGGTGTTAAAGCGATTATTTTGACAGTTGATTCAACTCTTGGTGGTTATCGTGAAGCAGATGTTATCAACAAATTCCAATTCCCACTACCAATGCCAAACTTAGCTGCTTTTTCAGATGGTGATGGTGAAGGCAAAGGAATTTCTGAAATTTACGCTGCTGCTAAACAAGGTATCGTACCTTCAGATATTCAAAAGATTAAAGACATGTCAGGTTTGCCAGTCTTTGTCAAAGGTATTCAATCACCAGATGATGCACAACTTGCAATTGAATTTGGTGCTGATGGTATTTGGGTATCAAATCACGGTGGTCGTCAACTTGATGGAGGTCCTGCTTCATTTGATGTCTTGCCTGCGATTGCAGAAGCCGTCGACAAACGTGTGCCAATCGTCTTTGATAGTGGCGTTCGTCGTGGGGAACATGTCTTCAAGGCCTTAGCTAGTGGAGCTGATCTAGTTGCTATTGGTCGTCCAATTATTTATGGATTGAATCTTGGTGGTGCTCAAGGTGTCACTGATGTCATTGAACACTTGAACAAAGAACTTTCCATTACAATGCAATTGGCTGGTACTAAGACGATTCACGATGTTAAGAATGTTGATTTATTATAATTGTTGTAATAATATAAAATTGAATTTAATCATAGAGGGCAATTCCTAGATTTAATCCGGGGATTGTTCTTTTTGTATAGAAAACGTTTTTCTAAAAATAATTTCAAATTTATGCTTGAGTTAAAGTCGACTTTAGGTTGTAAAGTAGTTTTTGAGGTCATTTTGGAGGTAACAGGTGGGTGAAATATATGGGAATTTTTTCTCGTTTAAGTTGGTTTTTTAAACACCAATGGAAACAATATTTAATTGGTGTGGTGGCCTTGATTTTAGTAGCGGTTTGTAATGTGATACCGCCACGAATTATCGGTAATGTAGTTGATTCTGTCAGCAATAAAAATATGACGGTGAGATTTTTAGTTATTAACATGGTGACACTGTTTATTGTTGCTATCGTGCAGTATTTATTGCGGTTTTTATGGCAGAAAATGATTTATGGTAGTTCCTATGTTTTGGAACGTGATTTAAGAAGCCGACTCTTTCATCATTTTATGAAGATGGATAAAACTTTTTATCAAAAATGGCGAACTGGTGATTTAATGGCTCATGCCACTAATGATATCGACGCTGTTAGAGATGTTGCGGGACCAGGAATTTTAACTCTAGCTGATTCTTTGATTACGGGGATCTCGATGATTTTAGCAATGGGAATGTTTGTTAACTGGAAGATGACTTTATTGGCTGTTTTACCACTATTGTTATTAGCGGTTATGGCTAATGTTCTTGGAAATAAGATCCATGTTGCCTTTCGTGATTCACAGGCTGCGTTTTCGAGTATCAACAATAAAACCCAAGAAAGTGTTGTTGGAATTAAGGTTTTAAAAGCATTAGGTCAAGAGACTGAAGATGAAGAAGATTTTGATCGTTATGTTGATAAAAATATTAAAGCTAATAAGCGTTCCTATCGTTTAGATGCAATGTTTGATCCTTTGACGACTTTGATAATGGGAATCTCATATACATTAACGATTATCTTTGGTGGATTAGCTGTATTGCAGCAGAGAATCACGATTGGTCAACTAGTATCGTTCATTACTTATATGGCTGAATTGATGTGGCCAATGTACGCTGTTGGCAGTTTGTTCAATTTATTGGAAAGAGGTTCTGCCAGCTATGATCGAATCAGTGATTTATTAAATGAGAAATCTTCAGCTGTCAAAACTAAGGATAGCTTTAAAACTGTCCCTAGTGGATTGTTAGATTTTCAAATTGATAGTTTTTCCTATCCTGATGATAAAAAAATTGCCTTGCACGATGTCGATTTTAAATTAAAACCGGGTCAAACTTTGGGAATCGTCGGTCCAACTGGTGGTGGCAAGTCGACCATTATTAGTTTGTTAATGCGTGATTTTGACCATTATCAAGGATTCATTAATGTTGGTAAAATCGATATTCGAAAATATGATCTGAACAGTTATTTAGACACGATCGGTTACGTCCCTCAGACTAACTTTTTATTCTCAACCGACATCAGAGATAACGTTAGATTTGCTAATATTGATGCTACTCAAGAGGAAGTTGAACAAGCTAGTTTTGTCGCTGATTTAGATGCTGACATTAAACAAATGCCTGATGGGTATGACACCCAAGTTGGCGAACTCGGAGTTTCACTATCCGGTGGTCAAAAGCAACGTTTAGCGATTGCAAGAGCTATTTTGAGTAATCCTAAATTACTGATCTTGGATGATTCACTTTCAGCGGTCGATTCTAAAACTGAACGTCACATTGAATCACGAATCGCTAAAAATCGACAACTTGGGACAACTATCATTGCGGCCAGTCGTTTGAGCTCAGTTGAAGATGCTGATGAGATTATTGTTGTTGAAGATGGAACAATCGTTGAAAAAGGTACTCATCAAGAATTGTTGCACCAAGCTGGTTGGTACGCTGATACCTATAACTTACAAGCTCGAAACGAACAACTTGAGGGGAGGCTGAATAATGAAAAATGAAAATGAGAAAACACTTGAAGAGATTCACTCATTGACTAGAAAAGATCAACGACAAATTTTGAAACGTCTGTTTAAATTTGCTTGGTTATTCAAAAAGCAATTTGGAATTGCCATTGTATTTGCCATCTTATTGAGTGTTGTCAACGTGTTATTGCCAAGAATGTTGCAGTTTTATATGGATCATTATTTAACTGACCAAAGTACTGGTGTACGCTTAATTATTTCATTTGACATTTTGTATGCTATTGGCACAATTATCAAAGCAATCGTTCAATTCGTTGAGGAGTTTGCCTTTGCGATGGGTGCCGAACGGACGCTGGAAAAAATCCGGAGCAAATTATTTCATAAATTGCATACCTTGGGTTTAAATTATTTTGACGTCACACCGGCAGGGTCAATCGTTTCAAGAGTCACTAATGATACGAAGACGTTGTATAACTTTTGGACTTTGTTTTTGATGATCATAGTAGCTTTCTTTGCAATGGTTTCAGCCTTTGTAGCGATGATGTCAGTTAACAAAACTTTGGCTTTGTTAACAGCTTTGTTTGTGATCGTTTTGTATTTATTAGTTTGGCTTTACCAGAAGCTAAGCTTTAAGATTTATCAAAACTTACGTGAATTTTTGAGCCAGATCAATACGAAGTTAAATGAGTCGCTGATGGGTATTAGTATTATTCAACAATTTGGCCAACAAAAGCGAATGACAGCTGAATTTGAAGATCGAAACAATGCCTATTTTGGAATGCGCAACAAGATGATCAACGTTAATGCTTTCTTATTGTATCCGACGATCAGTTTAATGTTCATCTTGGCTGAAGTTGTATCATTGAGTGGTTTTGGTTGGGATAGTATGCATTTTCTAGTGCAAGCGGGTGTAATTTATGCCTTCTTGTCTTACCAGCAAAACTTTTTCAATCCATTGTCTGATGTGATGAACTACATGTCATTTTTCCAAGATGGTTTAGTAGCCGGTTTCAGAATCATGAAATTGTTCGATAATCAGACGATTGCTCCTAAGCAACTTGAAAATAGTACTGAAGAAATTACTCAAGGAAAAATCGAATTTCGTCACGTAACCTTCAGCTATGAACCGGGTAAACCTGTTTTAAAAGATATTTCTTTTACCGTTCAACCTGGTCAAACAGTAGCTTTTGTCGGTCATACAGGTAGTGGCAAGAGTTCCATTATTAATTTGTTGTTGAGATTTTATGAATTTGGAGAAGGTCAGATTTTAATTGATGACTATGATATCCGTAACTATTCAACTCAAGAATTGCGTAAGAAACTTGGTCTCGTTATTCAGGAACCTTATTTGTTCTATGGTGACATTGCCAAGAATATTCGTATGTTTGATGACTCGATCACTAACCAACAAGTTGAACAGGCTGGTAAATTTGTCGATGCTGATAACTTTATTCGACAACTTCCTGATAAGTATCATGCCAAAGTTAGTGAAAGAGGTGCTAGTTTTTCGACCGGTCAAAGACAATTGATCTCCTTTGCCAGAACCATCGTTAGAAATCCGAAAGTTTTGATTCTTGACGAAGCTACCGCCAACATTGATCCTCAGACCGAGCAAAGCATTACTAACGGATTGCACAAAATGCGTGATGACCGAACAACAATTGCAATTGCTCACCGTTTATCTACTGTTCAAGATGCGGATCTTATTTTAGTTTTAAACAAAGGTCGCATTATTGAACGAGGGACACATCAGGAATTATTAAAACTTGGTGGGCATTATGCAGAATTATATGAATTACAAAATAATGAAGAGAGATAAATTATATGACAACAGAAATTAATGAAGGATATTTTGACGGTGAACGTCCATTGTTCAAAATAAATGATGCAAAGATCGTTGATACTACTTTTGGACAAGGTGAATCACCACTAAAAGAAGCTAGTAATATCAATCTAGACGATGTAGTTTTTAAATGGAAGTATCCACTTTGGTACGTTAACCACGTCGTTGTAAATAATAGTATCTTTGAAACCATGTCTCGTTCAGGGATTTGGTATACGCACGATATTGAAATCAATGACTCAGCTTTACAGGCACCAAAACTATTCAGAAGAGCTTCAGATATTCGTTTGAATAACGTTCACTTTGCTGATGCTGAAGAAACGATGTGGACTTGTGACGATATCAAGTTAAAAGACGTTCAAGTTAACGGAAATTACTTCGGCAAAGATAGTTCAAATATTTATGCAGAAAATTTGAACGTCGTTGGTAATTACGTCTTCGATGGTGCCAAAAATATCGAAGTACATGATTCAACTTTCGTTTCTAAAGATGCTTTTTGGAATTGCGAGAACGTGACGATTTATGATTCTAAAATCAGTGGTGAATATTTAGCTTGGAATACCAAGAATTTAACTTTGATTAATTGTACAATCGAAAGTGATCAGGGATTTTGTTATATCGATGGTCTTAAGATGATCAACTGTAAAGTTTTGCGGACTGATTTGGCTTTTGAATATTGTTCAAATATTGATGCCGATATTACAACTGACGTGATGAGTATCAAGAATCCAATCAGTGGTTCAATCAAAGTGAAATCTGTTGATAAGATTATCTTTGATGACCCTCAAATCGATCCTGATGAAACTAAAATTAAAATCGCTGAAAAAATCAAACAATGAGGTGTTTTGATGGCTTATGATTTTGAAACTTTAAATAAAAAACGAGCTGGTAATTCAGCTAAATGGGATGTTCCCAATGGGGATCTGCCGATGACGATTGCTGATATGGACTTTCCAGTTGCTCCAGAAATCATAAAGGCCTTGCAAGTAAAAATTTCAATGGGCTTGTTTGGGTATGAAGAGATCCCACCAGCATATTTCAAAGCTGTGGCTAATTGGTATGAAAAAGAACATCATGCTCGTCCACAAGAAGACTGGATGATTTTTGCAACAGGAGTAGTTCCGGCTATTTCTTCAGCTGTCAGACGATTGACTTCGTTAGGCGATAACGTATTGGTTCAAGCACCGGTCTATAATATTTTCTATAATTCTATCGTCAATAGCGGGCGTCATGTAGTTTCTAATGATTTAGTTTACGATAGCAAGACTCGTTCATATTCAATCGATTTCACAGATTTGGAAACTAAATTAAGCGATCCACTAACTAACATGATGATTCTTTGCAATCCTCACAATCCAGTTGGCAAAATTTGGACGAAATCTGAATTAGAAAAAATCGCTAGCTTATGTCTAAAATACGATGTTAAATTGTTCAGTGATGAAATTCATGGCGATATTACTTTCAACGAAGATGGTTATAATCCTATCTTTGGTTTAGATAGTAAATATCTTGATAATGTTGTGGTGGCAGTTTCACCAAGTAAAACTTTCAACGTGGCGGCTATGCATGCAGCAACGATTATTGTTCCAGATAAAAATCTTCGTGCGCAAGTGAGTCGAGGCTTAAATAGTGAAGAATTAGCGGAACCAAATTTCGTAGCCATTCCGGGCACAATTGCTGCCTATACAAAGGGCGGTCCATGGTTAAAAGCTTTAAAAGAACAACTTTTGAAGAACCGCCAATTAGTTTTAGATTTTATCAAAGAAAAGATTCCTCAACTCAAATGGGTACCAGGTCAGGCAACGTATTTATTGTGGTTTGATGTTTCAGAAATTACTAATGATGCTGACAAATTAGTTCAATTTATTAAAGATGACAGTGGCTTGATTATCAATTCTGGTTCCGTTTATCGTGGGGATGGGCAACATTTTATTCGGATGAATATCGCCAGTCCCGAAAGTATGATTCAAGATGGTTTGAATCGTTTAGAAAAATCGCTCAAAGATTATCAGAAATAACAAAAATCTCTCACAAAATTAGTTGTGGGAGATTTTTTTGTACAGTTGGTATAATATATAACAAAAGATAATTTGTTAAAGCAGGCGAGAAATATGAATACAGCTGGAGCAGTTTTAACTAGAACCAAAGTCCAACCGCAATTAGATTTTAATTTTAAAAAGAAACATGTCGGCATTCTCAGTGGATCATTCAATCCGATTCACAATGGACATTTGATGATTGCGCAACAAGTTTTTGAACAATTGAATTTGGATAAAATTTTGTTTATTCCTAGTAAAGTGCCGCCACATCGTGGAGTTAGTCGCTATATTCCTAAAGTCAGTGTCGATGACCGTATAAATATGATTAAATATGGCATTAGAGATAACCCTAATTTTCAACTCGATATGACCGATATTGAGTTAGGTGGTGTCAGTTATACTTATGAAACGATTAAACGACTGAAAGAGCGCAATCCTAATACGGAATACTATTTGATCGTCGGCTATGATATTGTTGAGAGTTTATCCAAATGGTCGCACATTGATGAATTGGTTAAAGAAGTTCACTTTGTCGGTGTTTGTCGTAAAGGCTACGAAAAAAAATTCCAATATCCAATTATGTGGGTCAATACACCAGTGATTGAAATCAGTTCAACGGTGATAAGAAAACGAGTTCGTGAAGGTAAGTCGTTGAAATATTACGTTCCTGATGACGTGGCCTGGTATATTAAGGATAAGGGGATTTATAAAAAGTAGTACATCTAGATTCTATTTTGTAATGAAAAAACTTCGACTATTTAAAAACGGTTCTTTCTTAAGTTAGGTTAGTAGTAATATGCCGTCCTCCATAGCAAAGCAAATTTGGCTGGAACGTAGTGAGCACGATTTTGAGCTTTTGCATGAACCAAGTGCGCAAAATCTCAAAACTCGGCCTTATTCTAAGCAACAAGTTGCTAAGAATAACTTCACTACTGAGCCAATTTTCTTTGCTATTCCGGACTAGATAGTGGCTTTGTATTTTTATACAATCAAACAAATAAAGCATCTATTCAAATAATGGCCCAATGACTACATCTGAATAGATGCTATTTTTGACTTTGAATTATTTGAAATAAACAATAAATGATGTTATCTAGTCGGTAGTGGCAGCTTTGTGGATGCTCAGTACTGAAATTTCACTTAGCAATTTATTGCTTAGTGAAAGGTCAATCTTGGAGATGATTCCCGGTTTTGGAATTAGCTTCAAGTTGCGCCCAGTACGTTCCAGCGTCCACAAAGCGGAACGGACGACGACATCCAGCACTAACCTAACTTAAGAAAGAACTTAAAAACAGTCAAAGTTTTTTTATTTTTCCTTGTGTATTTGAAATCTTTCACGAACAAAGTAGAAACAAGTCATGAAAACTAAGAAAACTACACCAATTAATAATGAAATGGTCGTTTCTGGATTTAAGAACATGAAGACTAAGATTATTAATAATGCCGCAATGGCTAAGTAATTACTAAGCGGATAGAATGGCATTTTAAAAGGATGATCTTTCATCTTATCTTTGTTAAGTCTTCTGAAATGAAGTTCACTGAATAAAATAACGAACCACGGTACCATACCTGGCAAGACACTGGAACTGTAAACAACTACGAAGACATCGCTAGAAGTATGAAGTAAGACGGGAAGCAAGAAGTTGATGATCAAGCCAATTAAAATACCTAGTGAAATAGTGATAACGGCGATATAAGGAACACCAGCTTTAGAAATTTTCTTGAACGATTTTGGTAAATTATTTTCCAATCCTAATGTGTATAGCATTCGACTGGCACTGAACATACCTGAGTTACATCCAGAAAGTGCCGCTGTTAAAACAACGAAATTAATGATTTCAGCTGCAAAGGTAATTCCAACTTTGGCAAAAGTTTCGGTAAAGGGAGAGCCCATCGTACCTAATTTGTTCCAAGGATAAATTGAAACGATAACAAAAATTGCACCAATATAGAAGATCAGAATTCTTCCAACGATAGTCCGAATCGCATGTACGATGCTGCTTTGAGGATTTTCTGCTTCACCAGCCGTGATACCAATAACTTCAATACCTTGATAAGAAGCGACCACGATTGAAAGAGCAAAGATAAAACCTTTCAAACCACCAGTAAAGAAACCACCGTTAGTCCAAAGATTACTGATACCAACGGGATGTCCATTGTTACCGAGACCGAATAAGATAACTAAAAGTCCCATAATAATCATAAAGATAATGGTGATAACTTTGATTAATGAGAACCAAAATTCCATTTCCCCATAAGCCTTAACGGAAGTTAAATTGGCTAGACAAAGAGTGGCGACAACGACAACCCCAACGAGCCATTGTGGCAAATTGGGCCACCAGAATTCAAGATAAGTTCCAACAGCAATTACTTCAGAAATTCCAACGACTAGCCATTGAAAGACATTACTCCAAGCAGTTAAATAGCCAACAACTGGATGGATATATTCAGAGCCAAATTTTGCAAAAGAGCCTGTAGATGGATCTGTGTAAATCATTTCACCTAAAGCACGCATAACCATGTACAAAATCAAACCAGCAATAGCATATGCGATTAAAACCGAAGGACCTGTCCATTTGATTGTCGAAGCTGAACCCATGAATAGACCAACACCGATTGTTCCACCAAGAGCAATCATTTGCATTTGTCTTGAAGACAGACTCCTATTTAATGACTTTTTTTCCAAGATATATCACCCTTTCGTAACCCCCATTGTTCGTGAATAGCGAACGTTTTTGGAAATATTTATCATAATAATACTATAAAACATACCAAAAAGCCTCATAAAAATGTATTTATCAACATTTTTATGAGGCTTTTACATAAATCACGTATTAACTGATTCTTTGACGTTGCGGCCGTGTTTGCATATGCGTATCAGCAATTATCAAGGTATAAGAGTTTACACCGAAGAAGGCGATGATAACTAATAAGCCGGTTAGCATGAAACCTAGAAACATAAATCCTAATCCTAGTAATAATCCAAAAACAGCAAAGCAACGCATTAAATTTTTCGATACGGTAATCAGACTATTTTCTGTCTTGAAAGTAGCGTGATAGATAGAATCTATTTTTTGTGACTTGTAGACAGTCATATCAGCTTTGTAAATCTCTAAAGTTAGTTGATATGGATCAAAGCCATCGACAATTTTGTCCTTATCGAATTCATTCGGTACGACTTGTTTGAAGAAGCCACCAGTGATGCCTAATTTTGGATAATAATTATTTGATAAAGCTATTTTTAGTTTTGGCGTGAGAGGAATTGAGCCAATTGTAATGACTTTTGAAGTCCAGACACTTGCTAAAACATAAACACGATTATTTGCAATGTGGATGTCGACCATGGCTGAATCCAAATTTTCTAATTGGTATATTTTAAAGATGAACTTATTCTTGAGAATTTGTTTATCTTTCAATCCCTCAAAGAGATCCTTATGATTGAGTTCTTTGACATAGTCGATATATTTATTGATAAATCCAGTTGCATCCTCAGTTAAATTTATTTTTTCATTAAATAAGACTGTCATAATTCCCCCAAAAATTGTAACGATTAATGTTAGTATAACAAAAATGTATGCGCTTTTGTGGAAAATTATGAAAACGTTTTAATTTATTCACTAATTGAGTTATTTAACCAATTTATTAAAAGTCTGCTTATAATATTTTGCTGTTTTGCATTACTGATGGATGCAGTATTATCGCCACTTTGCTTGCCGTAGCTACCAAAGCCCGCATGATTGCCACCTTTTATTTGTTCATAAATTGTATTGTTCGGTAGTAGTTTTTTAGTTTTCTGATAATTGGTATGGTTCAAAACACCGTCTTTAGTAGCAGTTAGTGAGAGAACTGGTACATTTATTTCATGTAAATCATTTTTGTTTTCAGGATAACTTGCTAAAAAGAAAATCCCCTTGAGGTTCTTAGGGTTGTTTTTGGCATACTTGGCCGCCATTGTTCCACCGAGTGAGTGACCACCGATAATGTAGCCGTTGCTCTTAGAAATTCTATTAGCAGCATTACTATTCAAAACAGCTAGATCGAGTGGGAAGTGGACGATATAGACTGAATAGCCGGCCTGTGCCACTTTTTGAGCCCAAATACTGTAACTTGCTGGTTCGACTAAAGCTCCTGGATAAAAAATCACTTTAGGCTTGTTATTGTCGCCTTCGAAACGAATAACATTATCTACGATTGAAGCTTCTTGTGAAGTAGATACAGCTGTTTCGCTTGGTTGATACTCTTTAATTTTAATCACAACGACCATTATTGAAATGGCTGCCAGTAGAACGATTAAAATTCCTAATAGCCATTTCCAGACTTTTTTCTTCATAAAATCCTCCCTTATAAATACTTCTCTATTGTACTTTACATTTGGTATGAAAATATGCTACATTTAAGAAAATCAATATGAATAATATTAGAAGAAGGAGTACTGTATACTTTATCCACAGGGAGTTAAGGCAAGTGAGAACTTAACGTGTCGGTATATAGGAAAAACATCTTCGTTATTTCTGGCTGAAATACATATGTAGAGTAGGTACGGACGTGACCCAATGCGTTACAATTGGAGAGTATATTTATGTACTTTGAGGTGTTTTTATAAAAAACTTGGGTGGTACCGCGGAAAAAATCTTTCGTCCCTTTTATTAGGGATGGAGGATTTTTTTTAGTTTATAGTATTCTGGATTTTAAAAGGAGAAAACAATGCAAAACGTTTTGGTTAAAGATTTATACAAAAAAGAATTTGCTGACGGTGACAAAATCACTGTTTCTGGTTGGATTCGTACAATCAGAGGTTCAAAGAGAGTTGGCTTTATCGAATTAAACGATGGTTCATTCTTCAAGAATGTGCAAGTTGTTATGACTAGCGATATGGAAAACTATGCTGAAGTAGTTAAGTACCCAATCAGTACAACTATCAAAGTTGTTGGTGAATTAGCTTTGACACCTAAAGCTCAACAACCTTTTGAAATCCATGCTACTGAAGTAGTCGAAGAAGGATCTTCAGATGCTGATTATCCATTGCAAAAGAAAGCTCACTCATACGAATTTATGAGAACAGTAGCTCACTTGCGTCCAAGAACTAACACTTTCTACTCAGTCTTTAGAATTCGTTCACTAGCTGCTTTTGCTATCCACGAATACCTACAACACAATGACTTCGTTTATGTTCACACACCAATCATCACAAGTTCTGATGCTGAAGGTGCTGGTGAAATGTTTGAAGTTACAACTTTAGATATGAATAACGTTCCTAAGACAGACGATGGAAAAGTAGACTATAGCCAAGATTTCTTCAAGAAAGAAACAAACTTGACGGTTTCTGGACAACTAGAGGTTGAACCATTTGCTTTGGCATTTAGAAATGTTTACACATTCGGTCCTACATTTAGAGCTGAAAACTCACATACTGGTCGTCACGCTTCTGAATTTTGGATGATCGAACCAGAACTAGCTTTTGCTGATTTGAAAGATGAAATGGATTGCTCTGAAGAACTATTGAAGTACGTTATCAACTACGTAATGGATCACGCTAAAGAAGAATTAGAATTCTTGAACGAAAACGTTGATAATACTTTGATCGACCGCTTAAAAGCTACAGCTGGCGAAGAATTTGCTCACGTAACTTATACAGATGCTATCGATATCCTAGAAAAAGCTACAGACGTTGAATTTGAAGTTAAACCTTACTGGGGACTAGATCTTGATTCTGAACACGAACGTTATTTATCAGAACAAGTTTACAAGAAACCGGTCTTTATCACTGACTATCCTAAGGATTTCAAGGCTTTCTACATGCGTGCTAATGACGATGGCAAGACCGTTGCTGCAGCCGACTTGTTAGTTCCTGAAATTGGTGAATTGATTGGTGGTTCACAACGTGAGGAACGTTTGGACAAACTAGAAGCTAGAATGGCTGAACTTGATATGAACGAAGAAGACTACAAGTGGTACTTAGAATTACGTAAGTACGGTGGTACAGTTCACTCAGGTTTCGGTATCGGTTTTGAAAGATTAGTTATGTACATCACAGGTATGGAAAATATCAGAGATGTCATTGCTTATCCTAGAACACCTGGTAACGCTGAATTTTAATAGATAATGAAGAAAAGAACTCAGAAATTAATTTTCTGGGTTCTTTTTTTACTTGGCAGATTGCAAGAAATAACCGAACATTTTTTAAAACTTAATATTTTCCATAAA
>NZ_AZDO01000045.1 GCF_001435505.1 Companilactobacillus futsaii JCM 17355 | reverse complement strand
TCTGCTATACTCCCTTTGTGGTTGACATATGAAATGGAATAATTTCAGATGGAAATCAGAAGGGATTTTTTTATGAAGAAATATGAATCAGAATTCAAGATAAAAACAATTAAAGACTATTTGAAAGTGAAGTCAAAAATAATCTTTACAGAGTATTGCAGATCGATAGGGGTTAATCCTATTACTGTCAGAGGATGGCTTACCTTGTTTCAAGCATATGGTGAAGAAGGACTAATCCCGCAGGCTCCTAAGAAGTATAGTTACGAAACTAAAATTCAAGCTGTTAGTGCTTATCTTAATGGTGAAGGAACTCTTAAAGAAATATCTATAAAATTTAAATTACGTTCTCCAAAACAATTGAGATATTGGATAATACAGTATAATAATGACAAGAATCTAATCAAGGCTACGCCTGTTAGAAAGAAGGTCGTTACTATGTCAAAGAAAACTACCCTTGAAGAAAGAATTGAAGTAGTTGAATACGTGACTCTTCACAAACATTCATACTCGGAAGCCTCAGAACATTTTAAAGTTTCCTATCAACAAGTACGCAATTGGGTATTGATTGTGAAGAAACAAGGATACTCTGCTCTCGCTGATAAGCGAGGACGCAGAGGCTACATCAAAGAAAAAAATTTAACAGAAGTTGATAAATTAAAACTTGAGAATAGACAACTTAAAGCTGAATTAAATAAACGTAATGCCATTGAGGCGTTTGAAAAAAAATTCGAAGAAATCCAGCGTGGGGAGTGAACAAGCAACGTAGACATGCTTACCAAGCGATAAAGGAAGTATGTCAAAATCATCATGGATGGGAAACCATCTTATTAAAATATATAGGTGTTAGTCGACAAGCCTATCACAAAGGTATCAATCGTGAAGATACTGTCTGGGAAAAACAGGATAAGATATTAAAAAATCACGTTAAAAGAATATATAAGGAACACAACGGAAGTGTTGGTGCAGGTAAAATACTTACCCACCTTGTACATGAAAATAAATTAAGATTTAAACTATCACTAAAACAAGTAAGAAGAGTAATGAATGAATTAAACCTTGTTTGTAAGGTACGAATAAAAAAAGTAAATCGAAAAGAAAAAGAAGAAAAACATATTCAAGATAATGTCTTAGATCAAAATTTCAAAGTTAATAAGCCGAATGAAGTTTGGCTAGCGGATTCAACACAAATTGAATACGGAACAAACAAAAGATACAAAGTACGACTAAGTGGGATATTAGATCTTTATGGTCGATTTTTATTAGGATACATAATAACTCCCACTGAGACAGCAGAAGCCGAAGTGGCTATGTTTGAAGGAGTATTTGAACATGAAGGTGACGTACACCCTACGGTCCATACGGACCGAGGGTCAGCCTTCGTATCTAACAGCTTTAATAGATTACTAACACAGCACAAAGTTTCTAGAAGTATGTCCAGACCAGGAACACCTTATGATAATTCACCAATGGAACGTTGGTGGAATGATTTTAAATTACGATGGATGAACCTTCATCCTACACCAGCTACGCTGGAGGATTTGGAGAAACTGGTTAAAGAAGGGATAGATTACTTTAACAATAAAGATAGATCTGACAAAATAAATGGCCTTACTCCAGCAGAATACCGGAATAAAGCCATTTAAATATATTTTATAATTTTAATTTCATTGAAATGTCAACTTGACAAGGCAGAGTGCA
>NZ_AZDO01000044.1 GCF_001435505.1 Companilactobacillus futsaii JCM 17355 | reverse complement strand
CAACGAGGTTTTGTCTGTTTATCAACGAGGTTTTGTCTGTTTATCAACGAGGTTTTTAATGATGATCGTTGATAAGCAATCGTTGATTTTATATAATAGTTGTGGAGGTGTGATTATGAGCAATGAACTTATAAAATATGATCCTGAACTTAATACCATTCCGTTACGTAAATTCACCCCTATTGAAATGAATCTATTTTTTTCAATTATTTCTCGTATGCGTGATAAGGGAGATCAGACAGTTAGATTTTCTTTTGAACAACTTAAAGATTTGAGCAACTATAAACCGACTGCAAATAATCGCTTTGAAGATGATATTCAAAGAACTTATGAAAAGTTAATGGGACTTCATTTTGGAAGGCGTAGTAAATCTGGATTAAATAGAGAAATGTTTGTTATGTTTACTAAATTCAGAATTGTTGGTGAAACTGATTCTCCTTATATAGACATTGAAGTATATAAAGATGCTTTGCCACTTCTTAATAATTTAGACACGTGGGTTAGATATGCTTTAGCGGAATTTAGAGATCTTCGAAGCAGTTATGCTAAAACCGCTTTTAGATTGTTAAAAGGTTTCAGAACAACCGGTTATGCTTTTTTATCAAAAGAAGATTTTTTTGAGTTACTTGATATTCCTAAAAGTTATTGGAAAAAACCGGGAGACGTTGATAGGTACGTTCTTAAACCAATCAGAGAAGAATTGACCCCTCTTTTTAGAGGCCTAACTGTTCGAAAGAAATATGGTAAAGGCCGCGGGAAACCAGTGATTGGGTATTCTTTTACTTGGAAGCCTGAAAAGAAAGACGCTAACGACTTCTCACAAGGTCAATTTCAAGATGAACGTCAAAAGCTTTTCAATATTCAACATAATGGCGAATTAACAGAACATGAAAAATGGCGTGCCATTGATAAAGTTAAGGGGTTAACTTTAGGCTCTACTGAAAAACAAGCATTGGCTGCCAAACAAGCCGAGCACGATAAAAAAATAAGAGATCAAGCAAGACAAGAAGCACTTGCTGAACTCCGAAAGGGGTTTGGAAATCATGCCTAAAACTATTAGAGAACTTGCTGATGAATTGAAGGTCTCTAAACAAACTATTCAATATCACTACCAAAGACTACCAACAAAGAACCAACAAAAAGATAGTCAAGGTACAAACATGATTAGCCTTACAGCTGAAAGGATTATTAGGGACAAGGTAGCAAAGCCTTTGGTAGCAAAAGATCAACAAATAGGTAGCAAAAAAGCGACAAAGACTAGCAAAAAAAATAATGAGCTAATTGCTACTCTAAGAAAACCGGACACAATTGGACGCGGCTGGCTTTCCCAATGCCAAAATCACTATTTCTAACGCATTGGATGAACACATCATTACCTCGCTGTTGCACGAAGGCGCACCGATCGATAATTTTGGTATCGGTGAAAAGCTCATCACTAGCGCGTCCGCACCGGTTCTAAGTGGCGTCTACAAGCTTGCGGCAACTGAGAGCAATGGTCAGAGCACCCCCAAGATCAAGGTCAGTGCCAGTCGCGAAAAACTAACGATTCCTGGTGATAAGCAAGTCTATCGTCTGTACGAACCAGGAACTCAACGGGCCTTTGCTGATTTGATTGCACTAGCTACCGAGACGATCGTTGATGCGACCAGCCTAACCGTCGTCACCAGTGACCCACTCAGTGTCGACCGTCAACAGCGACTCACCCATTTTGAAGCCCGGCCCTTACTCGCGCCGGTAGATTTGTCCAACACCACGTCAATTCCGGTTACAACCATTCAGGCAACGACCCAGGCTAAACTTGCCGAGCTCCCACGAACAACCCAGCGGCTCGTCAACCCAGATCTTTACCCGGTCTACATGACGACCACACTCAGCCAGTTACAAACTAGTTTGTTGAATAAAATGACGATACTAGCAGATTAACAAACGAACACGCGTAGCAACGACTAAAGCCACTTCTGTACTTAGCGTTTAAATGACCGCTAAGTACAGAAGTGGCTTTAGTTTATATCAAGTAACAGTTAGCTCACTGACCAGTAATTTGATCATGTTCACCCGGGGTCAATATTTTGGTCATCACCGTAATCAAATACGCTTGTTCGCGCTCAATTTCAGTTCCCGGCAATTCCAGCATTAACTGCGCTAGGTAACCGAATAGCTGCGATAACAAACTTTGCAGTATCAAATCATTCGGCCAATCCACAATCAAATGATCTGCTTTTAGTTGATTTATGACACTTCCCATCTGCTTGACCATCTTAGGCGCAATCTGGCTAAGAATCTGTTCGCGTCGTTCGGTGTCAAAAGCTACCATTTCAAAAATGACCTTTAACTCTTTCACGTTAGCTTTAGCAAATGCAACTCGGTCCGTAAAAATTGCTGTGACGAATGCCTGTAGACTGGGATAACGCTGCCGTAATTTATCCTCTGAAAAATCACTCGCTAAGATTGGCACAATGTGCGCGGTAATTGGTGCTAAGATGGCATCCCGTAAGGCAGCCTTAGTCTTATACCGCCGATAGACCGTCCCCTCCGCAACGCCGGCCCGTTGTGCAATATCACTAGTACTGGTCTGGTCAAAACCCTTTTCAGCAAACAAATCGAGACTTGCCTGGAGGATGGCCCGTTGCTTAGGTGTAATCGTTTCATTCTGACTTAGATCCCATTGAAAATAATCCCGTATCCGTGGTCGTTCCATATCCTCACACCTTCCGATAACGTTTCATTCCAACAATATTCAACATTGTTAGTACGACCATAAAACCTACTAATATTAACAAATTGACACCAATATCGCCAAGCCCAGCACCCTTTGTCACAACAGCCGTCAACGCATTAGCACCATAGTATAACGGCATGATGTGGGCAATTGCTTGCAACCAACTGGCCATGCCATCGACTGGAACCAACCCAGCAAAAAAGATTTGTGGTACAACAATCAGTGGAATAAACTGAATCATTTGAAATTCTGAGTTAGCAAAGGTGGAAATAAAGATACCCAAGGTCAAAGCCACTAACGCTAATAATAAGTTAGTCAGAAAGACCAGCCAAATACTACCAACTAAGTGAATCTTGAAGACCGTAATTGTAAAAACAACGGTCAGGACAGTCTGAATGATGGCAAAGCCCCCATAACCAATTAGATAGCCCATAATAATTTCACTCCGTCGAATTGGGGTTGCAAGTAGCCGGCTTAGGGTTCCAGTAGTACGTTCATTCAAAAGTGAAACGCCAGAAATCAAGAACACAAAGAAGAAGACAAAGAAACCGAGAAAGGCTGGCAAAAAGCTTTCAAAGAACGTTGAATCACTACTACCATAAATATAATGAGACTTAGTCGTATAACTGGTTGCTTTAGCTGACTGAGTCGAACTAGACGTCGTGGCTGTGGCTTGCTTGAGTTGCTTTTGTAATTTCTCAGCAGTTGCCTGGTCACCGCGGGCCTGGGCTTGTGCAATGGCAGTCTTCAGCTTGGTCACCGTTGCTTGTGTCTGGGCTGCTGTCAGCTTCTTCAAAGCGGCTTGTTGCGATTCAAGGGCCGCGCGCTGTTTCTTAGTAACGGTCACCAGCGTCTTCATTTTCAACTTGACTAATCCTGATTGTAAACTCGCCTTAATTAAAGACGTGTTGGTTGGATTGCTATTTGAATAAGTAATCGTCAATTGACCATTTTTCTGAGTCAAATAGCCATCTAGATCATGCTGCTTAATCATTTTCCGTGCCTGTGAACTATCATAATGATGAATCGTCACGTTTTTGGTATCGATCACGTTAACCACGGATTGGTCTACATGATGAACACCCAAGCTTGCTAATTGCGTCGTGTTGTTTTGAAATAAGAAATACATCAGCGTCATAATCAGCAATGGTGCCAAAAACATCAGCGCCAAGGTACGCTTATCACGTAACATTTGCTTAAAAACTCGTCTAACGATTGCCATCGTTCGCATCTTGCATCCGCCCCGCTTTCAAAAAGACCTGTTCGATCGTATCTACTGCATACTGTTGTTTCAGTGCCGCGGGTGTCCCCTCAGCAAGCGCAATCCCGTGCCGAATCAACATGAGATAATCACACCGTTCTGCTTCGTCCATGACATGCGTTGTCACGAGCATCGACTTACCGGTATCCTTGAGCTTATTTAGTTCGGTCCAAATTTGTTGCCGTAATTCTGGATCAATCCCAACGGTCGGTTCATCTAAAATCAATAATTGGGGATCCTGAATCAGGGCAATTGCCAACGACAAGCGCCGTTTCATCCCACCCGAATAGCCACTGACCCGCTTGTCTAATTGGGACGTTAAATCAACTAATCCGGCTGCATAATCAATCATTTGTGCTAACTTTATTTTTGGAACGCTCATCAATTGCCCAAACAAGGTCAGGTTTTCACGGGCCGTTAGTGTCTCATACAAAGCGTCACTTTGGGCCATATACCCTACTTGCGCCATTACCGCCCTATTGGGCATCACCGTATCCATGACTTTAACAGTGCCACTATCCACAGCTTCCATCCCTAAAATACTCTTGATCAAGGTGGTCTTCCCAGCTCCTGATGGCCCAATCAAGCCATAAATCATTCCAGCCGGCAGTGTCAAATCAATCTGATTGAGCACTTGCTGATGACCAAAGTGCTTGCTGACCTGCTTGGCGATGACATAATCCGTTGCCATTTTAATAACCCTCTTTCTCAAAACGAGTGTATGCTCACTCACTTAATGGCCTTAGTATAATCAGTACATCTCGGTTTGTCAACATTAAAATGAGTTATCACTCACTTATTTTGTTTCCGGCCTATTTGTCACCGCATTGCAAACAAAAATGCGCCACCCCGTTGTTGGGATGTCGCATTTTAATTAAATAGCAGCACTGATATAAGCGTTAGCAATGTTTAAGCCTACCGATTTTTTAATATTATTTTATTCATCAATTTCCGGCGCCGACCCAAGCTCTGCCTGAATCATCCAGATTTTCTTCTCAATTGCGGTTTTGAGACCAATGAAAATATCTTGGGTACTGAAGTCTTTTTCAACATCGGATACTTCAATGCCGTGTTGGTAAAGGTCTTCCAAGTAACGATAGCCATCAACTAAGTGTGCGAGGCGTTCTGGGGTTGTTTTGTCCCATTCACCAGGCCAGTCTTGAATCTTAGTGTTTTCGGCCATTTCTTTTAAGGTCGAGTAAGGACTGCCATCAAGCGCAATCAGCCGTTCAGAAATGACATCGAGTTGGCTGTCAATTTCTTCCATGAACTCATCCATCAAGGGGTGCAACTTCAAAAAGTTGGGTCCACGCATGTACCAATGCGTCTGATGGATAATCATTGACATCTGGCTCAAATCGGCAACGAGTTGATTTAATACTGCTTTGGTTTTCGTATATTTCATTAGATTGATCTCCTTTCGATATGGTTATTATAACTTAGTGGTAGCTTAATCTGAAACGTTATACACTGGCAAATTAAGTTATTTATAGCCCGTAGAATTAAGTCGTTTTGAAAAGATGGAGACGTTAATTGGTAGATTGTAAAATTACTTATTTATGCAAAAAAATATGAGATAAGGATATTGAATTTATCCTCACCTCATATTTTAATTTAATCATTAACCGTTATATTTTGATAATTTGAAAACAACTTTGTCTTTGTTGTGTAATTTCTTTTTGTCAGCTGAAACGTTAACTTGTTTGCCATTAACAGTGAATGTCCAGTAAATTTTCTTCTTGTTATTTTGTTTGTGACCGTCGATAGCTGAGATAAAGCCGCCTTTGTCGTTAACTTTCCAGCCTTTTTTAAGACCATCAGTAACAGTGGCATTCTTTTTCAATGCGATAGTTTTCTTGGCAATCTTCTTTTGGTTCTTCTTCAAAGTGTAAGTAACGTTGATATTCTTGGAAGCCTTATCTTGAACGGTTGTTGCAGTTGCTAGAGCGAATACCCCTAGTAACATTAATAATGACAATAAAAATGCTGTAATCTTTTTCATTATTTTCCTCCTCGATTTGTACAACGATTTTTATTATAACAAAGACCCAAATTGCAAGAACAAATTAGCCACACGATAAATCCTATTAAATCAGTATTTTC
>NZ_AZDO01000043.1 GCF_001435505.1 Companilactobacillus futsaii JCM 17355 | reverse complement strand
GGGGCTTTCTTCCCAACATTACCTTTAAAGGAACTATAACCAGATGTATGGCGGGAATAAATAGTTACTTTTAAATTTAATTTGCCCATTAATCGACGTACGGTATCTGGAGAGTTTTTAAATCCGGCCTTGAGGGATTGCTTCCAGATTCTACGATAACCGTAGGTTGAGTTTGAATCATAATAAGTCTGTGTGATGAATTCTTTCAATTGGGCATATTTATCTTGTTTTTTGACTTTATTAAGACGTTCATAGTATGTAGATCTTGGTAAATTTATTTTGTTTAATAGTTCAGTAAGTTTGTACTTATCAGTTAATGATTCAACTATTTTTGCTTTCTCGAGCTGTGATTGTTTTCTCTCAAGGCCTTTAGTGCTTTTAAAATATCACGATCCATTTCCGTATCGTGTAATTTTGACTTTAAATCGAGTATTTCTTGTTTATATTTCTCTTCTTTTGAAGAACTTAAATGAGTTTTTTTCTTTCTTCTCGCCATTAATGGGCGTCTCCCTCTGGGACGCCGCCTCAATCCCGCGACACCATAATGATTATATATATAAATCCAAGAACTAACTTGACTAGGCGATATTTTAAAATGAATTGCGGTATCAAGACGGCTGATCTCGTGTAATTTATAATATTCTATCACGGATAACTTGAAGTCTTGAGAATATTCTTTATGAGATCTTTTATTCTTTAAAGAGTTCAACCCATTAGTCTCGGCTTGATGTACCCAATTATAAATAGGGGATTTACTTGGTATCCCATATTTCTTGGCTAAACCAAGTATCGATATTTGTCCTTCTAAATATTCATTTACTAATTTTACTTTAAATTCTGAAGAGTATTTTGTCATAAAAAAA
>NZ_AZDO01000042.1 GCF_001435505.1 Companilactobacillus futsaii JCM 17355 | reverse complement strand
TCGTTGATAAACAGACAAAACCTCGTTGATAAACAGACAAAACCTCGTTGATAAACTTCTATAAGCCTTGGGAGAGTAAGGTGCAATAGGGGTCTAAAAGAGGTTTAAAAGAGGTTTATAAAAGAGGTTTAAAAGAGGCACCACTGTACAAGATCAAAACCTAAAATAAAAATACAAAGGAGTGAGCCCAAAAACAGGCTCACATTAAACTTCATTCGCTACGCTCTTTGCGCCTCACTTCGTTCGTTGCTTAGAAGGTGCGGCAAGCCACATTAATTCGGACGCTGACGCCCCGAACCCCGTCCAAGCTGAGCCAGCTTGACTGCTTTTTCACTCGCCGTTAGGCAGGAAAGCAAAGTTTTATAGAAACTTTGGCTTTC
>NZ_AZDO01000004.1 GCF_001435505.1 Companilactobacillus futsaii JCM 17355 | reverse complement strand
AAAAAGTGCTCCCAAAGTTGTTAGATTATGTCTAACAATTTTAGAGCACTTCACCTGATAGGAAAGGTTTTTTATTTATTAAAGTTGTTAAGATAAGGCATTTTGGATTTTAATCCTAAATCATCTAGGTCAGTTTTTGGCGCCAAAGTAGGTAATTTAATGTATTTATCTAAAAAGATAGCTAATAAAGTGCCCATGGGACCGTCATCTAAGTTGCTAAAGGATAACTCTAATCCAGGATGACCTTGGCTTAAAATAGTTGGTTGAACTTGTAAAATTTCTTTGCCAGCTTGAGTTACGTGATAATTAGACTCAACCAAGTTGCCGATAACACTCCAATTAACTTTACTCAAATAAACAAATTTTAAGTCAATCATTGGTAAAGCATTGATAGTAGCTTTTTCTTCACCATTGATTTTAATAGAATAAATTTTTAGAAAATTATTTTTTAAACTTATTTCACCAATTAACGTATTTAAACGATTATACAATTTGATTAAGAAAGGATTTTCTTTGTCACGCGAGGCTATAAAGATAGTTTCCTTGCTTTGATTAGCAATGACTAAAATATTGCCAACTGCCAAATCTGCTTTACGAATATAAAGCTCCATGATTAGCCCTGTTTTTGGTCCTCAATCGTTTTTTCGATGATTTGAGCTACACCATCATTGACATTGTTGTCGGTTTCGATTTGAGCTATTTCTTTGATAACTGGAATAGCATTTTTCATAGCTACACCGACTCCAGCATCTTTGATCATGGAATAATCGTTTAAATTATCTCCAATTGCCATAATTTCATCAGCTGAGATATTACGTTTTTTGGCATATTGTAGAAGAGCAATTCCTTTTTGAGCATTAACACTATTAACTTCAACGTTATTAGGGGATGAGGAAGTGACAACTACATCTTTAATATTTTTGGTGATTTCTTTTTTCATAGGAGCCAATACTTTATGTTGGTGTTCATTAAATCCAATCAGTTTCATGATTTTGAAGGATTTATCATTGAAGATATGTTCATAATTGTCTACGAAGTTCATAGGCATCATTTTGACACGCTCTTGAGTATCTCTTAGGGCTTGCTTGAATGAAGTGCCAGGGTTTAATTTTACTAGCAAATTAGCTAAATTATTGACTCTAGCTTCGCGGTCGTTTGAAAAAATCCCCTTATCAGTAACGACCTCAAAATAAACATTATACTTGTGGAAGTAGTCAACGACTTTGTTTTGTGATTCTGTAGAAATTGGATTGCTGGAAATCAACTTTTCATCGCTATCGAAGACTTCAGCCCCATTTAAAGTGATATATCCTGGATGAACTTGATTTCTTAAAAATGGTTTGGCCTCACTCAAACCACGACCAGTAGCAATCAGAAACTCGATACCGGCTTTTTGTGCATCCTTGATTGCTTGGATGTTACGATCTGAAACCTCCATCTTTTCGTTTAGTAAAGTACCATCCATATCGGATGCGATTAATTTAATCATAAAGTTTCCTCCGAATGCGTTATGCTATAAGTGAATGTTACCATATTTTATGGAATTATATATCAAAACAGGTAGGTGTAAATTTGAAAACCTTAATAAATAATGATTGGCAAGAAGTTTTGAATAGTGAATTTGACAAACCATATTATGAAAAACTCCGTGAATTTTTAGTGGAAGAATACAATACTCAGACTATCTATCCGGAGATGCACCATATTTATCAGGCTTTTGAGTGGACTCCCTTTTCAAAAACGAAAGTTGTCATTTTAGGACAAGATCCTTATCATGAACCAAATCAAGCAATTGGTTGTAGTTTTGCTGTTCAACCAGGTGTGACGATTCCACCATCATTGCGCAATATTTATAAGGAATTACAAGATGACTTAGGATGTACGCCAGTTAATCATGGTTATTTGAAATCATGGGCTACTCAAGGAGTTTTATTACTCAACTCGGTTCTAACAGTAAGAAGAGGACAAGCTAATTCTCATAAAGGAAAAGGTTGGGAACAACTAACTGATTATGCTATCAAGGCTCTGTCAGAACGAGGCAAAGTCGTCTTTATTTTATGGGGGAATGCCGCTAAGAGTAAGATTCCTTTGATCGATCAATCAAAGAACACAATTATTTCTTCAACTCATCCGAGTCCATTTGCGGCTAGATATGGATTTTTTGGTTCTAAACCATTTTCTAAAGCAAATCAAGCGCTTTTAAACTATAATGAAAAAGAAATCAATTGGCAGTTACCTGAACGTGCTGATGATGAAATGGAGGAAAAGTAATGGATTTATTTGAAAGTCTCAAAAGTAAGATTAATGGAAAAGATTTAACGATTGTTTTCCCAGAAGGTGAAGAACCTAGAATTTTAGGCGCTGCCGTTCGTTTAGTTAAAGAAAATGTTCTTAAACCTATTTTAATTGGTAATCAAGAAGAGATCGATAAGGTTGCTGATGAAAAATCGTTTGATATTTCTGGTATTGAAATTATTGATCCTAAAAATTATGCTGACTTTGACACAATGGTTGAAAAATTTGTTGAACGTCGTAAAGGCAAGAATACTGAAGAACAAGCTGAAAAGATGCTTCTAGATAACAACTACTTTGGAACAATGCTAGTTTATATGGACAAGGCTGACGGAATGGTTTCTGGTGCAATTCATTCAACTGGTGATACTGTTCGTCCAGCTTTACAAATTGTTAAAACTGCTCCAGGAAATTCTCGTATCAGTGGATCCTTCATTATGCAAAAGGGCGAAGAACGTTATATGTTTGCTGACTGTGCTATCAACATCAATCCTAATGCCCAAGAATTAGCTGAAATTGCCGTTCAAACAGCAAAAGATGCAAAATTATTTGATATCGATCCTAAAGTTGCTATGTTGAGTTTCTCGACTAAGGGTAGTGCTAAGAGTGATGAAGTTACTAAAGTCGCTGAAGCTACTAAGATTGCTCAAAAATTAGCACCTGATTTAGCTCTTGACGGTGAATTACAATTTGATGCGGCTTTTGTACCTAGTGTTGGTGCTCAAAAGGCTCCGGATTCAAAAGTGGCAGGACATGCAAACGTCTTTGTTTTCCCAGATCTTCAATCAGGAAATATCGGTTATAAGATTGCACAAAGATTCGGTGGTTTTGAAGCTATTGGACCTATTTTGCAAGGATTAGCTAAGCCAATTTCTGATCTATCACGTGGTTGCAATGAAGAAGATGTCTACAAGTCAGCCATTTTAACGGCAGCTTTAGCATTATAGAATTAAGGAGAAATTATGCTTGAATATCAAGTAACGACCCATTCATACGAAGAAACCGAAGACTTAGGCGAAAAGATGGCTCAATTGCTGAGGCCAAGTGACGTTGTAGTTTTAAATGGTGACTTGGGTGTAGGGAAGACCACTTTGACTCGGGGCTTAGCTCGAGGATTAGGAATCAAACGTAATGTAAAAAGTCCTACGTTTACCTTAATTCGTGAGTATAAAGATGGTAAAATCCCTTTGTATCACATGGATGCCTATCGTCTAGAAAGCAGTCCTGATGAAGACTTGGGCTTTGATGAATATTTCAATGGTGATGGTATAACGATGGTTGAATGGCCTCAATTTATCAAAGATGAGATTCCAAAGGATCATCTGACGATTAATATTGAGCGTTTGTCAGATACTGATCGAAAAGTTACTTTTAAATTACATGGAACTAGGTTTAATCAACGAGGTTTTGAACAATTATGAGCCAACAATTAAAATTACGTGAAGCTGTCCCAAAAGATGCTCAGGACTTATTAGATTTTTTAAAAAAAGTCAGTCGGCAAAGTGATTTTATTTCATTTGACGATATACAATCAACATCCATTCGGGATGAAGAAATTTCGTTAGATGCTATCTTTCAATCAGAATATGATGAATTGATCTTAGCAGTATTAGAAGATGAACTCATTGGTTATTGTCGACTAGAGCGAATTGATACTAAAAAAGCTGAATTTGGCGTGGTAGTCGATAAAGAGTTCTGGAATAATGGGATTGCTTCGTATTTACTTGAAGAGGCAATCGATTGGGCGAATGCATCACCATTAGAAAAGATAATTTTAGAAGTGTACAAAAATAACTCAGCCGCAATTCATATTTATCAAAAATATGGATTTACAACTGAGTTAACAAAAAGTAAAACAATAGTAATGTCAAAGATGGTTAAGTAAGCTTAATCATCTTTTTTATTTGTTCGGTTCCAAATTCTTGTTCAGTTTTAAGCAAAATTTCAGCACAAGCAACGCTGTCGGCTAATGCATTGTGATGATTTTTTAAGTCAATATTTAAAGCCTTGGAAACAGTGTTTAATTTGTGATTTGGAAAATCGGGATAAAATTTACGACTAGTTCTTAAAGTATCGATAGTTAAATACTTTGGAGCTATGATGCCATAGTTAGTTAGAGTATTCTTTAAAACACTATTGTCGAAACTAGCATTGTGTGCAGCAACGAGATGACTACTGTCAAAAAGTGGTTCAATATGGGGCCAAACTTGATCAAAAGTTGGTGCATCTTGAACGTCTTGGGGTGTTATGTGGTGGATTTGAATATTGCGGGGACTAAAAATTTCTCTAGGGTTAATCAATGTATAAAAACTATCCACGATTTGGTTTTCTCGAACAAGGACTAGGGCTAAGGAACAAGCACTCGTCCTTTTACCATTAGCTGTTTCAAAGTCCATGGCAACGAAATTCATAAATTATTCTCCTTTAATATTAAGGTCTAATTCGATTGGGCAATGGTCCGATCCATAAATATCCGTCAAAATATCGGCGTTTTGAATCAATTGTTGACCATTCTTAGAAACGACAAAGTAGTCGATTCTCCACCCAGCGTTATTTTTACGTGCATTAAAGCGATAACTCCACCATGAATATTTGATTTCTTTAGGGTGAAGTGAACGGAAACTATCGATAAAGCCACTATCTAGTAGTTCACTAAATTTGTCACGTTCTTGATCAGAGAAACCGGGGTTTTTGTGATTAGTTTTAGAATTTTTTAAATCGATTTCTTCGTGTGCAACATTTAGATCACCACAGAGAATTACGGGTTTATCGGACGATAATTGTAACATATATTTACGTAATGCATCGTCATAACGCATCCGATAAGCGACACGTTTTAATTTTGGCTGTGAGTTAGGTGTATAGCTATTAATTAAGTAAAAATCAGGAAATTCTAAGGTTATAGTCCGTCCTTCATCATCAAATTCTTCGATACCTAAACCTTGTTTAACCGAAATCGGTTCGGCCTTTGAGAAAATAGCAGTTCCAGAATAGCCTTTTTTCTTAGCATAAAAGAAGTATTGGTGGTATCCAGGCAAATCAAGATCAAGCTGACCTGCTTGCATTTTAGTTTCTTGGATACTGAAAATATCCGCGTTTAATTGTTGGAAAGTAGAAATGAAGTCTTTTTTGACAACGGCACGTAAACCGTTTACATTCCACGATATTAGTTTCATAAAATCACCTCAGCGTAATTATAGCATTATTGGGATGCCTGTTTGGTCGTTAAGAAGCTAACTATGTGATAAAATTAAAGATAAGTCTTAGTAACATAAAGGATGATGAATATTGAATTTTCCAGTTGAAAAATTACCAAATATTGAATTTAAATTAGATGAGCCACTTAGTAAATATACTTTTACTAAAACTGGCGGAAACGCTGATACTTTAGCTTTTCCTAAAACACGTGAAGAGTTGATTCAAATTGTTGATACTGCTCGCGTTAATCAAGTGCCAATTACGGTTATTGGTAATGCCAGTAATTTAATTATTAAAGATGGTGGCATTCGTGGCATTGTGATAATTTTACCTAATTTTAAAAAGATTGAAGTTTCTGAAACTAAAGTTACTGCTGAAGCTGGTGCAACAATCATTAATACTACGATTGCTGCACAAAAAGCTGGTTTAACAGGTATAGAGTTTGCAGCTGGAATCCCAGGAAGCGTTGGGGGAGCTGTATTCATGAATGCTGGAGCATACGGTGGAGAAATCAAAGATGTTTTTGAGTCTGCCGAAGTTTTGCTACCTGATGGACACATTACGACTTTAACTCATGATGATATGAATTTTAGTTATCGTCACAGTACCGTACAAGATGATGGCGGTATCGTTATAAGCGCTACGTTTAATTTAAAACGTGGTAATAAAGAAGTTATTCAAGAAGAAATGGACCGATTAAATGCTTTGAGACGTTCTAAGCAACCATTGGAATACCCATCATGTGGTAGCGTCTTTAAACGTCCAAAGGGTCATTTTACTGGTCCTTTGATTATTAAAGCTGGTTTGCAAGGTAAAATGGTTGGCGGTGCCCAAGTTTCTATGAAGCATGCCGGTTTTATCGTCAATGTTAAACATGCCACGGCAACTGATTATATGAATTTGATTCATCTGATCCAAAAGACTGTTAAAGAAAAGTTTGATGTTGAACTTCATACCGAAGTTCGCATTATTGGTGAGGACAAAAAATAAAAGAATGGTAGGTGTTGTCTGTGGAAATACTTGAATCAATTATTTTGATTCTTTCACTCTTAATTATTGCCAATATTGTTAGTCACTACTTTGTGTCGATACCACCTAGTTTGCTACAAATCGCAGCCGGGATTTTAGCGGCATTATTTATGCACGTTAAGATTTATGTCGATACGGAGTGGTTTTTGTTAGCGTTCATTGCGCCAATTTTGTTTAATGACGGGAATAATTTTCCTAAACGAGAGCTTTGGAAACTCAAAGGTCCAATTTTAGGTAATGCGATTATTTTAGTTATTATTTCAACTCTAGTTGGTGGAGTATTCGTGAAATTTTTAATCCCAAGTTTACCTTGGGCAACTGCTTTTACACTGGTAGCAGTTTTATCGCCAACTGATCCAATCGCGGTTCAATCGATTGCTAAAAAAGCGCACATTCCGGATAAATTGATGCATCTGATCAGTGGTGAAAGTTTGATTAATGATGCATCTGGTTTGATTTGCTTTAAATATGGGGTCGCTGCCACTGTTACTGGGATGTTCTCATTAAAGAGCGCTACGATTGATTTTTTCCATATTTCAATCGTTGGTGCTTTAGTGGGTGCAATAATGATTTGGATTTTTAATGGAATTCGTTTGTACTTAATCAATCAAGGTGTAGATGATTCAATTTTACATGCCATAATCCAAATTATTATTCCATTTATTATTTATTACGTTGCTGAAGATATCTTTGATGTTTCTGGGGTCGTAGCGGTTGTAATTGCTGGTATTTTGAACATTTCTTCAAACCACAATATGAGTGCTTTCACGCCAGAAATCCGATTGATTACCTCCAGAACTTGGGATTTAGTTGTTTACGTATTGAATGGAATCGTCTTTGTCTTGTTGGGAATTGAAATCCCGTTTGCGATGGAAGAGTTAGTTCATAATGATAACATCAATACATTTTGGGCAACAATTTTAGCTTTTATCATTTGGATAATGTTAGTTGTTATTAGATTTGCTTGGAGTTATATTTATTCGACATTTTCTAATAATCCCGATGGCAAAATCAAGTTATGGTCTAAAACACGACTTTATGATTGTTTAATGTCCGGAATTTCCGGAGTCCGTGGGGCTGTAACTATGGTTGGTGTTTTGTCACTACCTATGACGATCAAAGGTGGAGCTCCATTTCCTTCAAGAACATTATTATTATTTGTCGCCAGTGCAGTAATTATTTTCAGTTTGTTAGGAGCTACAATTTTGATTCCTATGCTAACGAAGAGTAGTGCACCGGTTGCTTATCGTGGTAATACCTTTAGTTCTGATAACTCAGATAATTCTGATGACGACGAAGAAGAGATTGCACCAATAGAATTGACTCGAATTGAAGCTAATCGTGTTATTTTAGATAAAACAGTTAAAAAACTTCGTAATGAAATGGATGAAGGCGATACTGCAGTTTATTCTTCTGTGATTGCCGAATATTTAAACGATATTAGAAATTTGACTTTCCGAAACAACAATTCTAATGTTGCCAGCCATCAAATCAGTAAGCGTCGGGTAAAAAGTAAAAAAGATGCTGAACTGTGGGATATCTGTTTTAACTGTGAATTAGAGGCGATTGATGAATTATATGAGAACCACGAAATTTCTGATGATTCATATGATTTGGCAATGAGAAAGATTGCTAAGTACAAGAAAGAAATTGTGCATCGTCGTTATAATTCTACAATTGAATTTTTCATTAGCTATTTTAGAAGAACCTTCTTACAAATTAAACGTTGGATCTATCGTTCGGTTAAATATAACGATATTCAACAAATGAATCAAGATTCAATCAAAATCTCTATTGCTGGAGCTAAGAGAGCTTTGGAAAAACTTCAAGAATTAGATCAATCCAATCAAGAAGATATCGATGATAATTTGATTTATATTTTCCAACGACATTATGAAGATCGTTTGGAATTGTTACAAGGGAAGTATCGAGGACGTTCGCCAGAATTTAACAGTGAGCGAATGGCCTTAGAAGTAAAAGCTTTGAGTTATCAACGCGCTTTTGTTCAGGATATGTTAGAACAAGGACGTGTTAGCAAAGTAACTGCTAATGAGTTAAGAAAAAATATTAATTATAGCGAAGAAGTTATCAATATAGGTGTGGAATAAAACTCAATATATGATGAACTTTTATAATTTTTATTGTTTGTTATAATTAATTCGAACTGCTAAGGAGCTAGAAAAATGAATTTTATACCAAGCAATATTTTTACATGGCAGAACCTGGCTAACTTGGTTGATATCCTAGTAGTCTGGTATGTTTTATATAAAGTTCTGTCAATGTTACGAGGAACTAAAGCAGTACAGCTTCTCAAAGGAATCGTAATTATTTTTGTTATTAAATTAGTCAGTTGGGCCTTAAATTTGCACACTGTTTCATTTTTGATGGATCAACTGATCAATTGGGGAATTATTGTTATCGTGATAATTTTCCAGCCAGAAATAAGACGTGGTTTGGAACACTTGGGAAGATTGCCGTTATTCAGTTCGACGAGCAATGAAGAAGGTAAAACGAAAAATCATTTGATTGAAAGTCTTGATCAGGCTATTCAGTACATGAGTAAACGTCGAATCGGTGCTCTGATAACTTTGGAAATGAATACTGGTTTGGAAGAATATGTCGAAACCGGGATTGATTTGGATGCCGAAGTCACTGGGGCTTTACTGATCAATATTTTTATTCCGAATACGCCATTACATGATGGAGCAGTTATTATTCGAAATAATCGTATTTCAGTTGCGGCCGCTTATTTGCCTCTTTCTGAAAGCAACACGATACCTAAGGAATTAGGAACACGGCATAGAGCTGCGGTTGGTATCAGTGAAGTTACTGATGCTATCACAATTGTTGTTTCCGAAGAGACTGGTGGTGTAATGATTACTCGCAATGGGCATATGATGTTGGATCTAACGAGGGAAGATTATCTCAAATATCTTCACGCTCAATTGAAAGATCCAAATGAAAATGCCAACCGTTCGATTTCAGACTTCTTTAAAATAGGTCGCCGAAAGAAGGAGGACCAAAATGAAAAAGATAATTAATAGTAATTATTTTTATGCATTTATTGCCCTCTGTTGTGCACTATGGCTGTTTTTTTACGTTAGTTCACCTGGAGTTGGATCAACGAGAGATTCTAATCAATCTAACACTTCGACTGTAACAAAGAAAACAACTATTTCAGTGCCATTGCAATTGCAAGCTGATGTGGATAAATACTACATAACTGGGTATCCGGAGACTGTCAAAATAACAATTGAAGGCCCTTCAGCTTTGGTTACTGCAACCAAAAATACACAAAATTTTAATTTATATTTGAATTTAAAAGATTTATCAGTTGGGCAGCATCGTGTACAAATCAAAGAGTCTGGTTTGAACAGTGAATTGACTTATAGCATTAAGCCTAAATATGTTACTGTCAATATCCAGCATCGTGAAACGAAAAAATTTGATGTCGATGTTGATTACAACAAAGATTCCTTGGCAACTGGTTATGAGACTGGCAAAGTAGAAGTTTCTCCAGATACAGTAACAGTCACTGGAGCGGCCACGGAAATTGAAAAAATTGCTAAGGTGATTGTTAAACCAATTTTGCCAAAAGGAATAAAATCGACATTTGATCAAGAAGTTTTAGTGCAAGCACTCGATAAAAATGGTAAAACTGTAAATGTTACATTGGATCCACAAACAGTCCACGTTAAAATTCCAATTTCGATTCAAAGTAAGCAAGTCAGCATAAATTTGAAACAAAAGGGAACTTCAAGTAGTACCACTTCAAATTTATCGGTCACATCTGATGTCAAGACGATTCGAGTCTATGGAACGCAAGATCAAATTGATGCAATTGATAGTTCCGTTGACGTGCCAGTTGATGTTAGCGATGTGAATAGCAATACTAAAAAATCAATCAATTTGGCTGATGCTTTAGGGAATAAAGTGGCTTTTACGGATCCAGATACTATTGATGTTTCGATCACAACTGGTTCGTCTAGTTCATCAAACGGCAATAGTAATACAAGTTCGAATACTACTGATAGTAGTACGAACGATGATACAAGTTCATCGAATGATAATTCGACAGATGATAATAGCGAACAATAATACGCTGGGGGTAAGTTTTTCATGACAAAATATTTTGGAACAGATGGAGTAAGAGGTATTGCAAATAAAGAATTAAGTCCCGAACTGGCATTTAAGTTAGGAAGATTTGGTGGCTATGTTCTAACACAGCATTCAGAAAATGAAGATGCACGTCCACGTGTTTTAGTTGCTAGAGATACACGTATTTCAGGTCAAATGTTGCAATCAAGCTTAATTTCAGGATTACTTTCTGTAGGTATTGAGGTTTTGGACCTTGACGTAATTACTACTCCTGCTGTAGCATATCTAATCCGTGCCGTTTCTGCTGATGCGGGAATTATGATCTCTGCATCACACAATCCTGCTGAAGATAACGGAATCAAGTTCTTTGGTTCAGATGGTTATAAACTACCTGATGACGTTGAAGAAGAAATTGAAGAATTATTAGATGCTAAAGAAGATACTTTACCAAGACCATCAGCAGAAGGATTAGGTAGCGTTTCTGACTATCCAGAAGGTGCCCAAAAATATCTTCAATTCTTAAAACAAACTCTATCGGATGATTTGAGTGGTATGAAGATTGTTTTGGATACTGCCAATGGTTCAACTAGTCGTTTGGCAAGTACCTTATTCGCTGATTTGGGCGTAGATTTTGAAATTATGGCATCTCATCCAGATGGGATCAATATCAACAAAAATGTTGGTTCAACTCATCCAGAACAATTGGCACAACGTGTTAAAGAATCTGATGCTGTAGCCGGATTGGCTTTTGATGGTGATGGAGACCGTTGTATTGCCGTTGATGCTGACGGAAATATCGTTGATGGTGACAAGATTATGTTTATTCTTGGTAAATACCTTCACGATGGTGGTCGCCTCAAAAAAGATACGATCGTAACGACTGTTATGAGTAATATCGGTTTGTACAAAGCAATTGAAGCTAACGGGATGAAGTCGGTTCAAACTGCTGTCGGAGACCGTCATGTGGTTGAAGAAATCCGTAAAAACAATTACAACATTGGTGGCGAACAATCAGGTCACGTTGTTTTGTATGAATACATGAATACTGGTGATGGTATGTTGACTGGTATCCATTTGTTGCACGTTATGAAAGAAACTGGCAAGAGTCTTGCTGAATTAGGTGCACCTGTCAAGGTATATCCACAAAAATTAGTTAACGTACCAGTTGCTGATAAGAACTCATGGGATAAACATCAACCAATTCTTGATGCCATTAAAGCTGTCGAAGATGAAATGGATGGCGATGGTCGTGTATTAGTTCGTCCTAGTGGTACACAAGCATTACTTCGCGTTATGTGTGAAGCTTCGACTGAAGAAAAGGTTAACGAATACTGTGATCAAATCGTTGAAGTAGTTAAAAATGAATTAAGCTAAAATATTAGTTTTATGACATTAAAGACTATATAATAAAATTAATAAATAGAGATTGAGGGATTAATACCCCAATCTCTATTTTTTTTGGCATACTTTTTTCTTATTGACTTTATAGTGAGTTAATTATATCGGCATATACCAACTATACCGATTTATACAGTGTGGTATGCACCAACTATACCATTTAAGAAAAATGTTAATATTTTCTTGACAAAAAAACCTAATATTAGTATTCTAGGCATTGTCGCAAGATGATAAAGTTAATTCGAATGAACTATACCATTTTATAAAAAATAAACTAGACCAATCTAGAAAGGCTTGAAAACTATGTGTGGAATTGTTGGAGTAATTGGAAATAATAAAACTACTGATATTTTGTTAAACGGATTAGAAAAACTAGAATACCGTGGTTATGATTCAGCCGGTATTTATGTCAATAACCAAGCAGGTAAGGATTACTTGGTTAAAGAGGTCGGTAAGATTAGTAAACTTGAAAATGCTGTTACTGATGATGTGGTTGGTTCAGTAGGAATCGGTCATACTAGATGGGCAACTCATGGTAAGCCAACAGTTGAAAATGCACATCCTCATTTCTCAGAAGATAATCGTTTTTATTTAGTACACAATGGTGTTTTAACTAATTTTGAAGAATTAAAAGAAAAATACTTACAAGGCGTTGATTTTAAGAGTCAAACTGATACTGAAGTAGCCGTTCAATTAGTTGATCATTTTGCTAAAGAGGGGCTTGATGGTGAAGCTGCTTTTAGGAAAGCTTTGAGCTTGATTCAAGGTTCATATGCTTTTGCCATGATTGATAAAGAACAACCGGACAGAATCTTTGTTGCTAAGAATAAGAGCCCATTGTTGATCGGTTTAGGTGATGGATTCAATGTTATCTGTTCTGATGCTATGGCAATGCTTGATCAAACTCATGAATTCGTTGAAATCCATGATGGTGAAGTAGTAATTTTGGAAAAGGGCAGTGTTAATATCTCAAAAATTGATGGCACACCCGTTCATAGAGATTCATATACCGTTAACTTGGATGCTAGTGATATTTCTAAGGGAACTTATGATCACTACATGTTAAAAGAAATCGATGAACAACCAAACGTAATGAGAAAGATTTCTCAAAATTACATCAAATCTGATGGAACATTGAATGTTGAACAAGATTTGTTAGATGAATTGAAGAAAGCTGACCGTTTATACATCATTGCTGCCGGTACGAGTTATCACGCTGGTTTAGTTGGTAGAAATATTTTTGAAAAGATTGCTGATGTTCCAGTTGATGTTGAATTAGGAAGTGAATTTGGATATCATATGCCAAAGCTTTCTAAGCATCCATTCTTCATCTTCCTTTCACAAAGTGGTGAAACAGCAGATAGTCGTCAAGTATTAGTTAAAGTGAATAAAATGAATTTGCCAAGTTTGACTATGACAAATGTTCCAAATTCAACTCTTTCAAGAGAAGCAACTTATACGATGGAACTTCTAGCTGGTCCTGAAATTGCTGTTGCTTCAACCAAAGCTTATACAGCTCAAATTGCCGTCGAAGCAGTTCTAGCTAAAGCCCTAGGCGATGAAAAGAATTTGGAAGTAGCTAAAGACTTTAATTTGAAAAAACAACTTGCTTTAGCTGCTAATGGAATTCAACAAATAGTTGATGAAAAAGAAACTATCAAGAAATTAACAGCTGATTACTTAACGGGTCAATCAAATGCCTTTTATATCGGCCGTGGAATTGATTATGCTTTATCACTTGAAGCAGCCTTGAAGTTAAAAGAAATCTCTTATATCCATGCTGAAGGCTTTGCTGCTGGAGAATTGAAACATGGTACCATCGCTTTGATCGAAAAGAATACACCGGTATTTGCTTATATTAACGATGGCGTTGGTGCTAGTCATACACGTGGCAACATTCAAGAAGTTGAGGCTCGTGGTGCTCACGTATTAGTAATTGCTAGTCAAAAGTACGCTGAAAAAGGCGATCAAATTATCATTCCTGAAATTGACGAATTGATCTCACCAATCATCAGTGTCGTACCTGCTCAATTGATTGCCTATTATGCAAGTTTGGCACGTGGCAATGACGTTGATAAACCTCGTAATCTTGCAAAAAGTGTGACAGTAGAGTAGCCTATTTAGACGTAGTGGATATATAATAGTCTCGTAATTGAGGCTATTTTTTTTACTATAAAATGTATAGATTGGTGGTTTTATGAGGAATAAAAAATTAAATCTGTTTTCCACAGTTATGTTTGGTCTGAGTGCTATTATTGGCTCCGGTTGGATGTTCGGTTCTAGTCAAGCAGCTCAAATAGCTGGTCCGGCTGCAATTCTGGCCTGGATTATTGGGGCAGTTTTAGTAGCAATGATTGCGATGGTTTATGTTGAGATTGGGACAATGTTCCCTGAAGAAGGTGCGATGAGTCGTTTTACGATGTATACTCACGGATCGCTTTTAGGACATATTTTCTCATGGGCTAATTGGCTATCGCTCTTAGCAATTTTACCGATTGAAGCTGTAGCATCAACTCAATATATGAGTACTTGGCCTTGGGAATGGGCACAATGGACTCATGGTTTTATGAAAGATGGACAACTAACGTCACAAGGTTTAATGATGGCGGCTGTGATGATTTTAATATTTACTTTTATTAATTATTGGTCAGTAGCGATTATGGCAAAATTCAATAATTTCATCTCAGTTTTAAAATTAGTTGTACCAATTATTACAATGATTGTTTTAATTTCTGCACATTTTGATTTTGGTAACATGGGTAGTAATTTTCAAGAATTTATGCCTAATGGTTCAGCTTCGATTTTCGTAGCAATTGGAAGTGCCGGAATTATTTACTCTTATGTGGCTTTTCAAACTGTCATTAATTTGAGTAATGATATAAGCAAACCTTCAGTAAACATTAGACGTGGGATAATTATTTCATTATTGATTAGTGCTTTAGTTTATATTGCCTTACAAATTGTCTTTATCGGTGCATTACCACAGTCAGTAACCAATGGTGGTTGGGCTAAAATCAATTTTAATTCACCATTTGCCGATTTGGCTATTTTGTTAAATATTTATTGGTTATCAACTTTGGTTTACTTTACGGCCTTTATTTCACCAGTTGGTAGTGGAATCGCCTTTGCTTCTTCAGCAAGTAAATCATTATCGTCAATGCCTAAGAATAAGCATTTACCACTGTTCTTGAGTAACGCAAATAACAAGTATCATTCACCTAGAGTGGCTTTGATGATAAATATGTTAGTTAGTTTTGTTTTGATTTTACTATTTAAAAATTGGTCGCTCTTATCAAGAGTAGTTGCTGCTTCGACATTGATTTCACTTTTGTCCGGTCCAGTAGTAGCTGGTAGTTTACGAAAGATGGGGCCTAATTTAAAGCGTCCAACAAAGATTAAAGGGATGCACATTTTGGCGCCAATTGTCTTTGATTTGATCAGTTTGGCAATTTATTGGGCAATGTTTCCAACGACTGTGGAAGTTATTGTTATAATTATTGTTGGTTTGCCAATTTACTTCATTTACGATGCACGTCGTGGATTTAGAGAATTTAGGCAAAAATTATATGCTAGTTTGTGGTTGATCGTACATTTGTTTGGATTAGCAATGATTTCATGGTTAGGTAGTTCCAGTTTTGGAGGAATTAATTTAGTTCATTATCCATATGATTTTGTTGTTATTTTGATTTTCTCTACATTTATGTACTTTTGGGCAATTCATTCCTTGTATTATTCAGGATATTTTGATGATGCCAAGGAGATCAATGCAACAGTTAAAATGGAAGATGAATAATGAAAAAAATTAAGCAATATGAGAAGTGGTTTTATGGAATAGCTATCGTAATTCTATTAGGATTGTTTTACAGTTCTTCCATGACTTATAAACAACAAACGTCGGTTCCTTTTTTAGAGAGGTATCTTCAAAATAAGCCTTTTGAGCATAGTTTGTCTCAGATTGGCTTTAATTATGGTGGTAAGTATCAATCTGTCGCTAACGATGGCTATTTTAAATTCATTGAGTTCTTTATTCGTAAAGGAGCACACTTCAGTATTTACTTAGTATTAGGAGTTTTCTTAGCTTTAGCTTTGATTACATATTTCAAACGTAATTATTTTTTGATGATTGTTATACCATGGATGACAACGACCGGCTTGGCCGCATTTGATGAGTTTCATCAAGGACTGACTGGTGGACGTACGCCATTAGTTGAAGATGTGATTTTAGATAGTGCAGGAGCCTTTACTGGTATTGTTATATTAGTAATTTGTCTGTATTTGTTTAGCATTAGAAATAAAAAATATGATTCGCAAATTGCAAGAACAAGTTAGCCACTTTGGAAAAATAAAGAAAAGTT
>NZ_AZDO01000041.1 GCF_001435505.1 Companilactobacillus futsaii JCM 17355 | reverse complement strand
ATTCACAATCTTGACTCCTGCTTTACTGTATTTACTATTCTATGAATAGATTGGGTTTTTAATAAATGGTATATTTATATTCATAAAATATCTAAGGGGGAAAATTTTTATGGATGTTTGGGAAAAATTATATTTAGCTGCTAAGCCATTATATAAACCGCATGAATTAAATGATTTTGTTTATGCCAATAACGTGGTCTGTGCATTGGAGAGTAAATCTGGCAAAATTTATACTGGATATTGTATCGAGATGGCATGTGGGACCATCAATCTTTGTGCTGAACGAGTAGCTTTATTGAATATGTTGCAAGATGACGGAGAAATGGAGGTTAAACGGATGATTACCTTTCGTGATGCACCGCCAACTGGACTCGATGGCTTACCATGTGGAACGTGTCGGGAAACGTTGATGGAATTTTCACCTAAAAATGCTGATACAGAAATTATGGTCAATTATGAAAAACGAGAAACTACTACCTTGAAAGAAATCTTTCCTAATTGGTGGGGGACTATCAAAACTAATTAAAAATAGCTAACAAACCTTAATTGGCTTGTTAGCTATTTTTATCATCAAAAGCATTCTTGCGAGACACGTTCAACTGCAAAATTAGATAGGCTGTAAATTGCCTCATAAAGTTTTTCACCTAATTCTGAAGTGATCATATCAGTTTTTTTCTTGCCACTATTGTTAGGAATACTAGCTAGAACAGGGATGAATTGATCTAAATCATTATCTGACAAAAAGTCATGGGCTTTTAAATGTGCTGCTAAAGCAACTGTAAATGAGAATTTGGGATGAGATTGACGTAATTTGTAAAGGTCTCTTGCGGCAGTTTTGTAATCCATTGCAGGGTTTTGATTCAAACAGTGACGCAAAAGATTATCATAAACGTCTCCATAGTGAAGTAACCAAACTAAAAAATCATATGAAGTTACATAATGAAGATCCATCTTAATATTTTTGTAATTATTAACTACATCGAGAACGTTATTCCAATCAAGCCAAGTTCGAAATGATTGATAATATTTTTCGATGTCTTGATTTTTACCGTTACCAATATGACTTAATCCAGCAAAATTATCTAAATCCTGATTGGCAAAGTTTAATTCTTTGATATCCATTGTTAACCTCATTTGTTTATTCAAAATGGTCACATAAAAAAACTAACCAGTTACGGTTAGCTATGTGGCAATTTGAGCTATTTGATATATAACTCTTTAAGTTTACTCATCTTTTCACAATTAGTCTAGCTTAACTAGAGTATAATTAAAAAGTATTTGATAATCGACGATGGAGGGATTGCACTACAATGGCAACTAAAGAAGCAGAAAACAAAATGGTGGATTTGGCAAAACCAGTTCATCAACAATTGAATCAATATCGCGTTCAACAGATTCAAGCGGTCTTGAGTTTATTAGATGAAGGAAATACGGTTCCTTTTATTGTTCGTTATCGAAAAGAACGTACGGGAACTTTGGACGAAGTAGCAATTAGAGAAATTGAAGATGAAACACATCGTTTAATGAAGCTCAATCAACGACGTCAAGACGTTTTAAAATTGATTCAAGAACAAGGCAAGCTAACGCCTGAACTCAAACAAAAACTAGAACAAGCAACGGTCTTGCAACAAGTTGAGGATCTCTATCTTCCTTACAAGCAAAAGCGTCGTACCAAAGCTACGATTGCTAAAGAAGCTGGATTGGAACCTTTGGCTAAGTGGTTATTGACTTTCCCAAATGGAAACTTAGACAAAAAGGCTCGAGATTTTATCGATGCTAAAAAGGATTTGCCAGATTTAGCAGCAGTTTGGGCTGGCGTACATGAAATATTGGCCGAAAACTTCAGTGAACGTGCTGATTTCAGAGAATGGATCAGACAATATACTTGGCAAAATGGTGAATTGACTAGCAAATTAAAACGTGGCGCTAAAGAAAAAGACGAGCAAGCAGTTTATGAAACTTATTACGACTTCCAACAAAAATTAAAACAAGTACCACCTTATCGAATTCTCGCCATCAATCGTGGTGAAAAAGAAAAAGTTTTGACCGTAGGAATTGCTATCGATGCAACGCAGATCTTACGTCATGGACATTCTAAATTAGTCGGTCGTAACCGTGGGTTAGCAGTTGAAAAAATCGATACAGCCTTTGAAGATTCTTATAAACGTTTCTTAGGACCAGCTATCGAGCGTGAATTACGTCGTCAATTGTCAGAGAAGGCTGACACCCATGCTATTCAAGTCTTTGGTAATAATTTGTACCACCTGCTGATGCAAGCTCCTTTAAAGGGTAAAGTTGTGATGGGCTTTGATCCAGCTTATCGGACGGGATGTAAATTAGCTATTATTGATGCCAATGGTCGTTTCTTGACTAAACAAGTGATTTATCCTCACAAGCCAGCTAGTGAAAAACAACGAGCAGCGGCAGCACCTGAATTTAAAAAGCTGTTAGAAAAATATCACGTTCAAATGATTGCGATTGGAAATGGTACGGCTAGTCGTGAATCGGAAGAGTTTGTTAGTGGTATTTTAAAAACTATCAAGCAACCGATTTATTATGTCATCGTCAATGAAGCAGGAGCATCAGTTTATTCTGCCAGTGCTAATGCCAGAGCTGAATTTGCTGATTTGCACGTTGAAGAACGTTCGGCTATTAGTATTGGTCGTCGTTTACAAGATCCATTAGCTGAATTGATCAAAGTTGACCCTAAGGCAATCGGTGTCGGTCAATATCAACATGATGTGCCTGAAAAAGCTCTAGATGAACAATTAGATCGAGTCGTTGAAACAGCAGTCAATCAAGTTGGAGTCAACGTTAATACAGCCAGTCCTGAATTATTGACACATATTTCTGGTTTAACAGCAACAACCGCTAAAAATATTGTCAAATTTAGAAATGAGAATGGTTCATTTACAAACAGACAGTCGTTGAAGTCAGTTCCACGTCTGGGTCCTAAAGCCTATCAACAAGCAGTCGGTTTCTTAAGAATCATCGGTGGAAGTGATCCATTGGATAATACTGACATTCACCCAGAAAGTTATTCTGCTACTAGGGAATTGTTGAAGAGTATTGCTGAAACGCCACAAGCAGTAGGAACTCCAAAATTGCAACAGCAATTAAGTCAGTTGAATCAAGAAAAATCTGCACAAAAATTAAATATCGGTGTGGCTACCTTGACTGATATTATTGCCGGTTTGAGTAAGCCTGGTCGTGATTTGCGTGACAGTATGCCAGCACCACTTTTGCGTCAAGATGTTTTAACAATGGCCGACTTGAAACCAGGGATGGAACTTCAAGGTACAGTTCGTAACGTAATTGACTTTGGCGCTTTCGTTGATATTGGTGTTAAACAAGATGGTTTAGTACATATTTCTCAATTATCCGACCATTTTGTCAGTGATCCTAGTACGGTGGTGACGATTGGCGATATTGTGACGGTTTGGGTTTTAAGTGTGGATGAGAATCGTAATCGTATTCAATTAACAATGAAAAAGCCCACTAAATAATAGAAGTAAGAAGATTATCGACTCGTTTTGAGCTGATAGTTTTTTTGTTACAATTCAATAAAGGAGTGAAATTCATTGTTGGAATTTTTCATATATGCATTCTTTTTATTGGTTTTGTACTTTTTGATTTCTCTTATTTTTGCTTTAATTAAAACCATTATCTATAAGTTGAAGGGTAATCAAAGTAATTTCTGGGAATACTTCTTTGATAGTTTTGTTAAGGTGCTTGATCCATTTAATTGGTTATAAGTTAAAGTGTTTGCTTTGATTTTTATCTCCAATATAGTTATTGATATCACTTATAAGTGTAATACCAGGTAATTAATAAATTAGAGTTGGATTTTTAAAATCCGGCTCTTTTTTTGTGCCAAATTGAATTTTTATTCAAAAATAATAAAAATATTTTTCAAAACTTGGTTTGACCTTATGGTTTCTATAAGATAATATTAATATCAAGAAATCGATAAGGGAGTAATAAACTATTAATGAAAATGAAGAAGGCGAATATTTTATCATGTGTTGCAATTAGTGCAATTGTATTATCAGGGATGGGAATCACTAATGTTCAGGCTAGTGATAATACAAATGTATCTATTCAAGAAGTTGCTGAAAGATCAGTTAATCCAGAAGTTCAAAATGGTGGCAAAGTTAGTGATGACTTTCAAGATGTATCCAAAAATAATTTAGGATATGCATCAAAATTCCATATCTTTGCTAAAGAAGCAACTTTAAATGCACATACAAATGGAAACCTTGCGGTTGGATCTTTGTTCGGAAATGTTAACTTTGGGACAAACATTACGGACGAAAAATTATTGGATAAAGATATTTCTTATGTTCAAGAAGTAAAGAATATGTCAGAAAGCTCATTCGTCAGTTCCAACGACCACCGTACAAATAAAGTGGTTTTTGGTGAAGTAAACGACGTTGAATTAGGTAAAGACAATACTTCTCCTTTAGTTAATGAAACACCGATCAATCACTTACTTAATAATGAAATTTTCCAAGATAAAGATTCTAATGAATATCGCAAATTGCAAGAACAAGTTAGCCACTTTGGAAAAATAAAGAAAAGTTAAGA
>NZ_AZDO01000040.1 GCF_001435505.1 Companilactobacillus futsaii JCM 17355 | reverse complement strand
CCTCTCAAAACTAAACAAAGTTTTAACGTTGTGTATTTCCGTTGATGCTAAGCATCATATCCTTAGAAAGGAGGTGATCCAGCCGCAGGTTCTCCTACGGCTACCTTGTTACGACTTCACCCTAATCATTTGTCCCACCTTAGGCGGCTAGTTCCCCGAAGGGTTACCCCACCGACTTTGGGTGTTACAAACTCTCATGGTGTGACGGGCGGTGTGTACAAGGCCCGGGAACGTATTCACCGCGGCATGCTGATCCGCGATTACTAGCGATTCCAGCTTCATGCAGGCGAGTTGCAGCCTGCAATCCGAACTGAGATCGGTTTTAAGTGATTTGCTTGCCCTCGCGAGTTCGCAACACGTTGTACCGACCATTGTAGCACGTGTGTAGCCCAGGTCATAAGGGGCATGATGATTTGACGTCGTCCCCACCTTCCTCCGGTTTGTCACCGGCAGTCTCACCAGAGTGCCCAACTGAATGCTGGCAACTGATAATAAGGGTTGCGCTCGTTGCGGGACTTAACCCAACATCTCACGACACGAGCTGACGACAACCATGCACCACCTGTATCCATGTCCCCGAAGGGAAAGACTTATCTCTAAGCTTTTCATGGTATGTCAAGACCTGGTAAGGTTCTTCGCGTTGCTTCGAATTAAACCACATGCTCCACCGCTTGTGCGGGCCCCCGTCAATTCCTTTGAGTTTCAACCTTGCGGTCGTACTCCCCAGGCGGAGTGCTTAATGCGTTAGCTGCAGCACTGAAGGGCGGAAACCCTCCAACACTTAGCACTCATCGTTTACGGCATGGACTACCAGGGTATCTAATCCTGTTTGCTACCCATGCTTTCGAATCTCAGCGTCAGTTACAGACCAGAAAGCCGCCTTCGCCACTGGTGTTCTTCCATATATCTACGCATTCCACCGCTACACATGGAGTTCCACTTTCCTCTTCTGCACTCAAGTCTACCAGTTTTCGAAGCACTTCCTCGGTTGAGCCGAGGGCTTTCACTTCAAACTTAATAGACCGCCTACATTCTCTTTACGCCCAATAAATCCGGACAACGCTTGCCACCTACGTATTACCGCGGCTGCTGGCACGTAGTTAGCCGTGGCTTTCTGGTTGAATACCGTCAGTACGTGAACAGTTACTCTCACGCATGTTCTTCTTCAACAACAGAGTTTTACGATCCGAAAACCTTCTTCACTCACGCGGCATTGCTCCATCAGGCTTTCGCCCATTGTGGAAGATTCCCTACTGCTGCCTCCCGTAGGAGTTTGGGCCGTGTCTCAGTCCCAATGTGGCCGATTACCCTCTCAGGTCGGCTACGTATCATTGCCTTGGTGAGCTATTACCTCACCAACTAGCTAATACGCCGCGGGTCCATCCAAAAGTGATAGCAGAGCCATCTTTCAAGCTACGATCATGTGAAAGTAGTTGTTATGCGGTATTAGCACTTGTTTCCAAATGTTATCCCCCACTTTTGGGCAGGTTACCCACGTGTTACTCACCCGTCCGCCACTCACCAAGGTCTGAATCATAAAGCAAGCTTTAATCAACAGTTTGGTTCGTTCGACTTGCATGTATTAGGCATGCCGCCAGCGTTCGTCCTGAGCCAGGATCAAACTCTCATATTAAAAGTTTGTGACTCATAAAAAATTATACTAGCGAATTGACTTCGTTGTAAATCCAACAAATAAATGTTGGCCTACACAATTTAGTGTTAAAACTTTGTTCAGTTTTCAAAGGTCTACCAGCTGATTAAGCGCTTACGCTCATCAGCGACTTAATTATTTTATCAAGCTGACAAGTTAATGTCAAGAACTTTTTAAAA
>NZ_AZDO01000039.1:85363-101220 GCF_001435505.1 Companilactobacillus futsaii JCM 17355 | reverse complement strand
ATCCATGATTTCTTAAAACTTATAAAAATGTCTAACTTTTTTATTGCACTTCATTGGCTAGTCTTTTTTATTGTATAAAATTTAGGAGATGATTATATGTATGCACCAACACCAGCACCGCACATCGGGTTTATGGAATGGTGGGTTGCTGCTGAAAAGTTGACTGAGAATCCTTGGTTCACAACATTCATTATTATTATTTTAGTTGATTTAGCTACTGGATTTTTAAAAGGATTCTTTAAGAGCTCTAATGAACGAGTAAACTCAACTACGGGGAGACAAGGACTTATTAAACATACTGTTATAGCCGGTATAGCAGTTATTTTTTATCCTTTAGTAGATTGTTGGGGATTAGCCAACTATGCAAACCTGTTCTTAATGTTTTTTATCGGTCAATATGGTATTTCAATTGTAGAAAATTTAGGAATTATGGGTATTCCACTTCCAAATTGGATTACAGATAATTTAGAGAAACTAAGAAATAGGAGTGATAATAGTGAAACTAAAAAATAAATTAATCTATATTGTAAGTCTGCTTATTGCAGGCTTATTTTTTTGTACAACTAATGTTAATGCTGCAAGAACTGATATGGTCGATGTATCTAATCACAACGGCTATATGACTGTTTCCAACTTTCAAGACATGCTTAATAATTATGGTGTAAAGTCTGTAGTTACTAAAATCAGTGAAGGCAATTACTATCATGATTACACTGCAACTAATAATATTTCCACGGCACAGCAAGCAGGACTGTATATTAATGGATATCATTTTGCACGATACACATCAGTTCAAGGCGCTATCAATGAAGCTGACTATGCTGGTCAAATGGCGAAAGCTGACGGTCTACCAATTGGTTCAGCGTTGATCACTGACGTGGAGGCACAGGAACAGAACGGACTCTCACGGGCAACTAATAATGCTAATAATCAAGCGTTTATGAATGAAGTTGCTAAATATGGATATCGTTCAGCCGTCTATACTATGAGCTCTTGGCTTGGTTCAAAAATGGACGTATCGAAAGGTTGGATTGCTTCATATCCATATAATGCTAGTGGGAAACAATGGTATTCTGGTCACCATTCTTGGCAATGGGGCTCAACATATCAATTCCAAGGTTCATATGGTAATTTTGATGTTTCTCAAAACTATGATAACTTTTTCACCGGTGGCCAATCACCGCTTGTCGATCCTAAATCTACTATTAATAATGTAGTAAGTGTCAAGGGTGATTCCTATAAGGCATTTACTACCTATAATAATAATGGCCAAGCCAATACCGGCACGAATGTTATTTCTGGTACTAGCTGGAAATCCAATGGAATTACTGTAATCAATGACAAACCTTACTATGTAATAGGCGTTGACACGTTGCTTCCACAGGCAAGTACAACTTTTAACCGTACGGTTGTAGTGAACTATCGCTCTGATTACGGCGTTCTTGCTTATGATAGTAAGGGCAATTCAATTAAAGATAGTAATAAAGTATTTAAAGGCGGTACTTCTTGGCAAACTAATGATAAACTGGTGAATTTGCCAAATGTAGGTTACGCCTATGAAGTCGCAACTAATGAATACATTCCAATTAAATATGCTCAAGGTTCTGGATTTACTGGATAAAATTTAAACGGTAAATGCTAGACAAATTAAATAATATGCGTTAATTTAAAGGTGTTCATTGACGTGGACAATATTACAAATTACCTCGATTTTTAATTAGTTTCGATTTCTATCAAAAAATACCCATCATCTATTAATTTAGGTGGTGGGCTTTTTTTGTTACTTATTTGAATTTAAAGTGTCACTTCTTTCTAAAGTTTCAATTTGAAGACTTAAAGTTTTTCTTTCATCGTCATCTAGCTGTTCCATATAGGAATCTTGTAATCTTTTTATTGCTTTTTGTAATATAAAATAATTCTTGCCATTTGAACGGGAGTTATTTTTCGTGATATAATGCAAAAAGAGAGTCATGGTTGGTCAGCTTGCTGACACCATGGCTCCCTTTAGAGGTTTTTTCTGTTTACATTAGGCCAAAGAAATGTAATAATTCAACGGTTCCAATGGTTAAATAGCAAACAGCTACTATTACTTCAAACATTAGTGCAATACCTCCTAAATCATTGATTTGGAGGTTGGAGGATTGGTTAGATCATAACCTCCAATTAATATTTAACCATTAAATCTATCAGTTTACAATTTATGTAATATGTATTATATTGTATATGAACATTAGTGTTATATCTTCTATTGATTTGGTTAATCAATGGTTGACTTCTATCTGCTGGTTACAGATAGATCTGTCTATAGTTAAATACTGTCCTTTTCTCTCTCGGTTTTGCTGTGGCTGAGAAAGGGACTTTTTTTTTACAATTATACAGAAAAACTTTTAGAAGATATAATACATAAAATGGTAGCAGTTAAGTACGTCTTAATTCTTGAACAATTATCCTATTTAAAGTTCAAAAAAATTCAGAGTTTGCACAGTTTTTGCATGAAATAGCTACAAATGCTGATATATCAATAAGTAAAATGCCTGCACACGGCATTGATAATTTTATGAAATACCTCCCATGAAGGGCATCGTTTAGCGGTGTCCTTTTTTACTATTCTTAACGAAAGGGTTATTAGCCATCGATGAAAGAAATAGAGTATTTAGATGTTACGAAAAAGATTATATTTGTTCAAATAATGAATATAGATTTAAAACATTGGAATTGGAGATTCTCTGATGGAACAACGAAATTTTTTGCTGATATTGATGATTTTGAATTTATAAAGTCAGTGCAAAAGAATTTCCAACAGTTTGGATCTACTGATTTATTGAAAGTTGAACTCCAAACACAACAATATATCAGTAAAGAAGGAAATTTAAAAAGTAAGTACACTGTGAAAAAAGTCCTAGAACATAAAAAAGGTGCTCAACAAATAAATTTGAAGTTTACGGATGATGAAAATGAATAATTTTTTTGATAAGTCCATGGGTACAAATATTAAAACGTCCCTATAGAATGCAAGATTTCATTCTATAGGGACGTTTTATTATTTTGATTTTTTTAAATAAAGGATCATCTTTCAATGAAAAATGACCCAATTATCATAATGTTGAGTTGGAACAGTCTCCAACTAGAACTAAGGATAGATTTCAGCCTCTATCTAGCATGCAGTGCATTACCTACTACATTAACAATACAGTAGCAAGTAAAACTTATTATTGCAATTAGATCGTTTAACCTTATTTAATTTGTTTCAAAGCATTAGAAACAGCTTCTTTAATAGCTTTACTTGAAGCAGAAGCACCAGAGATTGTATCAACGTCGACCGTATTCTTTTCTACGATTTCTTTTGGCAATTCCTTAACAGCTTTGAGACCATAATCGTCAGATTCACTTTGCTTCAAAACTTCGATGTCTTGAATATCATCTTTGCTATTGGCAGTGACACGAACGACGATTTCATTTCCCATCCCGGCAGTTGATTTACCGATGTATTGGTTATCGTCAGTTTCATAGTGTTCTTCGCCAACGTCTGATCCTAAACCTTCTTCATGAACACTAGCGGAAGTATTGGCGTCGACTTTGACAGATTCAACGTCTTTTTCTTTAGCAGCATTTTCACCAGCAATTTTACCAAAAATCAAGTTTTCAGCCAAGTTACTACCACCGTTGTATTGACGTCCCATCAAACTTCCTAATTCACCACAAGCGTATAGGTGAGGAATGATTTCGTCATTAACATCGACAACTTCAGCGTTGGAATTGTGAACGGGGCCACCTTGAGTATTCAATAATCCTTGAACCATGGCCAAGCAGTAGTAAGGACCATCATCAAAGGCTGTCAAAGTATCGGCGTCACGGTCAAAAGCATAGTCACGTTTGATATCGGCAAAGTGATTGAAGTCTTTGATAGTGTTTGCCAATTTGTCGGCATCAACACCCATAACTTCAGCTAAACTGTTCAAATCGTCAGCTTTAACGACTGAGTCTAAGAATTCTGGATAAGGAGCGTTTTTATCATTCTTCAATTCGTCATATTTCTTTTGGTCAAAGACGACATAAGGATGACGTTGAGCCAAAGGAATTCTCCAATTGCCGTGATCTTGGATGTGTCCGTGACGGTGGATTTCGTTTTCATCGAAGTAACGAGTTCCATCATCGCCGACAACAATCAAACTGCCTTGGTGGAAAGCAGGCCAGTCGAATGGCAAGAATTGTGAACGTTGACCTTTAGCTGGCTTAGGAGTTAGTCCATGGAAGATACCATAAGATTCATAATTATTCATGTTATAAAGTTTAGCGCCGACTTCACTGGCCATTGTCACACCGATACCTTTGTTATAAAGCGAACCGATTGGATTTAGACTAGTTTCGCCGAGGTAGTTTTCGACCATTTCAGGATTATTTTCAAAACCACCAGTTGCCATGATGACACCATTATTAGCTTTGACATTCAAAAGTTTACCGTTACGTTCGATTTGAACACCGACGACAGCTTTTGTTTCGGGATCTTGAATCAAGTGTTTAGCAGGTGTTTGATACAAGACGTCAATTTTGTCAGCACGGTCTAAGACTTGTTGACGGAGATTCTTCCAAAGAGCAGAGTCAGCGACACCTTCGTGAACGGCGACTAATTCGTGAGTAGCTTGACCACGAAATTCTGGGTATTCGTGAGCCATGAAGTACAAAGCCTTTGAAACTGGTGATTCAGGATGCTTGCCCATGATAAATGGTTTAACACCGAGATAATTTTCTAGGTAATTAGGGATGTCATATAGGCCCTTGACGAAAGTTTCCATCAAATCTTTGTCGTATGACAATGGGAAAGCTAAATCTTCGTAATATTTACGTAAATCATCTAAATCATCGCCTGATGAAATAACTTGACCAGCATAGCGAGTATTGCCACCCTCATGACCCTCTGGAGCTGAGTCAGTGATCAAAACTTTAGCGTTGTTATCAGCCGCAAATCTAGCAGCACTGGCACCAGCACCACCGAATCCTAAAACGATAACGTCGTAAGTTGCGTTCCAATTTAATTTTGAATCCTCAAACATTTCATTCACTCCAATTCCTCTAAATGTTAGGATTAATATAACTCTATTTATGGATATTGTGAATAACTTACCTTTGTCGTAAACGACATAAAAGACTATGATAAAGGTATTCGCTATCGTAAAATAATTTTTTATGAATTGAGGAAAGTCCATGAGTTTAATTAATAAAAGCTATTATGCATTGGGAACAGTTATCAATTTGTCAGTGGCAGAACCTAGCAGTGTAGCCGATTTAGAAGCTGGATACAAGTTGATTCAAAACTTTGAGGATAAATTGACTGTCAATCGCAATGAATCAGAGGTTATGTCGATCAATCATAATGCCGGTATTAAGCCAGTTGTAGTACCCGAAGATACGTATAGCTTGATTAAGAGAGCTGTTTTAGTCAGTCGCAAGCACTTAGGTTTCAACGTGGCAATCGGACCTTTGGTCAAGCTGTGGAAGATTGGTTTTAAGGGGGCTAACAAGCCTTGTGACAAAGATATCAAGCAACGCTTACAAATTATCGACCCAGAGAAAATAATCCTCGACGACGCCAATATGAGCGTATTTTTGCAAGAAAAGGGCATGGAGATCGACCTTGGTGGTATTGCCAAAGGTTATATCGCTGATGAGATCAAAAAACTCTGGCAAAAGCGTGGCGTAAAGACGGGAATTATCGACTTAGGTGGCAATGTTTTGTTAGTCGGTGACAGTTTGCATGAAGATAAGCTATGGAATATTGGTATTCAAAATCCCATTAAACCAAGAGATATTTCTTTAGGTGTCGTGCATATTCCCGAGAAGTCTATTGGAACTTCAGGTATTTATGAACGCAAGTTGGTAATTGATGGTCATGAGTATCACCACATGTTTGATTCAAAAACTGGCTACCCAATTAAAAATAACCTTGCCAGTGTGACGATTATTAGCGACAAGTCGATCGACGGTGAAATTTGGTCAACGATTGGTTTTTATCAAGGTATCGAACAGGGAATGACTATGATCGAAGCACAAAAAGGAATTGAAGCAGTCTTTATTACTAAGGACTTAGAGACTTTTGTTACCAGCGGATTAAAAGATACTTTTAGAAAAATATAATTATATTATATGAAAACAATCACATAATTATATTGCTTTACCTAGTGAAACATTTTACAATTATTATGACAATAAAATAGAAGTGGGATGATTAGTGTTATGAATAAATTTATCGCTATTGTGGGATCAAATTCCCAAAAATCAACCAACCGTGAATTATTGAAGTATATGAAGAGACATTTTCAAGATTCTGCTGAAATTGAATTAGTTGAAATCAAGGATTTGCCAATCTTTAAGAAGAGTGCAGATAAGTATGTGCCACAATTGGCCAAAGATATCGCTAAGAAAATTGAGGATTCTGACGGTGTCATTATTGCTACTCCTGAATACGATCACTCCGTAACAGCTGTTTTGTCGAGTGCCTTAGCTTGGTTATCATATGGTATTCATCCATTTGTCGACAAACCTGTTATGATTACCGGTGCTTCTTATGGATCTCTTGGGTCATCACGTGCCCAGGCTCAATTACGTCAAATCCTTGATTCACCAGAATTAAAAGCCAGAATTATGCCTAGTTCAGAATTTCTTTTGGCACATTCATTACAGGCTTTTGACGATGATGGCAATTTGAAGGATGAAGATGTTGTCAAAGAATTAGACGGTCTCTTCCAAGACTTTCTTCAATTCGTTAATATTTCAAAACAATTAAACAATGCTAAAGACGTTACAAAACAAAAAGCTGCCGCATTTTCATGGGACAAAGACTAGGAGGGATAAGTTATGAAATTAGTAGGAATTGCCGGATCAATCGCTGATCAATCATATAATCGTACATTATTAAATTTTATCGCTAAGAATTTTACAGGATTAGTCGATGTTGATGTCTTGGATATCAATGAAGTACCAATGTTCAACCAAGATGACGACCAAACAAATAGCCCTGTTATTCAAAATCTTTGCAAGAAAATTTCAGCCGCTGATGGAGTTATCATTGCTACTCCAGAACACAATCACACTGTACCTGCAGCTTTGAAGAACGTAATCGAATGGCTATCTTATGAAGTGCATCCTTTCGATGGCAAACCAGTCATGATTGTCGGAGCTTCATACCATACTCAAGGGTCATCACGTGCCCAACTACATTTGAGACAAATCCTTGAATCACCTGGTGTTAATGCGGTTGTCTTGCCTGGCAACGAATTTCTATTAGGTGATGTTAAAACTGCCTTTGAAGAAAATGGCGACTTAAAGGATCAAAGAACCGTTGATTTCTTACAAACGACTTTGCAAAACTTTATCAAATTTGCCAAAGTTATCAACTTGATCAGCCAATCAAACGGCTATCAAGACGAAGATCTTTCCGCTAAGAAGGGAACTGACACAACCGTTCAAGGTATCGATATGAATGATGATGATTGGTTGGATAAAGCTGCTAAAAAAGTCAATGCCGTTGAAGGTGGCACTTACGTCAAGTTGGATAGTGGTTTGTTGACAGTTGATCAATTGAACTACTTCTTGAAGACTATGCCAGTTGAATTGACTTACGTTGATGAAAATAATCAATTTATATATTACAACAAGGTTGGTAAAGCTGAAGATATGTTAGCTAAACGTGTTCCTGCTCAAGTCGGGGATGCTTTGGACAAAGTTCACCCTAATATTGAACGTGTTATGAAACATGTTAAACAAGTTATTTATGACTTGAGAAGTGATAAAACTGATTTAGTTTCTATGCCAGTACCCGGTGGTGACAAGGATCACCATGTAATGCACTACTATAAGGCTATGCATGATGAGAATGGCAACTACAAAGGTGTTAACGAATGGGCTGTTGATCTCAAGCCAATCGTTGACCAATACTTGCAACAAACCGGTCAAAAACTGGTTCCAGATCCGGATGCTAAATTGGACGCTACATCCGGTGCTTCTAAAGATGAAAGTAAACCAGCAGTTGATGCAAACTCTGGAGCTTCAGAATCAGTTGAAGAACCCGCTGTTAAACCAGAAGTAAAAGTAGACGCTACATCTAGTGCTTCTAAGAATTAAAAATTGAATAATGTTAATAAATATCCCATTAGAATGTAATTTGTTTACAATCTAACGGGATTTTTATGTCGGTAGTTTATCACGAAAATGTATTTAACTATATATAACTAATACATCCGTCTTCGTAATGTTTAAATAAAATCTAATAGAATAAATCGAGAATTATCATTCGAATAAAAAAAGCAAAAAAAAACAGCTCGTCTTGGGGGGACGGGCTTGTTTTTTCTGCATTACCAGTAGTGTCAGGGACAAAGTTATGAATGCTTGTGAGGGTTCCATATTTGTCAAATAGAGAGGGATTTGTAATTAATTAATGAAAGCATTCAAAGTAAATTATTGTAATGGGAAACGCATTTGAGGGGGAGGATAAGTTGATTGAGGGGGCAACTTATCCTGAATGCGAGTGAGTTTTTATGGCTACGATATGAGGATGTATCGCAACCTTCTTTGGTTAAAAAAAGAAGAATTGCATTTCATATCTTTGCCCCTTTCACAGTTAATAATATATCATATGTGTTTAAACATGTACGTTCACTTTTAGAAAAAATAATTTTTTGATTTTGAATAAATAAAAATGTAAATATTGTGTTATTATATTTAGCTCATTGTGGTTTTTTTTCACGATGTCTAGACCATTTTTTGATATAATGAATTACCCATAAAAATACTTGTGTGATCTATTGTAAAAAAAGGGCAAAAAAAAACAGCTCATCTGGGGGGACGGGCTTGTTTTTTTGTTACACCTAATGTGTAACGGCATTACCAGTAGTGTCAGAGATAAAGGTATGAATGCTTATGAGGTTTCCATATTTGTCAAATAGAGAGGGATTTGTAATTAATTAATGAAAGCATTCAAAGTAAATTATTGTAATGGGATAACGCATTTGAGGGGGAGGATAAAGTTGATTGAGGGGGGCAACTTTATCCTGAATGCGAGTAAGCTATTGGATTGCGATATGAGGATGTATCGCAACCCTAGAGTTAAAAAAGGAAGGAATTGCATTGATCATATCTCTATCTCTTTCACACTTATAATATAGCACATGTGTTTAAACAATTAAATTCATTTTAGAAAAAAATAATTATTTGTTTTTAGTTTCACAAATACTTTAATTTATGTGATTATAATGATAAGTTTATTTTTTCGTTTTGAGAGGATTTAAACGACACTTTAGTAAATTATGGGGCATAAGTGAGGTGGTTTATACTTTTAATTAGATTTATTTATAATTAATATATATTTTTTAATATAGTATGTAAACGCTTTAGTTATGTTAAAATATTAACTATAATGATATTAAATCATAAAAGGTGGTAGTTATTATGAAGGTAAGTATCGTAGGTTGTACACATGCAGGAACTTTTTCAGCAATGAATATTTTGAAGGAACACCCAGATTGGGAAGTTTCTGTATTTGAAAGAAATGATAATCTTTCTTTCCTATCATGTGGGATCGCACTTTGGGTAAGTGATCGTGTTTCAGATCCTAACAAGATGTTTTATGCTAGTCCTGAAGCTTTGACAGAACTTGGCGCACATATGCACATGCAACATGATGTTACAAATATCGACTTCGATAATAAAAAACTAGCCGTTAAAAATCTAGTTAGTGGGGAAACTTTTGAACAAGATTATGACAAGCTAGTCATTACTACTGGTTCAGCTCCAGTTATCCCTCCAATTCCAGGTATTGATTCAAGTCGTGTAATGCTTTGCAAGAATTGGACTAACGCTAACGAATTGAAAGAAAACGCTAAAGATATCAAGAGTGCCATCGTTATTGGTGCCGGCTACATCGGTGCTGAATTAGCTGAAGGTTACGCAACTCTTGGTAAAGAAACTACTCTGATTGATGCTTTGCCACATGTTTTAGGTAAGAATCTTGACCCTAACATGTCAGCCGTTGCTGAAAAAGATTATACCGACAATGGTGTAAAACTCGGTATGGGTGAGAAGGTCCAATCATTTGAAGAAACAGATCATAGTGTAATTGTAAAAACTGATAAAAATACTTATGAAGCAGATATTGCTGTTATGTGTGTTGGCTTCCGTCCTAATACTAAGATGTTCGCTGACGAATTCGAAACTTTGCCAAACGGTGCTTTGATTGTGGATAAATACATGCACACAAGTAAAGAAGATGTCTTCTCAGCTGGTGATGCTGCATCCGTTCACTACAATCCAACTGGGGACGACCAATACATTCCATTGGCAACTAATTCAGTTCGTCAAGGTATCTTGGTTGGTAAGAATATCGAAAAAGATACTGCAGCTTACATGGGTACTCAAGCCAGTTCAGCGGTTGAACTATTTGGCAGAACTTATGCTGCAAGTGGTTTGACTAAGGAACACGCTGAAGTCCTAGGTAAGAAAGTTGACAGCGTAACTCTAGAAGACAATTATCGTCCAGAGTTCATGTTGACGACTACTCCTGTTTTGATGAATCTCGTATGGGACCCAGAAACAAGGGAAATCCTTGGTGGAGCTTTGACAAGTATGTATGATGTATCACAATCAGCTAACCTCTTGTCATTAGCCATCCAAAAGAAAGTTACGATCGATGAGTTGTCCATGGTCGACTTCTTGTTCCAACCTAACTTTGATAAACCAGTTAACTACGTCAGTGCCTTAGCTGGAGCTGCTGTAGAAAAAGCTGATAAATAATTAATTTATGAATACTCGAATATCACAAATTAAATGTGGTATTCGGGTATTTTTGTGGCTAAAAAAATTATTTCTTCCTATATTGTGGGTAAAGAGAAGGGAATATTATGGCTGAAGACAGTGATTTCATCATGCGTCAAATCAAGTCGTTTGCGGAAGGCTTTGGTTATATGGTTGGGAAAAAAGATGGCGAGAAGACAGAAGTAGTGTTTGAACAGCAACAAGGTCAAGGTGATAAGATTCATCGTGATTTGACAGAATTATTAATGCACGAAAAATACGAACAAGCGATTCAGTATGTCTATGCTCAAAAATTTACATTAGGAGAAGAACAGTATTTTGCTTTAGGACAGTGGTTGTTGGAAAAATTAAGTAAAATATCAGAAATTGATCAGGCTATGATAACGGGATTTAAGGGCAATATTGAAAAGCATCGCCCGGTAATTTGATTGTTACATTTGTAATTCACAAATAATTCAAATTTTAGTACAAACTTTTTCATAATATCTCGGTACTATGTATACATAGTCAAATATGGCTATACAAAAAAACGAGGTGAATTTTTATGAAAAAACATCCTTTGCTCGTGCTTACCGGTGTTTCCGTCTTAGCAACTGTTTGTACTAAGATGATCAGAAATTACAATGGTAAGAAGTTTTTAAACTAGAATCATATTAATCAAAAATACAAAAATACAAGACATAAAAACTATTCACACACATTCAAAACAAAACTTAAATTACGTTAAATCAAAGAGGTAGACATTATGAAAAATAATATGATGACAGGCTTGCGCAAGCAAGCCTTTTTTTGTTTGGCATCTTTTTTGCAATTATTTAACTTATCCCATATTATTTGGATAGTTAGTAAGGAGATATAAATATGCTTAAACGTCATATCCGGTATTATCTTGGAGCGTTTTTTCTTAATTTCGTTATTATTTCGGTTATTTTTGCGTATTTTAAATTAGTGCCTTTTGGTAGTAACAATTTCTTGAGTAGTGATTTAGGAACTCAATATTTAACTTTTTTGACTGAATTGCGTCGTCAATTAACAAATGGCAACTTGCATTTTTATTTATTCAGTCAGTCATTAGGGGATAATTTCTTTCCCGTTATGAGCTATTATTTGTTGTCACCTTTTAATTTGATATTGGTTTTCTTTAGTCCCATGGGAATTCCTGCTGCAGCAAATATCATTATCATGTTGAATATTTCTGCAATGGGTGTAGCGATGGCTTATTTCTTGAAGGAGTATTCGCAAGAAATTAAGTTTACTAATTATATTTTTACCTTAGCTTATAGTTTTTGTGGATTCGTGGCGTCATACTTCTATGATTTAATGTGGCTGGACGCCTTGATAATGTTGCCTTTGGTAGCAATAGGCGTTATGCGAGTCGTTAAAGAACAAAAATATGTCCTATATTATTGCTCAATTTTATTGGCCATTATCTTCAATTATTATTTAGGATATATGCTCTGTATCTTTTCGTTATGCTTCTTTATTTATACAGGATTTGAAAATAATCTTTTCCATCAAAAAAATAAGTGGAAGATTATCAGCAATTATTTGATTACTTCAATTTTAGCTGGTTTGAGTTCAGCCGTCGTCTTATTACCAACTTTGGTCGGCATGATGAAGACGGGAAAAACTTCCTTTAATGTCATGAACTATTTACCATCGGCTCGCTTTGGCTTGGAAGCTTTGACAGAATTAGGGATTGGTGGCAATACTTTTGAGCAACGTTTGGAGCATGGTCCATCAGTCTTTATGACTTCGACGATTCTGATCTTGTTGTTAGCATATTTCTTTAGTCCTCGAATCAATAATAGGGATAAGCAAAATTCTACTTTCTTATTAGGAACGTTATTGATCAGCATGTTTGTGACTACGTTCAATACGGTGTGGCACATGTTTCAGAACCCAGCCGGCTTCCCATTTAGAAATAGTTTTATCTTCTCATTTGTTTGTATTTTTATTGCCTACAAAGCTTTCACAGCCGGAGTTTTTCAAGATAAATTGACAATTATTAAATCCACTTGTGTGGCAGGCATTTTACTTTGTGTCGGTTATTCAACAGAATGGCTGTTACCAAAGATTATCGAAAAACTTGGTTTTGTGATCCCTGATAATAATTACAATGGTTATTTCTTCTGGTTGAGTATTATTTGTATCATCATTTCTGGTGTGATTTTGTTAGTTCTTACTAGTAATAAAAAATTCTTTGGCTTGTTGGTGGTTATAATGATGTTCGAGATAGTTGCCAACTTCAATTCTGTTATCAGTACGGCCGGATTAGGGAATCAATTAGTTTATCGAGAAGAATTTAAAAAGGAAGATAATATTCTTGCTGATGTAAAAAAGAGAAGCCATTTGGGACACCGAATTATTGTTTCTAAATCTGGTTTAAATAAGGCTTTTCCGGAGAAATATAACAACTACAATGATCCAATTTTGTTCAACATCAACGGATTAAGTCTGTATAGTTCTACTTTGAATCAGAAGACTTTGGAAATGATGAATAATCTCGGTTATTACAGCATCAATGTTCGTCGTATCAGTTATTTTGGTGGGACAAATTTGACCAATACTTTGTTAGGCGTTTATTATCGAGTTCGTCAGTGGGATAATCATTATTACGTTGAAGAAAATTACGGTGCGCCGTCGTTAGGTTTTATGGTCGATAAGGATGTTTATCATTATAAAATGAGAATCGGTCACGCTTTGGATAATCAGGATCGTTTGTGGCAAGCTTTGAATGGCAATAGTACTGAATATTTAAAAAATGCTACACTCAATAGCATGCAGCAGACGACGAATGACGGCAAAACACTTTATACGTACCAAATGACGACTCGTGCTAGTGGACCGTTATACTTTTATAAAGCGCCGTTGAATTACGACAAAACAAAGATTTATGTCGATGGTAAACGGGTTAAAACTAGTAATATGAATGTTTATAAGGCTGCTACGTTGCGTTTGGGACATTTTAAAAAGAATCAAAAAGTCGAAGTGAAGATTTTGACAGGCCGAACTTTTGATTTGAATCCCGAATACTTCCAATCATTGGATCAACCGAAATTCTTAAAGTCCTTGTCCAAATTCCAAAATAATTCCTTAAAGATTAGTTCTAATTTAAATCATGATACTGTTCGCGGAACTATCGATGTCAAAAAGGCAGGCCCCATGTTGTTCAGTATTCCGTACGATGACGGTTGGAGTGCCACAGTTGATGGTAAAAAAACCGGACTTCATCAAGTGGTCGACAATCTAATGGCAATTGATCTGGACAAAGGAAAGCATAAAGTTGAATTGAACTATCAAGTACCAGGACTTAAAATTGGTTGGATAATTTCAATTGTGTCAGTTATTTTGTTCATTAGTTTTAATTTTCTAAAATATAGAGTAAAAAAATATAATTAAATGAATTTTAAGACAAAATATTAGAAAAAACAGCTAGAATTATTTGCATTATTCTGAAGATGTTATAATATTTTGGTATGAAGCGTTTACATTAATGAATGAGGTGAAATAATGTCAAGTGAATATGTTATGGCAATCGATGAAGGAACTACTAGTACCCGAGCAATTATTTTTGATAAAGCCGGGACAAAAATTGCCGATGCCCAACGTGAATTTACGCAACATTTTCCACAACCTGGTTGGGTTGAACACGATGCTAATGAGATTTGGAATGCCGTTCAATCGACAATTGCCAATGTTTTTATCGATTCAGGCATCAAGCCTAAACAAATTAAAGGTATTGGAATTACCAATCAACGTGAAACTACTATTATTTGGGATAAGAAAACCGGCTTGCCAATTTATAACGCCATTGTTTGGCAAAGTCGACAAACTTCAGATATTGCCACTAAGTTAGAAAAAGATGGCTACGGCGATATGATTCATGAAAAAACTGGCTTGTTGATTGATCCATATTTCTCAGCCACAAAGATTCGTTGGATCTTGAATCACTTAGAAGGTGCTCAAGAGCGTGCTGAAAAGGGTGAATTACTCTTTGGTACGATCGATACTTGGATTCTTTGGAAATTATCTGGCGGTGCTGCTCACGTAACGGATTATTCAAACGCTAGTCGGACAATGCTTTTCAATATCCACGACCTCAAATGGGATGACGACATTTTGAAAGTATTGAATATTCCTAAGGCTATGTTGCCAGAAGTTCGTCCTAATTCTGAAGTTTATGCTAAGACAAAAGGCTATCATTTCTATGGTTCAGAAGTTCCTATTGCTGGTATGATTGGTGATCAGCAGTCAGCTTTGTTTGGTCAAATGGCCTTTGAACCAGGAATGGTCAAGAATACTTATGGAACTGGTGCCTTTATCGTGATGAACACTGGTGAGAAACCACAATTATCCGACAATAACTTGTTGACGACGATTGGTTATGGAATCAATGGTAAAGTTTACTATGCTTTGGAAGGTAGTATTTTCGTGGCTGGTTCAGCTATTCAATGGTTGCGTGACGCCATGCATTTAGTCGATTCCGCTCCAGAATCAGAAGAAGCTGCTTTAAATTCACACGATGATGATGAAGTTTATGTTGTACCAGCTTTCACCGGATTAGGTGCACCTTATTGGGACGCTGATGCTCGTGGGGCAGTGTTCGGTTTAACTAGAGGAACGACGAAAAATGATTTCATCAAAGCCACTTTGCAATCGTTGGCTTATCAAAGTCGTGACGTTATTGAAACGATGAAACGTGATACTGGTATCGATATTCCAACGTTAAAAGTTGACGGTGGTGCTGCCAATAATCGTTATTTGATGCAATTCCAAGCTGATATTTTACAAACACCCGTTCAACGTGCCAAAGATTTGGAAACAACTGCTCTAGGTGCTGCATTTTTAGCTGGACTAGCAGTAGGGTATTGGGATAGTCTAGAAGATATTAAGAAACAATACGCAACAGGTGCTACTTTCGAACCGGAAATGGATGTTAAACGTGCGGATTATCTGTATGAAGGTTGGAAAGAAGCAGTTAGTGCAACAAGGAAGTTCAAACATAAAGCGACAAAGTAATAAAGTGTTTTCTAAACTTTAGTTAATGTAGT
>NZ_AZDO01000039.1:0-85286 GCF_001435505.1 Companilactobacillus futsaii JCM 17355 | reverse complement strand
AAGCAACAAGTTGCTAAGAATAATTTCACTACTGAGCCAATTTTCTTTGCTATTCCAGACTAGATAGTAATTCTATTTTTATTTCTTGAAATAAGGAATAAGAAATATGATTTAGTCAGTAGTGACGAAAAATTAATGTTAACCTTAGTTTATTTAAGAATCATAAAGGCGGAGACGCCTTTTTTCGTATTTAGGAGTTAATAATGGAAAAAGAATACATTTTAGCAATTGATGAGGGGACAACAACAGCTCGAGCTATTATTTTTGACCATAATGGTAAAAAAGTAGCCGTTGCCAGACATCCGATTCAACAAATTTTACCGAATCCTGGTTGGGTCGAACATGATCCCAATCTGATTTGGAATGCTGTACAGACGACTATCGCCACTGCTTTGATCGATTCAGGCATTAAGCCAAATCAAATTAAGGCAATCGGAATCGCTAGTCAAAGAGAAACGACAGTCGTTTGGGATAAGGAAACGGGTCTGCCAATTTATAACGCCATTGTTTGGCAAAGTCGACAAACTGCTCACTTGGCTAACGACATGATCAAGGCAGGTTTCAAAGATGAGATACATAAAAAGACTGGTTTGATTATCAGTCCTTATTTCTCAGCTACTAAAATTCGTTGGATTCTCAATCACGTTGAGGGTGCTCAAGAACGAGCTGAAAAAGGTGAATTGCTCTTTGGAACTATTAATACGTGGTTATTATGGAAATTGACTGATGGAGCTAGTTTCATGACCGATTATGCCAATGCAAGCCGAACAATGCTCTTTAATATCAATACTTTGCAATGGGATGAAGATTTATTAAAGCTTTTTAATATTCCTAAGGCAATGTTGCCAGAAGTTAAATCGAATTCAGAAGTATTTGGAATAACTAAAAATTATCAATTTTATGGTTCGGAAATACCAATTGCTGGGATGACCGGTTCTCAACAGGCTTCACTATTTGGTCAAATGGCGTTTGAAAAAGGAATGGTCAAGAATACTTATGGAACTGGTGCCTTTGCCGTTATGAATACCGGTGATAAGCCAGCATTATCCGATAATAATTTGTTAACGACGATTGCTTACGGTATCAATGGTGAAATTAAGTATGCCCTAGAAGGCAGTGTTTTCGTGGCTGGAGCGGCGTTACAGTGGTTGCGTGATGATATGCGTTTGATCAACAATACTCCGCAAACTTCAGATTATGCCAAAAGTTCAACTGATCATGACGAAGTCTATGTTGTTCCAGCTTTTGCCGGTTTGGGTGCACCATATTGGGATAATCAAGCTCATGGAACAATGTTTGGAATTACCCGTGGTACAACTGACAAAGATTTGGTCAAAGCCACTTTACAAGCAATTGCTTATCAAACTAAAGATATCATTGAAACGATGAGTTCTGATGCTAAGATGCCAATTGAAGTCTTAAAAGTCGATGGAGCAGCATCTGCTAACGATTATTTGATGCAATTTCAAGCTGATATTTTGGGAATTTCTTTGCAACGTTCATCAGAATTGGAAACTACTTCATTGGGAGTGGCTTTCATGGCTGGATTAGGAGTAGGTTTTTGGAAAGACATCGATGATATTAAGAAAAATTATCAAACGGGTAAGATGTATCAACCCAAAATGAAAGAATCTCTTAGAAAAGATCTTTATGATGGTTGGAAAGAGGCCGTTAAAGCAACAATGGCCTTCAAACATAACGCTAAATAATAAGAGCCTATATTAAAAGGTTCTTATTTTTTTTTGCCTATATATAAGGCTTTAAGAGTTGTTTATTAAAAAATGTTTTGACACTTTTGGTTTGTAAGTTTAATATTAATATATTATTTGTGTAATGTGAGGAGAATTTTTTAATGGACGAAAAGAAGGACCGAGGATTCTTCGGTCAACCGATAGGGTTACGTACATTATTCCTAACTGAATTCTGGGAAAGATTCAGTTACTATGGTATGCGTGCCATTTTGTTATTCTATATGTACTATGCTGTAACAAAGGGCGGACTTGGTATGGACCGTACCACTGCAGCATCTGTCATGTCTATCTATGGTTCACTAGTTTATATGTCTAGTGTGCTTGGTGGATTTATCAGTGATAGACTTTTGGGACCTAGAAGAACTGTCTTCTGGGGTGGTGTCTTGATCATGTTTGGTCATATCGTATTGTCACTCCCAATGGGCGAAACTGGTTTGTTTGTATCAATTGGACTTATTGTTATTGGTACTGGTTTATTGAAACCAAACGTATCCGAAATGGTTGGTGGATTGTATACCGAAGGAGATCCAAGACGTGATTCTGGTTTCAGTATTTACGTTATGGGTATCAACTTGGGTTCACTAATTGCTCCACAAGCCGTTACAATGATGTGGAACCACTTTAACTTCCACGCTGGTTTCTCATTAGCTGCTATCGGTATGTTCTTAGGATTAGTAGTTTACTGGTGGGACGGTCGTAAGTACCTTCCTAAAGAAAGTTTACAAGCTCCAGATCCAATCACTGATGCTGAACGTAGTAAATTCTACAAATGTGTCATCATTGGTGTAATTGCATTTGTTATTATTGTTGTAGCTATGATGGCTATGAATGCTTTCACAGTTGATAACTTCATCACTATCTTGAGTATCTTAGGTATCGCTTTGCCTGTTGGTTACTTCGTAATGATGCTAACAAGTAAAAAGGTTACAAAGGTCGAAAGATCACGTGTATTTGCTTATATTCCATTGTTCATCGCTGCTGCAATTTTCTGGGCAATTGAAGAACAAGGTTCAGTTGTTTTGGCACTTTTCGCTGCTGAACAAACTCAATTGAACTTTGCTGGTTTGCATTTGTCAGCTCCACAATTCCAAATGCTTAACCCATTCTTCATCATTATCTATACACCATTCTTTGCATGGTTATGGATTAAATTAGCTAAACGTCAACCATCATCACCATCTAAATTCTGGATGGGATTAGTTGCTACAGCTATTTCATACTTTGTTTTGATTATTCCTTTGATTGGCTTGGCTCCTGGTGATAAAGTTAGTCCACTATGGCTAGTTCTAAGTTGGGCTATTATCGAAGTTGGGGAAATGTTGATTTCTCCAGTTGGTTTGTCAGCCACAACTAAACTTGCTCCTAAGGCCTTCAGAGGTCAAATGATGAGTATGTGGTTTTTAGCTGATTCAGCTGGACAAGCTGCTAATGCTCAATTAGTTAAGTTATTCGAACCAGGAAATCCACAAAACGAAATGATGTTCTTTGGTGTAACTGGTATCGTTACGTTAGTTGCCGCAGTTCTCTTGATTATGTTTGTACCTAAGATCAAGAAATTGATGGCCGGTGTTAACTAATAAATTCTTGAAATTAAACTAAGTCATAACTTCGGTTATGGCTTTTTTGTTTTCTGATAAAAAAACATTTAAAATTCTTTATGAAATCGTTTACAATATTAATATAAACATTTGTGGAGGAGCGAGTGTTCATGAGGAAGAAAATCAAGCTGTTGATTCTTAGTTTCATCGCAGCACTGGCGATAGTTTTGGGAATTGCTCAAACTACCAAAGCTGCACAGATTAATAATGATCAAAAAGTTGTTACCTTGAGTGCAAATCGGGTAGCAACTTTTTTATTTTTGATATAAGAATATTTTCATTTAGAAGTATAATAATCCTAATTAAGAGAGGGATGATTTTATGAAGAGAATGGTTAAAGCTTTAATTTATAGTTTGGCTGTTTTTATTGGGATTTTTGGCATGGGGCAGTTGAATGTTTTGGCTGATGATTCACAAACTAATGAATCAACATCTGAATCAGTGAAAGACTCCGATGCTACACCACAACGATGGGGTAATGCTACTTGGTATGTTAAGGATAATGTACTTTACTTGGGAGGAACAGCAATTCCTGATTACGTTGATGGTTCTGATGATCAGCATCTAATTAATATTTTACCTTGGATGCAGGTTTATGAGGATACCATTACTAAAGTAGTGATTGCACCAGAAACTGGAAAGAAATTAAAGCTTCCAACTGATTCATCAGGATTATTCGCTGAACTCCCCAAATTAAAGGAAATTGAGGGCTTAGATAAACTTGATGTATCACAAGTAACCACTTTTTTTGGAATGTTTGAGCAGGATAGTAGTCTTACTAATTTAGATTTAAGTTCCTTTGAAGTTAGTGAAGGAGTATCGTGCTTAGACGAAATGTTTAAAGATGATACTAGTTTACAAACAATAGACATAAGTTCGTTCAATGGAGGCAGCTGCAAAAATATGCTGCTCGATTTACCCAGTCTTTATCAAATAAAAATGTCTAATTTAGATTTGAAGAATTCAGGGCTTAAATCTATTAGTAGTTGGATAAATACTAGTTCAAAGGAAAGTAGTGTTTCAGTAGAGTACCCTCAGTCGACAGAAGATGTTAGCACTTGGAATGTAAAAACACTTGATGGAATGCCAGAACCATTTTTCGTTGCATTCGCAAATAAAGACATTAAACTCGAAGATAAACAAATAACTAGTTATAATATTGATCAAACTCAAAGCAAGGATGATCAAAATACCTATTATCCACTAGTTTTCAGTATTCCAAAGAGTGAATTTGAATATTTTGGACAAAGTATTGATATTGATATACCTGAGGTAGATGGTTATACAGGACCTAAACAATTGAAAGTAACGTTAATAATTCCAATCAATTTACCAGAAACTCAGAATTATTTACAGTCACTTAATAATGGTGAATTTTCTTCAGATTCTGTGATGTTACAAGCAGCAAGTACGGGTAAAACATTTACAACGACTGTTGATGAAGGTTCAGAAACTTTTGATTATTCAATTTATTACACTAAAGATAAACCTGCGGTAAAACCCACAACACCATCAACACATCACACATCAACTTCTACAACGACAACAACAGTAACTTCCAAATATACTCACAAACTTCAAACCTTAACTGTTTATCCTGATAGATCAGCAGCCAACATTTATGATGAAGATGGCAACCTAAGTAAAACAGTTGCTCTTTCACCAGACTCAAATTGGCAAACTGACGAGTACATGACTATCAAAGGTGAGAAGTACTACCGTGTAGCAACTAATGAATTCGTCAAGGCTTCTGATATTTACTTGTACACACCCAAATATTCAGTAGTTAGAACCCATGGTGGTGCTGATTACATTTCACTAGATAATTCTCATGGCGATACAGTAACCAACCGTGCTTTGGCTATCAAAACTGATTGGAAAATTGATAAAGTAATTAAAATTAATAATGAAGATTATTATCGGGTAGCGACAAATGAGTTCGTCAAAGCTGATAATGTCGACGTTATAAAATAGTTAAAAGGATGAATCTGAAAATGATTCATCTTTTTTTACAAAAAACTCTTGAAATGGTCTGTTATTTTCGGTAATATAATTAAGTCGGATAAAGACATGTGGTAAACACATGGAGGGGTAGCGAAGTCTGGCTAAACGCGGCGGACTGTAAATCCGCTCCTTCGGGTTCGGTGGTTCGAATCCACTCCCCTCCATTCATTGGGTTATAGCCAAGCGGTAAGGCAACGGGTTTTGATCCCGTCATGCGATGGTTCGAATCCATCTAACCCAATAATTTTTACCAGTTAGTCGTCAACAAGAATAAACTTGTTTGACGGCTTTTTTTATTCCACAAAGAAAAAACACCGACGATTGTCGATGCCTAAGTGACTACACGATGGATAATTGCTTTTGACGGTTATATTGAGTGTTTCAAATATTATTGTTGGTCGCTAGGTTTAAACCACAGATAAGCGCCGTAAATGGCATTAGCCAACATAATTATTTGTAGAACGAACATCGAAGTGGAAGCAGGACTAACTACTTGTAATTGATTGAACCAGATGACAACATTAATGACATCTAGGGTGATCCAAGCAATCCACTGGGAACGATAACCATAAGTCATTAGAACTTGTCCAACAATTCCTAATGGCAAAAGAGTAGCATCTAAGTAAACCTGGACGCCATTCAAATGTTTACTGAAGAATAAAACGATGAAATAAATAATAAAGGTCGCCAAGAACCAGAAGATTCCTTCGCGCCAAGTTAATTTACGAGAAGCAACTTCTTCTTGGTCAGCTTGAGTAATCTCACGATGCCAAACTGAAAGACCTACGAATTGCATAATTAAGTAAAATGACTGCGAAGCGATATCACCAATTAAACGGTTGTTGATGGCAATGATTAGCCAAACTACACAACCTAAGACACCCCAACTATAATTAGTCAATCGACCTTGATCAACTAAGATTAGATTTAGGACAACGGAAGTACCGGTGATGACACCGATCCAGCCAGAGAATCCAAAATCCTTTCCCAAGATAAATGAAGCCCAGGTTGCTAAAAGCATAATGGTCATCATAACCTTGGTAGACTTCTTGAGGGTCTTTAATTCATGCACATTGCGTTGGAAATTAAAAACTTGTCCTAGTGCATTCGGTAAATCTCTTAGTGCAGTTGAAAAACGTTCAGTGAAACTACTATTTGAATTATTGGAATAATTATCCATGTGATAAAAAAATCTCCTTATTTGTTTTTAGACAGCCGTAACGGAAGCAACGCTGTTAGATCGTGTAGTCACTTGCATTTTAGAATATACTGATTAGTTTTTTATGTCAATTGATATAGACCTATTATTGTATTTGTTATAATTGTTTTTAGACCAATTCTTAATTTTTTACAAAAATACTGTATAATTAACAGAAGTAATGCTTAAAGGGAGTGCCAAATAAATGAAGGTACCAGTATATATACAAATTCATAATGAAATTAGAAAAGAAATCGAATCTGGCAAGTGGGCTGTTGGGGAACGTATACCATCAGAAAGACAGCTTTCACAAGACTTTGATGTCAGTCGGATGACACTTCGCCAAGCAATCCAAACTTTGGTCGATGAGGGAATTTTGCAAAGACAAGTTGGATCAGGGACGTATGTTGCTAGCAGCAAGGTTCAAGAAAAAATGTCTGGAACGACTAGTTTCACCGAAATCACTGAGAGCCAAGGTAAGAAGCCTTCAAGTAAGACGGTTTCTTATCACGTGGCCGATCCATCAATCAGTGAATTAGAAAAATTAAAATTAAAAGACGGTGATCAAGTTTTACGAATGGAAAGAATTCGTTATGCTGATCAACAACCGATTTGTTTTGAAGTTGCAACGATTCCAATAAATATTGTCAATAGTTTGAATAAAAAAGACATAACGTCTTCACTTTATAAAGCACTTGAAAACAAAGCTGGGTTAAAATTAGGTAACGCTACGCAAACTGTTTCTGCCATTTTAGCCTCAGAAAAAATTGCTAATTTCTTGAACGTTAAGCGTGGTTCAGCAATCTTACGTGTTCGCCAAGTAACGACCTTGGATGATGGTAGACCATTTGAATACGTTCGTTCACAATACGCTGGAGATCGTTTTGAATTTTATCTAGAAAGATAGATAATCAATTTCTTTAGAATTAAATTTAAGGTAAGATATAACCTACACATGTTTTAAATTTTTAAACTGGGAGTCACTTATGCAAAGCTTTATAAAAAAGTACAGTATCTTCTTGATGCTGTACATTATCTTTCAACCAGTATTAGATGCCATTACCGGTACGATGATGCGTTTTAATATTAATATTACCTTCGGGGTATTGATTAGAATGATCGTCATGGCGATAACGGTATTCTACATATTATTATTCTTGATCTTGAATCGAGATAATAAACACGGGTTTCGAATAATTGGTTATTTCGTATTATTAGCAGTAGTATCAGCTATTAATTTGGCAATCAATTACAAGACTAAAACTCTATTTATCCCATCTTTGGAAATTACAACTTTAGCAAAGAGTTTGTATTATCCAATTATGTTGCTCGGATATTTTTACGCTTTTGAGGAGTTAGCTGAAGATCGAATCATCAATCGCTTTTTCCCAAAGGTAGTCTTTATTGCGGTCAACATTATCAGTATCATCATGATTGTGGCTCACTTCACTAATACTAGTTTCAGTTCATATTCATACTACAAATTAGGAGAGAGTGGTTGGTTCTTCGCAGCTAACGAATTGAGTGCAATTGTTTCAATCTCTTTCCCAATTATGGTTTGGTATGCACTTAAGAAAATTAATACTTGGTCAAAAATTTATTATTGGCTAACGATTATTATTGCAATTTACTCAGCTCTGTTGATTGGAACAAAGGGTTCTTTGTTAGCTATCGTCTTTGGTATTTGTATGGCGATTTTGGCTTCAGTAATTCAATTTTTCCAAGATAATCGTCGTCGTAAATACATGGCTGGAATCATCGCTATGTTGGTCGTTACATTAGGTGGAATCTTTGCTGCATATCCTGCAATGGCCGTTTCTAGAACTGCTGAATTGCACAGTGATATGATCAAGTATAAGAAAAAACAGGCTAAGACAAAAAAGGGTATCACTAAGGATCAAAAGAAATACGTTGAAACTAATAAGACGGTTTCTTACTTATTCAGTGGTCGAACAGTTTATTTTGAAAATGCGGCTCACAACTTCTCCAAAGCAACGCCTGCACAAAAGGCCTTTGGAATGGGTTATGCTACTAACTTCAAGAGTGAAAAGAAAGCTAAATTGGTTGAAATGGATTATGTTGATATTTTCTTCCAATTTGGTTTTATCGGAACAATCGTTTACTTGGCACCACTAGCTTATTGCTTGATTTATCTAATTGGAGCATTCCTTAGAAAATTCAAGTATATGTGGTCATTTAAGTGGTCAATGCTAGTTTCCAGTGTCGCTTTAGGATTCGGAATGGCTTTGATGACAGGACACGTTATTGAAGCACCTTCAGTAAGTATTTATTTCGTAACCATTTTGAGTTATGCAATGTTGAATGCACGAATCTTTTTAAGATCTGGTGAGGATCCTTATACAATTGATGTAGAAGAATAATAAAAAATCCTGTTAGAATTAATTTTCTAACGGGATTTTTTTATAAGGATGCCGTCGTCCGCAAAAATCCTGTGGCTGGCTGGAACATAGCCGACACAGGATTTTTGCTCCCGACTAGAGTCCAATTTCTATTTAGGTAGGATTAGACACATACTTTGTTAATAACTTCTCTATTTTCTTGTACCAATCCATAAAAAAAGATATTCCTAGAACCACAGCAATGTACTGCTATTCTAATAATATCTTCTATTAATTTCTTGAAGTAATTTATATAAAAATAGAAACCACTATCTAGTCGGGAGCGAGGTCCTGGAAAATGCTCAGCCGCCAAATTTTACTTAGCAACTTGTTGCTTAGTAGAAGACCAATCTTGAAGACTTTGCCCGTTTTTGGTCTTAGCAAAGGCTCCAAGTTGCGTCGGCAGCGTTCCAGCAATTTTCCAGGGCCGAACGGACGACGGCAATTTAACACTATAACCAAAGAAAAATTTTGTTATTTCTTGTTTTTCTTTTCTTTATTGATCATATTCATATACTTAGGAATTGCCATCATACGACCAATTCTAGTTGGTTCAGTTACTAAGCGGTAGAACCACTCAAGATTGAGTTTTTGGAAAACCTTGGGAGCACGTTTCTTAGTTTCTGAGAAAACATCGAAACTACCACCGACACCGATCCAAACAGCATCTGCTTGATCACGGTACTTGTTGATGAAGAATTCTTGTTTTGGTGATCCTAAGGCTACCAAAACAACATTAGGCTTTTTAGCAGCAATTTCTTCAACGATTGGTGCATCGTCTTTGAAATATCCATCGTGATAGCCAACTAGGTTAACTTGAGGATATTGTTTTTTGATTTTTTTAGCGCTGGCTTCAATGACCTCTGGTTTAGCGCCTACCATATAAAGTTTTAATTGTTTGCGATTAACAGCTGAAATTAAATATTCTAAAGTATCAAAACCAGTGATTCTTTCATGGAGAGGAGTGCCTAGACTCTTGGCTCCTTTAATGATTCCGATACCGTCAGGGATGACATAATCAGCATTATTGATAATTTTTGAAAAATTGCTATCTTTTCTGGCCGATAGAACAATTTCAGGATTAGGTGTTACGATGAATCTGTTAGCTTTAAGGTCTAAATCGTCATCCAAATATTTGTGGAATTGTTTAGCGGTAAAGTTGTCAAATTCTGTACCTAAAATATTTACTCTATTTTTGTGCATGGCGTTCTCCTTTAATGTATTATTATACACGAGAAAGATTAATTTGAGAGGTGTCAAAATGCGCGTTTTACATATTAATGCCGGTAATGAAGACGGTGGAGCAAGAACTTATATTATCAACTTGATGAAGGGCCAAAAACAAATTGGTGTTGAGAGTACTTTATTGACCTTTCAAAGAGGTCCCGTTTCGAAAATGGCCAAGGAAAATGGATTAAGCGTGTCTGTGATTGAGCAAAAGCAACGTTTTGACTTGTCTATTTTGAAACCATTAATTAAATATATCAACAATAATAATTTCGATATCGTTCATACTCATGGTCCACGGGCAAATTACATTGTTTCCTTGATTCGAAAGAAAATCAATGCTAAATGGGTTATTACAGTCCATTCTGACCCTCGTATCGATTTTTCAGGGCTCAAAGGGTCAGTTATGCTCAAATTAAATCTTCACGCCTTAAAACGCGCAGATTCGCTTTTCTACATGAATCCTGATTTGGTAGATTATTTTGAATCATTGAAAATTCCTGATGAAAGAACTTTTGAAGTTTTCAATGCCATTGATTTTTCTGGAATGAATCCTCAATTCAACCGTCAATCGACTTTTAGTCTTTTGGAAGTAGCGCGTTTAGTTGATGTTAAGAATCATCGCTTGTTATTAGAAGCATTGAGCAAGGTCAAATTTAACTATCGTTTGACTTTGGTTGGTGATGGTCCGTTAATGGATGATTTACGTGAACTAGTCAAGAAACTGGACATTAAGGATAAAGTCGAATTCGTTGGCTTTAGAGAAAATACCGGTGACTATTATCAAGAGTGCGATGTTTCCGTTTTGACATCGAAGTCGGAGAGTTTACCAACAGTTTACCTAGAATCGGCCGCTTATGGCAAACCAGTTATTGCGACAAATGTTGGTGCAACTGATAAAGTTATTAATGATGAAACTGGTTGGTTAGTTGAATCTGACAACGAGCAAGAATTAATCAGCGCTTTAAATGATGCCCATGATTTTTGGAAAGATGGTAACTTGGATCAAAAAGGTTTAGCTCTTTATCAAGAAGTTCGTGACAACTATTCAATTGAAAAATTAGCTCAAAAAGTAAATGACGGCTATCAAGCGACTTTGGATGCCAATTAATGTAAAATAAATTTTGTTAATCAAATTATTAAGGGAGATATGATGACTCAATTTCAAAATGAAGATTTAACTTTGCATACTGATTATTATGAACTCAATATGATGTATACATACTGGAAGAAGGGGCTGCATAATCGTCGGGCGGTTTTTGAAGTTTATTTCCGTAAACTGCCTTTCGACAACGGTTTTGCTGTCTTTGCAGGTCTAGAACATGTAGTTAATTATCTTAAGAACTTAAGTTTTTCAGATTCAGATATCGATTACTTGCGTGAATATGGGGAATATGATGAAGAATTCTTACGCTGGTTAAAAGATATGCAATTCAGTTGTACAGTGCGTTCAGCTCTAGAAGGAGATTTGGTTTTCAATGAAGAACCAATTTTCCAAGTTGAAGGACCACTAGCACAGTGTCAATTGATTGAAACTGCCGTTTTGAATATGGTTAATTTCCAAACACTTATCGCTACTAAAGCCGCTCGTATCAAGACAGTCTGTGGCGATGATCCCGTTATGGAATTCGGTTCTCGTCGTGCACAAGAAGTCGATGCCGCTATTTGGGGAACTCGTGCCGCTTATATTGCCGGTTTTGATGCTACAAGTAACGTTTTGGCTGGTAAATTATTTGGTATTCCAATTTCTGGAACTCATGCTCACGCTTTGGTACAAACTTATCGTAACGAATATGATGCCTTCAAGGCTTATGCTACAACGCATAAAAATTGTGTCTTCTTAGTTGATACTTATGATACTTTGAAGAGTGGTGTACCTAGTGCAATCAAAGTTGCTCGTGAAATGGGTAACAAAATCAATTTCTTAGGTGTTCGAATCGATTCTGGTGATATGGCTTATATTTCTAAGCGTGTCAGAAAACAACTTGATGAAGCTGGTTTTCCTAATGCTAAGATCTATGCTTCTAACGATTTGGATGAAAAGACTGTTTTGAACTTGAAGATGCAAGATGCCAAAATTGACGTCTGGGGTATCGGAACTAAAGTTATTACTGCCTTTGACCAACCGGCCTTAGGTGCTGTCTACAAGTTAGTAAGTATTGAAGATTCCAAAGGTAACATGATGGATACTTTGAAACTTTCTAGCAATGCCGCTAAGATTTCTACACCCGGTAAGAAACAAGTTTGGCGCATTACTAACAATGAGAAGAACGATAAGTCAGAAGGCGACTATGTAACTTTCTGGAATGAAGATCCTCGCGAACACAATTCACTTTACATGTTCCATCCACAATACACGTATATCAATAAGACAGTTGAAGATTTCCAAGCTAAGCCATTGCTACACGATATTTTCGTTAATGGAAAATTAGTTTATGATTTGCCAAATGTAAAGGAAATCAAGGACTACTGTGCAGCTAACTTAGATTCACTTTGGGATGAATACAAGCGTATTTTGAATCCTCAAATTTATCCAGTCGACTTATCTTCAAAACTATACAGTCATAAGATGAAGTATATTGAGAAGATTAGAAATGATGTAAACAATATTAGATTAGGTGACTAAAAATGAGACCATTGCAAAAAGAAATTATTGAATTTGAACATACTAAACCAGAAATCGATCCAGAAGCCGAAATTAGACGCTCAGTTGATTTTTTGAAGACTTACTTAAAACAACACAGTTTTTTGAAAACTTTGGTGTTGGGTATTTCTGGTGGACAAGATTCCACGCTAGCAGGTAAATTATCAGAAATTGCTATGACAGAACTTCGTCAAGAAACTGGCGATAACGATTATCAATTCATCGCTGTTCGTTTGCCATATGGTGAACAAGCTGATGAATCGGATGCCATGCAAGCTATCGAGTGGATGCAAGCTGATAAAGTCGTCCGTGTAAATATCAAAGACAGTGTTGATGCAATGGTAAAAGCCGTTGAAGATAATGGTTTGACTATTTCTGACTTTAACAAGGGTAATATCAAAGCTAGAGCTAGAATGATTGCCCAATATGCAATTGCTGGAGATAAAAAAGGTGTCGTTGTCGGAACTGACCATGCAGCTGAAAACATTACAGGTTTTTATACAAAATACGGTGATGGAGCTGCTGATGTAACGCCGTTATTCCGGCTTGATAAGCGCCAAGGTAAAGCAATGCTTGAGAAATTAAACGCTCCAAAAAATCTTTATGAAAAAATTCCGACAGCTGATTTGGAAGAAGACCGTCCAAGCCTTCCTGATGAAAAAGCTCTGGGAGTTTCTTACAAAGATATTGATGATTATCTTGAAGGCAAAGATATTGATCCTAAACATGCTGAAATTATTGAGAATTGGTATAAGAAGACAGCTCATAAGCGTCGTTTACCTTATACAGTTTTTGATGTGTAATAATAAGTCCAACCAATTTTTTGAATTGGTTGGACTTTTTTATCAAATTGGTTGAATTTTTGAATGCGCTTACCCCATTGGCGGACAATAATAAACTAATGTCTCAATCAGTTCTATCTAATAAAAATCATATGTTAGAATTAAAGGGTAATCTTTAAGAAGAGGTGTTTAACAGTGAAAAGTGATTTAATCTCCCTTATGAAACCATCAGTTGTGGCCATTAAACAACAAGATATTTTTAAGTTTAATGCCAAAGCTAAGAGTGTATCCGGAGCTGTTAATATGACCGTTGGGGAACCAAATTTTCCAACTCCTGATCATATTAAAAAGGCTGCTATTGCAGCAATCAATGAGAATAAAACTCACTATACAGTTCCCGAAGGAGACCATGAGCTTTTACATGCAGTGGCTACTTATCTACATGACAAGTACGATTTGAATTATGATCCAGAGAGCCAAATTTTGGCTACTGCTGGTGTTACAGAAGGTGTCTTCTCAGTTTTTAATGCAATTTTGCAAACTGGGGATGAAGTTTTGATTCCATCGCCTTCATTTACAATCTATGGTCCAGACGCTAATTTTAACGGAGCTTCGCCAGTCTATTTAGATACTTCCAAGACTGACTTTAAGATGACTCCCGAAATGTTAGCTGAAGTTTTGAGAACAAATCCTAGAATAAAAATTTTATTATTGAATTACCCAAGCAATCCAACTGGTGTTAGTTATACAAAAGCTGAGTTGGAAGCTTTGGCTGAAGTTTTAAAAAAACATGATATTTTTGTCGTTAGTGACGAAATTTATAGTGAATTGACTTATAATTTTAAGCATGTATCGTTCGGAACAATTTTGCCAGAACAAACAATTTTGTTGAATGGTTTATCTAAATCGCATGCGATGACTGGTTGGCGTTTTGGTGTCGTTTGTGGACCTGCTGAAGTGATTGCTCAGATCAATAAGATTCATGAATTGGCAACAACTTCAATTACTTCAATTACACAATACGCTGCTTTGGAAGCTTATAAGAATGGTTATGACGATCCAATTCCAATGCGTCAAGAATATCAAGCTCGCCGTGATGTTTTGCATAAGGGATTAAAGAAATTAGGCTTTGATTGTCCTGATCCCGATGGTGCATTTTACTTATTCATTAAGATTCCAGAAGGCCTTGAACAAGATGACGTCAAATTTGCCAACGAATTACTAGAAGAAGAACATTTGGCAATTTTACCAGGCAGTTTCTTTGGTATTGGTGGTGAAGGTCATTTACGTTTGAGCTACGCTGCAAGTATGGATAATATCAATGCTTGTTTAGATAAACTTGGTGATTTTGTGAAGAAACACAGCAAATTAATTCATCAAGTATAAGGGGTATCATGCTAAATAAATTTCAAAATATTATTAGCAAATTAGTTATTGTCTGCTTAGTAATCTTTACGTCAGTCGTTTTGATTCAAGCTGGACATTTTTATACATTAAATTATTTAAAAATAGAACCAGTATTAGCGATACTGGTTTTTCTTTGTGCAATTATTTTTGTTGGTGGAGTAGGCTACTTACTCTATCGAATTCGGGATGATGATAAAACTCTCAATCGTTTGATTTTAATTAGTCTTTTACTGATTTTTGCGATTGTTGCCTTAATTTGGTTGAAGATGGTTCCACAGACACAAGTTAGTGACTTTAAAGCCTTTTGGAGAATGGCTCCGAAAGCCTTGAATGGTGAAAAAATCTTTAGTTACGATAATGATTATTTTGCTAAGTGGGCTTATCAAACTGGCTTTTTAGTCTATGTTATGACGGTGGTCAAAATTTTTGGACACCATGTGATAGCTATTCAGTTGTTAAACGTCCTGTATCAAATTTTGATACTTTTGATGGTCTATTTATTAGCAATTAAAATAACAAAAAAAGTTAAGATAGCCCGTTTATCAGTCTTTATTTTGATGATTGATTTGGACTGGTTTGCTTTGAATAGTCAGGCGGATAATCAATACTTGGGGATGCTGTTATTCTTAGTAACGTTTTACTTGATTCTAAAGGACCAGTATTGGTCTTATATACTAGCAGGTGTGACACTAGGTATTGGTAGTATCATTCGACCAATTGGTCCGGTCGTTATAGCGGGTACCGTTGTTTACGGTTTACTTTATTTATTGATTGATAAAAATCACCTTAACTGGTCTAAAATTGTCAAAATAATTATCACCCTATTGATTTATCAAGTGATATTTTCTGGGGCTAGCTTGGCTATTAAAAATTCTGGACTCAATTCTTATGGTTTAACTAATCGAGATTCTGAATGGAAATTCGTAGTCGGCTTGGATGCCAATTCCGATGGTGCCTATGATCAACAGATGGTCGATCGTTTCAATCTCAAGGATAGTCGCGATAAGATGAGTGCTAAGGAACATCAAGTTATCCGTGAAAATATCGATAACCTCAATGCAACCCATGGTTGGCTAAAGTTATTTTGGAACAAGAATGCTAAATTATGGGCGCAACGGGCGATCACAATAGATTTTACTGGAATTGAAACTAACCATTCATTGAAGATAAGTAATTTTGTTAAGCTATTGGGTTATTTAGGGTCGCTGGTCTTGATAATCTTGTCGTGGTTTGGTTCAATCAAATTATTGAAAGGTACCAACAAAGAGATATTTCTATTATTATTACCACTAATGGCATACGCCGTTGTACAATTATTAATTGAAGTACAGGGTAGGTATCGACTAGAATTTCTACCTGTTATCGCAATCTTAGGCGGAATTGGCCTATATTGGATTTACGATTGGTTTAAATTAAAATGGGGGAAAATGAATGTCTGATTTATTCAAATTAAGTATTGTAGTCCCTTGCTACAACGAAGAAGAGGTTTTGCCAGAAACGACAAAAGAATTATCAGCAATCGTCAATGGTTTGATCGAATCACGTAAGATTTCTGCTAACAGTAAAATTGTTTACGTCGATGATGGTAGTAAAGATAAAACTTGGAGTATGATCGATAATTTTTCCAAAGAATCTAAGATTGTTTCTGGTGTTAAATTAAGTCGTAATTTTGGTCATCAAGGAGCTTTGTTAGCCGGAGTAACTCGGGCTTCCAAAGATTCAGATGCCGTTATAACGATAGATGCTGACTTACAAGATGATGTTAATGCCATTCCCAAAATGGTTGATGAATACCTCGATGGTGCAGAAGTGGTTTATGGCGTAAGAAATAATCGTGATACTGATACGGCTTTTAAGCGTAATACAGCTGAGATGTTCTATAAATTCATGGGCTTTTTAGGGGTTCATTTAGTTCCTGATTCTGCCGATTATCGTTTGATGAGCCAAAGAGCATGCCAAGTTTTGTTGAGTTATCGTGAAAGAAATTTGTTTTTGCGGGGGATCGTACCTTTAGTAGGTTTCAAATCTGCCAAAGTTTACTATGCTCGTAAAGAAAGATTCGCTGGTGAATCTAAGTATCCATTACGCAAGATGATCAAATTTGCGATGGATGGAATCACTTCTTTTTCAATTGTTCCTATAAAGATGATCATGGGGTTAGGCTTTTTTATCGTTTTAATCAGTTTGATTTTATTGATTTATAGTTTTATTCAAAAAATCAATGGTAATGTCGTCGATGGCTGGTCGTCACTAATGATATCAATTTGGGCACTTGGTGGTGTACAATTGATTAGTATTAGTGTGATTGGTGAATACGTTGGGAAAATCTTTAGCGAGGTTAAACAACGTCCTAGATTTACTATTGAAAAAGATATTTACACTGAAAAAACACAAAAAGAAAATAAGAGGTAATTACTATGAATGCCGCACAAAAGAGAGCCATGCAATATGGCAATTTAATTAATAGTACTGTTCAATCGATTCAAGATGAACAAGATAAACTTAATCCAGAATTTGAAAAATTACGTGATGCATTAGACCGTAGTAAAGTTGATAAGTTAGACGATGTAGAATACACAAAGATTCAAAAGGATTTTGCCACTGGTACAAAGAATTACCAAACAACTTTAGCTAAATTGGAAAAGGGCAAAGCACCAGCTAGATTGATGGGAACACACATTAATTTAGTTTCAGCTTTCAAGAATTATGTTGCTGGTTGTGCTGATATGACTGAAAGTATCGGCGACAATAAGACGATTGACCGTCACAAGTTTGATGAAGCAGAAAAGAAGCAAGATGAGTATATGGATAAGTTTTCTAAATTGATTCAAAAGTTGACTAACTTAGCTTAAAATGACAGATTTAGAATTAACTGAATTAGTAAAAAAGGTTTCCCGAGAATATTTTGGGAAACCTTTTATTCATCAAGCATATTTTAATAGTCGATTGAAAACTACTGGCGGTCGTTTTCATTTGCAAGATAGGAATATTGATATTAATCCAAAAATATATCAAGAGTTTGGTCAAGATGAATTAGTTGGTGTCATAAAACATGAATTATGTCACTATCATTTGTACAATGATGGACTACCAGCTCAGCATAAAGATCGAACGTTTAAAGTTCTTTTACAACAAGTCGGTGGTAGTCGTTTTTCTCCAATCAAAAGCTCTGTTCATAGAAAAAATCATCACATTTATGAATGTAATAATTGCCATCATATTTATCAGCGCGTAAAAAAAATAAATACTCGAAAGTATGTTTGTGGGAAATGTCACGGGAAACTAAAATATATCAAAGATATTACTATTTCGTCTTGATAATTTTTTTATTTATGTGTATAGTAGAACGTGCATGCGGGTATGGCGGAATTGGCAGACGCGCAAGACTAAGGATCTTGTGGAGAATTATCTCCGTGGAAGTTCGAATCTTCTTACCCGCATCACTAAAGTAGTTGGACATTAATTTGTTCGACTGCTTTTTTTTTACAATGATTGATAATACTGGAAATTGAGCACAAGTTTTTTTGTGCATATGCAAATATTAATAAAAATATATATTAATTTTGGATTATTTATTCACGATAACTATATATATTTTTTTATCAGGTGGTATAGTATTATTGATAAATGTCATAACGATAGATGGGAGTGTGTTGCCATTGTTTCTTGGATCAATTATTTATAATAAACGACGAGAAATGAACTTAACTCAAATTGAGTTAGCTGACGATATTTGTACTCAGAATACGATTAGCAAAATTGAGAAACATAATATCGCACCCACGGTCAATATCCTTATTAAGATTTGCTTGAAATTGAATTTAACATTAAATGACGTTTTCAGTGATTTTTCAAGTAAAACTTCTGCCAAAGAGGATAGTGCCTTGGATGTGCTAGAGAAAGATACATTGTTGAAGAAAACTTCAGATGTAGCACAAAGATTGTCATCACTTGAAGGAAAATTGAGTGATAATGACATGAAGCAATATGAATTGATTACCGGTGTGTTAGATTATTGGAAGGGTAACTATGATGCGTCATTGTTTACTCTTGATAAAGTTTTACAATATACTAAATCAGCTGATGATGATATTTATACTTTATTAGCTTATTTGTTCAAAGGACTAGATTACTTAGGACAAGAACATGATGACCGCGCACAATACTATTTCCAAATGATTTCTAATGTTTGTGATGAGGATGTCGAACTCAAAAATGCCAATGAATTGGAAATCCTCTTTATTTGCAAGACTTTAGCTGGTTCTTTTGCTAAAATGCAATCTTATCAAACATCATTTGACTTCAGTCAACGTGGTTTAAAATTTGCTTACGAAAATCATGTTTCATATTTCTTAGATGAATTGAATTACTTTGCTGCTTTATCGATAAAAGACGATAAGAGCAAAGAAGCCGATTATGAAACTTTCAATAACTTAGCGTATTATCTTGCTAAAGTGAATGGAAATACTGATTTATTGAAGAAAATAGAACATAAATAAAATTAAAAATCATTGGATTATTCAATCTGATGATTTTTTTTATAAATAAATGTGTAAGCTCAATTATTGCAATATTTGTTTAAACATATTACTGTTTAATTAGTCTAAGGAGACTAAGGAAGTATAAAAAATGAAAAAACTTACAGTAATATTTTTAGCAATCTTACTTGGCTTAGGTTTTTCATTTTCACCGACTAGTGTCAAGGCTGAATCTGTAACTAGCGGAAGTTTTGTAGATGTAGATTCGTCTTCGGCAGACTTATATAATTCTAACGGAGATAATCTTGGGAGAAAAGTTTCAAAAAATAGTACATGGTATCTTGGGAAAACTATTAGTATTAAGAATACAGATTATTACCAAGTAGCTTCTGATGAGTATATAAGTTCAAAGGATAGCTACACTTACAGTAACAGACCGGAAGTTATCAAGGTTTCATCAACTGATGGAGATGTGCCTTTGTATGATCATAACTTTGTTCAATTATCAGATGTAGCACTAGCACCAGGTACTTCTTGGTATTCAGATAGGGTAATCTTTACACCAGATGGAATGCCATTTGTACGTGTAGCGACAGATGAATATGTGGGCATGTGGTATGTTGTGCAACAAGAATTTTCGGCTAAACTCTAAATAAACAAGAAGATTATCTTGAGTAAGATAGTCTTTTTTTTTATTTTCATGACATATAGGACTACAGAAGTCAATATTATCAATGGTTATAACGTTTTCTAACTTTTGCGATATACAATATATTGAAAATTTAATAAAAAAAATAAGCATTTTTGAACGATATTTCTTGTAATAGTTATCCAAACCTTGTAATATAAAGTTGCTTATAATTATGCCAAAGTTATATAGCTGACTGTGTGAAATATTAAAATTTTTATTGTATTACATAACATCAATTTTGTGTGCGCTTTTTTTCTGCCAAAAAATAAGTGCACAGAGGGTTAAATTATTTGAATTATAGTGAGGTCAAGGAAAAATGAAAAAATCTATATTGTTTTTAGTGTGTGCACTTTTAGGTGTCGGAGGTTCTTTAGTATCAACTACTGATGTTAATGCTGAATCAGTAAGTAAAGGGAATTTTGCTCAAGTAAGTTCTGAACAAGCACCTGTTTATGATCAAAATGGGAATGCTACTGACGTTGCTCTTGAAAAAGACAGTACTTGGCAAGTTGCTAAGACTCAAGATATTAATGGAACTAGTTATTTCCAAGTTGCACCTAACCAATTTTTAAGCTCAAAAGATAGTTTTGCATACAAAAACCGTCGAATGGTAATCAAAGTTCAATCACTCGACGGTAAGGATAAAGCTGTTAATGTTTATGATCATAATTTGGTACAAAAAAGCGACGTATCTTTAGCATCCGGAACCAAATGGGCTACAGATACTGTTATCAATACGTCTAACGGTATGCCTTTCTTACGTGTTGCTCCTGATCAATACGTTGCCATGTACGATGTAGTTGAACAAACTTTCAAGGCTACTATTTAATTTATTTTTATAACTGTGTGTGTGAATTATTAATTTGGATGTTCGTGGTATGCCGACCACGGACATCCTTTTTTTTGTATACATATCAATTTCGTGTACACTGCCAAATGTACTTGAATTGTCTTAACGATATATATGAGGTCAATCCTTATTACAAGTAATATAGTACTATCATTGCTTAGAAATTTTGATTCAATTTTTGTAAGAGGTTTTTTCCAAAAGTGGAATAAAACTTTATTAAAGTAATATTATTAATTCACTTAATGAACTTTTTTAGAAAAATGAACAAGATAATATAAATATCATGGCTATTTTTGTCAATTTTCACTTTTTACGAATAGTACATCGCTAAAGACCGGAAATGCTTGAGGTAATGGGGTTCTTTAAAAAAAGAAAAAATAATGAGAATTATTATTCTGGCATATTGGTTAGAAATATTTAATATAAGCGCTGAAGAAAGAAGCGTGATTGATATGTTATTAAATAAAAAATGTGTTTATTTAGGAGTTACGTTATTTTCAGCATTGATTCTAGGAGGAATTACAACATCTCAACCGGCAAAAGCTGCCACTACGAGCGATACGACGACTTCACCAAGTTCGAGTGTGTCAAGCGTTACTAGCCCAATAACTAGTTCAACGACTAGTGGTACTTCGACGCCGACGACTACTACGAGTAGCTCAATAACAAGTACTGCAACAACGGGTTCGTCGACATCAACACCAACAACAAGTAGTACGACAAGTCCAACAACGAGTCCGACCTCAAGTACTACAACAACTAGCGACACTTCAACACCAGCAACAAGCAGTACGACTGGTACAACAAGTCCAACTACAAGTACTAGCGGTAGCACAGTTTCAACGACTTCTACTACAACAAGTACCGCAACCACACCAAGTACTAGTTCAAGTACTACTTCAACTACACCAACGGGAACTACTACATCAACGACAAGTCCTTCGACATCGACTGGCTCAACAAGTACCGCAACAACCACGGGGACGGGCACAACTGGTACTTCGACTACACCAACAACTTCAACAAGTAATACTAATCCATATGCTTTGCCAAGTGATTTGACCGATAGCACTGTAGTAAACTTCGCCGATCCTTTGTTGGGAGCAGCTGTTAAGTCAGCTTTGAATATTCCAGCTAGTGATTCGATTACTGTTGGAGCAATTAAAGGTTATGTCAACCCAACTTTAGGAGTTATGATGACTACTTATGAGATGGATCATCCCGCCGATGGTTCTGCCCCTAAGCCTGGTGCTTCAATGAGTGATCAACAGGATACACCAATTGAAAGTCTAGATGGGATGCAATATTTGCAATTATTACCAGCTAAGACAACCGTTTTATTCCAAGCTAAATTAGCTTCAGATGCTAAAGCTAATACCGATTTGAGACCTTTGGATGGGGTAAATCTTGGTAGTTTTACTATTGAGGGTAATTTCAGTGATCCTAGTGCTAAAGAAATTGATATTAGTCAACTTAGTGGATTGAATACTTCTAACGCAACGCTTTACGAATTGAATGGGGACTCGACAGTAGCTGCTAATAGTGGTTTGAACAATCAAGAATTAGCCCAAGTTGCGCCAACAATAATTAAATTCGCTGATAATGGTCAAAGCTATCATACGATTGAATTAGGTTATTCAGGAATTTCGGACTTTTCACCTTTACAAGGTGTTGAATCCGGACAAAGCGTATCTGTCATCGCTGTATCGAATACACTTACTGATTCAACGCCAATCTATGCGGTAACTGGCCAACCAATCATGTTTACTGCACCTAAAGTTTTAGACTTGGATGGAAAAGATATAGCCGATAGCTATCATTATTCTAGTTCGGTACCAACAACTGATTTGAAAAATGACAATCTAACCAATAATGGAAATGACAGTTATACTTTGACCGATGCAGATCCTAATGCAAAAGAATTAAATTATGGTCAAATTGGTTTCGCTGATTATACACCGGATTCTTTGACTTATGAAAACAAAGGTACCACGACGTTTGAAGCCGTAACAATGGAATCTCAACCAATAATTTGGCAAGCACATCCTACAGTTACAATTGATTATTTGGATCCAGCTGGCCAACCAGTTTTAAACGCTGATGGAACTCCAATGACAAAGACAATTGAAGGTAATTTGATTGGTGATCCATACGATTTGACTACTGATAGCCAAATAACTGGGTATACTTTGACTAGTCCAACGAGTTTATTAAAGGGTAATTACACTCAAAATCCTCAAACAGTTGACTTAACTTATCAAGCAACCAGTTCACAACCTTATACATCAAATACTTCTCAGACTGGACAAAGTTCTTCATCAACGACTCAACCAACTACATCAACCACAACAACATCTCCCGATAGAGTTGCAATCCAAGTTAAAGATTTAACAGACGATTCTCCAGCTGATGAACAATTGATTGATGAAGGAGTCCGTGCTACTACTCATATCAATGGTCAACTCTTTTATTTGACAGGATACGACCAATGGGTTCTAGCCAGTGATTACAATAATGTTGCTTCACCAACTAGTGGTGTGGTCAGAACCTTTGATAGTTCAACTAGTCTGGTAAATTCTTATGGTCAACCAGTTTCAGAAAAATTAATGCCTAATACGGAATGGAAATATAGCAAGATCGTAACTATCAATGGTGCTAAATATTATCAGGTAGCTACTGATGAATTCTTGCCTGTTCAAAGTGGGGTTGATTTTGTTTCAACTAAAGGAACGGTCAAGACCCAAACTAGAGCAACACTTTATGATTCTCAAGGTAAAAGCCTAGGACGGGGATTGTCAAGTGGATCTAGTTGGTATACAGATGGCTATGCCATGATCAATGGTGTCAAGATGTATCGTGTCGCTACTGATGAATGGGTTCCAGCTAGTGATGTTATTTAAATAAAAAAGAAGAACTTGTGGTTAGTGTTAGAAATAACATTGATCACAAGTTCTTTTTTACGAATGGTATATGTGATAAATCAAAAAATATAAGCGGCAGTAGGACTTGTTAAAACACTTATTAATTGTTTTGTTTTTTGTAGAAACTTTATATTGGTATATATAAAAATAACGTTCTAATATCGATTTTGAGGATTAAGAAAAGAGTGATTGATATGTTAACTAATAAGAAATGTATGAAACTAGGAACGACTATTATTTCAGCGTTAGTATTAACGTCTTTATCGGGACAAAATGTGGATGCTGCAACGAGTACTTCTACTAGTTCGACGACCACGCCAACAACCGCTACGACAGAAACAGTATCGCCAACAGTGACGACTAGTGTAACAACCGCGCCAACGACTTCAACGACAGGTTCAACAACCTCAAGTTCAACAACCTCAAGTTCAACAACCTCAAGTTCAACAACATCAGGTACGACAAGTGAAACTCCAACGACATCTAGTTCAACTACTACGCCAACCACAACTTCGACGACTGCAACTACATCGAATACAGCAACGCCAACAACTTCAATGCCATCTTCAACGAGTACGACTGGGACAACTGTACCAACTGGCACAAATAGTGGTACGACGACTACACCAAGTACAACTACGACAAATGATACAACCACAACAGCACCAACGAATGGTTCAACATCTAGTACTTCAGGTAGCGGTGCTGGAGCAACTTTACCAGCTTCAAGTTTACCAGTGAGTGTTCCTACAACATTACCCGGTGGGCAAACTAATGTTACAGCTGATACTGGTGATTACAAGTTACCAAGTAATTTAACTGATAGTACTGTGGTTGATTTCTCGGATCCTACTTTAGCCGGAATGGTAAGACAAGCTTTAGGATTGAAAGCAACCGATCCAATCACAGTTGGAGATATTAAGAATTATCAACCATTGACGGTTACTTTGACATTGGATGAATCACAATACTTAGCTAAAAATCCTGCCACAGCCAATTTGACACAATCTGAATATACACCAATCGAGAGTTTGGATGGGATGCAATACTTACAATTATTACCACATGATACGATTAGTTTTACTGGTAGATTAGGTTCAGATGAAAACGCTAATCCAAGTTTGGAACCAATGTATGGTATCAAACTCAACCAATTGGAATTGATTGGTAATTTCAGCGACAATTCTAAAAAAGAGATCAATGTCAGCCAAATTGCTAAGTTGGAAACACCAATTGGCAGTGCTTATTTTGCTGGGGATGATGGGTTCAATGGTATTACTAATGATGAATTGAAGACCCTAGCACCTTGGGTTGTTCAATTTTCTAATAATTCTACTTACGGCAGTTTAGTTATGAATGGTAATACTATCAGTGATTTTTCACCATTAGGTGGTATCAATAGAAATACTAACTTCAGCATCAATACAACTGGTGGCGTCTACGATCCAACAACTGTTTATGGTGTTGTTGGTCAACCAATGCAGTTTACTTCAACACCAGTCAAAGGACTCGATGGTGAAGATGTTTCTTCAAACTACGGTTTCACTATGAATACTGCTAGTCCAGCATATGGTGATTTGACCGCCAAAGGAAACGACACTTATGTAATTCAAAATCCAACTGGTTCATATGATGAATTAGTTTACGGTGATTCTGGGTTTGATCCTAAATATAATCCTACTTACAATCTCGGTGGAGTACTGGTAAAGCAATATGGTACTACTCAATGGATCAACAATATGATTCATGCTCAACCAGTCGTTTGGCAAAGTGGTCCTAGTGTCGAGATTAAATATACTAATAGTGATGGCACACCAATTTTGAATGCCAATGGTCAACCATTAACTAAAACTGTCACTGGAACAACGATCGGTGATAGTTTTGACTTGAGCGGTGATACAGCAGTTGATGGCTATACTCTACAAAATCCAGTACCAACGTTGCAAGGTAAATATACGCAAAATCCACAAACAATAACTTTGACATATAAAGCTATTCCTAAGTCGACTTATACCGGAACAACTAGTTCTGGTTCAACGACAACGACCACAACTCCAACAGCACCAACTACTCCACCAACTTCTAATGATGAAGTGCAATCAAGAATTCCTATAACAGTTGATTCCTTATCTGGACCTCAAACTGGAGAAAATGAACTCTTAGCTAGTTTAGGAGTCAAAGCAATGACAACTATTAACGGTCAAAAATTTTATCAAGTAGGTTATGGACAATGGGTCGAAGCTAGTTCATTTACTGACACTGAATTTTCTAAACCCGGTACAGTCAGAACTTTTAACAATACTGTTGACTTAGTTGATAGTTCGGGCAAAGAAATTGGCAGAGTCGTATCCCCAAGTTCAGGTTGGAAATACAGTAAGATCGTAAAAATTGACGGTAATGATTACTATCAAGTTGCTACAAATGAATTCGTGCCTGTAACCAGTGGTATCCCTTATACAGCAGTGCCAACAACTACTTCAGTTGCTCTCACTAGTTTAACACCAATTTATAATTCTAAAGGTGAAGATATCGGAACGACTTTGTCAGCAAATACTAGTTGGAGAACTGACAGCTATGCCACAATCAATGGTGAAAAGATGTATCGTGTCGCTACCGATGAATGGATTCCAGCTAGTTCATTAACCACTTATCAACCAATTTCATCTATTTATACAACTAAGACAGAAATTCCACTTTATGACCATACTGGTAAATTGATTGGCAAAACTCTAGCACCTGGAACATCTTGGAAGACTGATCAACTTGCTACTATCAATGGCCGGGAATATTATCGTGTCGCTATAAATGAATATGTTTTAGCATAAAGAAATAACCTCTACATTTAAGTTGTGGAGGTTATTTTGTTGTTACATTCTGTATAGAAAAGAATGGACTCTAGAGAGTATGTATTTTAAATTTAGGATAATTTTTTTAATAAATTATGACGACCTTTTATTGGAATGATTCAAAAATGCACATTAATATCGATTATGAATAAGGGAATTAAGAAAAGAGTAATGATATATGTTAACAAATAAAAAATGTGTATATTTGGGTGCCACAATTATTTCGGCATTAGTATTAACAATTTTGTCAGGACAAACGGTTAAGGCTGATACAACGACTAATAATCAAATAACTAACAATCAAACAACTAACAATCAAACAATTACGTTAGCTCCAGCAACAAAAGCGACGCCAACAGCTGCTAAAATTAGTGTAGCCACTGATGATGATACAACTAAGGGACAAACCGCTGTATCATCAGTAAATGATTCTTCAATTAGTGCTGCCAAAAATCAGGGAGATTCGACAGCTACAACTAGTACAAACGATAATTCGTCGAATGATTCATCTGATAGTTCGTTGAAAGATAATTCAGCAAACCAGGGTTCTACTGCAGTAGCCACTAATTCAACTTCAGAACCCTCAACTAATGATGTAAATACGAGTTCTACAGCAAATCAAACTACAACAAATACAAATTCTGACAATAGCGGTACAAATACAAGTTCACCCGCAACAGATAATAATTCGAATGAAAATGTTGTCCAGGATATGAATGGCGTTGACATTAGTCTTTCGAATGCTTCAATGCAGGGAATATATGTGCTCCACAATGATATATATCCTAATTTAGCTGTACCAGACAAACCAGTCGTAGGTCAAACCAATATTACTAATGATACTAATTCATATGCTTTACCTGATAACTTAACTGATACAACAGTAGTTAATTTTGCTGATCCATATTTAGCTGGTTTAGTAAAACAAGGCTTGGGTTTAAAATCCACTGATAATATTACCGTTGGTGATATCAAGAATTTTAAAGGAGCAATTTTGAATATCAATGGTTCAGAAATTGCTGACGGATATGGAAACGGTGAAGAATCTTCAAAAGATGTTACACCAATTGAAAGTTTGGATGGAATGCAATATTTACAGCTATTGCCTAATGATATTGTTAGCTTTACAGGAACTTTAGCTTCAGATGCCAAGGCTAATCCAAGTTTGACTCCACTTTATGGTTTGAAATTATCTAAATTGAATTTACTTGGTAATTATAGTGATGGAACTATGAAAGAAATAAATGTAAGTCAAATTCCAAAACTAACAATGGCAATATCTCACGATATGCTTAATGAAGTTCTAACTCCTACTAATGATATTGATAATCAACTATCACTTAGTGGGGATGAACCATTTAATGGATTGACTAACGATGAGCTAAAGACAATTGCACCATGGATTGAACAAAACTCAAAGAGAGAAACATCTCAAGGTATAAGAGGCTTCTTGGGTGATATTTATTTTCTAAATTCCACGATTGATGATTTTTCTCCCCTCAAAAATGTTTTTGCTGATAATTATACAGTAGCAATATTTCAATCACATGGTATGAAGTATGACCCAACTCCAGTATATGGTGTCAAGGGGCAACCACTTATTTTCAAAGCTGATCCAATCTATGATAATTATGGATTTGAATTTAAGAACCCTAATGACTTCGAAGCTTACAATGATCCTGATTCAGTTGTTCGTCCAGTTAAGAGCTTGGGCAATGACACATACGAAATTGATAATCCTGATATGAGTGTCAAAATGTTGATATACGGATATCCATTTCTTTCTGCCGATGAAAATAAAGTACAAGGCTTTTATAATCCACTTCTCACCGCAACCATGCATTCTCAACCCTTAATTTGGCAAGATCATCCTAACGTTACTATCGAATATGTTGATCAAAATGGTAATCCAATCATGTCAAATGGTGTTCCTCTAACTAAAACAGTCAATGGCAACTTGATTGGCGATAGTTTTGATTTAACTAAAGAAGCTAGTCTAAACGGCTATACTTTGTTGAGTCCAACGACTAGTCTACAAGGTAAATATGAACAAGCACCACAAGTTATCAAATTAAGCTTTAAGGAGAATCCAGTACCCGTTAGCGCAAATGATGATGAAGTAAATCCTACAACCGTAAATACATTAGCTACACCAATTACCATTATTCCAAAAGTTGTTGGAACAGTTTCACTACATGACTTAACTGGTGCTGAAACCGGTAAAAATCTTGTAGTAAATGGCAGTGAAATCACAATTTCAGCCACTGCAATGATCAATGGTCAAGAATATTACCAAATCGGTAATAAATGGGTTTGTGCTGATGATTTTGATATTGTAGAAACTGATAAATTAGGTTATGTCAGAATATACAATGAAGTTGCTAATTTGATTAATAGCGATGGCCAATTGTTAACTAGAGAATTGGGACCAAATACTGGGTGGAAATTCAACAGAATCGTTTCAATCGACGATAACGATTTTTATCAAGTAGCAACCAATGAATTCGTTTCAGTCGACAATGGTGTTCCATATATTCCAATTAATACTAAAACGGACGTTAGACTTATAAAGTCCGCTGAACTTTATGATTCACAAGGTCCAGACCTAGATAAAAGTTTACCAACTAAAACTAGTTGGAGAACTGATAGTTATGCCAAAATCGATAACGTCAAGATGTATCGTGTCGCCACCGATGAATGGATCCCAGCCGATACTTTAAATGTGGTACAAGTTAAATAAAGGCAACAAAATAACCTCTACAAATTGATGTAGAGGCTTTTTTTGTTATTACTTTTGTTGTTTTTGTTGAATTAATTTAACTTTCTCCAAAATACCTTTGTTGAAAGCTTTCATATAATCGTCACGATTGGCAAAATGCTTATTCTGAAGTTGATCTTGAACATCGACCCAATCGTAATAATTGATAGGGATTTTATTTCTGTTGTTATTTTTGACATATAATTCGGCAAAATTTGGATCATCTTGAATTAAAGTGGTTAGCCAAATGTAGTGAGTATCTTGGTACTGTAGGTAATACTGGTTTTTACTATCTATAGTATTTTGAAATTCTGAATATTCAATTTGCATATCAAAAGTTTGGCCGTAATTTCTAGCAATCAAGTCCATTCTGACACCTAAAACTAAGGCAATTAAAGCAAAGACTGGGAAAATGTATTTCTCATACGTATCGGTCAATAAATCAATATTGATAACTATTATAGTAGAAAAGAGTGCATAAGTTGCAAACATACATCTGGAACCAAAGGGTGAAACGACTAAAAATGGTGCGATAACAACGAAACCAGATAATAGTAGAAAGAGATTAGCAATTCTTAACCTGACGTCTTTTATCTTGTAAGAATATAAAATTACGATGATACTGAATAATAGTAGTAGAACTCCAACAGTGATCAACGTCTTTGGAGTAAATTGTGTTTTCAAATAATTAAACATCGTGTCAGCTTTGGCCGAACCGGAGACTGAACGATAGGAATCTTTTCCGAATAAGATTTTTAAATAGGCACCGTTGATGAACATGAAAAAAGCACCAATAAAGTTTCCTAGAAGGATCCAATTGAGAATCTTTTTGAATTCAGTTCCGAAGTGCTTTCTCAAGAAAAGCCAAATTAACACACTGTTGAAGCAATTCAAAAGCGTTACGTGTTCGGCAAAAAATTGAGCCATGATTGAAGCTAAGAAAATTAAAATGACGACAGTTCGATAATAATGAATTTCTTTGTCGTAATTTTTTAAAACTAAATAAAGCATGAACAAAGGGAAAACAACTGATGGAACGTAGTTAGCAAATCCTGCATGCCAGCCGAGAATTTGTTTAAAAATAACTTTTGGAGTTATTAGGATGGCGATAGTCATTAATGATGAGGAAACTAATCCTAAAGATTTAGGCGCTTTGATTTGATCTCTGATTTTTTGAACTAAAAAGACGATCAGAGTCATGAAAGTTCCATAAGCAATAAATGATAGTGGTTTGATTTTAGTGATAGAAATAACTAGTAAATCTCCTAAATAACGTCCATCGTATTTTAGGAAGATGCCTTGAGGGAAATAGTTACTACCGAAGTAGGTACCCCAATGCAAGTCATCACCAAGTAGTGGCATCCATAGACCAATCAGTCCGAAGATAATGAAAATGATGAAATAAAAACTTAGTTTAGCTGTTCTTGTCATATTGTGTCCTCTCGAAGTATCTTTTATTAGGATATATTCATTTCGATTTTCTAGCAACAAAAATCTATACTTGCTACCAGATATGTCATATTGATAAAATATTTACGTGGATAATTGTGCATGTTAAGATTGATTTTGCAAACGATTACAGAAAAAGGTGAAAATTTCATGAAAAAAACAAGAGTCATCAACTCTAATATTTCACGTGTCATTGCTCAAATGGGTCATTTTGATACGCTTGGAGTCGGCGATGCTGGGATGCCAGTTCCAGCAAATACTGAAAAAATTGATTTGGCAGTTGAAGCCGGTTTGCCAAGTTTTATGCAAGTTTTAGAAAATGTCTTGAGTGAATTGGAAGTACAAAAAATTTATTTGGCTGAAGAGATCAAGGTTCAAAATCCAGAACAATTGGCTGCTGTGAAAAAAGTTATCGGTGATACACCAATTGAGTTTATTCCTCATGAAGAAATGAAGAAGGATTTGAATAGTACTAAAGCATTTATTCGAACGGGAGAGGAAACACCATATTCAAATATCTTACTTGAAAGTGGCGTTGTCTTTTAGAGAGGTTTTAATATGAAGAAAATTGTTGTATTAGGTTCAATCAATATCGATACTATTTTAAATATTGCTCGTTTACCTTTACCTGGTGAAACAATGGCGATGCATGGTCGTTCAATTGCTGGTGGTGGAAAAGGTGCTAATCAAGCGATTGCGGCTGTTCGTGCAGGAGCAGAGACATCATTTATTGCTAAAATTGGAAAAGATCATGCGGCTGATTTCATGATTGATACTTTTAAATCAGATGGTTTAAATATCCAAAATGTTACTGAAGATACCGAGGCTGGTACTGGTAAAGCTTATATTCTGCTAGATGATAATGGTCAAAATAGTATTTTAATTTACGGTGGAGCTAACCAGACAATCACAGTCGAAGATATTAGAAATGCTTCTGAAACTATCAAATCAGCTGATTGTTTGATCACTGAATTCGAAACGCCACTAGAAGCATCAACGGAAGCTTTTAAAATTGCAAAGGAAAATAATGTGTTAACTATTTTAAATCCTGCTCCAGCTAAGCAAAATATTCCTGAAGAGTTGTTGAAACTCACTGATATCATCGTTCCTAACGAAACAGAGGCACAAGCAATTACGGGAATTGAAGTCGTTGATGAGCCATCAATGGAACAAGCTGCAAAAAAAATGCACGCAATGGGTGTAAAGAATGTTATAATAACCGTCGGTGCTAATGGATCATTTTATTCACAAAGTGAAAAGAGTGGTTTCGTTAATGCCTATAAAGTTAACACTGTTGATACAACAGCTGCCGGTGATACATTTATCGGATATCTAGCTTCTAAGTTAGATTCAGATTTAAGTAATATCGAGGAAGCGATGAAATTTGCTAGTAAAGCATCTTCTATTACAGTTCAAACTCAAGGTGCTCAGAATTCAATTCCTTATGTCAAAGATGTTGAAATTTAAGTATTTGTAAACGAAACTTTACTCTAAGTTCATTGTAATAATTGGTCAAACATGTTAATATAATAGTTGTATTTTTGAATGGTGAATGGTTCGAATGGTTTGAATGTTTCGTATTTTAGACTTTCTTCCATGATGTACCACGAAATAATGCACAAAAAATATTTAGTTATCAGGAGGAATAGTCTGATGGAACACGGAACAGTTAAATGGTTTAACGCAGAAAAAGGCTATGGTTTTATTACACGCGAAGATGGTAGTGACGTATTTGTTCACTTCTCAGCAATCCAAGGTGACGGTTACAAGACACTTGAAGAAGGTCAATCTGTAACATTCGATATCGAAGATTCAGATCGTGGCCCACAAGCTTCAAACGTTGTTAAGGACTAATTAATAAACTTTGAGCAAAAAGTCAACTCGTATGAGTTGGCTTTTTTTAATGCACTTTTTTTACTACCACAATCATAATTTACATAAATTTTACAGTAAATAAACATTAATAGTTTATGCTTAAGACTCAACATTGTGGGGGTCGATATGCAAACAGCTTGGCAGAAGAATTTTAAAATTTTATGGTTTGGTAGCTTTATTACCGATATGGGCAATGCGATGACATTGCCTTTTGTTGTCTTATTTATTGACACGTTGGGTAATTTTACACAAACACAATTGAATTTCTTGGGAGCAGCGGCATTTTCTTTAACATATTTAATGAAGGCTTTTGTTTCACCGCTTTGGGGCCGATTGGCTGATTTAAAAGGACGAAAATTGATGTGTCTGAGGGCTTCAGGCGTAATGACGATAACGATTTTTATGATTGGTCTGTCTCCAAACGTTTGGTTTTTATTATTCTTTCGTGCTTTGCAAGGAGCGTTTTCGGGATATATCAACAATGCTAATGCTTTGATGTCAGTTTCCGCACCACGAGGCATTCAGGGGCGAGTAATGAGTAAGTTAGTAACTGGTAGTATTGCTGGGACATTGATTGGTCCGTTGATTGGAAGTTTTTTAGCAACAACAGTTGGTTATCGTGGAGCATTCTTTTTGACAAGTTTTTTGATGGGATTAGTTTTTTTTACGACACTATTCGGAGTCAAAGAAGACTTTACACCAATTACTAAAGAGAAATTACGGCCAGCTTTACCTTTAATGAGAAAGATTGGTTGGTCTTTCTTTTTGGCCTTGTTTTATTCGCTATTAGCCATCCAAGCAACCACCAATGCAATTACACCAATGATCAGTTTGTTAGTTCGAGAGCTTGATTATCACAGTTCTAACTTGGTTATTATCACTGGCATCGTCTCTGCAGCCCCAGGATTAGCGACTATTTTAATGGCTGGAGTGGTTGGACATCTGATCGATAAGATTGGAGGTTTGAAGAGTATGTGGTTATTTTTGATTCTAGCCGTTGTCAGTCTGACTTTGACCAGCTTAGTCCAAAATATTTGGGAATTAGTTATCTTGAGATTTATTTTGGGGATTTCTGATGCAGCCTTGATTCCGTCGATTCAAGTTTTAACTGTACAAAATGTACCGAAACAAATCTTTGGACGAATTTTCAGTTATAATCAATCCGCACAGTCGTTTGGAAATGTCTTTGGTCCAATGCTTGCGGCTGTGATTGCTACAGGATTAGGTTATAAAAGTATCTTCTTGTTCTGTGCTATTTTAGAAGCTTTAGCCTTGATATTGTGGGTTTTGTATACAAAACGATCAGCAATAAAATTTGATAGTCTAAGACATTTTTAAAATTCTTTTTCAAATCATAAAAAATTCAAGGTTATCGGCTATAATTAGAGTTAATAAACTTAAAAGGGATAGATCAATTGCCACAAAAGAGAAGATATACAGCGCACAAGAGTTATCGGCGCAAACGAAGTAGAAAAAACAACAATACAACTCTTATTTTGTTAGCCATCGTTGCTGTTTTTGTAATCAGCTTTTTTGGATACAGGAGATATGTCCAATATCAAAACGAAACAAAGGTTGAGATGGTCCAACAAGAGCACAATGCTTTTGTCAAAAAAGTTGCACCTTATGCAGTCGAGTTAGGTGAAGAATATGGTGTTTTGCCTAGTATCACGATTGCTCAGGCAATTTTGGAAAGCGATTGGGGCACTAGTACGCTAGCTAGTCAGTACAATAATTATTTTGGCATTAAGGGAGAGGATCCTAGTAATACCAAAGTTTTGCAGACGAAAGAATACACTAACGGTCAATGGACAACCATCAACGGACGTTTTCGGGTTTATTCGGATTTTCGTGAGTCGATGAAAGATCATACAAAATTGTTAGTAGATGGTACCTCGTGGAATCCCCAGCAATATAGGCAAGTTATTCAATCAAAGAATTATATTGATGCGGCAGTTGCTTTACAAACTGATGGATATGCGACTGATCCTGGTTACACAAGTAAAATTATTCGGATTATACAAAAATATAATCTAAAAAAATACGATCAAGGTATCAAGTGAAAATCAAAGTATGATAGACTCTAATTATTCTATTAAATAGGGGAGAACGTAATGAAGGAACTAGAAGAAAGAATCAGAAAAGATGGTCGAGTTTTAGGCAAAGACGTGCTTAAAGTTGATAGTTTTTTAAACCATCAAGTTGACCCAATGTTAATGGAAAGAATGGGTGAAGAATTTTACAACCATTTTAAGGATGCTGGTATCAATAAGATTTTGACAGTGGAATCTTCAGGTATCGCACCTGCAGTTATGACTGGGTTGAAATTCCAAGTTCCAGTTGTTTTTGCCAGAAAACACAAGTCAGTCACTTTGACTGATGATTTGTACACTTCAGAAGTTTATTCATTTACTAAGAAGACTTCTAATCACATCAGTATCGACAAACGCTTTTTATCAAAGGATGATACTGTTTTGATCATTGATGACTTCTTGGCTAATGGACAAGCTGTTAATGGATTGGATACTATCATTGAAGATGCCGGCGCAACTTTGGCTGGAATTGGAATTGTCATTGAAAAATCCTTCCAAAAGGGTAGACAATTGATTGATAAATCCGGAACTCCAATTTATTCATTAGCTCGTATCAAGGCTTTTGAAAATGGCCAAGTGGTCTTCCAAGACGAAGAGGAATAGTAATAGGAAGGTGGAATTATGACTTTTATTGCGCCCGGTAAGACTTTAGGAATAATTGGCGGCGGCAGTGAAACTTATATATTTGAATTGGAAGCTAAAAGAATGGGCTTTAGAACCATGCTTTTGACGGACGAAGAAAAGGATATTGCGACACAGGCCGCGGACAGTTTTTTAGTCGGTACTTTAGAGAACCTTGAAAATCTAAGTGAATTGGGCCGTAGAAGTGACCTTCTTTTGTACATGGATGAGAATTTCGACAGTACGCTTTTAAAAAAAATGTCAGAAGACTTCAATGTGGTTCAAGGAGCTGATCTGTTAGGTATTGCCCAAGATCGATACATTGAAAGAACTTTTTTGAACGATTTGAATATTAACGTTCCACCGTTTTTTTCGATTGTTACAGTCAATGATATAAAAAAAGCTGTCGAAGAGATTGGCTTTCCATGTGCACTAAAACCGATTCAAAAGAATCAGACTATCTTAAAACGTCATATTTTGTACAACGCTGAAGATGTCGAACAAGTCCAAAAATTGCTCCAAGATGGAACTTATATTTTGGAAGCCTGGATCGATACGAAGGCTGAGTATTCAATTATGGTCAGCAAGAGTAAAGATAAAAAAATCCATACTTTTCCGATGATTCGAGAAATATACGATGGTACGCATTTGATGAGTTCTTTCATTTACAAGAAGAATAATCCCGATGTGGAAGCAGAAATGCAACGGGTTGCCTTGATGGTGGCGAAAAATGTTGATTATGTGGGAGTATTTGGCATAGGTTTCATCCTATCTCAATCCGGGGTTTTGTACGTCAAACGAATTTTCCCAGGAATCAATTATTCAGCTAATGTTTATCAAGAAGCAACCGGCATTTCTCAATTTGAATTACATATCAGAGCGATTTGTGATTGGCCCATTCCTGAAATTTTTCCAATGGTCAACGCGGCTGCCTTGAAGATTATTGAAGGCAATTTGCCACAGAGTTTGGACTTGCTTCAGGAAAAAGCACAATGGAAATTTAACTATTACACAGGTTTTAAAGCTAAGAATCAAGCCGATAGGGATGTCGGTTATATTTCAATTTTTTCTGACGATGTCGAAGAATTAAAGAATGATATCTTAACAACTAATATTTGGAGAGTAGAATAATTCATGATTGATAGATATGTAACTAAACAAATGAAACCAATTTGGACAGACCAAAATAGATTTCAAGCTTGGCTCGAAGTAGAAATTGCAGCCGTAGAAGGTTGGAGCAAACTAGGAGAAATTCCTGCTGAAGATGCAAAATTGATTGCTCAAAATGCTAAGTTTGACGTTTCTGAAATTGCTGAAATCGAAAAACAAACTAAGCACGATGTAGTTGCTTTTACTAGAGATGTTTCACGTTATTTAGGACCAGAAAGAAAATGGGTCCACTTTGGCTTAACTTCAACTGATGTTGTTGATACAGCCTATGGTTACTTGATGAAACAAGCTAATGATATTATTCGTGAAGATTTGAAAGAATTTCTCGAAGTAGTTAAACAAAAGGCTTTGAAGTACAAAGATACACCAATGATTGGTAGAACTCACGGTGTTCACGCTGAACCTACTACTTTTGGTTTGGTACTAGCTAACTGGTACTCAGAAATCAAACGTGATATCGAAAGATTCGACCATGCTGCCAAGGGTGTTGAGGCAGGTAAGATCAGCGGTGCAGTTGGTAGTTACGCTAATGTGCCAACTAGTGTTGAAAAATTTGTTTGTGATAAGTTAGGTATTCGTCCTCAAGAGATCTCAACTCAAGTTCTTCCAAGAGATCTTCACGCTGAATACATCCAAACAATGGCTTTGATTGCAACATCAATTGAACGTTTTGCTCTAGAAGTTCGTCACTTGCAAAGAACTGAAGTTAGGGAAGCTGAAGAGTTCTTTGCTGCTGGACAAAAAGGTTCAAGTGCTATGCCGCACAAACGTAATCCAATCGGTTCAGAAAATGTAACAGGTTTAGCTCGAGTAATCAGAGGACATGCTTTTACAGCCCTAGAAGATGTGCCATTGTGGCATGAACGTGATATTTCACATTCTTCAGCTGAACGTGTCATTATCCCTGATACAACTGAATTGTTAGATTACATTTTGAGAAGATTTACTAAGATCACAAAAGATCTTACAGTTTTCCCAGATAAGATGATTGAAGATATGAACATCACTCACGGTTTGATTTACTCACAACGCGTCTTGTTGAAGTTAGTTGAAGCTGGTTATTCTCGTGAACAAGCTTATGACATTGTTCAACCAATGACTGCCAAAGCTTGGGATGAAAAGAAGGACTTCAGAACGATGCTTGAAAATGATACACGTGTGACTGACAAACTTTCTGATGCTGATCTTGATGATGCCTTTGATTATCACTGGCATTTGAGAAATGTTGATGAAATCTTTAAGCGTGTTGGTTTAGAATAAAAATAATAATCCACATTAACCTTATTTTGGTTAATGTGGATTATTATTTTTTAATTAATCAAATATTTTACTGCTTTGCATTATTTCTTTAAGTTGTAAGGCGCTCCAAGGTAAATACTCTGCAATTGTTAAACCGACTGTTTTATCAGACAAATCATTTAACAATTTCATTATTTCATTGGGATTCAGTGCCCCATGTGAAACGTTATAACTAGTAACGCCAGGTTGATCAAAATATTGCTCATGGAATAATTTTGGATCTAAAGCATCTAGATCCAAATGAATTAAAACCTTTGTAAAATTATTTTCGTTAATCCAAGTTTGAATTTTATCAAAATCAATTTTTTTTTGAGTTTGATAGTTGATTCCTAAATCAGGTAAAATCTTGTTTTCATCAGCGGTGGGTTTTTGTAAGCCAACGTACATGATTTCTTTAGGAGAGAAGGGGTGTTCAACTAATTTTTCTAATTCTTTATCTCCTTGGTGAATCAAATTTCCTAAGACCATAGCATGTTCATTAGGAAAAATCTTTGGTGTTGATATGTCTGGGTGAGCATCAATCCAAAGGATACCGACATGACCTTGATATTTATTATGTAAGTAGTCAAATGGAGCTTGTGATACTAAACAATTACCACCTAAGGTAATTACTTTGTCAGGTTGTTCGTTATTTAAGATCTTCATAGTTTCTTGCAAATTTTTCTTAACAATTGATTGGGCAGTAACCCCGTTTTCCCTTGTTAAATTAGTATTATCTTCATTAGGAGCTGTGATTGGAACTGTAAAAAATTTTTGATTAGGATTATTTGGTACTAAGGCAGTTAATAATTGTGATCCTAAATAATAAAGTGGATTATTACCAGCTTGCCAATCAGGAACAGTTAGTCTAATAGTTTTGTTCATTGTATGACCTCGCTTTTTTCTTTAATGCAATCTATGATAAAGTCTATAGTTAGAATAGGGTCAAGGTGTAAAATGGAAAAATTATCAATTGGTAAGATGGCGAAGATTTGTAATGTTAGTATTCAAACTTTGAGATACTATGACAAAATAGATTTAATCAAACCAGCTATAAGAGATACAAAAAATGGCTATCGATATTATGATATTAATCAAGTTTTTAGAATTAATATCATTAAATATCTACAACATACAGGATCATCACTCAAAGAAATCAAGCAAGTTTTAACTTTAGACAGTGAGCGTTTAGTTGAATTTTGGAATCAACAAGAGTTAGAAATCGAAAATAAAATTCAAAACTTACAAAGAACTAAAGAATTAATTCGAGGTCAGCAATTACAGTTTCAACAATTAAACGAAATTCAAAAATTTTCTCAGGAAATTGTTTATCAAAGAGCTATTCCGCAAGAATTAATAATTCAAATAAAGCCGATAACTAAAATAACCCCCCTCAGCCATCCCGATGCAGAAGTGAGTCGATTAGAAAATATATTATTACAAAATAAGACGATGGCTAACTTACAATATGGTTTTTCATATCCATTAAAAGAGTATAATGATTTAACTGAAATTGAATACGATAGTATTTTTACAAGAGTTTTTTCATCAAGAATTGACGAAGCTGAAGAATTATTGACATACATGCTTTCTGGACAATATTTATGCATATCTTTTTTTTGGGATAGAACTAAATATTTGTCGTATTATCAAAAATTGTTCTCGGCGTTCCTACATAAATTTGGTACCATTCCAACAGAAGTTTATGAAGTATCAATAGTTGATGAGTATCACTATGAGAATGAACAAAATTTTTTGACAGAGTTAAGGGTTAAAATACCTAAAAACTATCATTAATGTTTAAGTATGGTTTTTAGCTCTGAAGATAAAAATTTGCTACAATATAAACAGCTATTTTAAGAACGACTAATTTTTTTACACAAAGATTTGAGGGAGTTATAAATTGGATAATACAATGCTAAAAGGTCTTAACCCAGAACAACAAAAAGCAGTTAAGGCAACAGAAGGACCACTTTTGATCATGGCAGGTGCCGGTTCAGGTAAGACACGTGTTTTGACTCATCGTGTGGCCTATTTAATTGAAGAAAAAAATGTCATGCCTTGGCACGTTTTAGCGATTACCTTTACTAACAAGGCCGCTAAGGAAATGAAAGAAAGAATCGGTAAATTACTCAATGAATCAGCCGGTGACGTTTGGGTTTCAACTTTCCACTCTCTTTGTGTAAAAATTTTAAGAAGAGATATCGATAAGATGGGCAAACCTAAGACGTTTACGATTGCTGACCCTAGTGAACAAAGAACTTTGATGAAACAAATTTTAGTAAAGATGAACCTTGATCCTAAGCGTTATGATCCTAGAGCTCTTCTGGGAACTATCAGTAATGCTAAGAATGAATTACAAACTCCAGCTGAATATGCAAAAGTTGCTGCAACTCCTTACGAACAAACAGTTGCGACAGTTTATGATGCCTATGCTAAAGAAATGGACCGTAATAATTCACTTGATTTTGATGATTTGATCATGCAAACGAGTGAATTATTCGACCAAAATCCTGACGTGTTGGAGAAGTATCAAGAAAAATTCCAATACATTCACGTTGATGAGTATCAGGATACTAATGAAGCTCAATACAAATTAGTAAAACAATTAGGCGCAAAATATCGTAATGTTTGTGTAGTTGGTGATGCTGATCAGAGTATTTATGGTTGGCGTGGTGCTAACATTCAAAATATTATGAACTTTGAAAAAGACTATCCTGAAGCTACAACGATTAAATTGGAACAAAACTATCGTTCAACTAAGGTCATTTTGAAAGCTGCTAATGAAGTTATCAACAATAATTCCAATCGTAAACCTAAGGAACTGTGGACTGATAACTCTGAAGGTGACAAAATCAAGTTTTATCGTGGTCAAAGTGATACTGATGAAGCTTTGTACGTAATTGACCAGATTAAAGATTTATTGTTACAAGGCTATAATTATGGTGATTTTGCCGTTTTGTACCGAACTAATGCTCAATCACGTAACTTTGAAGATAAGCTTATGAAGGCTAATATTCCTTACAAGATCATTGGTGGACATAAGTTTTACGACCGTAAGGAAATCAAGGATGTCTTAGCTTATTTGCGTTTGATTGCTAATCACGATGACTCAATGAGTTTTCAACGTGTTATCAACAGTCCTAAACGCGGAATTGGACCAGGTACGATTGAAAAATTGCAAACTTTCGCTGACGAGCATAACTGGTCATTGTTAGAAGCAGCTGAAAACATCGAATTGTCGCCATTAGGTGCCAAACCTCGTAAAACAATTGGTGAATTTGCTAAAGTGATCGACGATTTAACTAAGTTATCTGAAGACCAATCAATGAATATTTTGATGGACCATTTATTAGAAGATTCCGGTTACGTGGAAGAATTGAAGAAGCAAAACAATCTTGAATCTCAAGCTCGTGTTGAAAATATCGAAGAACTTTTGACAGTAACGACACAATTTGACCAAAGTTATGAACCAGATGCTGACGTTGATGAGACGCGTTTGACTACTTTCTTAACTGAATTATCATTAGTTAGTGATCAAGATGAAGTTGAAGAAGATCAACAAGAAGTAACTTTGATGACTTTGCATGCTGCTAAAGGATTGGAGTTCCCAGTGGTTTTCCTAGTTGGTATGGAAGAAGGAATTTTCCCATTAGGTCGTTCATTATTAAAAGAAGACGATTTGGAAGAAGAACGTCGTTTAGCTTATGTAGGGATTACTCGAGCTGAAAAACGTTTGTATATTACCAATGCTATCAGTCGGATGTTGTATGGTCGTATTCAAAGTAATCCTACTTCAAGATTTGTTAACGAGATTCAAGAAGATGCTATCGAACCCGTTAATCCGGTTGCTGGTAATCTTGCTGGTGCTAAGAAAGAGAAATATCCATTCAGTAAGAACCGTCGTCGTATGGCCACAACTCCAACTTATCAATCACCAACTTTGAAATCTAAAGGAGCTTCCGGTGCTGAAAAACTCACTTGGAATGTTGGCGATAAAGTCGAACATAAGAAGTGGGGTCAAGGAACGGTTGTTAAAGTTAATGGTTCTGGCAACAATGCTGAATTAGATGTAGCATTCAAGAGCGAAGGCGTTAAACGTCTGTTAGCAGAATATGCTCCAATTAAAAAAGTTACTGACTAAGAGGTGAAAGCATGGCTGATTTAACTAAAGAACAAGCTAGTCAAGAATTAGACAAAATCCGTCCCCAACTCAATAGTTGGCGTGATGCTTATTACACTAAAGATGCACCAGTCGTAGAAGATAATGTCTACGATAAGTTATACAATCGTTTATTAGAAATAGAACAAATGTATCCGGAATTAGTAACTCCCGATTCACCTTCGCAACAAGTTGGTGATGTGACTTTACCCGATTTCAATAAGGTTACTCATGATATTCCAATGCTTTCAATGGGGGATGTCTTTTCTGAAGAAGAATTGGCAGAATTTAATGACCGAATCGAAAAAAACGTTGGACATGAGGTTGATTATAATGTTGAATTAAAAATTGATGGTTTATCACTGTCATTAATTTATGAAAATGGTATCTTAGTTCAAGGTTCAACTCGTGGTAATGGGACAATCGGCGAAAATGTGACAGAAAATGTCAAAACTATCAAAGATATCCCGCAAAAACTCAGCCGTCCACTTTCAATTGAAGTTCGTGGCGAATGTTTCATGTCGAAAAAAGAATTTTTGCGTTTAAATCAAGAACGTGAAAATGAAGGTCAACAAGTCTTTGCTAACCCTAGAAATGCGGCCGCAGGTAGTTTGCGACAATTAGATCCTAAGATTACGGCTTCAAGAAAGCTCGACACGTTCATGTATACGATCGTAACTTTTGACGGTATGGACGTTACCACGCAGCATCAAGCTTTGGAAACATTAAAAGAATTAGGGTTTAACGTTAATCCAACTGCTCAAGTAACGACTGGTTTAAAAGGTGTGCAAAACTTTATCGAACATTATGGCGAAGTTCGAGATGATCTAGATTACGGTATCGATGGAGTTGTTTTGAAAGTTGATGATTTAGCTTTGCAGCAACAACTTGGAAATACAGTTAAAGTACCACGTTGGGAAATTGCTTATAAGTTTCCACCAGAACAATCAGAAACAATAGTACGAGATATTACTTGGACAATTGGTCGGACAGGAGTTTTGACACCTACAGCAGTAATGGATCCTGTGCAATTAGCAGGAACGACTGTTTCAAGGGCAACGCTACATAATGAAGATATGATTCGTCAAAAAGATGTTCGAATCGGCGATACTGTACTGTTGCACAAAGCCGGCGATATTATCCCTGAAGTTTCACAAGTAGTCTTGAAGAAACGTCCAAAAGATTCCACACCTGCTGAAATCCCAACACATTGTCCTTACTGTGGTTCAGAATTGATTCACCTAGAGGATGAAGTAGCGTTACGTTGTATCAATCCTAAATGTCCGGCTCAAGTTAAAGAACAATTAACTCACTTTGCTTCTCGAAATGCGATGAATATAGACGGTTTAGGACCTAAGATCATCGAACAACTCTATACGAAAGAATTAGTTAAAGATGTAGCTGATATTTACAAATTGACAGCAGATGATTTAGCCACTTTGGATGGTTTTAAAGAAAAATCCATCAACAATTTACTAACAGCAATTGATAATTCTAAGAGTAATTCGGTAGAACGATTGATCTTTGGTCTTGGAATCAGACATGTTGGTGCCAAAGCTGGTCGGATTTTAGCTGAGAATTTTGGTAATTTAGATAATTTGATGGCAGCTTCCAAAGAAGAAATTTTAGAAGTTAATACAATGGGTGAAATTATTGCTGACAGTATTGTGACTTATTTTGCCAATGATGATGTTAAAAAATTGATAAATGAACTAAAATCAGTAAGTATTAACATGAATTTTATCGGTAGTTCAAATTCTAATGAAACAAATAGCCATTTTACTGATAAAATAATTGTTATAACCGGAACTTTACAAAATTATAAACGCTCGCAATTGTCTGAAAAACTCGAGAATCTCGGTGCCAAGGTCACTAGCTCAGTTACCAAGAAAACTGATATTTTGATTGCTGGTGAAAAGGCCGGTAGTAAACTGACTAAAGCTCAACAATTGGGAACGCAAATTATTGATGAAACAACATTATCTGAATATTTGGATGATGAAGAGTAGGAGAACAGATTTGAAAAAATTCTTAAAAACTACAACGTTACTATTGATGTGTTCGATTTTTTTAGCTGCCTGTGGTAATCTACAAGATTCCACCCTTTCATCAGGTGGCGGTGATTCTTCAAAGAGCACGGTTCAGACAACATCTTCGTCTGATTCAAGTAGTTACGATGTTTTATTAAGTAATGGAAAGTATAAAACTAGTCCAATTTCAGGGTTAACTGCGTCTGATAATGGTAATCAATTCAACAGTAGAAGCTTTGAAAGTGGTTTAATGAAGTTGTCTAAAAAGCAATTTTCAACTAATTCATATGTTTTCCAAGAAGGCCAAGTGCTTTCTGCCAGTACCGTTAATAAGTGGTTAGCTCGTAAAAGTAAGAAGAACCCAACTGGTTTGAATCCAGATTCTAACGGTTCAACTGCTCCTACTAAGCGAACACCAATGTATTTACAACAGTTGCTTGAAGAAGATTATCTCCAAAAGCAAGATGGTAAATATAAATTGGCTGGTATTTCAATCGGGGTTGCAATGAACAAGATCGATTACTACCAAAAGAAGCAATATGGCGCTACTTACAAGACTACTATTACAGAAGCTGAACAAAAAGAACAAGGTCAACGAATTGCCAAAGAAATTGTTCAACGCTTGCGTAAAGAAGATAAAGTGGGTAATATTCCTATTGTTGTGGGATTATATTCAGTAGCCCCTGAAGATACTTTAGTTGGAGGAAATTATTTCCAATATTCCTTCAGTAAGAGTGGCGAATTAGGTAGCTTTAAAGATTTGGAATACAAGAACCAAATGTTGCCAGTTGTTAATGGCGATACTGCAATTAGCAGTAGTGATTCTGACGCCTTTTCTAACTTTAAGACGCACATCCAAGATTACTTCCCCAATCTTTCTGGTGTTACAGCTCAGGCTCATTACGATGGCACAAACCTTAAATCGATGGATATTACGATCAATACCCAATTTGACGGTTTAGCTCAAATCACTAGTTTTACTCAATTCGTTCAACAGAGTGCAACTAAATACTTACCATCTGGTGCTGATTTGGATATTAATATTCAAACAGTCGACGAACAACAAGCTGTTGTAACTAGAACTAATGGTAAGTTCTATTCACATGTTTATGATGCAGATTAAAAAAGGAGAAACTTATGATTTCAAAAGATGAAATTTTACACGTTGCCACATTGGCTAATTTGAAATTCCAACCTGACGAAGTTGATAGTTTTGTCGATCAATTAGATAAGATCGTCAACATGGAAAGTAAACTATCAAGCGTTGATACAACTGGAATTGAACCTACATACAATATGGGTGACACAAGTACAGTCTTCCGTGAAGATAAGGGGATTCATACTCAAACTAGAGAACAAATGCTTGAGAATGTTCCTGAAACTGATAATAACCTTATCAAGGTACCAACAATTGTTGACAAGGAGGACGACGAATAGTGGATTACATGAAGGAAACAATCAATTCATTGCACCAAAAACTTGCTGACAAAGAGTTGACTGCCCAAGATTTAACACAACAAACTTTAGACAATATCAATGCTAAAGAAGATAAATTAAATGCCTTTATTACAGTTAACGATAAGGCTGTTGATGATGCTAAGAAGATTGATGAAAAAGGGATCAACGGACGTTTAAGTGGTATCCCAATTGCTATCAAGGATAATATCGTCACAAATGGCATCAAGACTACTGCTGCAAGTAAGATTTTGTATAATTTTATGCCAGTTTATAGCGCTACAGTTTTAGAAAAGCTAGAAAATGCTGGTGCAATCGATATTGGTAAGACTAACCTTGATGAATTTGCTATGGGTTCATCTACTGAAACATCACACTTTGGAACAAGTAAGAATCCTTGGGACTTCAGTCGTGTTCCTGGTGGTTCTTCAGGTGGTTCCGCTGCTGCCGTTGCTAGTGGTGACGTAGTAGCTGCTTTAGGTACAGATACTGGTGGTTCAATCAGACAACCTGCTGCCTTTAATGGAATCTTTGGTATCAAACCAACATACGGTCGTGTTTCTCGTTGGGGCGTTATTGCCTTTGCTTCAAGTCTTGACCAAGTTGGTGTTATGTCAAAACGTGTTGAAGACTCAGCTGAAGTTCTTTCTGTCATTGCTGGTCATGACGATCATGATTCAACAAGTTCAGAAAAAGAAGTTCCTGACTACCGCGCTAATTTGAACAAAGACATGACTGGCGTTAAGATTGCTGTTCCTAAGGAATTCTATCATGAAGGAACACATAAAGATGTCTTGGACAATGTTAATAAAGCACTTGATGCTTACAAGAAGATGGGAGCTACTGTTGAAGAAGTTAGCTTGCCATCATTGAAGCATGCCGTTGAAGTTTATTACGTCTTAGCTTCCAGTGAAGCCTCATCTAACCTTCAAAGATACGATGGTGTTAGATATGGTTACCGTGCTAAGGACGTTAAAAACATCAAAGACTTGTTTGTAAATTCAAGATCTGAGGGATTCGGTGATGAAGTAAAACGTCGTATCATGCTTGGTACCTTTGCTTTATCTGCTGGTGCTTATGATGCTTACTTCAAGAAAGCCGCTCAAGTAAGAACTATCTTCATCAATGAAATGTCAAATGTCTTAAAGGACTATGATTTAATTATGGGACCTTCAACAACTACACCTGCTTTCAAGATTGGTGAAAAAGTTGACGATCCATTGGCAATGTACATGAACGATATTTTAACTATTCCTGCTAACTTGGCCGGATTACCAGCTGCTTCAGTTCCTGCAGGTTTAGCTGACGGTATGCCAGTTGGTCTACAAATTATCGGTAAGCCATTTGCTGAACAAGACGTCTTCAATGCGGCTTATGCTTTGCAAGAAGAAAATAAATTTTATGAACAAATACCAACTGCACTTAAGGGGGAAGACTAATGAATTTTGAAACAACTATCGGACTAGAAGTTCACGTTGAACTAAAAACTAAGTCCAAGATGTACAGTCCTTCACCAGTTGCTTATGGTGCCGACTCTAACGTTAATACCAATGTGATCGACTTTGGTTTTCCAGGGACATTACCAACTGTAAATAAAAATGGTTATCGCCTAGGTGTCATGGTAGCTTTGGCATTGAACGCCGAAATCGAACACCACACACACTTTGATCGTAAGAACTACTTCTACCCAGATAATCCAAAAGCTTACCAAATTACTCAACAAGACAAGCCGTTGGGTCATGATGGATACGTTGAAATTGAAGTTGATGGTAAAAAGAAGAAAATCGGTGTTGAAGAACTTCACGTTGAAGAAGATGCCGGTAAGAATACCCACGGTAATAACGGCTATTCATACGTTGATTTAAACCGTCAAGGTACTCCTTTGATTGAAATTGTTTCAAAGCCTGATATGCATTCTCCTGAAGAAGCCTATCAATATCTAGAAAACCTTCGTAAGATTATCCAGTTTACTGGTGCATCTGATGTTAAGATGGAAGAAGGTTCAATGCGTGTTGATACAAATATTTCAATTCGCCCAGTAGGTTCAGATACTTATGGTACAAAAGTCGAATTGAAAAACTTGAACTCATTCAACCACGTTAAGTTGGGTCTAGCTTATGAAGAAAAACGTCAAGCTAACATTTTGAAACAAGGTGGACGCATCGGTCAAGAAACTAGACGTTTTGATGAAAAGACTGGCGAAACATTCTTAATGCGTGTTAAGTCCGGTGCCGATGATTATCGTTACTTCCCAGAACCTGACTTGCCAGATTACGATATTTCACCAGAATGGGTTGCTGAAATTAAGGCTAACTTGCCAGAATCAGCTGCCAAAAGACGTGTTCGTTACATTAACGAATTAGGTATTCCTGAATATGATGCCGGCGTTTTGACAGATACTAAGGAAATGTCTGATTTCTTTGACGAAGCCGTTTCTTACAAAGCTAATCCAAAATTAGTTTCTAACTGGTTAATGGGTGAAGTTAATGGTTACTTGAACGAAAAGAAGGTTGGTTTGTTAGATACTAAGTTGACACCAGAACACTTAGCTAAGATGATCAATTTAATTTCCGATGGAACAATTTCTTCTAAGATTGCTAAGAAAGTCTTTAAAGAAACTATCAGTAACGGAACAGAACCAGAAGAATGGGTTAAGTCTAAAGGACTTGTTCAAGAATCTGATCCTGCTGTCTTGAAACCAATGATTTTGGAAATATTGGATAACAATCAACAATCAATCGATGACTTTAAGAATGGTAAAGATCGTGCTGTTGGTTACTTGGTTGGTCAAATCATGAAACAAACACACGGACAAGCTAACCCTAAAGTTGTTAACAAGATTTTGATGGCAGAGTTAAATAGTCGTTAGTGAGGGAAAGATATGCGTGCTAGACTGATATATAATCCAACTTCAGGTCATGAGACCATGAACAGTAATGTTGGAGACATTTTGAATATTATTGAAAAAGCTGGTTATGAGGCTAGTGCCTATCGAACAACACCGAAGAAAAACTCAGCTCAAGATGAAGCCAGACGAGTAGCTAAAGAGGGCTTTGAGTTAATAGTTGCTGCTGGTGGGGATGGTACGATCAATGAAGTTGTTAACGGAATTGCTGATTTGGATAAACGTCCAGAGTTAGCGATTATTCCGGTCGGAACAACTAATGATTATGCCAGAGCTTTGAAAATTCCACGTGATGATGTAGTCGAAGCAGCCAAAATTATTCTTAAAGGTCAAAAATTACCAGTCGATATTGGTCAAGCTGGTGAAAAATACTTTATCAATATTGCCGGTGGTGGGTCGATGACCGAATTGACTTATGAGGTTCCTTCAGCTTATAAATCAATTTTGGGATACTTGGCTTATCTAGTTAAAGGTGCTGAATTACTACCACGAGTTAGTCCCGTTGATATGCACATTGAATACGATGATGGCGTATTTGATGGTAAGGCAACGATGTTTTTGATTGGATTGACTAATTCAATCGGTGGAATGGAACAAATTGCCCCTGACTCAGTAATTGGCGATGGAACATTCTCATTGATCATCGTTAAAGAAACTAATTTGCGTGATTTAGTTCATTTGATTGCCTTAGTTCTTAATGGTGGTCGCCATGTTTACAATCCAAAGGTTATTTATACTAAGACAAAAAAAATCTCGGTTCATGCCAATGATGGTAATCGTCTAATGGTTAACCTTGATGGTGAATATGGTGGAGATGCGCCAATGGTATTCACTAATTTGCATAATCATTTGAATATTTATGCAAATGTGGATTCTATCCCGCTCAAAGCAATTGATTCATCAACTCTTAGTGAAAAAGATGCTGGTGAAAAAATCATCGAAGAAGAAAAAAATCTTGATGATGATGAAAAAGAAGATAAATAAAAAAGAATTTAGAAGTGGATCATATTGATTCTTTCTTAGTTAGGTTAGTATTTGAACTGCTGTCACTACCGACTAGATAATGTTTCGTTTCTTTTATATTAAATAATTAGGAAATAAAGAATAGAACAACTATCTAGTCCGGAATAGCGAAGAAAATTGGCTCAAATGTGAAATTTCTCTTGGCAATTTATTGCCTAGTGAAAGGTCGAGCTTGAAGACTTTGCTCGGTCTTGGGCTTAGCAAAGGCTCCAAGTCGTGCCCACATTGTTCCAGCCAAATTTTCTTCGCTATGGAGGACGGAATACTTCAACTAACCAAGGTTAAGAAAGAATCTCATTTTTGGACACTTCTTTTTTCTATGTATAGGTGAAAAATGGAAAAACCAAATTTAAAAAAGAACCAAGAAATAGAATTGAATATCGAAGATTTATCATATGAAGGTAAGGGCGTTGCTAAAGTTGACGACTTTACACTCTTTGTTGACAATGCTTTGCCAAATGAAACAGTTAAGGCTGTTATTACTCGTGTGAATAAGAACTTCGGTTTTGCGAGAACTTTGGAAGTCTTAAAGGAATCTCCAGACCGTGTTCATGACATCGATGCTGTTTATGCTCAAACTGGAATCGCTCCTTTAAGTCATTTGAAATATGACAAGCAACTTGAATTTAAACGCAACCAAGTCGTAACTGACTTTAATAAGATTGGTTTGAAAGATGTTGTCGTCAACAAAACTGTTGGGATGGAATCACCATTCAATTATCGTAACAAGGCTCAAGTTCCTGTTCGTCAAGTTAATGGTAAATTGACAACTGGTTTTTATCGTCGTCGTTCACATAATTTAGTACCAATGGAAAACTTCTTGATCCAAGATCCTAAGATTGATGCTGAAATTTTGCGTGTGCGTGATATTTTGCGTAAATACAACGTTCGTGGCTACGATGAAAAGAACCAAAAGGGTCAAATCAGAACTATCATGGTACGTCGTGCTTACTTTACTGGTGAAATGATGGTTGTCTTAGTTTCTCGTACACCAGATATTTCTCATTACAAGGACATCACGAAAGAAATTTTGGACAATCCAGAAGTTAAGTCATTGTTCTTAAATGTTAATTCAAAGAACACTAACGTGATTTTTGGTCAAAAGATGACTTTACTCGGTGGCAAGAAGTACATTGATGATAAGATTTTGGGACACACTTATCGAATTTCACCACGATCTTTTTACCAAGTTAACCCTGTTCAAACTCAAAACTTGTATCAAATGGCTATCGACAAAGCTGAATTGACTGGCAAAGAAAATGTTGTCGATGCTTATTCAGGTATTGGTACAATCGGTTTGTCACTAGCAGACAAGGCTAAACACGTTACTGGTATCGAAGTTATCGAAGATGCTGTTAAAGATGCTGACCAAAATGCCAAACTTAACAACATCACAAACGCTGACTTCGTTGTTGGTAAGACTGAAGATGTGTTGGACGAGTGGGCTAAGAATGATATCTCAGTTGATGTTTTGATGGTCGATCCTCCACGTAAAGGCTTGGCTAGTTCTTTGATTGATTCATTGAAGAATATCAAACCAGAAAAAATCGTTTATATCAGTTGCAATCCGGCTACATTGGCTCGTGACTTGTCATTGTTAAGCGATACTTATGAAATTGGCGATGTGACACCAGTTGATATGTTCCCAATGACGAACCATATTGAAAGTGTTACTCAACTTAAATTGAAATAATTATTAAAAAAATCCTTTGAGAATTTATTTTTCAAAGGATTTTTGATTTTACGCTACGTTATGGTGAATGGACAAAAAATGGTTATGCCGTGCAGGGATGTTTATGGGAGATTAAAAAAGGGCAAGTTCGTGTGGTTTGGCGTTTGCCTAAAGGAAAAAGAACCCATAAAATAAAAGCAAAAGACGGTATGAAGAAATAAGGTAGATATCGATGAAGATAATTTTTGCGGTTGGAGCAATCTTAATAGCAATTTGGCAAATTGTTGTTTCTAAGCAGTATTTCGATAGTATAAAAAAACAATCAAGTCCAGTAATTTTAGCCTTGATTGCTTTGATATTTAGTTTAATTTTTGCGGCAGTATTGTTGATTTGGGGTGTCAAAACTTTAATTGGTTTCTAATCAAGGTTTAGGCACTTTTTTGTTTGGTGTCTGATTCATACCATTATCGACTACATATTGGTGGAAAATGTTGATGAATTGTTCGCTGTCGATCATATCAGAGTGTTGAGCTTTTGAACCGGTCAAGGTAATTAGGGTGTAACGCTTGATGTGACCTTCGTAAATGTATTTACCAGCATCAACACTGCCTAATGGAACGATTCCGTCATCAGTGTACAATTGAGTTCCAGCGATTGAGTAATAAGTTAAATCAGTTGGGATCTTGTCACGATTCTTGATCAATTCGTGCAGCATTTGAGTCCGGTTGGCAGTGTTCTTTTCTTCAAAGTTATAAGGAGTTCCGACTGTCAGCATATGGTTAACACTGATTGAGGAGTCGTCGAAATAATCTTCAAAAAAGTAAGTCCAAATTAGACCACCATTGGAATGTCCAAAGGCATTGAAAGTGTTGAAACGGTATCTTTGTTTAAGTTTGTTAAAAGCAATGTTGAACCAAGCAGCTTGTTTTTTGATATTAGAATAGCCATCGTTATTGTTTTCAAAACCAACGACGATGAATGGCTGATTATCATTAGCACGGACTTTACCTGTATAAGTAATCTTACCATCTGTATGGACGGTCATTTTTAAAAGAGAATGATGTTCGCCATATTGATTATTGATTGTCTTGACCAAATCATCGAAACGATTGGCTGTAGCACTGGAACCAGGAATCATAATGATTGGAGACATTGGTGAGTTGTACCTGCCGGCTAAAGTAGTGACGTTTTTTCTCGTCCAAATGTAAGAAGGTACACCCAAAATGATAAAGATTAAAATTAAGAAAATTAGATATTTTACATTTTTATTTTTTCTAAATTCACGGCGCATTACTTAACACCTTCTTCAAGACCTAAATCATCCAACGTTTTAACTTTAGCAGCCATTTTGACGAAAGGTATATAAATCAACGTTGAAATAACCACTGCCAAAATTGAGAATATTAAAGCTCTCCAGCTGCCGTTTGTCCCAATGAAGGCAATTAGTGGTCCTGGTGTTCCAATTGGCACAGGATAGACGCTAGGTGGCATTAAATGCAAAGCTATGGCAACAGCGGCCATCAACATGTTAGCAATTGGGGCAAGAATAAATGGAATTAAAAAGATAACGTTGAATAAAATAGGAATCCCAGTCATAACACCGCCACTGATATTAAAGATACTGGGAATCATTGCCCAACGAGCAACCGTTTGAAAATCTTTGTTTTTGGAAATAATCAAAATAGCGATAATCAAGCCTAAGATTGAACCAGTTCCACCAAAAGTGGCAAAAGCGTGATAAAGAGTTGAACTAGTGAAGGGATTTGGAGCATTCCAAGCAGTATGTTTCTCCAAGGCATAATTTAAATTAGCTGTTGATAGCACATCCATTTTTTCAACGCCAAGAGCTGAATAAGTTCCGGACCAACCGAAGAAAGACATGATCAGAGTATAGATTGAAAAAATCAGTGTTTTAAATAATTGAGACCAATCATTATTATTCGTGTATTCAGAAGCTAGTGAATTGATGAAATTACCGGGAGCTTCGGAATAGTAGGTAATATTGATGAAAGTACTAAACAACATTGCAATCAATAATGAAAAAATGATTGGTTTCAAAGAAATAAAAGTTCTTTCCAATACATTATTATTCGATTGAGTGACCGGAATTTGCTTACTACATTTTTTGAACAGCCAACCAACAAAAATCCCCCATAGGATTGCGAAAAGTAAACCTCTCATTCCTAAAATTTGGGGATGAAAAGAAATTGGTTGGATTTTTGAATATGAGTAGTCGACAATCAAAAACGAACTGATGCCGGTGATACCCGCGAGCTGATCGTCACGATTGAAATATTTAGCACTGTACTTAGCCGCTCCAAAGACAGCAATCACTGATACCCAGCCAAGCGACAAATTGTACAAGCCGTTAGCAATATTCTCAAGTAGACGATAAATAAAATCATTGTCAATTGTAGGGAAGACATCGGTCAAAAAGCCTTCTTTCCCTAAGACGATGGTTTGAATTATTTTGATGAAACTACCGAATAAAGCAAACGGAAAAATCAATAATAAAGTCCGTTGAATTATTCGATACAATAGTAATTTTTGAATCTTTAAAGTGAGATGAATTAACTTTTCTTCGAATTTATTATTAAATTGAACTTGCATGAAAAGGCCTCATTTTTTTCATTTATGTTTCCAAGAAAAGTATAACCTCAAACAAAAAAAGCCGCCATTATAGCGACCTTTTTTTATTAAAATAGTGAATGTAATAAACTGGCAAGCCTAACAAGGTAATTCCAATTCCCATGAAAGCTAAACCTGGCTGTCTAAGCAAAGTAGAGATAATGATGTAACCTCCACCAGCCAAGGCAATCAGCGGTGGAATCGGATAGAAATTAATCTTATAAGGACGTTCTAATTCCGGTTCATTGCGACGTAAAATGAATACCCCAATGAACATCATCATTGAAAAAATCCACATGACAAAAACTAACATATCGGTAAGGTAATCAAAACTACCCATGAAAATCATTACAATAGCAATGATAGTTTGAATCAAACCGGCATTAGCTGGAACTCGAGTTTTTTTAGTTAATTTTCCGAAGAATTTTGAAAAGACGATTTCATCATCAGTTCCCAAAACGTAACTAACACGTGGACCTGTCATAGTATAGCCATTAACGGAACCAAAAACTGAGATCAATATACCAATCGTAACGATTTTCCCACCGATATCACCGAAGATTCTAATAGCAGCTTCAGAAGCCGCATTTTGATTTCCGGGGATGAGATGGAAAGGTAAAAATTTGATAAAGACAAAGCTAATCAAGACATAAATTAGAGTAATTAGGAACAAACCAACAATAATTGATCTGGATAAGTCTTTTTCTGGACGTTTCATTTCACCGGCCAAGTTACCAACGTTCATCCAACCGTCAAAAGCAAACATCGTTGCTAACAGTCCCCCACCTAATGATGACCAGAAATTAGCGTGCGTTCCTGAATTGATTGGGAAAAGTGATACTGCATGAGTTGATGGTGTGAATAATCCAACAATGATGATCAAAGCGATCGGAACTAATTTAGCAATTAAGGAAATTGACTGAATACTTCCACCAACTTTGGCACCTAACAAATTAACTAAGTATAAGAAAACTGCCAATATAATAGCAATCGGAATTTGCCAAGTACTAGGTAGGTTTAAAAGATTCATAACTTGTGTCGCAAAGATAATCGATAGTGCAGAAATCCCTGCAGGATAGTAAATAACTGATTGAGCCCAAGCTAAAAGAAATGCTGGAACTTTACCATAGATATATTCAATATATTTATAAATACCACCAGCAACGGGCAATGCGGAGGCAAGTTCTGCAACCGTCAAACCAGCGTTGATCGTAATGAAACCAGCTAATAGCCAGACTAAAATCGTCAGACTAGAAGAACCGGTAGCCGTTGTAACGCTAGAAATCTTGAAGAAAACTCCACCACCGATAACTAAGCCCATAACGGTAGATAATGCTGGAAAGAAACCGAGATCCCTCTTGAGGCTAAATTTATCTGTTTCGTCGTTCATAAAGTAAAAAGTGCTCCCCTCAAATGGTTAAAGTAAAATTATATACCATATTGTTAATACAACGAAACATTTTTTATGGTAATTACGCTTACATATAAGTAAAATTAAACTTAGAGGTGATTTTATGATTAGTTTAGGAATAATGGGAACAAATTGGATCACAGAACAATTTATTAAGGCAGTTGATGAAACCAAAACTTTTGAGTTAACTCACGTTTACTCAAGAACAATTGAGAAGGCTCAAAGTTTCGTTGCTGATTTAAAAAAACAAAACATCGATATGAGTACTGACTTGAATGACTTTTTTAAAAAGGATTTTGATACAGTTTACATTGCATCTCCAAATGCTTTGCACTTCAGTCAGGCTAAGTTGGCAATTGAAAACAACAAGAACGTGATTGTGGAAAAGCCTAGTACTTCCAACATTCAAGAATTCAGTGTTTTGGAAAAATTGGCTCAAGAAAAAGGCGTCTACATATTTGAAGCTGCTAGACATATTCACGAACCAATTTTTAAGAAGATTGAAGAAATCGTCAATAAACATCGTGCTGAACTTAGTGGAGCAACATTCTCCTATATGAAGTATTCAAGTCGTTATGACGCTTATTTGGCAGGGAAAAATCCTAATATCTTTACAACTAAGTTCTCTGGTGGAGCTTTGTATGACTTGGGAGTTTACACAGTTTATGATGCGGTTGTTTTATTCGGTCAACCAGAAAAAGTCGAATACAGCGCTGAATTTCTCAGTTCTGGTGTCGATGGCAGTGGCAGCTTGACTTTGAAGTATCCTGATTTTGATGTCAATATTATTATCGGCAAGACGAAGAATTCTTATATGTCATCTGAAATTTACTTTGGACGTGATACCTTAGTCTTGGATAATGGTGGGGATATTCATCATCTTGACTGGGCTGACGACAATAAGAACGTTACAGATGTTCCAACAGTTAAGAGTCAAAATCCGATGGATTCTGAAGCTAGAGAATTTGCCAGAATTATGTTGGAAAAAGATACGGCCACTTATGATAAACTATTAGGATATGCCAGAATAGTAAATAGAGTTCTGGAACAAGCAAGAACAAGCGCTGGACTTGTTTTTGAAGCAGATGAGGAAAAATAAATTGGAAATACCAAAATTATATCAAGCTTATTTTAAGCAAAATCATTTTGAAACTTTGACTAAGATTCAAGATGCAGTCTACATGCCTTTTAAAGAAGGTAAGGATTTAGTCGCTATGGCACCAACGGGATCTGGTAAAACGTTAGGATTCGTTATGCCAATGATTGAAACGCTTGTGCCTAAAGACGGATTACAAGTGTTGATCCTAGAACCTTCACAAGAGCTAGCTATGCAAGTTAGGGATGTCATTCAACCACTAGCAAAGTTAGTTGACTGCAAGGTTCAAGCATTGACTGGTGGGGCTAATCCAACTCGCCAATTGAAGAAATTAAAAGAAAAACCAGAAATCATCGTCGCTACTTTGGGTCGTTTGAATGAATTAACTGAAGCTAGAAAAGTTAAACTTGGCAATTTAAATACAGTCATTGTTGATGAAGCTGATGAAATGTTGAATGAAAGCAAGTTAGAGAGCGTTAGAAAGACTATTTCACAAATGCCAGCTGATGTCCAAATGACTTTCTTCTCAGCTACTGGCAATGATATTTTCAAAGACATGCACAAGTGGTTTGGTCAAGATTTCTTAGTTATCGATCAAAGAAACGATACTAGCTATACAGCTGGTATTAAACATTATTTCGTCGATGCTAATAGTGAATTTATCAAGAATGCAATGTTACGTGAATTAGCTCATGACAAGAAATTCTTAGGAATCGTCTTCTTCAACAATTCTCGTTCGTTGCACAAAGCTATCAGTGATATGAATCATGACAAGACTAACTTTGTAACGTTAGATAGCAAGATGTCTTCGCAACAAAGAAAGACGGCTATTCAACTATTCTCTAACAAGCGTGTTAATTTGTTGTTGACGACTGACGTAGCTGCTCGTGGAATGGATATCGATGACGTTAATACGATCGTTAATTATATGATTCCTCGTGACAATAGCGAATATGTTCACCGTGCTGGTCGTACCGGAAGAATGGGTAAGAGCGGTAATGTGATTACTTTTGGTAATAGCCATGATATGAGAAAATTGCAAGACATCGTTGATGTAACGATTAAAAAAGTCTACATTGACCATGATGGTAAGCTTACTAAGAAGCCAACCTTCGATAAGAAGAAGCGCTATAACGACAGAAATAAATCAAAGGCTGTTTCAAAACCTAAGAAACGTTTGCGTGATCAAAAGAATAAGGGTAAACGTAAATTTCATAAAAACGAAGAATCAAACTAAGTTAGAATCTACACACTTTTTGCGTTAAAATAAAAAGTGTGTTTATGGTCCCTTGGCCCAGTTGGATAGAGCAACTGCCTCCTAAGCAGTAGGTCCCCGGTTCGATCCCGGGAGGGATCATTATCAAGTGATAAATGAATAGAAGTAGAGTCATAAATGTCAAAGGACATTGTGGCTCTATTTTTATAAGGAGGAAACTATGCAAAACCTAAAATGTAGCGATACTTTATCAATCAGCAATCATCGTGTCTTTTCATCTGATTTGAATGAACACAATACGGTCTTTGGTGGTAAAACTTTGATGACGATTGACGATAATTCTTCCATAGCGGCGTCACGAATTGCTCGAATCGAGACAGTAACAGCATCAATTGATCAAGTTAATTTTATTTTGCCATTTGGCTTGCAAGATTCGATGTGTACGGAATCTTATGTATCTGGTGTTGGTAGTCGTTCAATTGAAGTTTTTACTAAAATAATTGGTGAACATCTAAAAACCGGGAAGAGATTTCTCGGTCTGACTTGTTTTTCCACTTTTGTAGTAACAGACAAGAATATCGTTTTGCCAAATATCGTGCCTGATAGCGATGAAGCAGAGTACGTCTGCAGTGGATATCACAAACGCCAATCGGAACGGTTGGAGAAGTTGATGGAACAAGAGAAGTTTAATCAAAATATTAGTTTGCACTTTCCTTGGCAATGAAAAAAAGACCAGAAATCATATGACCTCTGGTCTTTTTGATATAAGAAATTAGATTAGATCGTTAGCACTGACCCATTCGTTAGTAGCTACACGGTACATTGTTTGACCGTTGATAGTTGCTGATTTGTCAGTTCTCCAAGTTGTGTTCTTGGCTAAAGCACGGTTAGTAACTTTTTGACCATTAGCTTGATATAATCTAGCATTATTTTTCGTGAAGACGTTTTGGTTGAGTGGTGTAACTTCTAGTCCATCGGCTAACTTAGCCCATTCGTTAGTAGCCACACGCAAGTAGTTTACGCCATCGAGTTTCATTAATTTATCGGCGTGCCATGATGAGTCTCCACCTAAAGCACGGTTCTTTAATGCATTACCATTTTCATCGAATAAGGTTGCAATTGTATTTGGTAGTGCGTAGAAAGTAGTTTGGTGGTTAGAGATTGATTTGGTGTGAGTTGGTTTTGTCGTTGGTTTTTCTGTTTCTGGTTTACTTGAGGATGAATTGTGATTAGTTTTTGGTTTTACTTCATTATCCAATGTAACGGGGTCGGTTTGAGTCTGATTTTCCAAAGTTCCTAAACTGACTTGATATTTACTATCTACTTTTACAGGATTTCCTTTTTCATCAACAACTTGTGCTGCAGCCACTTTAGTAGCATCTTTGTTAAATGTTACATTCAAGAAAGAACTTCCAGTAATTCTGGCTGCAATCGAATGACCCTTTAATAAAGGAACGTTCAAAATCATTCTGTCGGCGCCGTAGTGAATTACAGTAGTACTCTTAGAGATTTCATTATTTAAATTGTTTTTTGCAGTCAAAATATCAGTATAAGTAGAATCATCATTTAAGTCATCTAGATTTTTTGTGAGAGTGTCATAGAAATTATCCAAAGCGACCTTATCGTCGTCATCAAATGTGGTAAAACGATCTTTGAGATTTTGTATAGTATTATTTAAATCTTCTTTAGTTAGACTCGAATCTAAGTTTAATTTTCCATCAGCATCTAAGTAATCTGAGCCAATTGAAAGTTCACCGTTCTCATCTAGACTTAATGGAATTGTATCAGTCGTTTTACCTTCCTTATTTGAAAATGATAAATATTCTGCATCATCACTACTCATTGTTAACTTGGCATTCTCAGGATCGTCAAAACGTATTGTTCTTGAATCCAAAGTATCAGCTTTTCCATTTATTGTAACGTCTTTAGGTGTTGTATAAGTATATGGAATTTTTTTAGCATCTTCAGTAAGATATCCATTTGTCTGGTCAATTAATGTTCCCAATTCATCAATATTTAAATCCTTTTCTGCTTTAGCAGATAGGTCGTTATAAGCATCAGATAGTGTAGTTTTTTGAGCTGCAACTAATGAATCTGAGGAACTTTTTTCCTTAAGTTTTTCTAGGTTTTCTTCTAAGTTACTTTTTAGAGTGCTAATGATCTCTTCATCAGTTGGTTGGTCAGTTTCTTCTTGTGAATCTTGGCCTTGATTTTCTTCAGTAGTATTTTCTGATTCAGCCGCTTCTCCAGCCAAAACCGTAGTAGCGTTACTTACTGGTGCAGCGAGTGTTAGTGCAATAATCCCTAAAACAATTGGTCCATAATGTTTCTTCATATCTAATCCCTCCATGTAATTGTTTACAAGAAAAATATATCAAATCAAGACGACAGCTATTGTCGTTTTATTACATTGAGGAAAATTTATTAAAAAAAACAGGCTTATTATGCCTGTTTAATGAATATTAGTGGCTAAAATCATGTCGCGTAACGCTTCAAAATCCTTACTAGCAAAGGATTCTTTTAAAGCTTCGTCGACGATTTTAGCAGTTTCTTTAAAATGATTGATCCCTGATTGGGTAATTTGTAAGCAGACTTCTTTTTGATTGTCGTTACTGTGATAGCGAATAATCGGCTTACAGGGCTTATTTTCCAGTCTGACCGCCATTCGTGAAACAGCAGCTGAACTGAGGTGTAAGGAGTCTTTAATCTCTAATAAACTAGCTTTTGAATCGTATTGATCATAAAGATAGTGTAAGAAACTAAATTCTGCAGGTGATAAATCATATTTAATCAAGATTTTTTCGAGCTTGGTTTGAATGTCATTTTCAAAATGTTTCAAACTCAACCAAGTGCAAACATTTGATGGTTGATTGATGATAATCACCTCCAATAAAAAATATTAACGATTTAGTATTATGCAACAATTTTATTGCTTGTGCAAGCAAAGATTATTCGCCATGTTTTGCCAATTTGCTATACTAATCGTATAAAAGTAGACGAGGGGATAAAGATGAATTTTTATTCGTATCAATATTTGGTTGATCACAACAATGAACCGAATTTTCTTTTTATTATAGGAATTATTATTTTGGCTGTAGCAATTTTTGTAACTGCTTTTTTGTATTTTAGAAACCGCTCTGATAATAAATATCGTGATTTATTAATTATTTTTGCGTTTGGAATTTTCCTATTCATTGGTATTAACTACAACAATTATGAGCAGCAACTCGATATTAGTAATAAGACTAGTCAGACGTTAGATTTAATGGCATCAGTTGCTAAAGAAAAGAAAGTTTCTAAAAAGAAGCTTTATTCAAATAATTCTAGTTTGACAGAGGGTATGTTGATTAAAGCTGGTAAAGATATTTATCGAGTCAGTTTTGACAATAATTTAAGTAGTTATACACTAACGAAAGCTAGTATCATCAGTTCGCAAAAAATTAATCTGATTAAGAAATAGGTGAAATAATGGTCTTACAATATGGAGATTTAACTTTAAAGTTTATTATCGGCTTCCTATTCATGGTTTTACAGATCAATTTATTTGGTCGTGGCAATATTGCACCAACTAGTGCTATCGATCAATTGCAAAACTACGTTTTAGGTGGAATCGTTGGTGGGATGATTTACAATTCTAGCATTACGATCTTGCAATTTGCCTTAGTCTTATTGATTTGGACTTTGGTAGTTTTCGTGGCTAAATTCTTAACTAATCACAATAATTTATTCAGAAAGGTCATTCAAGGTGATCCCAAAGTTATTGTGAAAAACGGCAAGATCGATGTTAACTTAGCTTTGAAAAATGGCTTGTCAGCTAATGACTTGTCATTTAAGTTACGTCAAGCCGGGATCATGGACATTAGAAATGTTAAACGGGCTGTCTTTGAACGCAATGGTCAATTAACAATCATTATGAAAAATGAAGATAATCTCAAATATCCAGTGATTTTAGATGGACAAATTGATCATGACGAATTAGAGGCTATCGGCAAAGATAGTGACTGGATCGAAGAAGAATTAAAAAAACGTGATTTAGAAGCTTCAGATATTTATATGGCTAATTACATTGGTGGCCAATTAGTTGTTTATAAATATTAAGTTAGGTATCCCGAAACGGTTTTTATTACAAGTACAACTGTATTAAAATAGAAAGGTAACAAACTTTGGTGGTGATAACATGACAAATTCTAAGGCGTTTTCCGTTTTCATGCTGATTTTTTATGCAATTTTGTTATATTTCGTTTTCGCTGATAAAAATATGATTGCAATGTATATGATGGCAATAGGCATGTTCATAGAAGCTTTAGTAAATTGTATTTGCACGTTTCGATCAAAAACTAAATAGGGTGGCGATTATAAATGTCAGATTCAAAAGTTTACAATGATTACTTTTTTGATGAACCAATTTTTGACTTACACGACGGTGGTTATATTCCACTAGAGAGGGCTGATGTAAAAGATCAACCATTGAATATTCCTTCAGTCATCAAGCCAGATAAAGTAGATGGAAATGACGTCTACTACACAATTACAGCTCAGGAGGGAGAAACTCAAATCCTTCCTGGTAAGAAAACTAAAACATGGGGTTACAATGCCTCATTGCTTGGTCAAACAATTATCTTTAAACAAGGTGTACACTATCACATTCATCTCGTTAATAAGTTGCCAGAAGTTACTACTTTCCATTGGCATGGTTTAAACGTCACTGGACCAGTTGTTGATGGGGGTCCACACGCTCCAGTTTATTCAAATGGCAGTCGTGATATTGACTTTACTTTGGATCAACCAGCTCAAACAGATTGGCTTCATCCACATCCATGTCCAAATACAGCTCGCCAAGTTTGGAATGGCTTGGCAGCTGCTGTTGTCGTAACAGATGATGAAGAAGCTAAACTTCCATTCCCAAGAAATTATGGTGTCGATGATATTCCTGTGATTTTACAAGATAGAAGTTATCACGATAACCAATTGGATTACAAAGCTGATTACGATGTTGATGGTACTTTAGGGAAGTATGCCTTAGTTAACGGTACGATCAATGGTGTTTTCAACGTAACAACTCAAAGAGTTCGCTTGAGAATGTTGAATGGTTCTGATCGTCGTGAATGGAGATTGCATTTTGACGATAACCATGAATTTACTCAAATTGCTTCTGATGGTGGTACGTTGCCAGAACCAGTTAAATTTACTAAATTGATGTTGACTTGTGCCGAACGTGCTGAAGTTATCGTTGATTTTGGTGACAAGAAGCCAGGAGACGTCGTCACATTGATGACAGATGATATGCCAATTATGAAATTTAAGATTGGTGAATTTGCCAAGGATGATACGAAGTTACCAGAACACTTAACAACTATCGATGCACCAAAAGTAACTCCAGGACTTCCTGTAACTAGAACCGTTATGTCAGGTATGGATGACCAAGTACGTTTGGATGGCAAGCTCTTTGATATGCAAAGAATTGACCGTAAGCAAAAAGTTGGCGACACTGTTCTTTGGGACGTCGTTAATACTAATGATATGGATGGTGGTATGATTCACCCATTTCACATGCATGGTTGTCAATTCTTAGTTCTTAGCCGTAATGGTAAAGAACCTTATCCTAATGAACATGGTTGGAAGGATACTGTTGGTGTTAACGCCGGTGAAACAGTTAGAATCGCTGTTCAATTCACAAAATTTGGTGTTTACATGTATCACTGCCATATCCTCGAACACGAAGATACTGGTATGATGGCTCAAATTGAAGCTTATGATCCAAATCATGAACATAAATATCATTTGATTAGTATGGATGAAATGAATCACCCAAAAAATAAATAAAATTGACAAATATTTTGACTAGTTTTAAACTCGTTTTGTAAAGTTTGTCAATAAGAAAGGCAATACTAACGTTGGTTGGTATTGCTTTTTTAATGAAGAAGGATATTGATTTGGGTAAATTTAAGATTCGGTTAGGATATTTGATTTTTGCAATCATTTTGGATGCATTCTCGAATGCAGTGATGATCGACAGCAATATGGGGAGTGCGGTTTGGATGTCTTCAGCGGTCAATATTTCAGCATTTTTGCATTCACCATATGGAACGACCTTGTTCGTTTATGCGGTTTTGGTCACGATTGCTAATCAAATACTTTTGAGAAAATTCGATGGTCATATTTTTATTTCTAATTTATTATTTTCATTTCCATTTAGTTATTTGGTCGGTATCTTTTCAAATGTTTTAAATCCACTTGGACTGAATCAATTACCTTTATTAATGAGATTGATGGTTAATATTTTAGGATTGATTGGTGTTTCGATTGGAACTTCAATTTATCAAAGATGCAATTTGATCCAACACCCTAATGATGAACTGGCTTACTTACTACGTTTCAAATATTTGCATGGTTCTGCCGGTTGGGGACAGTTATTAAGCTATACGCCACCAGTAGTAATTATGATCATTTGTTTTGTTTTGACGGGGAATATTTTGTCAGTTGGAATTGGTACTATTTTGGCGATGTTTTTCCAAGGAGTTATTATTGGTATTTCCGACAAAATTGTTGTTCCTTCATTAAAGCATCATTATTCGTTTTAAAAAAAAGAGTTAGAATAATTGCTCAATTGTCTTGCGATAGTAGCCCACATGGTTTACTATGACTAGTAGGGACTACCAGATTTAAAAACAACTGATTCCTTCCCGACGGTGAGATTAATTTCTCACTATTTTTTTGTCGAAAAAAGGAATCTAAAAGAATATTTGTATCAAAAAAACCTCGTTGAAATGTATAACTCAGCGAGGTTTTATTTTATTATTTTTCATCAAAATCGACAGTTTCATCTTCAACGGTTAGACGATTTCGACCTGAGTTTTTGGACTCGTATAAGTATTTATCAACACGATTGAAAAGATCATCAAAGTCTAAGTCAGATTTTCTTAACTGTGAAACACCAAATGAGATGGTGACGTTTAACTTTTGGCCTTTCAAAAATAGAGGTGTATTAACTAAGGAATTACGCAAATCAGTAATGATTGGAACACACTGTTTAGGAGTTTTGCCACGAAAAATAATTATGAATTCTTCGCCACCAAAACGGAATAATTGTCCCTTAGTATCAGTTAAAAACATTTCACGTTCCATGGTATGAGCAACGTGCTTGAGTACTTCGTCACCTGTAGAATGGCCATATTGATCGTTGAATTCTTTGAAGTGGTCAATATCAAACATTGTTACCGTCAAAGGTACATTTTCGTTATGATAAGTTTGATAAATCTCTTGAGCCGTTTTATCTAAATTAGCACGGTTTCTAATACCAGTCAGTTCATCATAATTGACTTGGACTTGTAAATCGTTGTAGGTTAGCATTGTTTCTTGAACCTTTTTGGCACAAAATCGGATAATCGACATGTAAATTAAAAAGACAATCAACATATTAATAATTTCATAGACTGGAAAACTATGATCGACCCACAATAAGATCCACCATGATAAACCGAAGAGCGTTTGTAGAATCAAGTATTTCCATTCTGAATTTTGTAGCTTTTCTGTTTGTAGATAAATAAAAATCACTATGGCTACTAAGAAAAGATATGACACGATAAAATATGGTAAATCGGTATTTTCCAAACGTTCAATATTCATTGAATTGTAATAAACAAAGGGCATCAGGATATTTATCCACAAAGTGATTTGGTTTCTGATTAAATACATACAATACAATAAAATTGTCAATTGAGCATTAGCATACAACCAACCATGGTTAATTGAGCCACTATTCAAAATGTGAAAAATTTGCTGCAACATTATCATGCTAGCTGCCAAGACTAATCCTTCAATTAAATGGGCGAATAGTCTTTGATAAAGTGGAGAAGAGTTACTGATTCTTCGTTCGAGTGAGTAAGCTACAATTGTGATTATTGTAATTAATCCAATCGTAACAAGCGTGATAATTGCTGAATTAGTATTCAGGTAATTATTCATAATACGTTCTAAGATAATGTTTGACACGATTACTCCTCAATTTAATTTTTTTAGCATGACTAATTTAAAACATTTAGCATGTTTTTTTTATCACATACTTTACATTATACGAGATAATTCATGATATGTATAACGTAAATTTGAATTCTTATTTTACCAAAAAAATAATCCACAAAAAAGAATATTTAAACATTTATAATCAAAATGAGTTATTATAATATAAATAGGTAATTACAAAATTATGTTTTAAAATCAAATTTTTAAATGAATATTTCTTATAAAATGAGGGATTAGCAATGAAAGTAGTAGTTATAGGTTGTACACATGCGGGGACTGCTGCCGTGGAACAAATTTTGGAAGAACATCCAGGCACAGAAGTTACAGTTTATGAAAGAGACGATAATATTTCGTTCTTATCATGTGGAATTGCACTTTATTTGGGACATAAAGTAAAACGTCTTGAAGATATGTTTTATGCAGATCCTAAGGACTTGGAAAAACTTGGTGCTAAAGTTTACATGAAACATGATGTTTTAAAAATTGATTCTAAGAACAAGACCATCATGTGTGAGAATATGAAAACAAATCAAATTATTAATGATACTTATGATAAATTGATTATGACCACTGGTTCAACCGTAGCAGTACCACCAATAATGGGAATTTCTGATACTAGAATTTTGATGTGTAAGAGTTATGCACAAGCAGAAGCAATTTACGAAACTGCCAAAGAATATAAACATATCACGATTGTTGGCGGTGGCTATATCGGAGTAGAGTTGGCTGAGAGTTATGCTAATACTGATCATGAAGTTTCTTTGATTCAGTCACGTGATCAAGTTTTAAACAATTACTTGGACAAAGATATGTCCCAAAATGTTATCGATTTATTGGCAGAACATGGCGTCAACGTTTACTTGAATGAAAGAGTAACCGGATTTACTAGAGATGATAACGATAACGTTTTAATTGAAACGACTAAAGATGATCATAAAGCAGATCTTGTCATCGTCTGCACCGGATTTGTTGCTAATACGGAATTGCTGCGTGGCCAAGTTGATATGGACCGTCATGGAGCTATTATTATTAATGAATACACACAGACCTCTAATCCAGATATTTATGCGGCTGGGGATGCCTGTACGGTGATTTTTAATCCAACTGGAAAACATGCTTATATGCCATTAGCAACTAATGCAATTCGTCAAGGTGCTCTGGCAGGGACAAATGTCTTTGGCAATATCAAAAAGTATATGGGTACGCAAGCTACCTCTGCCATGGAGTTGTTCGGTTATACAATAGCTTCGACTGGATTAACATTAAAACATGCTTTAAACAGTGGCATTAATGCGGATATGGTCATTTATCATGATTATTATCGGCCTAAATATATGCCAACGACTGAAATGTTGACGGTCAAATTAGTTTATAACAAGGATAACCGTTTAATTTTGGGTGCACAATTTTTCAGTAAGCACGAAGTAGCTCAATCAGCCAATACTTTGTCAGTTTGTATTCAGAACAAAAATACGATTGATGATTTAGCATATATGGATATGCTGTTCCAACCAAATTATGATAATCCATTTAATTATTTGAATTTGGTAGCTCAAGAAGCAGTAGCCAAAGAAAGAGAAATTAAAGCAAAGTAAAAAATAAAAAGCATCTATATGTCGGAAGAATCCCAATTTGTGCGGGTATTCCAATAATATAGATGCTATTTTTATTTTTAAAATTTATCATCATCTGGTTCCAATTTGAGTAGACGTGGTTTGCCATAATAATAACCTTGGCGTAAATCAATTTCTAAGGAATCAGCTAATTGGTCGTCATTGTCATCTTCGATACCTTCAAGAATAAAACGCAAATTGTGCTCTTTACTAAAATTACGCCAAAAGATGACTTTCTTTTCAATATCAGGATCTCTTAGCTTTTCTCCAAAGTTTTGAATGGCAAATTTAATTTCAGAAGCTAAGGGGACTAAATCTTTGATATTTTCAAGTTGATTAACACCGGTTCCGCAGTCATCTAAAGAAAAATCCATTCCATAATCAATGAAATCTTTTATTAAGGGAATTAATTGGGAATTGGGCCAATTTTGATCAGGAGTATCCTCTGTCAGTTCAACAACCAAACGTAAAGGGCGCAAAATCCTCTGAGCTTCAATAATGGCAGCCCTAACTTCTTGGTCCATCAATTGATTACGATTGATATTGACTGAAACTGAACCAATTTTAAGCGATAATAATTTGGTTGTCGCTATTAAGACTGAAGCCATAGTATGAGAGGGGACATCCGAAAAGTTATGAGGCGGTCTCCATCCTTGCTCAGTCTTTTTTTTCATTAATAATTCATAACCTATTAAAGAGTTATTAAACTTGTCAAGCTGAGGCTGAATAAAAAATCTATACATAACAAACTCCTTTTGACAATCTTCCAATTCTCAAAGTCAAATTAAATCTAGGGTAATAATACTACAAGTCAAGTTTCATGTCATGATGCAAGATACCGGCTTCTTTGTATTGTTTACCGACAACTTTAAAACCTAGTTTAGTATAAAACATTTGGGCATGATCTTGTGCACCTAGGATAACATATTGGTAGTGGTGTTTTTTTGCAAAATCAAAAATATATTTTAATAATTCTGAACCAAGGTGTTTTTGACGATATTCTTTTAAAACTGCTACACGTTGAACGTGAATTCCATTGTCCTTTGTTACAAAGAATCTAGCAGTTGCCATCGATGTTTGATCACCGTACAAGACAAAATGAGTACAGTGATTTTCCAATTTATCGATTTCGATATTTTCGGGAACATTTTGCTCTTTAACAAAGACCGTCGTTCTTATCTTTAGACTGTCTTGATAAATTTCAGATTCTATATCATTTGTATATTTTATTTGATGCATCTTATTTCAGCTCCCCTAATAAAAAAGTCAACACAAAACAATTATATAACAAATAATGCTCGATTCTTGTTCTATTTTTGATATAAAAAAATACATTTTTTAAAAAACGATTAATTTTGTGCTTGATATAATTTACATATATATTGTGTTATGCTTAAAAGAATAAGAGTTGTATACAAATGTACTGTAGAGGAGGAACCGACGAATGAAAGTTATTGTTGTCGGATGTACACATGCTGGAACAGCTGCAGTTGAACAAATATTGACGAAGCATCCAGAGACTGAAGTAACGGTTTATGAACGCGACGATAATATTGCTTTTTTATCTTGCGGAATTGCTTTGTATTTGGGGAGAATCGTTAATCGTCTTGAAGATATGTTTTACGCGGATCCTACCACACTTGAAGGCTACGGTGCTAAAGTTCATATGAAGCACAATGTCTTGAAAATTGATTCAAAAAATAAAAAAGTTGTCGTTCAAGATTTACAAACTCAAGAAATTTTTGAAGATACTTATGATAAATTGATCATGACAACTGGTTCTGAAGTTGGGGTACCTCCGATTAAAGGAATGGATAATCAAAGAGTTTTGTTGTGCAAGAGTTACGCTCAAGCTAAAAAAATCTATGAATCGGCATTGAATTATCCAAGTATTGCAATCGTTGGTGCTGGATATGTTGGAGTTGAATTGGCCGAAAGTTATGCTAATACGGTCCATGAAGTTTCTTTGATTCAATCACGTGACCAAATTTTAAATAATTATGTTGATGATGGCTTATCAGAAGAGATTATTGATAAGTTAAAAGAACATGATGTGAAAGTTCACCTTGGCGAAAGAGTGGCTGAGATTGAAGATGGTGAACAATTAACTATTAAGACAAAAACAGGTCATGCTTATAAGGCTGATTTAGTAATTGTTTGTACTGGGTTCTTTGCCAATACTGACTTGTTGCGTGGACAAGTTCAAATGGATGGTTATGGTGCTATTATCATTAACGATTACATGCAAACATCAAATCCTGATATTTATGCAGGTGGTGATTCATGCGTTGTTAAATTCAATCCAACTGGTGAATATCGCTACATTCCACTAGCATCTAGTGCTGTACGTCAAGGTACTTTGGCCGGGATTAATATCTTTGGCAATATTCGTAAGTACATGGGCACACAAGCTACAACTGCGATGGAGATTTTTGGTTATACTTTGGCCGAAACTGGTTTGACTTATAAAAAAGCCATCGCCAATGGTATCAATGCTGACTATGTAATTTATAAAGATTATTATCGTCCTAATTACATGCCAACGACTGATATGCTAACGATTTACTTAGTTTATGATAAGGATACTCGTAAGGTTTTAGGAGCACAGCTATTTAGTAAGCATGAAGTAGCTCAATCAGCTAATGCTGTTTCAATTTGTATTCAAAATAATAATACGATTGATGATTTGGCTTACGTCGATATGTTGTTCCAACCAAACTATGATAATCCTTTGAATTATTTGAATCTGGTTGCCCAAATGGCTATAGATAAAGAAGATAAAGTCGTTAGAAAATAATTTACGAAAATAACTGTAATCTAATTATAATTGGATTACAGTTATTTTTGTATATAAAATTAAAAAATAAATTTACTTTTTTGAATAGCTTTTTCCCTTGTCAAAATGTATATTAAGAAAGGCGTTTCGAATGCTAGAATTTTTGTAGTTAATAGAATACTTTGAGGGTGATCATATGGGTTTAGGTGAAGTCATTCGGATTTGCTTGAGCACTAATGCCTTAGTTACCGGAATCATGACGGTCGGGCTAATAACCATTATCACCTATATTGCACTTACTTTTGAAAAAGATATTGAACTGTCATCAGATTGGGCAAACAAATTGGTTTCTGGATTATCAGAAGTTATTTTGCTTTTTACAGCGAGCTTTGTCATCATTAAAGTTTTTGAAAGCTTGACAGTAGGTAGTCGGATCGAATTAGGGAGTTTATTCATTAATGCCGAGTTGACGTTGTTTTTTTACTTTATGTTTATTTTTAGTAATCGATTGATAGTTATTTTAAATATTGCCTTACCTTTGTTGTATCATTTAGTTTCTGATTCTCAACAACATCACCAAATGGTCTGGCCGTTATTTATCACCGCATATGTATCATTGGCAATTGTTACTGAATATTTATACAGTCATAAAGATGAATTGTATATTTTTGATTACAAGTATATTCTCGGACAAATATTATTTGGAATTTGTTGGTGGTGTCTATTATGGATCGATTTTCGGTGGCCGCTTGCCAATATTATTGGTGTGTTGATCTTATTCGAAGTTTATATGTTTATAGCTCGAATTATTGAAATAAAAATGGAAAATTACTTCTATGCATTCAATCGATTGAAACAAAAAGTCAACTATGATGCTTTAACAGGAGTTAGAAATCGAGCTAATTTAAATAAATTTTCAAAAGTAGTTTATGAAGAGCACCGCAAAGATCTTTGGAGACCATTAACAGTCATCATGTTTGATATTGATGGTTTCAAGAGTTTTAATGATCGTTACGGACACGATATAGGGGATCAAGTGCTTCGGTACGTATCACATTTAGTTGAAAGGGAGCTCCACCTAGACGATGATGGGGGAAAATTATTTCGCTATGGTGGAGAAGAATTTCTCATTATCATTGAAGGAATCAATAGCATTAAAAGCGTCAAATTAGTTAAAGCTATTAATCGGACCTTGAGAAATGTGCCACTTTTTACGCAAGATATGAGTTTGAGCATTACTTTATCTTTTGGAGTGACTACTTTGAGGTCTACAGACAAATCTTTCAGTGATGTCTTCAAACGTGCTGATCGTTATCTGTATCAGTCTAAGAATAATGGACGAAATTCTTTTACTGTCGAAGGACAGACACAGTCGAATGAAGACAAACAAAAAAACCAGTAGGTGGGGAACCTGACTGGTTTTTTAGGTTGATCGATAGGAGCAAGAAATTAATTTACGTCATTGAATGATGGGGTATTCAATGAATCGGGGAGATTATTATGATCCGTTGTATTTTTGGGCAAATTTAAGAAATGAGTTTTTTTCTCCTATCGCGTTGTAATTGGGAGTTACAACTTATCAACTGGATATCTAGAATAAGCATCTATGCATAGATAATTTATTCTATATGGGAGGCAAAAAATAAACTTTGAAAAGCTTATTCTAGACTTGGCAAAGTATATATTTTAGCCCCTCCTTCCTCTATGTTGGCGCTTTCTCTCATTGGTACATAGTCATTATAGCAAGATTCTTTTTATTTCACAATTCAAAAGCTCATGATATTTAATCGGAAAACTTCAAAGAATTAAGTAATATCAAGGAATTTACTCGCTTTTTTTGATAAAAAAGATTTTTTTAATAATTAGTTATTTTTTCACAAAGTTTTTGGAATATAAAAAAAGACGAAGATCAAAATCTTCGTCTTAATAAAGTCATTAGATTGATGGTGTACCGAACCACTTGATACGTTCGATAGTTGTATCAGTAATAGCTTTTGTACCAGGTGCAAGCAACTTACGAGGGTCATAACCCTTAGCATCTACATCTTGGTCGTGTCCAGCTTCGATATATTCACGAGTAGCTTTAGCAAAGGCTAATTGTAATTCAGTATTAACGTTAACCTTTGAGATACCCATTGAGATAGCCTTGATGATTTGTTCCTTAGGAATACCTGAACCACCGTGCAATACAAGTGGTGTGTCAATAACGTCAGCTAATTCCTTAAGACGGTCAAAGCTTAGTCCTTGCCAGTTTTCTGGGTAAACACCGTGGATGTTACCAATACCAACAGCTAGGTAGTCAACGCCTGTAGCAGCAAGTGTCTTTGCTTCTTCAACGTCAGCTAATTCACCGGCACCAGTAATACCATCTTCAGTACCACCAATTGAACCAACTTCAGCTTCAACAGAAATACCCTTAGCGTGAGCTAATTTAACGATTTCCTTTGTCTTTTCAAGGTTTTCGTCAAATGGTAGGTCATGTCCATCGAACATAACTGAGTTGTAACCAACTTCGATACATTCTTTGGCAGCTTCGTAGTTACCATGATCCAAGTGCATTACAACTGGAACTGTAATACCCATTGATTTGATTGTGTCTTGTACAAGGTGTAGACATAGTTCGTAACCACCCATGTACTTAGCAGCACCCATTGATGTTTGAACCAAGATAGGTGTTTGTGTTTCTTGGGCAGCAGCTAAAATACCACGTGTCCATTCCAAGTCGTTGATGTTAAAAGCACCAACAGCATATTTGCCTTTACGGGCATTGTTGAAAATTTCGTTACCGTTTGTTAAAACCATCGATAATCCTCCAAAAATTCCATTCATTATTTGAATACATTAATAATTCTAACTCAAAAGCCGAAAAATTCCTACAATTTTTATCAAACTATTTCAGTAAACGCTTACTTGAAATGAAAATAGCAGTAAAAGGCTATTAAGTAGAGGATAATTAAAAAAATTAAAATATACCACCAATATTTTTTGCCTTTTGACTTGATGAGGGTACTGTAAATTGCGATGACGACGAAAAATGCAATTAAGGTGGTGAGAATGCTTAAAATTATTAAAACTGGTAAATTTATCATGTTGGGATAACCGACCTTTTTTCAGAAAATAAGAGAAAACCTAACTACCTATATTAATACAGATATCTTTGATATACTGGAACTAATTTATTGAGGTGATAATTTTGAAGAAAATTAAAGTTATGACTGTTTTTGGTACAAGACCAGAGGCAATTAAAATGGCACCACTCGTTTTGAAATTAAAGCAAAATAGTGACCGTTTTGAAACTGTAACCGTCGTTACGGCACAACACCGTGAAATGCTCGATTCAGTCTTGGAGATTTTTAAAATCAAACCAGACTATGATTTGAACATTATGAAGGAGCGCCAAACTCTAAGTGGAATCACAGGATTAGTTTTGAAGGAACTAGATAGTATCATTGAAAAAGAAACTCCTGATATTATTTTAGTTCATGGTGATACAACAACGACTTTCAGTGCAGCTCTTTCAGCATTTTACCACCAAACAGCAATTGGACACGTTGAAGCTGGTTTGAGAACTTGGAATAAATATTCACCATGGCCTGAAGAAATGAATCGTCAAATGACTGATGATTTAACTGACCTTTATTTTGCTCCAACTAATGAAAGCAAGGCCAACTTGTTGAAGGAAAATCATCATGGTGAAAATATCTTTGTGACTGGTAATACAGCCATTGATGCTTTGAGAAGTACCGTTCATAAAGACTATCACCACGACATTTTGGACGTTATCGACCCTGACAAGAAGATGATTTTGATCACAATGCACCGTCGTGAAAATCAGGGTGAACCAATGAAACAAGTCTTCAAAGCAATGAAGAAAGTTGTTGCTAAACATGATGACATTGAATTAGTTTATCCAGTGCATTTGAATCCAGTTGTTCAACAAACTGCTAAAGATATCCTAGGTGGCGTTGATCGAATTCACTTGATTGAACCATTGGATGTTGTTGATTTTCATAATCTAGCATCTAGAAGTTACTTTATCATGACTGATTCTGGTGGTGTTCAAGAAGAGGCACCTTCATTAGGAAAACCTGTTTTAGTATTGCGTGATACGACAGAACGTCCTGAAGGTGTTGAAGCTGGTACCTTGAAGTTAGTCGGAACTGATGCTGATGTGGTTGAAAAAGAAATGACGAATTTGATTACTAATAAGGATGAGTATGATCGTATGGCTAATGCTAAGAATCCTTATGGTGATGGTAAAGCATCTGAAAGAATCCTTGATTCAATCAGCTATTATTTCAAACAAATCGATAAAAAGCCTGACGAATTTAAGTAATATTTTTGTAAAAGAACGGATCTCATCAGAGTGTAATGTATTTATATTCTAGGTGAGATTTTAGTTCTTTCTTAGGTTAGTAATAGTATACCGTCCTACATATCAAAGAAAATTTGGCTGGAACGTAGTGGGCACGACTTGGAGCCTTTGCTAAGCCCAAGTTCGGGCTCGGTATTATTCTAAGCAACAAGTTGCTAAGAATAATTTCACTACTGAGCCAATTTTCTTTGCTATTCCGGACTAGATAGAATTTTCTATTTTTATAGAATCAAACAAATAAGCATCTATTCAGATAATGACAGCCGTTAGTCGACTATATCTGAATAGATGCTATTTTTGACTTTGAATTATTTGAAATAAACAATAAATGACGTTATCTAGTCGGCAGCGTTCCAGCCAATCACAGGATTTGTGTGGAAGACGGAAATTTACATTGACCTAACTTATAGTGGATTTTTTAAATTTCATTGCGACTTTTTCGTTTTTCTTTGAGATTTTTAAGTCGTTCAATTAAGTGACGATTTTGATAATTAAAAATTAGTTTTGAAGAGAAGTAATTGAATAATCCCACTATTAGTTGGTCAATAGCTTTGATGATCAAATTGTTCCATGGGAAGATCCAAACTGCAACGATCATGAAGACATCATCGAAAATCAATGAGAAGATTCTTGAAACTAAGAAGTAAAAGCCTTCTTTTATTAGTTTTTTTGGGTTTTCGATTTCTGATTTGAAAACATATAACTTGGTTACAAAAAATGAAAAGAAGTTGGAAATAAACCAGGCAATAGTATTGGCTATCCACAATGTAATGTGGAAATAGTTGTGTGATAGATCAAAGATACCGATATTGATCAGTGATGCTAAGAAACCAAAGAAGCAATACACCAAAAAATTACGATATTTTTTAATTAATCCCATGACTAAAGATCCATTTCTTGAGCCTTTTTGTAAATTGATTCAGCAAAATGATCCAGATTGTCAATGTCATCTTGTTCGGGATCTAGTTCAACTTTGACAGATTGAGCACCTCTTATGGCACCAACTTGTTCAAAAATCTTGCCGAATTCGTCAACGGCACGACAGAAGTCCTCATAGAAAGTATCACCGGAACCACAGACTCCATAGACTTTGCCAGATAAATCTAAATCTTGCATATCATCATAGAAGTCTAAAGCCTCATCAGGAACGATACCTTGATCATAAGTATAACTAGCTACCACACAAATATCGCTATCTTCAAAGTCAGCTGCATCAGTTTGAGAAACTTCACTCATATCAACTTCGCAACCTAATTCCTCAAATTTTTCTGTCAGAACATATGCGATATCTTCATCATTACCAGTGATACTGGCAAATACGATTTTTACTTTTGTCATAATTAATTGTCGCCTCATTTATTTATATCTTGGGATATTATAGCAAATATTGAAATTAACAGCCATCCAATAAAAAAAACTATGACAATGTTATAATGAAAATAACATTTTTGAAGGGACATGTTAAAACGTGATTACATTAAAATCCGCAAGAGAAATCGAAGGAATGCAAAAGTCCGGAGAATTGCTTGCTAACACACATATTGGTTTGCGCGATATTATCAAACCGGGAATTTCCTCAATGGAAATCGAAAATTTTGCAAATGATTATATCGAATCTCACGGTGGTCGTCCATCAGAAAAGGGATTTGAAGGTTATAAATATGCTACTTGTGTCTGTGTCAACGATGAAGTTGCTCATGGAATTCCTCGTAAGAACTTGATTTTAAAGAGTGGGGACGTCTTAAAAGTCGACATGACCGTCAATTTAAATGGTTATGAAAGTGATTCTTGTTGGACTTATGCTGTTGGGGATATTTCAGCTGAGGACCAAAAGTTGATGGATGTAACTCACAAAGCTTTGTACTTAGGGATTGACCAAGCGGTTGTTGGCAATCGTTTAGGTGACATTGGTTATGCCATTCAACACTATGTTGAAGATGAAAACCACATGGGAGACGTCAGAGATTTGATTGGACATGGGATCCAGCCTACAATGCACGAAGCTCCTAATGTTCCTCACTATGGGGAACCAGGCCAAGGTTTAAGGTTACGTGAAGGTATGACGATTACAATTGAACCAATGGTTAATTTAGGTACATGGGAAATCAAAGATAAATTTGTCAAAGCCGACGGTTGGGAATATTTTGTTTCTGCCGATGGTACTGATTCTGCTCAATATGAACATACTATTGCCATTACTAAAGATGGTCCTAAGATTTTGACATCACAAGATCCAGAATACGATGCTAAATATTTACTATAATGTTGGTGAAATAATGGATGATAATAAACAGCAGGTGCCACTATTTAAGCAATCGGTAAAAAAGAAAGAGAAATTTATCGGTTTCGTTAAATATGTTACCCAAGCAATGAGCGACTCGAATGTACCCATGGCTTCAAAGGCAATCACATACTATATCCTGTTGTCATTGTTTCCGGCAGTTATTATTGTTGGAAATTTGATTCCACTATTACGATTAGATAAACCAACCGTGATCAGCTACATTGAATTCATTTTGCCAGACGATCTTCATCATTATTTTTTGCCGACAATCGTAAAGGTTTTGTCTAATTCTAATAGAGGTATCTTGTCAGTTGGTATTATTGTGGCTCTTTGGGCTATTTCTCGAGGTTTGAATATTGTACAAATGACCATGAATGAAGCTTATGGTTTGGATGTAAACAGTCTTTTTGTTGAAAAAACTTTCCTCAATTACATCATTCGTCGTGGTGTAGCATTTTTGATGACCTTAATGTTATTAGTTGTTGGGGTAGCAGCAATTGTAACGTTTACATTCGGACAACTTTTTTTGAATTGGCTAATTCCGGTGCTACATGTGAATTCGCGCTGGATTGATGAATTTGCGCGTTGGAAATGGCCGTTCGCTATTGTTATAATGATTTTGATCGTTTTTGCTTTGTTTTATTTTTTACCTAATATTCGTCTAAAATTTTATTACATAATAACTGGAACCATCATTACCAGTATTGGTCTTTTAGGTTTGTCCCAACTGTTCTCGTACTATCTGAAGTACTTCGGGGCAGCTTGGGATAATTACGGTACGATTGGTGCCATTATTGTGTTTTTGTTGTGGGTGAATATGTCAGTGACAATCTTTTTATTTGGAAATGCAATTAACGTTGCTTTTGCCGAATCACTCGGTGGTCCATATTTAAGGAAAAGTACTGGTCGATTAACTAGTTATTTGCAGTCGCATGAAAAGGAGAATAATTAATGAAAGTCAGAAAAGCAATTATCCCAGCTGCGGGATTAGGAACAAGATTCTTGCCAGCAACTAAGGCTCTAGCTAAGGAAATGTTACCAATCGTTGATAAGCCAACTATTCAATTTATCGTTGAAGAGGCTAAGGCATCAGGTATTGAAGATATTTTGATTATTACTGGTAAAAACAAGCGTTCTATTGAAGACCACTTTGATTCAGTACCAGAGTTGGAACAAAACCTTGAATCTAAAAACAAGACAGAACTATTGAAAGTCGTACAAGATACAACTAGCCTTGGGGTTAACTTGTATTACAGTCGTCAAGCTCATCCAAATGGGTTGGGAGACGCTGTTGCTCAAGCTAGATCATTTATCGCCGATGAACCTTTCGTAGTTATGTTAGGTGACGATTTGATGAAGGATAAGGTTCCTTTGACAAAACAATTGATTGAAGACTATGAAAAGACTCATGCTTCAACAATTGCCGTTATGAGAGTCCCAGAAAAGGATGTTTCAAAATACGGTGTTATTGACCCTGAAGGTGAAAATGAACCAGGCTTGTTCAATGTTAAACAATTCGTTGAAAAACCAAAAGTCGAGGAAGCTCCAAGTAATTTAGCTATTATTGGTCGTTATTTGTTAACTCCAGAAATTTTTGACTTATTAGCAACTCAAAAACCAGGTGCTGGTAACGAAATTCAATTAACAGATGCTATTGACCGTATGAACAAGACTCAACGTGTCTTTGCTCACGAATTTAAAGGCCAAAGATACGATGTCGGTAACAAGTTTGGTTACGTTAAGACTAATATTGAATATGGAATGACTCACCCTGAAGTTAAGGATGAATTAAAACCTTATATTCTTGATTTGGCTAAAAAAATTCAAGCCGAAGAAAAACCCGCAACTAAAAAATCATCAAAATAATTAACCGAGTAACAAACAGTCATTAGCGACTCTGAAACCAAAGAGTTGTTGGTGGCTTTTTTTATTATTGAAAAAAATTGGCATTTCGTAATATTTTCTTTTGTTGAGTAGAACTAAAAATTCCCAGTTTTTTAGGCCGTGTAAATTATTGGCCGTTTTGAGAATTACCTCGTCATCAACTATTTCAATATCAACGACTGGTAAATTCTTATCGGCAGTTTCTACGAAGATTCGATTATTTTTTTTAAAATCATTTAACAATAAGATTAAATCAATAGTACGCATAAGAAATTTCCAACACTTTTATTTGTTTTTCTTGCTTAATTAAATTATTATTAAGGCTTAAGGATATTTTACCAAGTTTGAAGGGACATGAAATATGGATCCAATAGTAATTATAGACGCAAAGAGAACTGCCATCGGCAAATTCAGAGGTCAATTCGCTGATTTGACAGCAGTTCAATTAGGAACACAATTAGTTTCTAAATTGTTAAAAAAGAACCATCTCGACCCCAAATTAGTCGATCAATTTATTTTTGGAAATGTTTATCAGACTGGTATGGGACAAAACACTGCTAGACAGATTGAACTAAATGCTGGTGGGCGTGTCGATGCTACAGCTATGACTGTCAATCAAGTTTGCGGTTCAGGAATGAAAGCTGTTTATGAAGGAATCTCAGCCATTACGATGGGTAATGCTGATATCGTTGTCAGTGGTGGAGTTGAAAGCATGTCAAACGCTCCGTTTTACGCACCAAGAACTGGCAAGATGGAAGTTTCTCCAAAGTTGTCTGACGCTTTGTTCAATGACGGTTTAAACGATGCTTTCAGTCACTTGCCAATGGGGTTAACGGCTGAAAATGTTGCTAAAAAATTCCATATCACTAGAGAGCAACAGGATGAATTTGCCTTGCAGTCACATCAAAGAGCTCATAAAGCAGAATCTAAACTAGCACGAGAAATTATTCCTATCGAAGTTAACGGCGAAGAAATCACAACGGATCAATCAATTCGTCCAACTACAACTTTGGAACAGATGGGCAAGTTGAGAACAGTTTTTGACAAAAAGGGAACTGTTACAGCTGGTAACTCCTCACCAATCAACGATGGAGCAGCTGCTTTGATTTTGATGAGAGCTAGTCGTGCTAAAGAATTAGGTTTAGATTATGTAGCCCAAATTACTGGTTACACAGAAGTTGGGATTGACCCTAACTATATGGGCTATGCACCTTATTATGCAATCAAAAAGTATTTCAAACGTTATCAAACTGACTTAGCAGATTACGACTTATTTGAAGTTAATGAAGCTTTTGCAGCCCAGGCAGTTGCCGTCGGTCGTGACTTAGAGATTCCTAATGATAAATTAAATATTTACGGAGGGGCAATTGCCTTAGGTCATCCCCTTGGAGCAACCGGTACGAGAATGATTGCTACTTTGATCAACTCATTGCAACAAGAACATAAGACGACTGGTTTAGCATCACTGTGCATTGGTGGCGGTATGGGCATGGCTATGGGTGTCGAACTTAATGAAAATCTATGAGTTAACTTTAGAACAAAGAATCGATTATTTATTAAATAATAATTATCTTAATAAAAGACAAGCTGATTTATTGTTAAAACGTCAGACTATCTCAAAAGATTTGGCTGATAGTTTGAGTGAAAATCAAATCGGTAGTTTTAGTTTGCCCTACGGATTTGCTACCGATTTCTTTGTTAATGGCAAGGATTATTTAGTACCAATGGTAATTGAAGAACCATCAGTTATCGCTGCAGCTTCAAATGGTGCTAAACGGATCAAGAATAGTGGTGGTTTCAAAACTTTCCCTTCTAAACGGATTGTTTATGGTCAAATCGTTTTAGAAAAAATTACTGATGATCATTTTATGCAATTAGAGCAAAATAGTTCTGAGATCTTTAACTTTGCCCAAAATGCTCATCCTAGCTTAATAAAGCGTGGCGGTGGCGTCGTGTCTTTGAAATTCAATCATTGTGATGAATTTACTGAAGTCGAACTAGGAATCGATACCGTTGATGCGATGGGTGCCAATATGGTCAATTCTATTCTAGAAAAGACAGCTCATAAAATCGTGGAATTAACTAATGATGATGTTTTATGTAGCATTTTATCCAATAGTGGACAAGGCCAAGTTATTACTGTTGAAGCACGAGTCGATTTTGCCCAATTAGGGACTAAAAAAATGACTGGTAAGCAAGTTGCTGACAGAATCGTCCAATTGTCCAGCTTTGCTCAAAAGTCCGTTAAACGAGCAATTACGCACAATAAAGGTATCATGAATGGCATTGATGCAGTTTTGTTAGCCACGGGAAATGATTTTAGAGCTCAAGAAGCAGCCGCCCACAGTTTTGCCTTTGAATCGGGACAATACCAACCATTCAGTGAGTGGCACCTAGAAAATAATCAATTAGTTGGAACTTTAAAGATGCCGATTGAATTAGGTAGTGTCGGTGGTGCTATCAGGGCGTTACCAATGGCTCAATTGAGTTTGGCAATTATGAAAATTAAAAACAGTCAGGAATTGCAATCAGTCGTTGGTGCGGTTGGTTTAGCAAATAATTTGTCAGCTATTAGAGCTTTAGTCACAACAGGTATTCAGGCTGGTCACATGGGCTTACAGAGTAAATCATTAGCAATTTCTGCCGGTGCGATTGGTCCAGAGATTCATGCAGTCGCTGATAAATTGAATCGATCTAAAGATTATACAATCAAGAATGCTGAAAATATTTTGAAAGAATTGAGAGAAAAATAATGGATATAGGTATTGATAAGATAGGTTTTTATGTACCAAAAGATTATATTGATATTGTTGAATTAGCTAAAAGAAGAGATGTCGATCCTAATAAATTTACGATCGGTATCGGCCAAGATAAACAAGCCGTTCCATTGCCCCATCAAGATGCTGTAACGATGGCTGCTAGTTCAGCTGATAGTATTTTGACAGATGATGATAAAAAAGCTTTAGGGATGATGATTGTCGGAACTGAAAGTAGTGTCGACGAATCTAAATCGACAGCTGCCTTTTTAATGGATTTGTTGGATCTACCAGAAGACATTCGTTCTTATGAAATCAAACAAGCTTGTTACGGAGCTACGGCTGGTTTACAAGCTGCTTATGATTTTGTCAGTTTGAATCCCGATAAAAAGGTCCTAGTCATCGCAACTGATATTGCTCGCTACGGAATCAAGACTCCAGGCGAAGTTACTCAAGGTGCAGGTTCAGTTGCCATGTTGATCAGCCAAAATCCACGAGTTTTGAAATTAAATCATGAATCAGTCTATATGACGAAAAATGTCGGTGATTTCTGGCGCCCAACTTTTTCTAAAACAGCCTTTGCAAGAGGAAAGTTTTCAAATGAAGTTTACGTTAACTTCTTCCAAACATTGTGGACTAAATTCCAAAATAAATATTCTGTGACAGCTGATAATTTTTCAACGATGCTTTTCCACATCCCTTACACAAAGATGGGAACAAAAGCTTTACGTACCATAGAAGGAAAAGTTTCCGATGAAAAATATGCTGAATTGACGAAACACTATCAAAACAGTATCAAATTCAGCCGAGATGTGGGTAATCTTTATACAGGTTCGCTTTATTTAGGCTTGTTGTCATACTTGGTTAATGGTGCTCAAGCTAATGAAAATGTCTTGATGTTCAGTTATGGATCAGGTGCAGTAGGTGAATTGTTCAGCGCTGAGATTCAACCAGATTTTGAACAAGTTATCAACAAACAAGCTCTAATAGATATGCTAAATAATCGTCAAAAAATCAGTATTGACGAGTACGAAAAAATTTATCAAATCGAGTATAAAAACGATACGATCGTTGATCCAACAACGATTAATGACAAGTTCTATTTGAGTGAAATCAAAGAAAATGAACGAATTTATAAAAAACTAAAGTAAAATGTTGTAAACGCTTTCTCAAGGTGTTATATTAAAGACGTGGTAAAGATGAAGTGTCAAGAACTGTAGCCCTAAAAAGATTTTGATTCAGAAAATGTTATCGTTTTCCAGGAGATGGTAGGATTAGTCTAGAACAAATAAAAATTAAGGTAGTACAGTTCAACGGCATTTTAGGAACTAGCGAAAAAAGTTAACATAAAATCGACCTAATTAACTAGTAGTCGCGCAAGCTCAATACATAGTTCGCTAGGATCCTATAGTTGGACTAACATAAAAGTGCATATTCATATATAGTAAGATATGTTTCAGGTAGTAAGATTCATTTAAAGTTTAGATTCATTTAACGTTGATGAAACTGCAGTAAATTTCATCTTACCACTTATATCTAACTAGGGACTCTCGATGATTGTAGAGGGTCCTTTTTTAGTATCAAAAAAATCCATACTGTCTACAGCATCAAAGTTGTAAACGGTTACGGAAGGTGCTATATTATAGATGTGGTAAAGATGAAGTGTCAGGAACTGTAGCCCTGAATGATTTTGATTAAGAAAGTTTTATCTCTGAAGTTTGGTAAGATTAGTAAAAAGCAAATGAAAGTTAGAGTCAGTACAGTTCAACGACATTTTTGGGACTAGTGCCAAAAGTTAACATAAGATCGACTTAAATTAAGTAGTCGCGCAAACTCAATACATGTTGCATTAGGATCCATTAGTTGAACAAGATACATGTGTTAGTAAAGTAAGATATGTTGCAAGTAGTAAGATTTAGAATTTAGATTCAATGTTTAAGTTTTAAAGTTGATGAAACTACAGTAAATTTCATCTTGCCACTTATATCTAACTGAGGACTCCCAGAGTGTGGGAGTTCTTTTTTTGTCTTTATATACAAATCAGCAATCTCAAGCAATAATCATTGGGTCAAAGCTAGAACTCGCTTTAGAATATGGTAAATATCAAAAGAGGCGAGTGGCCATGAAAAAGCTATTACAATTGATCTTGATTATTGTTGATCTCTGTATAATGATTACTGCGCCATTAGTCATTGCAATAATTGCCTTTGTGATTGGGATGTTATTCTTATTCCATTACATTTTTGATTTTGAAGAAAAAGCTGAACATACCAAAAAAGATTGAACCCCCTCACAGATTCAATCTTTTGTTTTGTCTATTTAATTTTAGCCAATTACTTGAACAGTAACGTTTTGACGACCAAATTGTAATGCTTGTGAATTAGGCATAGCGATGTCTAATTGGTTAGGATTGCTGTAAGCAAATAGTCCTGTATCATTAACAACACGGTCATAAGTATTACCACTACCGTCAGTAATTCTTAAATGTGTGCCCTTAGGGAATTTTGAAAGGTTAGCAGCAACACCGCTGTAGCCCATATTTGAACCTAAAACAGCAGGATCATAAGCTGTAGCTGACATTGTCAAAGTTTGCTTAACGTTATCGTTTGAAAGATATTCACCATTGATCCAGCGACTTTTACCAACATCGTACCAAGTAGTACCATTGGCATCAGTTTTGCTTTCATAAACGTGAACAGTAGAGCCACCGTTTACTGAACCAACATAACTTCCATTTGGTGCATCATAAAGGTTTACGCCACCATTACCTTTAACGTACATATCTTTATCTAAAGCAACTGCTGGAGCTTCAGTAGAAAGGTCAGTAGCAGCAACCCATGAGTTTGTGGCTACTTGATAATAAGTTACGCCACTAACATTAGTGATTTTATTAGTAATCCAAGCTGATTTGTTAGCTAGACTACGACTTGTTGTGGACATTGTATCATTTGACAATGAGTAAAGTTGTGCCCCATTGTTATTTGTAATATAGATAACACTACTAGTATCGATTGATGAAACTGCGGCATTAGCAGTTTGTACTTGTGTAGTAATTCCTACGAGTGCAAGTGTTGTAACTGTTAGTATGGATGCTGCAATTTTTTTGATCTTCATTATAAAACGATTCCCCCGAATTATAAAAACTTGTATTTGTTTTTATTAATTTTCTCAACGGAAATAATCATATAACGTCTAGACCAAGAAATGTTGAATATAACCCAACTGTAAATTAGTTATAACTGAACTGTAAAAGGTACGTAATAGTATTGAAATACAAAATAGTCAAAAAACATTAATTATTTTTCTGAATATTTTTTAATTCCTTCAAGCATGTCGTCAATGTTGTTGACCATCATGCCATTCATTTTGATCAAACCAATCGTATAATTGTTAATATATGCGAATGGATTTTCCCCGATAGTCTTAACGGCCTCAAGCTTTTCAGGGTTTTCAAAACCATGTTGACGTAGGTCAGTATAAACACCGATGACAGGTATTTCTTTACCGAAAGCCAGACCAATTTCTGAGGCCACGCCGTCGTCCATTGTGTCACCATCTAAGATAGCTACTACTAAGTCAGAAGAAAGAAGTTCTTTATTGTCTTCTTGAGCAATTTTAATTGAATCAGCGTAATTCATTTTGTCATTAATGTCGCCATTTTCTTGGGGAAGATAGACTTCGATGTTATTGTCCATCTTTCTGATCTTCTCAACTACATATTCGTTAAACATACGGTCAGCCAAAGCAAACAATCCGTTGGCAAAATAGATTTTCATTATTATTAAATCCTTCTTTCTTTTATCTGTTCTGTAATAGTTTAGCATGGATAAATATATAAAAATACCGAATAGCGAAACATACGCAATATACCATTTTTTATAAAAGGCAGATTGCAAGAAATAACCGAACATTTTTTAAAACTTAATATTTTCCATAAA
>NZ_AZDO01000038.1 GCF_001435505.1 Companilactobacillus futsaii JCM 17355 | reverse complement strand
TTGGGCTTAGCAAAGGCTCCAAGTCGTGCCCACTACGTTCCAGCCAAATTTTCTTTGCTATGGAGGACGGAATCCTACACTAACCAAAATTTAAAAAGAATCATAAAAAGGGGTGTATTTCCAATGGGGAAAGAAATGCCAGAATTAGACTCTAAAAAGTCATATATCAGCTGGCCAATCGTTGCTCTAATGGATTTCGTTACCGTTATCGGTTTCGATGACATTGTCTACAACTTCCATAACCAAGGTTTGGGAATTGTTTTTACTTGGATTTTAATGCTATTTTTGTTCGTTGTTCCTTACGAAATGATGGTCGGTCATTTAGGTTCAACTTTTGATGAAGAAGGTGGTGGAATTACTTCTTGGGTTCGTGCCACTGGTGGTAATCTTTGGGGTTACATTTGTGCCTGGACCGTTTGGGTATCCAGTTTGCCTTATATCGTCGATGTTGCCAATTCAACATTGATTTCATTTGGTTGGTTGATCAACGGTAATGGATCAATGTCAGATAAGATGAGCAACTCAATGTTTGCCTTATTGACAGCCGTTATTTTTACAGTCTTTATTTTTATTCAACATCATTTAAGAAACTCACTACAGATTTTGAGTATCATCGGTGGCGGTGCCATGTTTATCGTTTCAATTCTTTACGTTGTTATGATGATTGCTTACCTTGGTCAAGGCAACATGCCACACACTCAGCCATTTACTTTAAAATCATTTATTCCTAAGTTCGATATGCATTATCTTTCTACTTTCGGACTAGTTATCTTTGCGATGAATGGTTCTGAATTTGCGGCTCCATACGTTACTGAAATGAAAAATGGTAAACGCGACTTTCCTAAAGCTATGTGGATGCTGGCTATTATGACTGGTTTCTTAACAGTTCTAGGTTCATTTGCCTTAGGCGTCTTCTTCAATGCTCATCATTTACCAAATGATTTGAAGATGAACGGTTCTTATTATGCCTTCCAATACATGGGACAAGAGTTCGGTATGGGTCAATTCTTCCTATACTTATTTGCCTTAACGCAAGCACTTTATATGATGGCTCAGTTAGCTGTCTTGTTGGATGCTGGTACGAGAATGTTCTTATCTGATACGGCTAAGGAATATTTACCAAAAGGTCTAACAAAATTAGATAAACGTGGCCTACCTATCAACGGTTACTGGCTAACGACTGGTATTTGTACACTTATCATGGTTTTGAGTGCTACTTTGCCAAATATGAATTCCATTTTCAATCAGTTGTTAAATCTAAATGGTATCGTTTCACCATATACGACTTGTTTCCTATTTAGTTCTTTCATTTTGGTTAGATTACATGACGATCGTTTCCAATCTGACTTTGTTTATATCAAGAATAAATATTTAGCTATTTTAGTTGGTGCTTGGTGTTTTGCCATTACTTTTGGGGCAGCAACGCTGGGTATCTTCCCAACTGATGAAACTCCAGGAACTGCTGCTTGGTCACACGTTTTGACTCTAAATATTATCGAACCACTGATCATGATTGCTATCGGTATTATCTTGCCATTAATCGCTAGACATCAAAGAAATAAAGAACTTATTTAGAGTTTTTAATTGACTTATCAATTCGATAAAGGTTAATTTGATAGTGTTATAAATAAATCTATATTCTGAGGAGAGTTATTATGATTGACGAAATTATGAAAAATATCGAGCATTACGATACGATTATTATTCTCAGACATCAAAATCCGGATCCAGATGCCGTCGGGTCACAAACAGCCCTAGCGAATATTCTGAGAGCAGCTTATCCTCAGAAAAATATTTATATTGCTGGAGTCGATTTATCAGTCCTAGATTGGATTGGCAAGATGCAACAAATTGACAGCGAAACTTATCAAAATTCACTTGTTATTGCCGTTGATACAGCCAATGCTAGACGAATTGATAACAACGGTGACTACAAAAAAGCTGACAAAATCATCAAAATTGACCACCATCCTAACGTCGATGCTTTCGGTGATATCAATTGGGTCGACGATACTTCAGCTAGTTGTGCCGAAATGATTTATGAATTAACTGAAAAAGTCACTAATCTCAAAATTTCCAAATCAGCTGCCTATAATCTTTATGCCGGCATGGTTGGTGATACAAACCGTTTCTTATATGCTGGAACAACTTATAAAACCTTAGAAGTAGCCGCTAAATTGGCTAAAACTGGCATCAATATTTCAGAAATCAGTTTGCATGAGGATGAAATGTCGTTGCGAGTGGCACGTTTAGAGGCTTATATTTTAGATAACTTCCAAGTGACTGATTCAGGTTTTGGTTATATCATTATTAGAAAAGATCAACTGGAGAAATTCAAGTTAGACGATGGTGAGCTAGATCATGTTGTACCTTTAATTGGTCGCATCAAAAATGTCAATAATTGGATAGTCGTCAGTGAAAAAGATCTCAACCGTTTTAGAGTTAATCTCCGTTCAAAAAACGTCTCTATCAATGGTATAGCTGAAAAATTCGGTGGCGGCGGTCATCCTTTAGCCAGTGGTGTTTATGTTGGTAGTATGGATGAAGTCAAAGCTTTGATTAAGGATATGGATAATTTAAATAAATAAAAAAACGCAAAAGCCAAAATTGGTTTTTGCGTTTTTCATTTATTTATTGTAATGATGATAATTTTTCAAAGTCGTCATCACTCAAAGAAACATCTGCAGCAGCTAAATTATCCTTTAAGTGAGCTAGTGAACTAGTACCAGGAATTGGAATGATATTGTCAGAACGTTTCAACAACCAAGCCAAAGCAATTTGAGCTGGACTAGCATTGTATTTCTTGGCGATATCAGCCAAAGGACCATTTTCCTTAGCCAAATTACCAGTATCTAGTGGGAACCATGGTAAAAAGGCTATTTTTTGTTCTTTAGTGTAATCAACAATGGCATCATCGTCCTTGTGATGACCAACATTGTACATATTTTCAACGGCATCGATCTTAGCAATCTTTTGGGCAGCCTTTAATTCATCCAAAGTTACTTGACTAATTCCGATGTGCTTGATTTTACCTTCATCTTGCAATTTCTTTAATTCACCAACTTGATCCTCAATTGGAACTTGTGAATCAATTCTGTGCAAGAACAATAGATCTTCGTGGTCGCGATTAAATTTACGTAGAGACAATTCTACTTCTTGACGTAGAAATTCAGGTCTGCCTAGTGGTATCCATTCATTAGGACCAGTCCGAACTTGTCCTACTTTATCAGAAATGAAAATTTTATCAGAATCAGAATATTCCTTTAAAGCTTGAGCTAAATAAGTATCAGCTTCCCAAGGACCATAAGAATCAGCTGTGTCGACAAAATTAACGCCCAAATCAAAAGCACTTTTAATTAAGTCAACCGCTTGTTTAGAATCTTTGTAAGCACCCCAAACGCCATTACCTGTCAATTGCATCGTCCCGTATCCCAAGCGGTTAACGACAAAATCTTTATCAAATTCAAATTTTCCAGCATTTTCAACGCTATTTTTTACCATTAAACCAACCTTCCACAAAGAGATTAGTATCTCATTGCAATATAAATCCTAAGTCTTTTTTATAAGTTAAACAAACATTTGAACTGAACAAAAAAACAGCCATTCGAGCTGACTGCTTTACAAGTTCTGTTCAACTTTTTCATTATAATAAACAATTTTTGGTTCAAATTTCTTACCGTCAAAATGAACTTTTGTTAACGACAAATTGTCTGATTCTACTTGGCTTAATAAGAAAGGCGCATTCATATTGACCATTGCAGTTAAAATTGCGCTATGCGTTACAACGATAACCGGTTTCGTTTCAATTTCCAAAATTTTTTCGATTCCTTTTCCAAACCGATCCCAAAATTCTTTACTATTTTCAGCCAAATGTTTCGGATCAAGCTTTGCCAATTTATCCTGCATTTGGTTAGCATTCATTTCGTCCAAAGTTTCTTCGACTGTTTTACCGGCAATTTTTTTATAAACTTCTTTTTTAGACTGTCCTTCAAAACTACCGTAGAATTGTTCTCGTAATTCCGGCATGGTGACCATCTTCAAAACTTTACCACCAGCTGCTTTTAAACCGTTATTTAACTCTGTGACTGTTTGAACCGAACGATTCATATCACTACAATAAATATTCTCTGAAGTTTCACCTAAATTGGTCAAAGTCCGTCCCATTTGATAGGAATCCTTATGCCCATTATCGGTTAAAGGAGTATCCGACCAGCCTTGCATTTTGTCTAAATAATTAAAAAAAGTCTCACCACTACGTATAAAGTAAATATCCAATCGATCACTCCCTTAATTAAAACGTTTACTTTAGGGACTATTGTAATCTTGCAACTAATAAAACTCAATTTTCTAAAATTTATCTGCTTAATCAGCTTTCTTCTATTATAAGTAAAGGCTTACAATAAAGTTATAAATTAAGAAGGAGTGAAGAGAATGTTTTTTATTGATACCTCAAGAAATGGCAAACCAGTTTACAACGCCATTGTGAATCAATCTTTAGATAATTATTTAGTCAACGACTTACGACTACCCGGGCATGGCTTGATTTTATACGTCAATAACCCCTCTGTTATCATTGGCTTGCATCAAAATGCTTATGCTGAAGTTAACTTCCCTTACCTTAAAGAAAAGAATATCCAATTAGTCAGAAGAACTTCTGGTGGAGGTGCTGTCTACCACGATTATGGCAACTTCATCTTCGAAAATATCGTTATTGGTAACGACGAACATTTCGGTGAATACGATTACTTCGCTAAACCAATTATTGATGCACTACACGCAATGGGTGCTACTGATGCAAAAATGCACGGACGTAACGATATCATGATCGATGGCAAGAAATTCTCCGGTATGACAATGTTTAAAGTTGGCGATTCCTTTGCGGCCGGTGGAACTTTGATGTTTGACCTCGATATGGAAACTGCTAACAAAGTTTTGACACCCGAAAAGGATAAACTTGAATCAAAAGGTGTTAAATCCGTCAATAAACGTATCACCAACATTAAATCTTATCTAGATGAACCTTATCTTAGCATGGATCCGGTTCAATTTAAGGATGAATTATTAAAGCATATTTTCAAAGTCGATAAATTATCGGATATTAAGACCTACAAACTAACCGACCACGATTGGGATATTATCGACTCTCGCTTAAAAAACAAGTATGATACCGATGAATGGAATTACGGCAAGAATCCCGGTTTCACTAATTACGTTTCTAAACACTTCGATATCGGAACCGTTGCCTTCAATTTCTCACTAAAAGATAAAAAAATCTCTGACATTAAAATTTACGGCGATTTCATTACCGGCGGCGACGTTAGTTTGATTGAAAAAGCTCTACTTGGAGTTAAGTTTGAAAAATCAGCCTTGATTGAAGCTCTATCCAAAGTCGATCTGAAAAACAATCTCGGTAACATTGAACCCGAACCACTAGTAGATTTATTATTATCGTAAAAAAACTATTCGGTTTTCGTAGGTTCTTTCTTAAATTAGGTTACTGCTGAATGCCGTCATAAGTGAAATTTCAGTACTGGGCATCCACAAAGCTGTCACTACCGACTGGATAACATCATTTATTGTTTATTTTCAATAATTCAGAGTTAAAAATAGCATCAATT
>NZ_AZDO01000037.1 GCF_001435505.1 Companilactobacillus futsaii JCM 17355 | reverse complement strand
AACAGACTGCCATTGAAAGATTCCGGGCTTGTTCGGATTAAACTTGTAATTTGCCAATACCTATGATGTTTATCAAGGTATTCAGAAGGCAATACATGAACATGACATAGCACTACTCGAAGAAACTATTTACGGGTATAAAAAGAACAACACCGCTATGGATACATCTATTTCAACGTTACGGAAGAATTTAAATTACGTGAGAAATAGTTGTACGATGTCTTACTCCAATGGTCCCCTTGAAGGGACTATCGGAAAGATAAAAAAGCTCAAACATATCAGTTATGGTTTTAAAAGTCTTGAACATTTTCTTAAGAGAATAAGACTCATTTGTGCATAAGAAAAAGCATCCTGCGAGAGGATGCTTTTCATAAAAAACTATTCATCAATACGATTTGACAATGAGCCAAAAAAAGAACCATACCAATTAAGGTATGATTCTTAGAAATAGGTCTCACCAACACGATTTGACTTAGATCTATAATTCGAGATATTTCATTTTGTCATTAATTAGTCTTCCGAAACTGCATCTCCAACACTAATCAACGTATAATTCTTTTTACCTTTACGTACAACAATGTACTTGCCATCAAATCCATCAGCAGGATCAATGGAAGCTTCTACATCGGTAACCTTGTCACCATTAACAGTGATTGCACCATTAGAAACATCTTCACGTGCTTGGCGTTTTGAAGATTCAATTTCAGTATTAACCAAAAGTTCAACAATATTTGTTATAGCATTTTCAGCATGTGCTGAAGGAACTTTGTCAAATGCTTGCTTAATTTCTGTTGCTGACAATTGTTTAATGTCACCATTAAACAATACTTCTGAAATCTTTTCAGCTTCTTTCATCTCAGCATCACCATGGACAAAGGATGTAACCTCTTGAGCTAAGCGTCTTTGTGCTTCTCTCTTTTCAGGCTCGGTTGTAACCTTTTCTTCCAAGGCATTAATTTCATCATGTGATAGGAATGTGAAGTACTTAAGGTACTTAACAACATCACGATCATCTTGATTGAACCAGAATTGGTAGAATTCAAATGGAGATGTCTTCTTAGGGTCAAGCCATACAGCTCCACCAGCAGTTTTACCAAATTTAGTACCATCTGCCTTAAGCATCAGAGGAATAGTTAAACCGTATGCCTCTGCTTTAGAATCCTTTTTATGAATCAAATCAACACCATTGGCTAGATTTCCCCATTGATCGGCTCCACCAATTTGAAGTTGAATATCTTTATCTTTTAATAAGTGATAGAAGTCAATGGATTGTAGAATTTGATAACTGAACTCGGTAAATGAAATACCATTATCCAAACGGCTAGCAACAGCCTCTTTTGAAAGCATTGTATTGACATTAAATGATTTACCGTAATCTCTTAAGAAACTTAATAAATCAATTTTACTTAACCAATCATAGTTATTAACAATATCAAAATTTTCTGTCCCAAATAATTTAATCATTTGAGCAGTCAATGCTTTTTCATTGTGTTCAACTTGATCAGTTGTTTGAAGTGATCTTTCAGTTTTTCTACCTGAAGGGTCACCAATGAATCCAGTACCACCACCAATTAGGATATATGGGTGGTGACCAGCAAGTTGGAATCTCTTTAACATAATAAATGGGATTAAGTGTCCAATGTGAAGTGAATCACCAGTTGGATCAGTACCACAATAGAGAGAGACCTTCTTAGTTTTTAATAATTTGCGTAGTCCTTCAAGATCAGTACACTGATTGATGGCTCCACGCCATTGCAAATCTTCTAGAATGTCCATAACAGCTTCTCCTTATAAAATACTCTAAACCTATTAAACAACAATTAGATTAATTAATCAAACATTAATTTTTCTTTAATGTTTTGTTGGTTCTATGTTCTAATATAAAACCAACTAAAACAGTGAAAATCGGAACGAACAAAGGAAAGAAGGAATAGGGAATGTATTTCGCGGGACTTACTTGTAATGCCCCTTGTATAAATACACCACTAACACTCCATGGAATAATAGAATTTACAGCCGCACCAGCATCATTAAGTGTTCTAGTTAACCTCGTCCTTGGCAAATCCATTTTGTCAAAAGAACTCTTGAAACTTTCGCCTGGTAAAATAACTGATAAATATTGTTCACCAACCAAGAAATTAACACCAATACATGTAATAGCGGTCATGAGTACTAACTTCCCTGCAGTATTGACAAAACGTCCGAGTCCATCGATTAATGATCCAATAATATGAAACTTAATCAATAAACCTCCTAGTGATAAGGCAAAAATAATTAATGCTAAAGAACTCAACATACTATTTATTCCGCCCTTTGATAGTAAGGCATCCATAGTTCTACTACCTGTTCTAGCAACATAACCACTCATTATATAATTCGCCAAAGTATTCAGTTTTATAGGATGATGTAACCAACCAATAATAACTGCAAAAAACGATCCAAATGCTAATGATGGTACTGCTGGAACTTTTAACCATGCAAGAACTAATAATAAGATAATCGGTAGAATCGTCCAAAACGAAATCCAAAATCCATTTGAAAGTTGCTGTGTCATAACAGTAATTTTCATCAAACTAACATCTTTATGACCAAATCCCAACAACGTATATCCTATTAAAGCAACTCCCCAGACTGGTAAATCAGTCCAAATCAAGCTTTTAATATGTTCATATATATCTATCTCACCAACACCTGCAGATAGATTAGTTGTTCCAGACAAAGGTGAAACGTTCGCACCAAAGTAGGCACCGGAAATTATTGCACCTGCTGTAATACCTGGATTAATTTTCAAAGCTGATCCAATTCCAATAAAAGCTATACCCATTGTTGATACTGTTGTAAATGAACTGCCACAAGTGATTCCGACAAGTGAACATACAATAAACACTGTAGGTAAAAAGTATTTAACTGAAATTATTTTAAAACCAAAGTACATAATTGTTGGAATGGTTCCAGAGTAGATCCATGTAGCAATCAGAACACCAATTAATAAGAAAATCATTAATGGAATAACACCTGGCTTAATACCGTCCTCAATTGCTCCAACGATTTCATCCCAATTAAATCCTCTTATAATTCCATAAAGCATAAGGGCCACTACAGAAATCAATAGAGGAACTTGGGGTGACTGCCCCGAGAAGATAATCAAGTACCCCAGTATAAAGAGAATTGTAATAACAACAATTATACTTTCAAAGACGCCAATATTAGGTTTATCTCGTTCACTCTTCTTCATAGTAGTTACACCTCGATCAAATAAATAAATTCATAAAATTACTTGTTTTCGTAAGCTTGTGCATCCTTAAGCCATTGATCATTTTTATGCGAATTGATAACCAATGGGATGATTGTCATTACAATTGTAATAACAACCATGGCAATTCCGTTAACAGTTCCAGCAGTAGCAACAGTTACAATACCAATTGCGAAAATACCGAAAATAAATAGAATTGTCCAAATCCATGCAGCAACATTACCACTCTTACCAACACGGTAAGGTCTCTTTGTATCTGGTTGAGTGTAACGTAATCTGATAAATGCAATAGCAATTAAGAAATAAAGTACACAATATAACAATGTTGTTGTATTTGTTAACATCAAGAAAACACTATTAATATCTGGTAAAGCATACATTAAGGCGAACAATGTGATACATGTTGATTGTGTCAAAATAACATTTCTTGCGACACCAATATCATTATGTTTAAAGAAGCCCCATTTTGATGGAACTAAACCTTCTTTTGCAACTTGAATCATTGATTGTGAAGGACCTGTTACCCAACCTGATAATTGAAGGAAAACACCTACAGCTGCTAATAAACTGAATACATTAGCAATCCATAAAGGCCAACCTAAAACCTTACAGAATAGAATAATTGGTTGTGTAATATTTGTTAATTGTGTATTACCCTTTGGAACAACATCAGCAACAATAAGGGCATTTAATAAGTTCAAAATAACCATTGCAACTAATGCAAAGATAATACCCTTAACGAAGTCATTTGATTTCTTCATTCTTGGAACATAAACACCTAATGTTTCAATTCCTGTAAAGATAAAGGAAATAGCAGCAACATATTTCAAAGTACTTACATCAGGAATCAATTTTCCAGCAGAAAATGATCCCAAGACACTATCGACATTGATTCCTGTCTTTGCAAGTGCAGCAACACCCATGATAATCATAACTGCGAATGGAATGTAAACACCAAACCATACACCGAAGTTACCAGCAAACTTAGCCATATCAAATTTCAAATTCAAAAGTGTAATAATCCAATAAATAATGATGATACATGCTAATGTGAACCAGTGATTTTGTCCCAAGACTTGATTACCAATTGTATTACCTAACAACGGTCCAAGAGTTGAAGCAACCATAACCATACCTGGGAAAATTTGTACCCATAATAGCCATGCTGTAGCGAATCCCCATTTTGATCCCAAACCAGTACGTACCCATAGTTGTGGGCCACCAGCATCTTGAAGCATTGATGAAAATTCACCAGACATAATTGAAACTGGTAAAGCAAAGAAAATAACGGCAAAAATTAGATAAAAGAACATTTGCCAACTTGCGGCTGCCAATGTTGGAACACTACGGACTGTGGCAATCATTGCCATACCAATACCAATAAACGTTCCAAGGCTTATTTTATTACTTGAGCTCATTTTTATTTCAACCCCTCTAAATAGGTAAAGCCCAGCAGCATCCCTACTCCTGAGCTTTACGAAAAATTATGATATTAATAATTAACTAGTTTGTTTGTAATTATTTAGCTGCAACAATTTTAGTTAATTTTTCAGCCATTGCGCTCTTAACCTTATCTGCATATTCAGCAAAGTTATCTCTGTCATATAGAAGTGGTGTCAATACACAGGCACGTAGAATTCCGACAGCCTTTTCCTTTTGCCAATCAGCATCTGTAAATCCAAGGCTCTTAACATAAGCTTTTGGACTATCACCATAACCATCTTGTGCAAAGTCAGTGTGTGATGTAATAAAGTCATTATTGTAAATAGGGCCTTTAACAAATGATGCTTCTTGATAGAATGCAAGATTCAAATCATTCATCTTAGCAAAGTCTTTATTTCCTTTAATATTAAATGTCCAATCGACCATATTGAAATCAGGCTTTGTCAATGGATTTACTTCAATTTCTTGACCATTGATGTTAAAGCTCAAGTTGTTCAAGAAGTCATAGAAGCGGTTAGCAGCTTCGATTGAACGACCGATCAATTTACCATAGCCAGCGACATTCAATGGCAATACTCTATGTGCAGTCCAGACAGCTGCAGCAGTAGCACCGGCCTTTGAACCTTCAAGAATATAAGCACCTAACATTGAAGGAGCCTTTGAACGTTTATCAAATACATATGTAGCAAAGTATGAAATGATATTACGCATTGTAATATCACGGATTGCAATACCACCAGCAGAGTAAGGTACATATCCCATCTTATGAGGATCAACTGTTACTGTTTCTGCTTCGGAAATAGCTTTAAATGCATTATAAGTATCTTTTGAAATATATTCTTTGTTTTCTTGGAAGTCACCATATTTTTGATGTACTTCTTGTAGTTTGTCCCAAGGGATAAAGTTTCCATCTTCGTCTAAGAATAGTGCACGTGCATAAGCACCATATGCAGCATCAACATGTAGATAGAAATATGTTCCTTGTTTCATCAACTTATTACGTAATTCAACGACCTTATCAACAGGATCAACGGCACCCTCTTCAGTTGAACCAACAACAGCAACAACACCAAGGATAGGAGTCTTTTCAGCAACTAACTTGTTAATTGTCTTTTCAAGCTCGTTAACATCAAGTCTATAGTCATCGTCAACTGGAATAGGAACAACTTGATCCAAACCAATACCGACAACATCTGCAGCTTTCATCCAACTATAGTGTTTTGTTTGTGGTACTAACCATTTACCAAGTTTAGAAAGATCCATGCCACCACGAGCTGAGTGAGCTTTAATAGCATCAATTGTGTCATCATCTTGGCTATTAAGGATGTCCATGATTTCATCAACGGGCATATTTAGTAATTCCCAATCGCTCTTACCAGCAACTAGTTCTGGCTTTACTTCTTTCATTGCTAATGGTAAACTCTTAACATTCCTTGCATACCATAGGCCTTCCATATTTGCTAATGATCCATCAGCAACGATATGGCCCCAACCATGATCGAAGTTGAATAGCTTAGCGAAGTCCTTACCAACTTCTTCTTCCATTTGAGAAGTACCTGGTGATGATTCATATGCAACGTTGTTACCATTCCATAACATTGCGTATGTATATGCAAGAATTGATGGCATCAATGTTTCGGAATTCATATGTCCGAAATAACGAGGTGAATGCCATGGAACTGAATTTGTACGTAGGCGTACTGATAATTCATCCAAAACTTCGTCCATTTTATTTACAGTATTTGTAAATGATTTGGACGTTTTTTCGTCCTCAGAGATTAATGGCTTATCTTGTGGCATATAATTTTTACGCCAGCCCATGTGTTCATTAACCAATTTGATCAATGTTGATTTGAATAAATCAGCATTTTCGGCCTTATCACCGATAAAAAGTGCGTTAAGATTTAAATCATCGTTCTTACTGATATTGTCAGTCATATTTCAAAACCTCCCATGGTCATATTTGTTTGATCGCTTAACCAAGACTTATATTAGAACTTTTTATAGAATATATCAACGTTTTCATATAAAAAAACTGTTTATTTAGAGGTAATTTATTCAATTTTTTAATTATGCTTAATTAACTTTAATTTTTTTATTTTCACATGTTAATCTAATCTCTAAAAAAAAGACCGATTTAATGCGAATAAGTCAAAAATTGCGTGTGTCTTTTTGTGAATTTTCGCTTCTCCTAAATTTTATGCAGGCGTTTTCTAATTAAATTATTTTTTTTATTATTCTGTCTATTTATTATTCTTTTCTTTTAAACTAACTTCTTTTTTAAATTATCAGTTTCCTCTCCTTGCACTAGTAATAGTCGCACGTAATTATAATTTATGATATAAACACAATATTTTGTTATAAACATGTCCTTTTAATTTCAATTTATCAAAAAAAGGCACTCACAACGTTTGTTTGGTTCTATACTTTCTGGTATTGATGAATAATCAATGCCAGTTTTTTTGTCTCTAGAAAATAAAAAAGAACATCACTGTTCTCATGTTAAGATTTAAGCGACCAAACCCAATCAAAA
>NZ_AZDO01000036.1 GCF_001435505.1 Companilactobacillus futsaii JCM 17355 | reverse complement strand
AAAAAAGAACATCACTGTTCTCATGTTAAGATTTAAGCGACCAAACCCAATCAAAAACGGAGAAAACAATAATGTCCCAAGACAATTCTATACTATGTGCACTTGATATAAAAGACAATAACATGAGAAACGTTTCAGTTAAGGACGCTACGATTAAAAATCGTGGCGTTATAAAACATATAAAGATCGTAAGTGCTGATTTAACTTATAAACTGTACAGATGTCCACAATGTGGTTTGAATGCATTAGTCAAGAATGGAAAAAGAAAAACTAATGCCAGATTGGCCAGCTTTAACGGTATTGAATATCATTTGGTACTCAATAAGCAACGTTATATTTGTAAGAACTGTGGAAGCACCTGCGGTGCCCACAGTGATTTATTAATCAAAAATCACACTATGACAAAACAAGTTCAAAATAGAATATTCGATATGGCAAGGGAATCTTTTACGTTAACATCTATAGCCAAGATCATCGGAGTATCAGTAAATACAGTAAGTAGAATCTTGTATGACAATATCAAATTACCAAATAGATGTAACGTTCTTCCTGAGAACCTGTGCTTTGATGAATTTCGCTCAGTTAACGGTATATTTACTTTCATAGCTATTGATGCTCAAACTCATCATCTGATTGAACTTATTCACGACCGATTGTCTAAAACAGTAACTGAACATTTTATAAATAACTATAGCTTGTCGGAACGACAAGTAGTAAAGACCGTTTCTATTGATCTGAATGCTAATTATCAGATGGTTGTTCATAGAATCTTTCCTAATGCTCAAATAATAGTTGATAGGTTTCATATTGTTCAATTGTGTAGTAGAGCCTTAGACCAGGTTAGAATCAGTTGTCTGAAAAAGATAAGTGATAAACACTCAAGCTTATACAAAGCTCTTAAATCCAATTGGCGTCTCTATCATCTGCCTGAGGCAGATGTAGACGACAAGAAAGTAAAATATATCTTTGGTATCAATGAATATACTACGACACAAAACGTTATCGATATAGCCATTGATAGATTACCGATTTTTAAAAATA
>NZ_AZDO01000035.1 GCF_001435505.1 Companilactobacillus futsaii JCM 17355 | reverse complement strand
GTGAGCTATTATTTCAAATGACCAATGATTAAACTTTAATTTTTGAACAATAAAGTCCTTCATATTTTCAGTTATGATTGAGTTACACCCTCTATGACTGAGTTGTTCTTTAGCCATTTTGTGAGCGGTTTCCGCTGAATAAGGTGTAACCTTATTCAATTCAACACTGATAGTTGAAGGACTCCTATTCAGATGACGAGCTATTGCACGAGTGGATTCCCCACGTTCGTGCCAATCTT
>NZ_AZDO01000034.1 GCF_001435505.1 Companilactobacillus futsaii JCM 17355 | reverse complement strand
TATGGAAAATATTAAGTTTTAAAAAATGTTCGGTTATTTCTTGCAATCTGCCATATTGAAAAAAAGCTCAAAGAAGTTTGCGATACCTTTGAGGGAAAGTTCTTGAACAAACTCCCCGCTTTCCAATACGTTAATCCAACCACCGAAAACGTTACGATGTGGCTGTTCAATTTGTTCACACCACGCTTGGAAGAATTAAACGCCGAATTGGTCAGATTGGAAGTTGGTGAATCCCCTACTCGATCTTATTGTATTAGTTTGTATTAAACAAAAAGCTCCATTAGAATACCCTTACCTATTAGTGGGATCTGCGATAATCCTTTTATGGTTGTTGGATGAAATAATATAAATTCATCTGATATTCATGAAAGGATTTTTTTATGCCCAGAGGTAAATATTCACTTCAAGAAAAACTAGATCTGGTGCTGGAATTTAAAGAGTCAACTTATCCACTTAGAACATTTGCCAGAAAAAATAATATTGTTCATAAAACTTTTCGTAGATGGGTCCATCTCTTCGATCAATATGGAATCGACGGCCTGAAGGAAATGACCAAGCGTACAAAATATTCATATAAATTTAAATTACAAGTCGTGACAGACTATCTTGAAGGTAAAGGTTCTTTAGAAACTATTGCCTATAAATATGGTTTAAGGAATACTTTTCAAGTATCGGACTGGTTATTCAAGTATAATAATGGAAAACTGTTGAAGGATGGCTCACCGAGAAAGAAGAATTCCATTATGAAAAAAAAGATAACCTTTGAAGAACGTATTGAAATCGTAGAGTATGTCGTTAAGAGCAAACATACTTATAAAGAAGCTGCAGAAAAGTATTCCGTATCTTATCAACAAGTTCGTTCTTGGGTCTTAAAATCCAAGAACGGCGGTTATAAAGCTTTGATCGATGGCCGAGGCCATCGCAAAGCAAAAGATGACTTAACAGAATTAGATGAAGCGCATTTAAAAATCAGAGAATTGGAATCCCAATTAAAAGACCAAAAATTAATTGAGGAATTCGCAAAAAAATTGCAAGAAATTCAGCACAGGGGGTGAAACAACAACATAGATTGGCTTACCAGGCAATAAAGGAAGTCAGTCAAAATAACCATGGAGCCATAACTGTTTTACTACGTGTTGTCGGTGTTAGTCGACAATCATATAACAAATACTGGACTCGTACAGAAACGGAAAAAGAACTTCGAGATAAGCTACTAAAGGAACGTATTATGTACTGGTATGAATTAAATACTAAGACTATTGGTGCAGGCAAGATACTAATCAACCTATTAGCAGATGATCAAATCACATTCAAGGTTTCACTTAAACAAGTGAAACGCCTGATGAGAGAACTAGATATTAGATGTCAGTCCAGAATCAAGAAACATAACCGTTCTAAACAGAGAGAGATTTATATACAAGATAATGTATTGAATCAAAATTTTGAGGTGACAGGACCTAATCAAGTTTGGTTATGTGATTCAACAGAAATTCCTTACGGTTTAAACGGTGAACACAAAGTTCGTTTGAGCGGAGTTTTAGACCTCTATGGTCGTTATTTGATTTCAAGTAATATCAGCCTTACAGAGACTTCAGCAGCTGAAATAATTGTATTTCAACGTGCATTTACAAAAGCTGGAGATGTGTGTCCGATGGTCCATACGGACCGCGGATCAGCGTTTACGTCATTATCATTTGGAAATTTTTTAGATGAACATGGTGTTATTAGAAGTATGTCAAGACCAGGTACACCCTACGATAATTCACCAATGGAACGTTGGTGGAGTGAATTCAAATTACGTTGGATGAATCGCCATCCAATGCCTAAGACTTACAAAGAACTAGTCAAACTTGTCAACGAAAGAATTCACTATTTCAATCATATAGACAGATCACAAACAATAAATGGCCATACCCCAGCAGAACATTGGGATATGGCCACCTAAAAAGTATTCAATTTTTATATTATTTCAAATGTCAACTTGACAGGTGCCAACGCATCGGTATTCTAATGGAGCTTTTATTATTGTAAATCTAGAGCGTAATTATAAGGAATAATCTCCTTCATTTTAGTTTCTTGATATGCTTTCTCTTGATGAGAATATTCGGTGATTTTCTTAGCATTAAATTCTTTGAAGTCATCAGACACGGCCTTAAGGATTTTCAATTCTTCATTTGTGAAAAGATTTTTAGGCGAATTTTATAATCAAGTTAGCCACCTTAAGAAAAAATAAATAAAAAAACA
>NZ_AZDO01000033.1 GCF_001435505.1 Companilactobacillus futsaii JCM 17355 | reverse complement strand
TTTTGATTGGGTTTGGTCGCTTAAATCTTAACATGAGAACAGTGATGTTCTTTTTTTATTTTCTAGAGACAAAAAAACTGGCATTGATTATTCATCAATACCAGAAAGTATAGAACCAATAAACGTTGATTTTTTATTATATTCTTATAAAAACAAGATAATTGATCAAGGTTAACTTTGTAAATCTGTTGAGATGGTACTATCAACGAAATGATTAATTGGACCATATTTATGACCAACGGCGATTTCATTTTTTATTGCGTTATAGGTATAGTTTTTACTAATTTTAATAGCATTTTCCATACTCTTACCCTTGGCTATTTCAGCTACGATACAAGAAGACAATGTGTCCCCAGTACCATTAATATGTTCAGTATCAATAAATGGTTCTGATATCCAAAATGACTTTCCACTTTCAAGTAGAACGTAATCATCAACTGTATCTTGTGAACCGTCCATATGTTTTCCCTTGATCATAATATTTTTTGGACCAAGCTTTCGAAGTTCCAACGCAGCTTTTGCAAAATCTTCTTTATTATTTAATTCCATTCCGGAAAGTTTTTTTGCTTCGTAAAAATTAGGGGTGATTAAATCTGCAAAAGGAAATAACTCATTGATAAGAGTTTGGTAGGCTTCTGTTTCAAGCAACATTGCACCATGCTTAGTTATAATTACTGGATCGAGTATAAAGGTACCAAATGGCTTGTCTTTTATTTCTTCAGCAATGGTGTGAATAATTTTTGAATCAGATAGCATTCCATTTTTGAATGCAGAAATTTTAAAATCATCCTTAATGTCTTTGATTTCATTTTTAATGAAATCGATTGGCAAATTAACACTATCATGAATACCGTATGAATTTCCTGCAACAGCTGCTGTTAATACAGACATTCCATAAACGCCACGTGACATAAAGGTTTTTAAATCAGCTTGTGCTCCCGCACTACCATCAGAATCAGATCCTGCGATGGTCAAAACTTGCTTAAATTCATTCATCAGTAAAAACTCCCGCTTAATTATTTTTTACTAGGGACTGTCTGAAAACTAAAAATTCAGGTATAATCTGAGGAAAAACGAATCGAGGCATTCCGATGACAACACCTAAACGATACGAACTGGAAGATGCTCAGTGGGACCGAATCAAAGGATACTTCCCGCCATACCGGACTGGCCGTCCATCAAGCCTAGACAACCGTACCGCCCTCAACGCTATCCTCTGGCTCATGCGCAGCGGGGCTCCTTGGCGTGATCTACCTGAACGCTATGGCTCTTGGAAAACGGTGTATAGTCGCTTCCGAGCCTGGGTAAGTTCGGGCTTGTTCGAACAGGTTTTTCTCGAATTGATTGACGATCCCGACATGGAAAACTTGAGCTTAGATTCAACGATCGTTCGAGCGCATCAAAAGGCCACTGGGGCAAAAAAAACGCCGAATTTATGGTCGAAAATCAAGCTATTGGATTAAGTCGAGGTGGCCGAACGACCAAGATTCACGCACTCGTTGACGGATTAGGGAATCCCTTGGGTTTTCGCCTAACAGGTGGTCAAGTACATGATAGCCAAGTTGCCAGTGAGTTGCTGGAAGGCTTCGATATTTCTCAATCAAATATTATCGCGGATAAAGCCTATGGCACCGCGAAACTTCGCCAGTATATTGAAGATAAAGCAGGCGTCTATACCATTCCGCCAAAGAAAAATACCAAAGACAAGTGGACCTGTGATTACCACGTTTATTGTGAGCGCCATTTGATTGAGAACTTCTTCAATCAGTTGAAGAACTTTCGTAGGATTGCAACGCGTTATGATAAGCTCGCTCATGTTTATCTGGCTACGGTCTACATTGCCTCAATTTGCATCTTACTTAAGTAGTTTTCAGACGGACCCTAGTACAATTACTATTTTACCACTATGTTACCGTTTTCGTAGATGGTGTATGATATGACTGTGTAATTGAAAAATTTCAAAGAGTTTTTCTTTAAGGAGGAAAAGTTATGAACCAGGCGATGAACAGTATTATTACTGAATTAAAAAATATTTATTTAATGTATGGAGATAGAACAAGTCTAGATACGGTAAAAGATAAAGTAGTTAATGAAGATGTTATTAAAGGTATGAATGTAGAATTACAAGAAGATGAACAATTGAAAATAAAAATACCAGTTGTTCTGGTGGATTCAAAACTTGTTTCATTTTTTAAACCGGCTAAGATGGCAATGTCTGGTACACCGTTACCAATTATTGAGGATGATTCAAAGAAAATAGCCAAATTGGTAAATGAATTAAACAATCTTTCTAGCTTAGAATCTGGACAAAATGAGAGTTTTAATCGGGCTATAAAGGATATTGAATCAACGAGGTCGGTAGATGAGATATTAGATGAACTGGAACGTGTATATAAGTATTATAAAGATAAATTGGATTTTCCTAGAATAATGGGATATATCGTTAATTCTCCACAACTATACATTACGCGGGTTGATGTTGAGAAAACAAAACTGTTCGAAATTCCAGTATATTTGCCTATTGGAAGATTTGTCGATAATGATTCTGAAGAGCTATTAAATCCCGATAAATTTCTCCTGGAAATAAAGCCAGAGAGTGAAATCAAGGATGATTCAAATTATATTGCGGACCTTACTAATCGGTTGATCAATATTATGACCGAATCGAATTAAATGAAAATACGAATTTTAATTTGATGATTAATACTAAATATAGCTATTGTATAGGGCTTTGTGAACCAAAACTATGTTAATCAGTGATATTATTATATAATGGTTTTTTTACTATTAAAACTGATAATTGATTAATTATATTTCATTGAGAAGAGGATTTTGATTTTGAGCAGTATTGAGGATGTAGCAAAATTAGTTGGTGTTTCGACTACAACCGTATCGAGAGCATTAAATAATAAGTCATATGTATCAAAAAAAACAAAACAGAAGATTGAAGAAGCCGTTAAGGAATTGAATTATGTTCCCAATAAGGTTGCGAAATCTTTATCAAGTAAAAGGACCAATATTGTTGGAGTTATCATTCCTTCAATCATTGATCCGATTTACTCGGAAGAAATTAATACAATAGAAAAAGTATTAAAAGAAAAAGGTGTACGTATACTATTGTGTTTATGTCCTCGTAATTCACACCAGTATGAATTAGAGTTGAAGAATATGTTAAATAGTTACATTGATGGGATTATTTCGGCAGTTTACGATTTTCCGGTGACAATGGCAGAGGAAAATGTTCCATTTGTACAGCTTGGTGGTGGGAAAGTCGACTATTCAAGAAAGGTCAATGTGATAACAGATGACTATGAGGTTGGGCAAGCCGCTATCAAGCTGATTGAAAAGGGTAAACATAAAAAAGTAATTGTACAACATGGGCCTCTATCCCTCTCTGAAGAGCAAGATAGATTGGATGCGATTGTTTATGCACTTAATGGATCCGAAGTAAATTATGAACTGCAGTTGGTTGATCAAGATGATCCGTATGGAATTGAAGGGACTCAAAACCTATTTAAGGATTTTAAAGATTTTGATGTGGTACTATCAAGAAATGATCAAAATGGCTATCAGGTAGTTTTAGAAGCACAGAGGCGTGGTATTATGGTTCCTAGTGAGTTGAAAGTTATAGGCTACGGAGGATCACAGTTTCTTGCTAATATGAATTCACCAATGACAACTATAAGTATAAATCCATCCAAAATTGGAAATAAGGTTGCTGAGTTAACGATTAGTATGCTGGCTGAGGATAGCAAGAAAAAGAATCAACAGATTTCAGTACCAATATCAATTATTAATTAAAAATTGGGAGGCGTAATAGACTACCCTAAATAATAGGGATTAAAGACATTGGATATGATGTTCTTTAATCCTTATTTATTTTAAGCACTTTTTATATTATTTAATTAAATACACACGAGTAGTTTCTTTATTGAGAGATAAAAAAACGATGATCTGAAAAGATCATCGTATAAACATAAAGTAAGAAACATCATTGTCGGGGTGATGAGTAAGTGTCTGCTTAATTTGATTCATTAGTTTCAATGAAATATTAGTTGTTTAATGCTATTATGTCAACTTAATAGCAAAACGGTTACATGTCTTATGTATCAAGGTGTACAGATGAAAATAATGTCCAAAAAGTATTGTAATCGGTTACAATATGGCTTAAAGTATATATTGACAGTAAGAGATAGCATTTTATAAGTGTTTCTCTAGAACAGAATATAAATTTAGTGTCTCCGAGTAGTTGTGAGGAGGTACACAAAAAGTTTTATGCAGATATAGGGGTGTTTATAAATGACTAATATTATTGAAAATAAAATTAAATATAATTTAAATTATTTTACCAAAAGATTGCAATAGTAGGATTAAATATCATGATGTTTTAAGATTAAAACAAGGAGGATTTTCAAACACAAGATATAGTATTTGATGAGTGACCAAGCACCATATGTTCCATGTGAAACATTTTAATTCACCTTAAGGTTATTTGATAGAAACGGCCAATTTTAGAAATGGAAATGTTTACACGGCATTAGATAATTTACATGCCACATCGCAGTTACAGCCAGGCGGAGGTCTATTTGGTATTAATGAAGATATGGTCGGCATTAAGAAGTTGTTAAATAAATAAATCCCATCTCTTAATTGAGATGGGATTTATTTGAGTGATAGCCAGCTGTGACCGCCAGTTTATCATAATTTTTTTGAAGATAATTATAGGTCTGGGTACGATCCGTTAAGTTCATTTCGGCAATTTTGAAAGGGTCCTCTAAAGGAAAATCATGATCCTTTAATAACTTGACGTAATCAAAATAATGCTGCAATTAGTTATCAACCATACCTAATTTAATAGACTCTTTTGTTTCTATATAAATTAAGAGGTAGTACATATTAGTTGGAACGGAACTGACAGAACCTAAAAGACGGAGAATGCCAAACTGGATAAATTTAATTTCATTAAAAGGAATATCCAGAACGGTTTTTTCTACATCGCAGATGTGAATGTCATTATCAATGTGAACATTCAATTTGTAGGTCATGCCAACAATCTCATTGGAGTACTTATAGATGGTGTCACGTAAGGGTTGACTGTTGTTGAGTCTAACTTTGAATATTTTATTTTTGACGTTAAGGTCATCTTTGTAAAAATTATCAGAAGCTAAAATTTTTGAATCGACTGTATGCATAAATAACACCTCTTCAGATTCAAGCTTGTGAACGTTTTCATTATACTACTAATAATTATAAACGTATCATTTTGTAAATTGGCAAATAAACGATATAGTAATAAATCGATAGAGATTGCGTCTAAAGGCTATTCTGAATAGGGATGTGGTAGATTGCAAATTTAATCCGAATTTTTGGACAAATTTGTCAGCATAACCTGA
>NZ_AZDO01000003.1 GCF_001435505.1 Companilactobacillus futsaii JCM 17355 | reverse complement strand
AACTATATAAGGATTATCGCAGAACGTTGTGGGCACGACTTGGAGCCTTTGCTAAGACCAAGTTCGGGCAAAGTCTTCAAGCTCGGCCTTATTCTAGGTAACAAGTTGCTAAGAATAATTTCACTACTGAGCCAATTTTCTTTGCTATTCTGGACTAGATAGTAGTCTTATTTTTTATTACCCAATTGTCTGGAATAAAAAATAAATAACGTTATCTAGTCGGTAGTGACAGCTTTGTGGATGCCCAGTACGTTCCAGCGTTCACAAAGCCGAACGGACGACGGCAATTTAATACTAATTAAAATATAGAAATAACCTAAAATTTAATATTTACTTAATATATAATAACAAAGCTGTAACTTTTTAAAAGCAAATTACTCTTTGGCATCAAAAAATAATTAATTTTTGAGTATCTTAAGCGTGATTGTTATATAATAATGAACGTTACAACAGGATAAGGAGCGATTAATATGGGTTTTTTTAAAAAACATCAAGAAGATCCTGCCAAGAATGATTTTAGTAAAATTTCTCAAGAAATTAAGAATAGTCCCAAAAAATTGTCTGAGGCTCAGAAATTATTTAAAAATAATGAATCTTTACGCAAAAAAGTTGTTGATACTAAGGAACAATCCGAGGATAAATAGATTGTTCTTTTTTTATTGTCTTTTATATTAATTTAAACTAATACTATTCATAAATAAAAACGTATGGTATAGTATTAAAAAAAGAAATGGGGTGTTGCATTATGACGGCAATGACTAGTAAATATCGTATTTTGGAGACTAACGTTTTGTTAGAAAGATTTGTAACGTACAATGAGGTTTTTTCAGAATATTTAAAGACAATCAAAATTATTGAGCGTGGTGAAGCACTTCGATATGAAACATATGGTCGTTTGATCGATAACTATATTCGAAATATCAAACAATTCATTAAATTGTGCAATTCGTATTTGGCCAAGTATAAATTAGAAAACAGTTTAGTGGCTGAAAAACTTAATAATTATTTTTTGGATTTGATGGGGGCAATCAGTTGCATGAATTCAGAAAGTGAAACCGTTGATCACGCTAGTTTAGAGTTAGCTCAATCTCGAATTAAGGAACGACAAACAGAATTTATCAATTCAATTAACTTTTTCATCAAATAAAGGCGGTAACGTCTTTTTTTTATGCCATAATTTTAGTAATCTTATTAATAATGGAGGAACGTCTATGATTTGGAAAAAAATAACAGTCGCTATTCCTAATGATTTCGATCCTGAAATTATTTCGGATGTTTTTATGCGTGTCGGTGCCAATGGTACTGAAATGGTCGATGACGAAGACCAATCAATCAAAACAAAAATCAATTCTTATTTTGATGAAAACAATTATGATGAAGCAATTTTAAATAATTTGAAGACTCAATTGAAAAAATTACCTGAATTTGGCTTTGATATTACTGGTGTGGAAGTTTCGGTTAGTGAACTTGACGACAGCAGTTGGGAAAATGAATGGAAACAATACTATCATCCAGTGAAAATCAGTCGTTATTTGACAGTTGTTCCTAATTGGGTCGACTATCAACCAAGTCATTCAGATGAACACATTATCGTGATGGATCCGGGTAAATCATTTGGTACAGGAACTCATCCAACAACGTATTCTTGTATGCAAGCTTTGGAATTGATTCTAGGCGATGCCAAATCTTTGTATGATGTTGGTACAGGTTCTGGAATCCTTTCTATTCAAGCTCGTCAATTAGGCGTGAAAGACATAAAGGCTTTTGACCTTGATCCTGAAGCCGTTTCAGCTGCTAAAGAGAATATTAAGTTGAATCCTGGTTGTGAAGATATCGAAGTATTTGAGAATTCACTTTTAGATGGCGTTGATGGTAAAGTTGACGTTATTGTAGCGAATATCTTAGCTGATGTGATCCAGCAATTCATACCAGATATTGACCGTCATTTAAATAAGAACGGTTTTGTCGTCTTATCTGGTATCATTAATGAAAAGGAAGCTTTGATCACTAAGCAAATGGAAGAAATTGGTTTCGTTGTTTTAGAAGCCTTCCATTTAAAAGGTTGGTCAACGTTAATTTGTAGAAGAAAAGAAGAGTTCGAGGCAGAAGATGGAGCAATACTTCGTTAAACAAGCAATTACTACTAATAATTTAACAATCGATGATCAAGAAATATTTCGTCATGCCATCAAAGTTTTGCGTCACAAAAATGGCGATGTGATTTATTTAGTTGATCCAGCAAAAAAATTATTCAAAGCGACAATTACATCTGTCGAAACTGAAGAAAAGCAATTTCAAGTTGATTTAAAGTTATTAGATTGGAAAAGTACGGAGTTACCAATTGACGTGACAGTCGCTTGTTCTTTATCTAAAAAGGATAAGATTGAATGGATCACACAAAAATCAACTGAATTAGGTGCTAAAACGATTATTTTCTTCTCTTCCAAATATTCGATTATGAATTGGAAAAAGAATGTCGTTGAAAAAAAGGTTGCTCGATTGCAAGAAATAGCTAAAAATGCAGCTCAGCAATCAAAACGCCGGATAATTCCAGAAGTCATCTATTTAAATTCTTTGAAGGATTTAGTTGACTACAAAAAAGATACCAATTTAGTAGCTTATGAAGAGTCTGCTAAGCAAGGTGAAATTAGCTTGTTGGCTCAAACCTTAAATCAAAATCCGAAATCAACTTTGTGTGCTTTTGGACCAGAAGGTGGCTTTGCTCCTGATGAAATTGATTATTTGAATCAAAATGATTTTTTGTCAGTTGGTTTAGGACCAAGAATTATGCGAGCTGAAACAGCCCCCATGTACTTCTTATCAGTGCTATCATATAAGTATGAATTAACGGTAAAATGAGGAACGTATTGTGAAAAATATTTGGAACAAAGTTGAAAAATCAAAAACAACTTATATTGCATTAATCTCTATTATATTGGTTTTTATTATGCCAATACTATTTAATCTTTTCCATTTGGGTAGAACTAACCGTATTGTCTGGTTGTTTTTTGTTATTAATATCTTTTTTTCTGGTTTCATCGGTTGGTTCTCGAGAAAATATGAATTATCTTTTTATAATTTAGTCATTTTTCCGGTTATCTTTGTAGTCAGTGTTTTTATTAAATACGGACGATATGGTTACTTTTTAGCTGGAATCTATTTAGTTTTAAGTATTTTAATTTATTTCTTATTTGAAAAAGAAAAATAAATGGTAAAATTTTGTTAAAGTAAGCATAATAGTAAGTAAAGAGAAGCACTCGATGAGTGCTTTTTATTGTAACGGGGTGAGTATTTCTATGAAAAAAAATAATATGGACTATACGCCAGAACAAGTACTAGACATTTGTCGTGGCTATATGAATGATGAACACGTTGAGTTTGTGAATAAAGCTTATAATTTTGCGGCTTACGTACATAAAGAACAAAAGCGCGCTACGGGTGAGCCTTACATAATTCATCCTACACAAGTAGCCCAAATTTTGGCCTCGTTACATATGGACCCATATACTGTTGCTGCAGGTTATTTGCATGATGTAGTTGAAGATACTAATGTTACTTTGGGAGATGTCAAAGAATTATTTGGTGATCAAGTGGCAACGATTGTTGATGGCGTTACTAAAATCAGTAAATATAAGTACCATTCACACCAAGAACTATTAGCTGAAAATCATCGTAAAATGTTGTTAGCAACTGCGAAAGATTTACGTGTCATTATGGTCAAATTGGCTGATAGATTGCACAACATGAGAACTTTGAAGGCTTTACGTCCTGATAAGCAACGCCGGATTGCTAATGAAACTTTGGAAATTTATGCTCCATTGGCTGATCGTTTAGGTATCAGTAAGATCAAGTGGGAACTAGAAGACCTTTCATTACATTACATCAATCCACAACAGTATTACCGTATTGTTCATTTGATGAATAGTAAACGTGATCAGCGTGAAGCTTATATTGCTGAAGCTATCGATTATATCAAGAAAAATGTTGACGCTTTAGGAATTAAATACGATATTTACGGCCGTCCAAAGCATATTTATTCAATTTATAAGAAGATGCGTGACAAACATAAGCAATTTTCCGAATTATATGACTTGTTAGCCATTCGAATCGTTGTAGATTCAGTTAAGGATTGTTATGCCGTATTGGGTTCAATTCACTCCAAGTGGAAACCAATCCCTGGTCGTTTTAAGGATTATATCGCCGTACCAAAGGCTAACGGTTATCAATCGCTACATACAACTATCATTGGACCTGGTGGTCAACCGCTAGAAGTTCAGATCAGAACCTTTGAAATGCACCAAGTTGCTGAATATGGTGTTGCAGCTCACTGGGCTTATAAGGAAGGTAATTTTGAAGGCGTTCATTTGGATGATGATGAGCAAAAAATCGATGTCTTCCGAGAAATTTTGGAATTACAGGAAAACTCCGACAATGCTTCTGATTTCATGAAGTCGGTCAAAGGTGAAATCTTCAATGATCGTGTCTATGTTTTCACACCACAGGGTGAAGTTATCGAGTTGCCAAAAGGTGCGGTTACTCTGGACTTTGCTTATCAGGTTCACACTGAGGTTGGGAATCATTCTGTTGGTGCCAAGATCAATGGCAGAATGGTACCTTTGAATTATCAGCTTAAAAATGGTGATATCGTTGAAATGCTGACGAACTCCAATTCTCAACCAAGCCGTGACTGGGTAAATGTTGTCTTTACGTCTAGAGCTAGAAATAAGATCAAGCGTTACTTCAGAACTAAGGATCGTGAAGAGAACATTGCCTTAGGTCGTGAAGCAGTTGAAAATGAGTTTAAAAATCGTTCGTTATCGAGTAAAAAATATCTTGATAAAAAACATCTAGAAATTGCCATGAATATTTTTAACTTCACTGATATTGATGAATTATTCAATGCGGTTGGTTATGGTGAATTATCGCCAATCAACGTGGTTCACAAGTTAGTTAGTGAAGACCCTGATCGTAAAAAAGAAGCCGAGAAAAAAGAACTTGAAGAACAAGTCATTACCGATACTGAAGAAACGCCACAGCCAAAGACTGACAGTCCTAAGTTAAAGAAGGAACGTAACAACGGTAATAACAGTATTTCTGTTCAAGGAATCGATAATTTATTGATTCGTTTGGCAAAATGCTGCAATCCAATTCCTGGAGATAAAATTGTCGGATACATCACTAAAGGGCGTGGGTTAACAGTTCATCGAGCTGATTGTCCTAACGTTCAAAGTGAAGAAGCTAAACGTCGTTTCATTGATGTCAGTTGGGATAATGTCACAAAAGAAAAGCGGTACACTGCAGATTTAGATATTTATGCTTTCAATCGCAACGGCTTAATCAATGAAGTTTTACAAGTTATTAATTCAAATACTAATACTTTGAACAATGTTATCGGTCGTTTGGATAAAGAAAAGATGGCAATCATTCATGTAAGTATTGGTGTTAATAATAAAGAACATTTGGATAGTATTATTTCTAAATTGAAGAATATCCCTAATGTATATGAAATAAAGAGGACGGTAGCTTAGTTTATGAAAGTAGTAATACAACGAGTATCGGAAGCAAAAGTTATTGTTGACGAAAAGACACTTGGTCAAATTGATCAAGGTCTTTGTTTGTTAGTAGCTTTTGCAGATGAGGATACTGAAGAAACACTTGAGTACATGGCACGTAAGATCGCTAATATGCGCATTTTTTCAGATGCTGATGATAAAATGAATTTATCAATCAAAGATGTTGGTGGAAAAATCTTATCAATTTCGCAATTTACTTTATATGCTGATACTAAACATGGTAATCGGCCTAGTTTCACGGGAGCTGGTAATTTTGAAGCTTCTAGTCGAAAATATGATCATTTTAATGAATTATTAAGGGAATATGATTTAACTGTTGAAACTGGTGAATTTGGAGCCGATATGCAAGTATCATTGACCAACGATGGACCAGTAACTATTTTAATGGAGAGATAATGATGAAAAGTATTGTTTGGGACTTTGATGATACGATTGCCAATAGTTATCCAGGAATCGTTTCAGCAACACAAAAATCCCTTCGAGAAAATTTTGGTATTAGCTTATCAAAAGATACAATTTTTAAAGAATCTAAAAAGACTTCTGTTCGTAAGTTTGTTACGGAGTTATTAGGGGATCAAGATAATGTCGAACAAGCAGTTAAGATATTTTATGCTAGCTATTATCGATACGAAAAAGAATTTCATGACAGAATAACTTTGATACCACACGTTTTAAAAGAATTAAAATATTGTGATAGTAAGCACTACATGCAATTTATTATTACACATCGTGATCAATCGATTTATGGTTTAGCTAAAACACTCGGCATCGAGCACTTTTTCAAGGAAATTATCAGTGTTGAAGATGGTCATAAAAGAAAACCAGATCCTGAAATGCTGAATTATTTAATTGAAAAGTATGGTTTAGATAAGAATGATCTGTGGGTCATAGGTGATCGTAAGATTGATGTTGACTTCGGTCAAAGTGTTGGTGCCCATACAATTCTTTTTAATTCTGAAAAAGTTGACTTTGAGTATGAGTATAAAGTTAGCGATATTACTGAAATCGAACAAATTATCTAAATGTGGTATGACAGTGATCTTATAAAAATAATTGAGGAAAATAAATGGATAATAAACTTGTAAAACTAACTTATGACCAAATCATTGCAATACATTTGGCAATTAACGAAAGTGAAGAAATTACTTTAAGTGAGAAGCGCCTTCAAAGTAATCTAAATTTTTTGAATCAATTTGAAGATTTACAATGGTATGCTACACATTTAGTATGTACGATGATCGTTGATGATATCTTTGAAACGGACAATGAAGTAACTACGGTGGCTGTGTTGGATTATTTCTTACACTTGAACGGTTATGGTCTTGATATGACTAAAGATGTTGATAAAACAACTTTGCATGGCTTGATTAAGACAATCAAAGAGTCTGATAAACTAGAAAAAGACGATTTACAAAATATTCGTGGCGTTTTGTCCACTTGTATCCATCCAATAAGTGCTGATTAATTTCAGTGCTTTTTTGTTTTGTAATAAATTTGCTAAAAGTATCTAAAAAAGTTTAGTATTGGAAATGTATTTTGTATGAAAGAGGCAAATTTATGAAAAGTAAACATAATATTTTGACACTCTTTGCGACCAGCTTTATGTCATTCATGCAATTGCTTGATGCTTCAATTGTTAATGTGGCGATACCTAGTTTAACGAAGGATTTACATGTGCCAATGAATAGAGCTGAATGGATCGTGTCAGTTTATTTAATTATGATTTGTATGTTGCTGTTATTTTGGGGAAGAATGGCAGACCAAATTGGATATATTAAGATTTTTCAAACAGGAACAATATTTTTCACTTTAGGTTCATTGATTTGTGCTTTGAGTCCAAGCTTATATTTGCTGCTAATAGGACGAGTCGTTCAGGGTTTGGGAGCTAGTATGAGTATGGCTACTAATATCGGAATCATTGCGATGATTTTTCCAATGCATCAACGTGGGCGTGCTTATGGGATAAATAGTATTATTGCTCAATTAGGTAATATTTCTGGACCAGGTTTGGGAGGCTTGATCTTAGGAGCTTTATCGTGGCATTGGATTTTTATTATAAATATTCCAATTGGAATTATTGTTTATATTTATGGACGATTCATGTTTCCAAAAGAAAAACGTCTTTCTAAAGCGATTGCTTATGATTGGACTGGTTTAGTCGCATATTCGATAGCAATTGCCACGTTCTTTATTAGTATCTTTATGGGACAAGATATTGGTTTTGGTAATAGTAATGTTTGGTTGATTTTTATTGTTAGTTTAGTCTTCTGGTTAGTCTTCTTCTATATTGAAAATCATAAGGAAGAACCACTGATCAATTTGAAGATATTCAAGATATCTCGATTAACTTTAAGTTTAGTGAGTGCCTTGATCGTCTTTTCAATTGGTTATTACGCTAACGTAATTATGCCGTTTTATTTAACTGATTTCCGTTCACTAAGCACTTCGTTAACAGGATTGATCATGATGGCAATTCCGTTTGCTAACGTGATTGCGGCACCGATTGCAGGTTATTTCACTGATAAATATAATGCAGCTAGTGTTTCGATTTTTAATTTGTTCGTTTATGCAATACCAATCGTTTTCTTGACTTTAATATCTGGTAAAGAGAATTTAGTTATCTTTACGTTCATGTTATTGTTCTTGGGAATCGGTAATGGTGGATTTCAAAATAATCCGATGATCATGGGTTATGCACCTCAAGAGTATCAAGGTATTGCTGGTAGTTTAGCAGCCTTGTTTAGAAATCTTGGGATGGGAATTGGTGTCAGTATAGCAACTACTAGTTTGTATTCAGGGATGAGTTTTAAAGCGGGTAAGCAAATTGCCTATTATCCAACAAAACATCCAAGCTGGTTTTTAAATGGAATGCATTTTGCTTATTTGACAGCTTTAGGCTTGTTGATTTTAGCAATCGTTTTAGTTTATTCAATTCATAAAATAGACAAAAAAGAAGCTCTAAGTAAGAGATAAAATCTTATTTAGAACTTCTTTTTTTATTTGAAGTATTCTTTCAAACCATTAGTTACGTCAATCGCAACTTGCTGTTTGTATTTAGCTGAATTGATGTATTTATAATCAGATTTGGAATTGATATAGCCTAGTTCGATTAAGACAGATGGTTGACTGTTGTAATGCAAGACGTAAAGGTCTTTTTGAGCAGTACCACGGTTGCCAATAGCCAGGCTCTTTAATTGACTATTTAAGTCATCGGCCAATTCGCCATCTTTGTTTTTGTTGTAGTAGTAAGTTGTCAAACCAGAACCGGCGTTTGCCTGGGCACTGGAATCAAAGTGCAAACTAATAAAGGCATCAGCTTGAATTTTACTAGACAAACGAGCTCTTTGACCAAGTGACTTACTATCATCACCTGATCTAGTTAGAACTACACGTGCACCAGTCTTTTCGAGTTGTTGTTTGATTGCTTTGGCGTAGGCGAGGGTAAAGTTCTTTTCAAAAGTATTCTTCTTTGATTCCGCACCAGAATCGTCGCCACCATGTCCAGGATCAATTACGATCGTGGCTTCAGAAATATTAGTAGCAGCTGATTTGACAGCACTTTTAGTACCAGAAATAGTTACGACCCAGCTAGCAACGTATCCAACTGAACCGTCGGAATCACGGACTTTATACCATTTACCATCTTTTCCAAGATAATCAAATTGCTTACCGACCTTAGCTGTTTTTACGACTCGACCATTTTGATTAGGTTCGATTCTTAATTTGGTATTAGGTTGGGTAACGGTAACTTTCTTAATATCGTTGTCAGATGAATTGGATGAATTAGAAACGCTTGTTGAACCAGAGGTTTTATCCGTACCTTGAATGAAACTTGATTTGACCCAACCAGCAGTGCCACTGTATAAAATCTGTGTCCAGTCTTGTTCTTGATACATGATAGTGACTTTTTGCGATTGTTCAATCGTACCTAAGACGTCACTATTGGCATCGGCACTCTTGAAGACAGTCGTATTGGGAACCTTAACGATTCCAACTTTATTGGTTGCCGAACTTACTTCAGTGTTGTCGATCAACCAGCTGGCGACCCAGCCAATTTTATCTCCAGATAATCTTACTTGATACCATTTATTTTTTTCGTCCAAGATGGCTAATTTGTCACCTTTTTTGACTTGTCCCATGTTGGCATATGAGAGTCCTGGTCCAACACGAACATTGACAGAGTCAGATTGAACGACAACAGCATTGGCACTTGCTAAAGCTACTGTTGACCAACTAGACAAGGCAAGTAATAACAAAATGGCAAGAAGAATCCGGTTCTTCATAAAAAAAGTTTTTATTTTTTTCATTTGACTGATTCCTTTGCTCTCTATTTACTGACGGTTATATACCTTTATTTTACTGAATAATAGTGAAACTTGAAAGAATATTATGACATTTTGTTGCTAAAACTTGACATTTCGTTCGTTTTTGGTAGTTTATATGTATATTGCAAATCAAATGAGATTGTTTTACAGAGAGTCTGGCTGCTGAGAACAGATGACAATTATTTGTGTGACGTTACTAAATCGTTTGGCAGGCGTTAACTGCAGCAACAAAACTAGGTGGTACCGTGCGAAAATGCACCCTTGTCTTATTTGGACAAGGGTGTTTTTTATTTTAAGGAGGATTTTATGCGTTATCAAAAACCAAAGGGGACCATGGATATTTTGCCTGGCGAATCAAGCAAATGGCAATACGTGGAATCTATCGCAGCTGATACATTTAATAAGTATCGTTTTTCAGAAATTAGAACACCAATCTTTGAATCATACGATGTCTTTGAAAGATCATCAGGTGACACATCTGATATTGTTTCTAAGGAAATGTATGATTTTCATGATAAAGGTGACCGACACATTGCTTTGAGACCAGAAGGAACAGCTGGGGTCGTTAGAGCTTTTGTTGAGAATAAACTTTATGGTCCAGAACAAATTAAGCCTTACAAAGTTTGGTATAAAGGACCAATGTTTAGATATGAACGCCCTCAATCAGGTCGTCAACGTCAATTCCATCAAATCGGTGTTGAAGCTTTTGGTTCTGATTCACCAGAATTAGACGCTGAAATTATTTCAGTCGGTTTGGAATTTTTGAATCGTTTGGGTATTAAGAATTTAAAGGTTGCTTTGAATACTCTAGGTGACCCAGAATCACGTGCTGCTTATCACAAGGCTTTGGTTGATTACTTCACACCATTTAAAGATCAATTAAGCGATGACTCAAAAGTACGTTTGGAGAAAAATCCTCTAAGAATTTTGGATAGTAAAGATGCTGGTGATAAGAAGATCGTAGCCAACGCTCCTTCAATTCTAGATTATTTGAATGAGGCTTCAGAACAACGTTTTGAATATCTTAAAGGCCTTTTGGATGATTTAAATATCAATTATGAAGTTGATTCAACAATGGTTCGTGGTCTTGATTATTACAACCACACAATTTTTGAATTCATGGTGACTGATCCGGCTTTTGATAATAAGGAAATTACTGTCTTGGCTGGTGGAAGATACAATGGCCTAGTTGAAGAATTAGGTGGACCAGAAACTCCTGGTATTGGTTTTGGACTAGGGGTTGAACGTTTAATGTTCCTTCTTAAAGATGAAGACTTACCAGTTCAAAATGGCTTGGACGTTTACTTGGTAACTATTGGTGAAAAAGCTGAACGTGCTTCAGTTAAAATCTTATCTGATTTACGTAGAGCTGGATTCAGTGCTGATAAAGATTATCTTCAAAGAAAAATCAAGGCACAATTCAAGACTGCTAATAATTTGAATGCTAAATATACAGTAACTATTGGCGATAGTGAATTGGAAAATAAGACAGCTAATGTTAAGAATATGGCTACAACTGAACAAGTTAGTGTTTCATTGGATAATTTAGCCGAAGAATTGAAAAAAATCGAGGGATAAACATGGAAGAAAGAACAGATTATTGTGGCAACATTACTGAAAAATATGTTGGTCAAAAAGTATCTTTAGATGGTTGGGTTCAACGCCGTCGTGATTTAGGTGGATTGGTCTTCGTCGACCTTAGAGATTATAAAGGAATCGTTCAATTAGTATTTAATACTGATCATCAAGATGTTTTAGATATTGCTGAAACATTGCGTTCAGAATACGTTATTAATGTCATTGGTACTGTTAGACTTCGTGGTGAAGGCGCTACTAACGATGATATGACAACTGGTAAAGTTGAAGTTGTTGTTGAAAAGGTAGAAATCCTTAACAAATCATTGACACCACCATTTGAAATCAAAGATGGTATCGACTCTTCAGAAGAAACAAAATTAAAGTATCGTTACCTTGATTTACGTAGACCTGAAATGCAAAAAGCTATCAGAACACGTGCTCAAATCAAGCATTCAGTTAACGAATACTTGTACGAAAATGGCTTTATTGATATTGAAACACCAAACTTAACACCATCAACACCAGAAGGTGCTCGTGATTACTTAGTACCTTCACGTGTTTATCCTGGACGTTTCTTTGCACTTCCACAATCACCACAATTGTTCAAGCAACTATTGATGGTCGGTGGATTTGACCGTTATTTCCAATTGGCACACTGTTTCCGTGATGAGGATCTTCGTGGTGACCGTCAACCCGAATTTACTCAAATTGACCTTGAAACTAGTTTCATGAATCAAGAAGAAATTCAAACTGTTACTGAAGGCCTTATCGCCCGTGTTATGAAAGACGAAAAGGGTATCGAGGTAAAGACTCCTTTCCCAAGAATCAACTGGGATGACGCTATGGACCGCTTTGGTTCTGATAAGCCTGATGTTCGTTTCGGTATGGAATTACAAAACCTAAATGATATTTTCAAAGATACTGAATTCAAAGTTTTCAAGGGAACTATCGATAATGGTGGACAAGTTAAGGCTATCGTTGTTAAAGATGGTGCTGACAAGTACTCAAGAAAGAATATTGAAAGCTATCAAGAATACATCAAGCGTTTTGGTGCTAAAGGACTAGCTTGGGCTAAGTTCAACGACAATGAATTAACTGGTGGCGTATCTAAATTTATCAAAGCTCAAGAAGCACAATTAGTTTCAACACTTGGTCTTGAAAACAACGACTTATTATTATTCGTTGCTGACAACAAGAAGGTTGTTGCTGATTCATTAGGTTACTTGAGAAAAGCTATTGCTAAGGAACAAAACTTGTACGATCCTAAAGAATTTGCCTTTATTTGGGTCGTAAACTGGCCATTGTTCGAATACGATGAAGGAATCCAAAGATGGACTGCTGCTCACCATCCATTTACAATGCCAAATGAAGAAGATGTTCACTATCTAGATGACGGTGAAGATCCTCACAAGGCGTATGCTCAAAGTTACGATATCGTTCTAAACGGTTACGAACTTGGTGGTGGATCGATCCGTATCCATGACTACAAGATCCAAGAAAAGATGCTTAAAGCTTTGAACTTCACTAAAGAAAAAGCTTATGAACAATTCGGTTTCCTATTGGATGCTTTACAATACGGTTGTCCTCCACATGGTGGTTTGGCTATTGGTTTGGATAGATTTGCTATGCTACTATCAGGCAAAGACAATATCCGTGACGTGATTGCATTCCCTAAGAATTCAAATGCCACAGAACCAATGACACACGCTCCACTTGAAGTTTCAAAACAACAATTGGACGATCTTGGAATTGAAGTTAGTAAGAAAGACTAATTCTAAGTAATATTAATAAAAGATAGCATCTGTATTAAGAATGACTCTCTAAAGGAGATCTTTTCTAGAATACAGATGCTATTTGTTTTTGATATTAAAATTAGAGCCACTATCCAGTCCAGAATGGCAAAGAAAATTGGCTCAGATGTGAAATTTCTCTTGGCAATTTATTGCCTAGTGAAAGACCGAGCTTGAAGACTTTGCCCGATTTTGGTCTTAGCAAAGGCTCCAAGTCGCGTCCACATCGTTCCAGCCAAATTTTCTTTGCTATGGAGGACGGAATATTATCATCAACCAAAAAAACTAGGTATTTAATGAAATCATTTAAATTAAATTTAAATTAGAAAACGATTTAAATTGTGCACAATTGAGCATGGCTATCACTTGATACTGTAAGTTTGTGAGCAGAGTGGTGGAATTAATATTCGAAAAGTTTATACTAGTTAATATAAATTCAGAAGGAGTGATTTTATGTCAAAAGAATACAAGAAGGATTTAACTGACTTAAATGATGAGGAGTATCAAGTAACTCAACATGCTGCCACAGAAAGTCCTTTTAGTGGAAAGTACGATGATTTCTGCAAAAAGGGTATCTATGTTGATATTACTAGTGGTGAACCATTATTTTCTTCAGCTAAGAAGTACGATGCTGGTTGCGGCTGGCCATCATTTAGTGAACCAATTGCTAAACTTAAGCAAAAGCGTGATACAAGATTAAGTCGTGAAAGAACTGAGGTTAGAAGTGAATCGGCAGACTCTCATTTGGGCCACGTCTTTACTGATGGGCCAGAAGAATTGGGTGGCTTAAGATATTGTATCAACTCAGCTGCCTTAAAATTCATTCCTTATGATGAAATGGATCAAAAAGGTTATTCAGATTACAAAAAATACGTTGACGAAGGAGATGCTGACTAGTGGCTAAAGAAACTGCTATTTTTGCCGGAGGCTGTTTCTGGTGTATGGTCAAACCATTCGATGAACAACCTGGAATTATTTCCGTTGTTTCGGGTTATTGTGGTGGACATGTTGACAATCCAACTTATGAACAAGTTTGTTCTGAAACTACCGGTCATGCTGAATCTGTAGAAATTACTTTTGATAATGATGTGATTTCTTACAAAGATTTAGTTGAAATTTATTGGCAAGTAGCCGATCCAACTGATGCTATGGGCCAATTTCAGGATCGCGGTGACAGTTATCGTCCAGTAATTTTCTATCAAAGCGAAGCACAAAAAGAAGTTGCTGAAGCATCCAAAAAGAAATTAGCTGAGTCAGGAGAATTTAGTGATCCTATCGTTACAAAAATCCAGCCTGCTACTAAGTTTTGGCCTGCTGAAGACTACCACCAAGACTTCTACAAAAAGAACCCTCTACGCTTTGAAATGGAAGAGAGCGGCGGTCGAGCAGAATATATCAAAAATCACCGTAAATAACTCGAAAAAGTCTGAAAATACTAGGATTTGTGCTAATATGTTGTAAGTAACTTAAGACAATTAGGAGAAATTTTAGTATGGGTGAATTAGATAAGCTGATCGAAAGGCATCAGTACTTATCCAAAATTTCAATAGCATTTTTATATTCTATCGCAGTATCTGTAGCGGTTAATATGTTTTGGACGCCGGGTGGAATTTATGGTTCAGGTGTAACTGGTGCGGCACAATTAATTTCTACAATTTCGCATCGTTGGTTTCCGTTCGATATCTCAACTGCGATTATGTACTTTGCACTGAATGCTCCGCTATTCGTACTTTCTTGGCGAAAAATTGATCACAAGTTTACCATTTTTACAGTTATTGCAGTTGCTCTAGCCAGTATGATGATGCACTTGTTGCCACCAGTCAAGATAACGGCTGATCCATTAGTTTGTGCCATTTTTGGTGCAGTCGCTAATGGGTTTGGTACCGGAATGGCTTTGAGAAATGGTATTTCCACTGGTGGAATTGACATTTTAGGAATTATTTTGCGTAAGAAAACTGGTAAAAGTGTTGGTACGATCAATATCATGTTCAATGTGTTTATCGTTGCTTGTGCGGGATTTTTGTTCGGCTGGGTCCACGCTTTGTACAGTGCCGTCAGTATCTTCATCAACGGTCAAGTGATTGATATGATTTATAACAAAGATCAAAAACTTCAAGTTATGATTGTTACTTCTAAACCTAAAAATGTTATTACACAAATTCAAAATGAAATGAGACGTGGTATTACTATCGTTCATGACGCTGAAGGTGCTTATAAACATGAAGAAAAAACGATTCTTTTCACAGTTATTTCACGTTCAGAATTGCATGATTTAAGTACGGCAATGTCGTTATCTGATCCACACGCTTTTGTTAGTGTCACGGATACGGTCAAAGTCATGGGTAGATTTTATCAAGCTCATATTTATTAAAGCGAGGTCAAAAGGCTTCGCTTTTTTGTATGCTATACTTTATTTGATTTTACAAATGGAGGGATACAGATGATAATTGGTTCACATGTGGCGATGAAAGCCCCTAAAATGCTCGCTGGTTCAGCTAAGGAAGCTCATAGTTATGGTGCTAACGCAACGATGATCTTTACGGGTGCTCCTCAAAATACTCGTCGAAAAGATGTTTCAGAAATGAATATACCTGAAGGGCAGCGTCTATTAGAGATGTATGGTATTAAAAATATTATTGGTCATGCACCTTATATTATTAATTTAGGAAATACTTTAAAACCTGACAAATTGGAATTTGGTATCGATTTTATGCGAGGAGAAATCAAACGTTGCGATGCTTTAGGAATTCAAGCCTTAAGTTTTCACCCGGGTGCTCATTTGAAACAAGGTCCTGACGTCGCACTAAAACAAATTGGACAAGCTTTAAATGAAATTATTGATCCTAACCAAAAGGTTTCGATTGCAATTGAAACGATGGCTGGTAAAGGAACTGAAGTAGGGACGAGTTTCGAACAAATTGCACAAATTTTTGATAATTGTGCTCAAAACGATAAATTGTCCGTCACAATGGATACTTGTCACATGAGCGATGCTGGTTATGACGTTAAAAATGATTTTGATGGTGTCTTAAATGAATTCGACCACATTATTGGTTTAAAAAATCTGTCTGTAATTCATTTAAATGATTCTAAAAATGAACGTGGTTCACATAAAGATCGTCATGAAGATATAGGCTTTGGTACGATAGGTTTTGATGCTTTGAGTTATGTAGCTCATCATCCACAGTTGGAAGATATTCCTAAGATCATGGAAACACCTTATGTTAAACGTGATGAAAATGATAAAAAGGGAATCGCTCCATTTAAACCAGAGATTGAAATGCTTTTAGCTGATAAATTTGATCCAGAAATGAAAGAAAAGTTAATCAAGGCATAATAAAAAGGGTTCGACCCATTGTAGGATCGAACTCTTTTTAACAGAATTAGCCTTTTTTATAGCCGTCAAAATGTAAAATTTCCATGATAATTGCCGCTGTCTCTTCAATTGATCGGTCGGCAACATTGATAACTGGACAACCTAATTTCTTATATAACTTATTGGAATAATCAAGTTCTTTTTGAATTTCATCTTCTTCGGAATAAGTAGTGTTGGCGCTTAAGCCATAGGCAATCATTCTTTGACTACGGATTTTACTTAAAACGTTAATATCATTCGTTAAACCGACAATTTTCTTAGGGTCGACTTCCCATAATTCGTCAGGAATGCCTGTTACAGGGCTTAATGGAAGGTTGGCAACCTTGATATTCTTATTAGCTAAATAAAGTGAGAGCGGCGTTTTCGAGGTTCTAGAGATACCTAAGAGAACAAGGTCTGCTTCTAAGAAACCTTTGGGATTTTGACCATCATCATTGCTGACAGTGAATTCCATCGCCGAGATCATGTCGAAGTAGTCTTTATCCAATTCATGAATAAGCCCTTTTTTACGAATTGGTTCTTGTTTAGTCATTTGTGAGAATGTACCAATGATTGGATTTAAAATATCATAGTAGACAATACCATTATCCTGACAAAATTCATTAATAACTTTACAAGTTTCCTTTGAAACAATCGTGTGCAAAACGACAGCTTTCTTCTCTTTGGCCATTGATAAGATGTTATCTAGTTGTTCATCTTTTTTGATAAAAGGATACTTGGTGTAAGTGGTGTCCATTTCTGGAAATTGAATGAAAGCTGCTTTTGCAACTCTTAAAGCGGTTTCTCCAACGCCATCGGACAATACAAAAACGTCTAATTTCTGTGTCATAATAAATTCCTCCAAAAAAATGTAAAAAATTATTTGAACATTATCTTCTTTTTGTTATAATAACATATGAACTGCTAGAGCAATAGACAGTTACGTTAGAAATCGGAAGGAGGGATTATCATATGGCAAAAACCGTCGTTCGTGAAAACGAGTCGCTTGATGATGCTCTTCGTCGATTCAAACGTTCCGTTTCAAAGAGTGGTACTCTTCAAGAATATAGAAAACGTGAGTTTTACGAAAAGCCAAGTGTCAAGAGAAAATTAAAGTCTGAGGCTGCTCGTAAGCGCAACAAGAAACGTCGTTAATAGATAGTTTCAAAAGGTTAAAACAATTTATTGTTTTAACCTTTTTTTTGTCAAAAAAATCGTTCATTGTGCTATCATTCAAACTAATAGGAAGGTTGGGTGTTTATTGGCAGAAAAAATTGAACAAATAAAAGAAAGCATTCAAATCAAAAATCCTCAAGATGCGATTAATCTTTTTGGAGTTAATGATAGTAATTTGCAGTTGATTGAGGAAGGACTCGATGTCCAAATTCATGCATTTGGTGATCGCTTAGATGTAATGGGTGTAGATGGTAATGTTCATCAGGCTCTTGCACTGTTAAAAAAATTAATTGAATTAGCTCAAACTGGTATTAGTTTAGGTTCAGCTGATATTGTCAGTGGAATGAAAATGGTTGAACGTGGTACTTTGGAATACTTCGGCGACTTATATAAAGACGAATTGTTAAAAGATTTCAGTGGTAAACCCGTTCGTGTAAGAAACTTTGGTCAAAAACAATACGTTAATGCTATTAAACATAATGATATTACCTTTGGTATTGGACCAGCTGGTACTGGTAAAACTTATTTAGCCGTTGTTATGGCTGTAGCTGCTTTAAAAAAAGGCCGTGTTAAAAGAATTATTTTGACTCGTCCTGCTGTTGAAGCCGGAGAAAGTCTAGGATTTTTACCAGGTGATTTAAAAGAAAAGGTCGATCCATACATGAGACCAATCTATGATGCTTTGTATGCAATTTATGGAGCTGATCACACCGGTCGTCTTCTTGAACGTGGTGTAATCGAAGTAGCTCCCTTGGCTTATATGAGAGGGCGTACTTTGGATGAAGCATTTGTTATCCTAGATGAAGCTCAAAACACTACTAGAGAACAAATGAAGATGTTCTTGACACGTTTAGGCTTTGATTCCAAGATGATCGTTAACGGTGATATTTCACAGATCGATTTGCCAGGTCATCAAAGAAGTGGTTTAATTCAAGCACAATCTATTTTGAAAGATTTGCCACATATTGGGTTCGTAAATTTCAGTTCAGCAGATGTTGTAAGACATCCAGTTGTAGCTGAAATTATCGATGCATATGAGGATTCAGATAAAACTAAAAAATAACTATTGGGGATTATTATTATGGACTTAGAGATTTACAATGATGATAATTTGATTGACCAAGCAAGAGAAAATTGGGTCAAAGATATCGTTCAATTCACTTTTAACAAATTAGAACTAAAAGATAGTACTCAATTATCGATTCATTTTGTTACTAAAGATAAAATTCATGAGATCAACAAAGAATACCGTGATACTGATCGTGCAACTGACGTTATCAGTTTTGCTATCAACGATGGTGAGGATTCTTTAGATTATCTAGAAGCTCAAATTCCTGATTTGCCAGTTGATTTGGGAGACTTGTTTATTAGTGTTGAAATTGTTGATGAGCACGCTAAGGAGTATGAGCATTCATTTGATCGTGAATTAGGCTATACGATTGTACATGGTATTTTGCACTTAAATGGTTATGACCATATTAAAAAAGAAGATGAGAAAGTTATGATCGGTTTGCAAGAAAAGATTCTCAGTGCTTACGGTTTAGAAAAATAATCTTAAAGGGGATATAGAGCTTAGCTTTATATTCTTTTTCTTTGTTTTACTTTGAGGTTTAAGTGATTTCTAGTATTATAATTAGTAATTGAGAATTACAAAACGACTGAGTAATCAGTGATAAGGATATGGATTAATTATGGAAAATAACTTTAAATCAGGGTTCGTTGCTATTATTGGACGTCCTAATGTTGGTAAATCAACTTTTATGAATCGCATTATCAAAGAACAAATTGCAATTACTTCACCAAAAGCTCAAACAACTAGAAATAAGATTCAAGGTATTTATACTGATGACGAGCGTCAAATCATCTTTTTAGATACACCAGGTATTCACAAACCTCATAACGACTTGGATCAATACATGGATAAGGCTGCCATTTCGGCACTTAAAGAAGTCGATGCCGTGCTTTTCATGACCGAAGCTGGTGAACAAGCAGGCCCTGGGGATAAATTTATCATTGAAGAATTGAAAAAAGTTAAAGCACCGGTTTTCTTGATTTTAAATAAGATTGATTTGATCAATCCTGATGAAATGGCACCACAAATTGATGAATACAAAGATTTGATGGACTTCGCTGAAATCATTCCTATTTCAGCTACAAATGGTAACAATGTTGAAGATTTGATTGATTCTTTAACAAAAGCCTTGCCAGTAGGTCCTCAATATTATGCGGATGACCAAATTACTGACCATCCAGAGTATTTTATTGTTGGCGAATTGATTCGTGAAAAGATTTTGGAAGATACTCGCGATGAAATTCCTCACTCAATTGCGGTAGTAGTTGAATCAATGAATCAGCGTTCAGAAGCTGGTAAACTTCAAATCGAAGCTTATATCTACGTTGAGCGTGACAGTCAAAAACCAATCGTCATCGGTAAAGGTGGCTCAATGCTAAAGAATATCGGTATCGGTTCAAGAATCAAGATTGAACATTTATTAGGTGAAAAAGTCAATTTAAAACTTTGGGTTCGTGTTAAGAAAAATTGGCGTGATGATCCAGCCTTCTTAGCCAGTGCGGGCTATTCATTAAAGGACTTGAACAATTAATGGCTCAAGCTCCAACTAACTTCTTTGGTATCGTCGTTCGTAGGCAACGTTATAAGGAAAGAGATGCTTTAGTTACTATTTTGACTAAAGAATATGGCTTCAAGACTTTTTTAGTTCGAGGAACACAGACTGCTAAATCAAAAATTTCTGGAGCAGTAATTACATTTTCTTATGGGGATTATTTGGGAGTCATTAAAAATGATGGCTTGTCTTATTTGAATTCTGCTAGTAACATCAAACAATTCGATGAAATTGTTCAAGATATTGAGTTGAATGCCTATGCGACTTTTCTTTTTGATTTGTATCATGAGGCCTTTGTCGATGATCCAGTGCCAGATTCTTGGTATCGAATGCTATTTAAGGCTTTGTTGTATATTGAAAATGGCTATGATGCGCAAATTATTGTTAATATCATGCAAATGAAACTATTAAAAGCTTTTGGGGTAGCGCCAAATATGGATAGTTGTGTTGTTGGCGGTGAAACTGAAGGAATTTTTGATTTTTCGGTTTTATTAGGCGGTTTGATTTGTTCAAAACATTTTGACAACGATATTCATCGACTACACATTCCAAAACGAATTATTTATTTCTTACGACTTTTCAGTAAAATTGACCTTTCACAAGTCGGTCGAATTGAAATAAAAGAAAGTAATAAAGATCTGATTCAACATGCAATTGATGCAATTTATTTAGGAACAGTTGGTTATTATCCTAAGAGTAAAACTTTTATTGATAAAATGAAGCGAGTTCGTTTTTAGTCGATTGACAATTTTTACAAAAATGGTTATATTGATAAATGTTGAAACAGCGACGAAGAATAGTGAAAGCTTCGATTGAATTATGGCGTACGATTTAATTTGAATATAAAAGAGCAGGACTTAGTCCTGAATTAGGGTGGAACCGCGAATACTCGTCCCTTGCAGAAGTACCTTAGTGTACCTGCAAGGGATTTTTTTGTATCCATCCGAAGGGAGAAAACATGGTCAAAAAATTAAATATACAAGATATGATTCTTACACTCCAAAAGTTTTGGGGTAGTAAAGGCTGCATGTTGATGCAAGCTTATGATACGGAAAAAGGTGCCGGAACAATGAGCCCTTATACATTCCTTCGTGCAATCGGACCTGAACCTTGGAATGCTGCATACGTTGAACCTTCAAGACGTCCCGCTGATGGTCGTTATGGTGAAAATCCTAACCGTTTATACCAACACCACCAATTCCAAGTAGTTATGAAACCAGCCCCAGAAAACATCCAAGAATACTACTTAGATTCACTTCGTGCTTTGGGAATTGAACCTTTGGAACATGATATTCGTTTCGTTGAAGATAACTGGGAAAACCCATCAATGGGCTGTGCCGGTGTTGGTTGGGAAGTTTGGCTTGACGGTATGGAAGTTACTCAATTTACATACTTCCAACAAGTCGGTGGACTTCAATGTCACCCAACAACTAGTGAAATCACATATGGTGTAGAACGTTTGGCATCATACATCCAAGATGTTAACTCGGTTTATGATCTTGAATGGGGTGACGGCGTATTGTACGGTGATATTTTCAAAGAACCTGAATACGAACACTCAAAATACTCATTTGAAGAAAGCAATCAAGACATGCTTTTCAAGTTCTTCGATGAATATGAAAAAGAAGCAAACCGTTTGATGGACCTAGGTTTGGTTCACCCAGCCTATGATTACATTTTGAAATGTTCACATACATTTAACTTGCTAGATGCCAGAGGCGCTGTTTCTGTTACTGAACGTGCTGCCTTCTTGTCACGTATTAGAAAGATGGCTCACAAGGTTGCTAGGGCCTTTGTTGAAGAAAGAAAGAAACGTGGTTTCCCACTTTTAGCAAATAGTGAAGCAAAGGAGAAAGCAAATGACTAAAAATTACTTATTAGAAATTGGTTTGGAAGAAATGCCAGCTCACGTAGTAACTAAGAGTGTGAACCAATTTGCCCAAAGAGCTGAAAAATTCTTGAAAGAAAATCGTATTTCTTTTGATTCAATCGAAAAGTATTCAACTCCTAGACGTTTAACTATTTTGGTTAAAGGTATCGCTGAAAAACAAACTGATATTGACGTTAAAGCAAAGGGTCCTTCCAAAAAAATTGCTCAAGATGCTGACGGCAACTGGACTAAAGCTGCTCAAGGATTTGCTCGTGGACAAGGGATGACTGCCGACAATATTTTCTTTGAAGATCTCAAAGGTACTGAATATGCCTACATCCAAAAGCATGAAGATGGCCAAAAAGTTGAAGATGTTTTGAGCCACATGGATGAAGTTATCAAAGCTATCACATTCCCTACAAGAATGCGTTGGGGTTCATACGACTTTGAATATATCAGACCAATTCACTGGTTGGTATCACTATTGGATACAAAAGAAGTACCAGTAAAGATTTTGGATGTTGTTTCTGGTCGTATCAGTCGCGGTCACAGATTCTTAGGTCAAGATGTTGAAATCGACGACGCTAAAAACTACGTTGAGAAATTGAAATCACAATTTGTTATCGTTGATGCTAAAGCTCGTAAACAAGTTATTTCTGACCAAATCGAAAAGATTGCTCAAGACAATGACTGGGATATCGATGTAGACCAAGATTTACTTGAAGAAGTAAACAACTTAGTTGAATATCCAACTACTTTCTATGGTTCATTTGACGAGAAGTATCTTGAAATTCCTGACGAAGTTTTGATTACTTCAATGAAAGATAACCAAAGATACTTCTACGTTCGTGACCAAAAAGGCAACTTAGCTCCTTACTTTATTGGGGTTAGAAATGGTAACTCAGAACACATCGAAAACGTTATTCGTGGTAATGAAAAGGTTCTAGTAGCTCGTCTAGAAGATGCTGATTTCTTCTTTAAGGAAGATCAAAAGAGGACAATTGCTGATTATGTTGAAAAGCTCAAATCAGTTAACTTTCACGTTAAGATCGGTACAATGTATGAAAAAATGGCTCGTGTGCACCAAATTGCTGACCATTTAGCTGATATTTTCCAATTCTCGGACACAGAAAGAAAAGATTTACTTCGTGCTAGTGATATTTACAAGTTCGATCTTGTAACTAACATGGTTGATGAATTCTCTGAATTGCAGGGTGTCATGGGTGAGAAATACGCCGAAATCATGGGTGAAACAAAGGCTGTTGCTCAAGCAATTAGAGAACACTACATGCCAATTTCTTCAGAAGGCGATTTGCCAGAAACTAAAGTTGGTGCCGCCCTAGCCATTGCTGACAAGTTAGATTCAATCGAAACATTCTTTGCTGTTGATTTGATTCCTAGTGGTTCAAATGATCCTTATGCATTGCGTCGTCAAGCTTATGGTATCGTTAGAATCCTTGATCAATATCAATGGTCAATGAACTTAAATGACTTACAAGACTACTTGAAGGACAATGTAACCGTTCCTGAAAAACTAGACTTGAATGCTCATAAACAAGACGTGATTGACTTCATGATCGATCGTGTCCGTCAACTATTGAAGCAAAACAAGATTAGAACAGACATCATTGATGCTGTAGCTGGTGGTTCAAATATCGATGCTATTGAAATGATCAACGTTGCTCAAGTGCTACAAAACCACGTTAATGATGATGACTTCAAGGTAGTTATGGAAGCTCTTGGCAGAATCGTTAACTTGTCTAAGAAAGCTAAGTTCGGGTATTCTGATGATTTGGCTGTTGATGACTCTCTATTTGAAAATCCATCTGAATCACAATTGAACCAACAAGTTGCCGCTATTAAAAACGACAACGCTGAAGATTTATTCAAACAATTAGCCGCTTTACGTCCTGTGATTGACTCATACTTTGATGAAAATATGATTATGGCTAAAGATGAAAAAGTTAAGAATAATCGTTTGACTCAATTAGTTATCGCCAATCATTTGATTGCTAACTTGGGTGATTTATCTAAAATTGTTACTAAATAAGCATTTTAAAGAAGCTGCCTTTTGGGCAGTTTTTTATTTTCAAAAAAAATCGGCAAAAAGCAAGTCAATTACGTGACTTTTACATTGGAGCGTGTATAATGAGTAGTTGACAAGTGACTAGTGGTCCCAGTTTGCACTTTTTGTGGGAGCACTTTTTTATTTACTAGTCGCTGGTGGTTAAGGTCGTAAATGATTTTAACATCTATTAAGCAGGAGGTGACGGCCATGGCAACACGGATTCCTCAGGAATTCATTGATGAAGTTACCTCGAAGACTAATATCGTCGATGTTATTAGCAAGTATGTACAATTAAAAAAGTCAGGTAAGAATTTGTTTGGACTTTGCCCGTTTCATGAAGAACGAACTCCTTCGTTTTCAGTTGCAGAGGACAAGCAAATTTTTCACTGCTTTAGTTGTGGTCGCGGGGGTAATGTCTTCAAATTCATTATGGAAATGGAGAGCAAAACCTTTCCGGAGGCTGTAATTGAAGTCGCCCAAATGGGTAACATTCCCGTTCCTGACCAATACGAAGCTAAGAACAACCAATACCAAAATTCTAATAGCCAAACTCTTTTGAAGATGTATGCTGATGCAGCTAAGCTATACAGCCACATTTTATTGAAAACAGAGAATGGTTCCAATGCTTTGAAGTATTTAAGAAATCGTCAGTTAGATGATGACTTGATTCAAACCTTTGGTATCGGCTATGCACCAAATAATAACAAGCTTTTGTTGCAGTTTTTCAAGGACCGAGATATCAGTGAAGATATTTTGAGAAAATCGGGACTGTTTGCACAAAATCAAGAGGGAGAACTATTTGATCGTTTTCGTGATCGGGTCATGATTCCGATTACAGACGAATCAGGCAATATCATTGCTTTTTCGGGACGTATTTTAGATAAGGAAGCTTCAACAGCTAAATATCTCAATAGTCCAGAAACGGAGATCTTTAACAAAGGTAAGACATTGTTCAATTTGAACAATGCTAAAAAAGAGATTCGTGAAAAAGGCAATGTGATTCTGTTTGAAGGTTTTATGGATGTTATTAGTGCATATAAAGCTGGTGTCACTAATGGTGTGGCTTCGATGGGTACTAGTTTGACAGATCAACAGCTATACGTTTTAAGTCGTCTGACTAATCAAATCAATATTTGTTATGATGGCGATGATCCTGGAGTTGAAGCTACTTATCGGGCTTTGACCCAACTGACTGATGAACGTTTCACCTATGGAGTTATCAGCATTCCTGATAAAAAGGATCCTGATGAATTCATTAAGAGTGAAGGTTTTGAGAAGTTTCAAAATTTAGCTAATAGTGTCCAAACACCAATTTCCTTCATTTTGAATTACTTCAAACGTAACTACAATCTCAATAACGAACATGATCAGCTGGAATTTTTGAATCAGTCGTTAAAAGAGGTCGTAAAATTACAATCGCCGGTTGAAGTCGATATGTATGTTGGCAAAATTGCTGATGAAATGAACGTTTCAAAAGATGCTATCAATAAGGAATTAGATGCCTTGCGTCGTCAAATTTCTATTCAAAAGCCAGCCAATAATTATAAAGACGTTCAACAACATGCTTTGGAAAAAGTTACCTCGAGTGTTCGACCAAAATATGATCGCTTAGAGAAATCAGAACGATATTTATTGTATTGGGCAATCAATTTTCCTGAAATCAGAATTAATTTAAAAGGTGATGGTTTCAAGTTTGTTCATCAAAATTACCAACGAATCTTTGATTCATTATTGTCTTATGCTGAGCAAAATGATGCAGCAGAAGAAATCAATGTATCCGATTTTATGAATGTTTTGGATAACGATGATAAGAATTTATTGGCTGAACTTGAAATGATGAATATGCCAATTGAATACAATGATCAAGAGATTGATGATTACGTGAACAATATAAAAAATTCTGGGTTGGTTTCGCAATTAAACGATATCAATCAACAGCTCAAAAAGGCGGCGATGGTCGGTGACAATAAATTACAGTTGGAATTAACGCAGCAATTGATTAAAGTAAGAAGAATCCTTAGCAATTAAGCATACTGGAGGAATAATATATGGCAACTAAGAAACCAGCAGTATCAAAAGAATTAAAAGCAGCAACAAAAAAACTTATCAAAGATCTTAAGAAAACTGGTAAGATCACTGAAGATGACCTTCAAGAAAAAATCATCAAACCTTACAAATTAAAGGGTGATGCTTTAACTAATTTTGTTAGTGAACTTGAAGATGTTGGTATCGGTGTTGTTGATGACAAAGGTAATCCTAGTAAATTAGCTCTTCTAAAAGAAAAGAAAGAAGAGAAAAAATCTAAGAAAAACGATACTACCGCACCAACTGATATCAAAGTAAACGATCCTGTTCGTATGTACTTAAAGGAAATCGGTCGTGTTCCATTGCTTAATGCTCAACAAGAAGTTGATCTTGCTTTGAAGATTGAACAAGGCGATGAAGTTGCTAAACAAAAACTAGCTGAAGCTAATTTGCGTTTGGTTGTTTCTATCGCTAAGAGATACGTTGGTCGTGGGATGCAATTCCTCGATTTGATTCAAGAAGGTAACATGGGTCTAATGAAGGCCGTTGAGAAGTTCGATTATCGTCTAGGTTTCAAGTTCTCAACTTATGCAACTTGGTGGATCAGACAAGCTATTACGCGTGCTATCGCTGACCAAGCTAGAACTATCCGTATTCCGGTTCACATGGTTGAAACTATCAACAAATTGATCAGAATCCAACGTCAATTGCTTCAAGATTTAGGACGTGAACCACTTCCTGAAGAAATTGGTGCCGAAATGGACATGCCAACTGGTAAGGTTCGTGATATTCTGAAGATTGCTCAAGAACCAGTTTCATTGGAAACACCTATTGGTGAAGAGGATGATTCCCACCTTGGTGACTTCATTGAAGATTCAGATGCAACTAGTCCTGAAGATCACGCTTCATATGAATTGTTGAAGGAACAACTAGAAAATGTTTTGGATACTCTAACTGATCGTGAAGAAAATGTTTTACGTTTACGTTTCGGATTGGATGATGGACGTACAAGAACACTTGAAGAAGTAGGTAAGGTCTTCGGTGTTACTCGTGAAAGAATTCGTCAAATCGAAGCCAAAGCTTTGAGAAAATTACGCCACCCTTCAAGATCAAAACAATTGAAGGATTTCTTGGAATAAGTAAATTAGATCACTTGAGGGTGGTCTTTTTTGTTGTCATGATAGATAAAAAAAGACATTTTTATAATTATGTTTCTGAAAATCAAGACTTTCACTTTATATTTTTTCATAATTTGATTTACAATTATAGTATCTATTGTTTTGGAGGAAGTTATGTTAGATAAGAAGATTTACGATGAAATATTCGATCGTTCATTTACTATTCCCATTAAGGTTATTTTTTGGGACGGAAAAGAAAAGAATTATGGACCAGAAGGCAAGTCTGATATAACGATTAAGTTTAACGACAAGGTTCCAATTTCTGAAGTAGTTAAACACGCTACTTTGACACTTGGCGAAGCCTATATGGATAAAAAAATTGAAATTGAAGGTTCAATTCAAAAATTGATCACTTCAGCATATACTCAATCAGACAGTTTTATGTCTAGTTTGAAATTAAAGAAGTACATTCCTAAGTTCAATCATTCTGAAGAAGGAAATAAAAAAGAAATCCAAGAACATTACGATATTGGTAATGATTTTTACAAGTTGTGGTTGGATAAAACTATGACTTATTCTTGTGCTTATTTCAGAACACCTGAAGATACTTTGGAACAAGCTCAAATGAATAAAGTACATCACATTTTGAATAAGTTGAATACTAAACCTGGTGAAACTATTCTTGATATCGGTTGTGGTTGGGGAACAATGATGTTCACTGCTGCTAAAGAATATGGTTTGAAGGCTAAAGGTGTCACACTTAGTCAAGAACAATATGATTACGTAAACCAAAAGATCCAAGATGAAAATCTTTCTGATCAAATGGAAGTTATGTTAGAAGATTACCGTGAAGTTACAGAGAAATTCGACCACGTGGTTTCAGTTGGTATGTTCGAACATGTTGGTAAGGATAATTTGCCTGGTTATTTCGAAACTGTTAAGAAGAACTTAAAGCCAAATGGAAATGCGTTGATCCACGGTATCACAGGTCAACATTATGGTGTCGGTGTCGATGCTTGGTTAGTTAAGTATATTTTCCCAGGTGGCTACATTCCTGATGTTAAAGAAAACGTTGGTCACATCTTAGATGCTGGACTTCAAATTGATGATATGGAACCATTGCGTCGCCATTATCAAAAGACAGTTGAAATTTGGGATCGTAATTTTGATAAGGTCAAAGATCAAGTTAACGAAATGTATGGTGAAAGATTTGTCCGTATGTGGGACTTGTATCTTCAAGCCTGTGCCGCTTCCTTTGAAAGTGGTAATATTGATGTTATCCAATACTTGTTGACAAATGGTCCAAGTGGAACTGCTATGCCAATGACACGTGAATACATGACAGACTTAGATAAAAAGACTGCAGAATAGAGGTTAAAGTGACTTTACTTTCAAAGAGATTACAAGCCGTTTACCAAATGGTTGATAAAAATACTAGAGTGGCCGATATCGGCTCTGATCACGCATATTTACCAGTTGAACTGCTCGAGACTAATATTGCTAGTTTTGCGATTGCTGGTGAAGTTGCCAAAGGACCAATGTCTCGTTCCAAAGAAGACGTTGACAAATTTGGTTTGAGTGCAAAGATCGATGTTCGTTTGGGTGATGGTTTAGCTGTCATTAATGAAAATGACGAAATTGACACCGTAGTAATTGCCGGTATGGGTGGAATTTTGATCAAAGATATTTTAACCCGTGCTACAGAAGAACAATTATCCAATGTAAAAACCCTAATTTTACAACCTAATATTGGTGAACCACTCGTACGTCACTGGTTGGTTGAGAATAATTTTGAAATCATTGATGAGGATATCATTGCTGAAGAACATCACGTTTATGAAATTATTAAAGCCCAGAAAGTGAATAGATCAGTTAGTTTAACTGAAGCGCAGTATTTGATGGGGCCAGTATTAATGCAAAAGAAGACGCCAACTTTTATTGCTAAATGGGAACATAAATTGAACAGTTTTAAAAAAGCAGTAGCCAATATGCACAATGCCAAAGTTATTGATCAAGAAAAGATTGCGGCAATGAACCAAGATATTAAATATATTGAGGAGATACTATAATGGTTAAAGTTCAAGATGTTATCGAAAAAATTGAAGAAATAGCTCCATTATCAATTAAGATGGAAGGCGACCCTACTGGTTTTCAACTAGGCGATAGAAAGCAAGAGATTCACCGAGTTATGACAACCTTGGATGTTCGTCCTAATGTGGTTCAAGAAGCAATCGATAAAAAGATTGATTTGATTGTGGCTCACCATCCGGTAATGTTTCATGCTGCTCATAATTTAGATTTAGCTTCACCTCAAAATAAAATGTACAAGGACTTATTAGCTAATAATATTTCAGTCTATGCCAGCCATACTAATTTGGACAAAGCCCACAATGGGATGAACGATTGGTTGATGGAGGAATTAGATTTAGAAAATGTTCGTTTTTTGGATGAAGACGATGACTATTCGATTGGTCGTATGGGTGAATTAAAGGAGCCCATGTCTTTAATTGATTTTGCTAAAAAAGTTCGTGATGACTTTAATATTCAGAATTTACGTTATGTGAAATCAGAATTAGGACAACTAGTTCAAAAAGTTGCTGTTATTGGTGGCGATGCGGGAAAATTCTACCCTGAAGTTTTAAAAGCTGGTGCTGATACTTTTATCACTGGGGATGTCTATTACCATACAGCTCACGATATGATGGCTAACGGGTTGAATGTAATTGATCCGGGACATCATATTGAAGCAATCTTTATAAAAAAAATGGCTAATATTTTAAATGATTGGAAAAGGTCTAATAAAATCGATTTGGATATAGTACAATCAGATGTAGATACAGAACCATATAATTTTTTATAGGGAGCGTATAAAAATGGCAATAAAGTATGAAAAATTGATTCCTCGTTTTTTGGAATATGTGAAGCAAAATACTCGTTCTGACGAATATTCAGAAACTGTTCCTTCAACTGAAAGACAGACTGAATTTTTGAAGAGATTGGCTGAAGAGTTAATGGAAATTGGAATGAAAGATGTTAAAATTCGAAAAGTTGACTCATATTTGACAGCGGAATTGCCTTCAAATCTTGATAAAGATGTTCCAGTTTTGGGATTGATTTCTCACGTTGATACTGCTGATTTTAATTCAGAAAATATCAAACCAAAGATCGTCGAAAATTACGATGGCAAGAGTGTTATTAAGCTAGATGAGGCTGGTAAATACACACTTGATCCTGCAGTTTTCCCATCATTGAAGAAGTATGGTGGTCAAACATTGATCACTACTAGTGGTGATACTTTATTAGGATCAGATGATAAATCTGGTGTTGCCGAGATTATCACTACAATGGAATATTTGATCAATCATCCAGAAATCAAGCACGGTAAGATCAAGATTGGACTAGGACCAGATGAGGAAATCGGTACTGGTGCTAAGAAGTTCGATGTTAAAGACTTTGGGGCTGACTTTGCATACACAGTAGATGGTGGTCCAGTTGGACAACTTGAATTTGAAACATTCTCAGCTGCTAGTCTAAAAGTTCATATCACTGGTAAAGATGTTCACCCATCTGGTGCTAAAGGTATCATGGTCAATTCAATGTTGATTGCCAATGAATTCCAAAGTATGTTACCAGTTGATGAAGTTCCAGAAAAGACTGAAGGGCGTGAAGGATTCTACTTGCTTTGTGATGAACAAGGAACGATCGACCACACCGACATGTCTTACATCATTCGTGATTTTGAACGTGATGGTTTGGAAAATCGTAAGAGTAAAGTTACTGAAATCGTTAAGAAATTAAACGACAAATACGGTGCTGATACCATTAAAATTGATATGGTTGATCAGTACTACAACATGTATGAAGTTATGAAGGATCATATGGAAGTTGTTCATATCGCTGAACAAGCTATGAAAAACCTAGGTATCGAACCTGATGAAGCTCCGGTACGTGGTGGTACGGATGGTTCAACTATTTCCTTTATGGGCTTGCCAACACCTAATCTCTTTGCTGGTGGCGAGAATATGCACGGACGCTTTGAATATGTGGCTGAAGAGTCAATGGAAAAAGCTTGCGATGTAATTCTTGAAATCATTAAATTGAATAACGAAAAATAATGTTTTAATTAATACCTAGGGCTTTGGTCTTAGGTATTTTTTGTTATAATTAAGTATCAAAAGTTAAGGGAGAAATAACTATGCCATTAGTACATATCGATTTGATTGCTGGCCGTTCAGAAGAACAATTAAGAGGAATAGTCAAAGATGTTACAGAAGCCATTGTAAAGAATACAGGTGCTCCTGCTGAACACGTTCATGTTGTTTTAAATGAAATGGAAAAAGAACATTACGCTGTTGGTGGTGTTTTGAAGAGCGACGAAAAATAAATTTGATACTCTCAAGTGATTGGGGGTATTTTTTTTAATTAAAATAAGTTTTGTACAACTTGTTTTAATTTATCTTATGTAACCTTGACGCGCTTTTTTGACTAGTTCAAAATGGACAAGTCATTAATGGAAGGTGAATCATGTTAGAATCTGTTTTTCCCAATAAAGAATTAACTCAAGAACAACAATCTGTTTTCAATCAAATCATGGAATTCAGTCAAAATAACTTACAATGCGGCAAAAAAGGTGTATTTCAGTTAAATGGTGATGCTGGTACTGGTAAAAGCGTTATTTTAACGAAGTTATTTTTAGAAATTGAAAAGAAACATCAAACTAATAACTACTTCCTGGTAAATCATCCAGAACTGTTGAAGGTTTATCAAGCCAATGCTGGTCAATTTAAAGCCTTGCGCAAGAACCGTTTTGTGCGACCAACTAGTTTTATCAATACGATGCATAAAAAGCAGCAAACGGCCGATATAGTCGTTATTGACGAAGCACATTTGTTATTGAGTGAAAGTGACAACTACAATAATTTTCGTCAAAAAAATCAGCTAGAAGAAATCATTAAATTAAGTAAAATCGTAATTCTAGTTTACGATCAACGCCAAGTTTTGAAATTAAAGAGTTATTGGTCACAGTCGTTGTTAGATCGAATTGTATCTGAACAAAAGGTTCAATTTGGGCAGGCTACTTTGAAAGCACAAATGCGAATGCAAGCACCTGAAAAGGTGGTCAATTGGATCGATAATTTAACAATCAATAATAAGTTATTGCCTCTGGAAGATAATAATGATTATTTAATCATGAATACTGAATACGACTTTCGCGTTTATGATGATGCTCAAAAGATGTATCAAGAACTAAAAAAGAAAAATAATGAACTAGGGGAGTGTCGAATCGTTGCTACAGCTGACTATCCTTCGACCTTGGATGGCAAGAAACATTTTGTCAATGAAGGAGAATTTCATTTACCTTGGGATCAATATAATTACGATCAAACAACGTGGGCTCAAAAACCAGAAACAATCAATGAAATAGGATCGATGTATACCGTACAAGGCTTTGATTTACAGTATGTGGCAGTTATTATTGGACCGACAGTTACTTATGCAGGTAATAGTAAAATCAAGGTAGATCCGAAAAAATACGAGGATCGTGAAGCGTTTAAAAATCGCCATGACCATGATTTAGAGAGCCTTGATCAAATCAAGCAAGAACTGATTCTGAATTCTATCAATATTTTATTAAAACGAGGCATCACGGGTTGTTTTATTTACTTTCACGATGCTAAAATTTTTGAGAATTTAAAAAACCAATAGTTGATATTGGCTTTTTTTATAGCCTTTTAGTAACAATAAATGTTTTACGAAAACATAACACTAAAAAAAACAAAACAAAAAAGCAACCATCATACGACAGTCGCTCAATAGGGTAAACTACAAATATTGCTATTGATGTAGTTTAATGTATTCTTTAACAGTTTTGAGTTCATCCGCAGTAGGTTCGTAATCGCCTGATTTTAAATTATGAACTCGTTCAACTGATAGATGACTTTCAAAAGCAAATTGTGTATCAGTCATATCTTTATCTTTTTCATATTGAATAATCATTTCAGAAATGTTTGGTTTATCCATAAAAATACCTCCAATAATTTATAACTCTGATTTAAAAGACTGTCCATCTAGTTAAGGGCCAATAACGCCATTTGACTTCACCAATAACACTCTTTTTATTGATGAATCCAATAATACGGCTATCCTTAGAAACAGTGCGGTGATCTCCCATTACGAAGTAAGTACCTGCTGGAACTTTATTAGTCTTCTTGACTTTGTTTAGGTAAGAACTACTGTATCGTTCTTGCCATTCAGGGGAGTTCTTAGCTAAAGAACTTAATGTGAAATTATAGGTATAACTATAAGGCTTACCTGCATAAAGACTAGTATCTGGTTCTTTGACCTTCTTACCAGCATCAAGGAAGTCCTCTTTATATAGTTTACCATTAATATAAATCTTATTATTTTTAGAAACGACTGTATCTCCAGGTAAACCAATAATTCTCTTAATATAGAAAGTGTTTGCTTCGTCAGGAGCTTTCAAAACGATCACATCGCCACGCGAAAGCTTAGAATGTCTTGTAGCAATTACTTTATCTCCATTTTCAAAGGTCGGTTGCATGGAGGGACCAGAAACCCTATCATTCGAGAGGATAAACTTAAAACCTAGAAAGAAAACAGCGTAGATAGCAATTGTTAATGCAATGGTTTGCAACCAAAACTTCCAACCGCTCTCTTCGTCTTTTTTAGGCTGCCGTCTTTTATTATTTTCTGCCATATTTCACCTCGTACATGTACTACTTAAGATATTACACTTTTTCTAAATTATTGGAAATAATTGTCTTGTTTTCGTCAATAAAATTTAATCTAATTTGGAATAAGCTACGATATTAGTACATCTCAATTACTTTAAGTTTACCGCCTTTTTTAGTAATATAGTCACAATTAAGTCGCAAATTATTCTGGGGGCAAACAAATATGAATTATATTGAAGGACTAAGACAAGATACGGCACAATTACCGAATGGCATGGTTTTCAATGCTCGAATCAAGTTTATGGAACGCATCTGTCAAGCACTGCAAAACAAACAATTACCACGTTACCATTTTCCTCAATTGCAGTTGTCTGAAAACGAAATTAAAGTATATATGGAAAATAATATTCAATTGGATGAAATAGAGTATCAAGCAATGTCAGCACATTTGGAAGAATTTGACCACGATTTGGGTGAGTTTAGAACTTATTTACAGACGCGCTTTGGTTATTGGGCCACTATAACTCAAGATTTTGTAGAACAATTTCCAGAGTTATTTCCTAATCAAGTTTTCTTAGAATTGATGGCAGGGAATGGTTATCTTTCCAAAGGTTTACGTGATTTAGGCGTGAAATCATATTGTACTGATGATTTAAGTTGGTCAAAACATGATCAGACTGGCAATCAAAGAGTTACTGAAGTTGAATCACTAGATGCTTTACAGGCTTTAGAAAAGTATGGTCAAAATGTTGATACGGTTCTTTTGGCTTGGAGTCCTGATCGAGAGGATGTTGATTATCGCGTGTTGCAAAAGGTTCGTGAATTAGGAGTTAATTTCTTAGTCATTGGTGAAAAATATGGAGCTACTAATAGTAAGGAATTTTGGGACAATGCAGAATTAATTGATGATCCAAAGATTGATGAATTAAATAAATATTATTCCAGATATGATTTAGTGCATGATCAAGTTTATTCAGTTAAATAACCATTCAACGAGGTTGGGGCAAAATTGTTCCAACCTTGCTTGGTTGTTTAGTGTAAAATAAGATACCAGTAAGATTAATTATTTAGGTGGTTTCAAATGAAAAAAATAATTTCTAGTATTGTTATCTTTTTGATAATACTTTTAACCGGGGTCGCTATTTCAAAAAGTGACGCTATCAAGTACAACAATACGATGAACCGATTAGGGATGAGTGATGATGCTCTAGTCTTAAAAACTAAATCAAAGAAAAATTTAAAAACAGTTGTTTCAGAATTGTCTGAGGAAAAAACTTCTAGTTACCAAATGATTTTCTTTGAAAAAAGTAATAGCGACATTGGTTATATTTATGGTCATAATAAATTTAATAAACTTCCTTTAACAAGTGGTCGTTATTTCTCAAAAGAAGATTTTACTTCTCAGATTCCATTTGCGGTTCAAGGTAAAGCGTCAGAAATCGAGGCTTATAAACCACAAAGCCAGGCCTATGTCAAAGTTGATGACCATTATATTTCAGTAATTGGTAATACTGGTTTTGATGGCGCTAATATTTTAAATTCACAAACGTTGATTTCACTATCTCCTAATCAACCTAAGTCTAAATATCACTTGAACCAAGTTACAACGGTTATTGATGGTAACGCTTTGTCCAATAAAGAGAGTTTGTCAAAAATCAAGAAGGTTCTACATGTCAAGTCAACACACAAGTATGTTCCACAAACAGATGATTTTACTAATGTTAATACGACTAACAACGGTGAGCTTTACATGGTCGGAATAGTTTTGCTATTCTTCTTGATCGTAGCAGTTGATTTTTATATTTTAATACCATTAAAATTTGATTTATCTAGATCTCATTTAACTGGTGATTTAAAAAATAATTATCGAAATGGTTTGATGATTAGGTATTTGATTTATACATTGATTCCATATGCACTTGGATTCACAGCGGTTCACTGGAAAATCGTTATCATCAGTCACAATACATTCAATTTGTTCATGACAGTCTCAGTCTTGATTACAGTTCTGATAGGTTTGTCACAAATATTCTTTACTAAACGGAGTGATCAGTAACAATGAAAGTCGATTTAAGCAATGACTTTAAAGAGAAATATCGTAAATTAATGGGGAAGAGAGCTGAAAAATTGCTCTCCGCTATTCAAGAAGATAGCCAAGAGGCTTTTCGTTTGAATCCATTGAAAGATAATTACCAAAATGTCGTCTATTCTTTGGACAAACCGATTGAATACAGTAACATCGGTTATTACGGCGATATCGATGGTAATTCGATCGACCATATTTCGGGATATGTTTATAGTCAAGAACCTAGTGCTATGTATGTAACAGAAATTCTTGATCCTACTAAAAATGACAAAATTTTGGATTTGTGTGCGGCTCCCGGTAGCAAAACAACCTATATAGCCTCAAAAATGGCCTCTCAGGGACTTTTAGTCAGCAATGAGATTAATTCTAAGCGTGCTAAAGTATTGTCTTCTAACATTGAAAGAATGGGGATTACTAATACGGTTGTAACGAATAATTCTCCCAAGGATTTTGAGAAGAAGTTCAACAACTTTTTTAATAAGATTTTGGTTGATGCGCCATGTTCTGGAGAAGGAATGTTTAGAAAAGACCCGAAATCGACTCAATATTGGTCACTGGATTACGTCGAACAATGTGCTAATCGTCAGCAACATATTCTAGACTCAACCTACAAATTATTAGATAACGGCGGTACTTTAGTTTACTCAACTTGTACTTTTTCTCCAGAAGAAAACGAACAAAATATCGACTGGTTTTTGAAAAAGTATCCCGACATGCATTTAGTTGACGTGAAGAAATATGCCGGTATGGAAGATGGACGTCCAGAGTGGGGAAATGACAACCCTGAATTAAAGAAAGCTTTAAGAATGTTTCCTGATCGATTTAATGGTGAAGGTCATTTTATGTGCAAGATGATCAAGGATGGCGAAAAATCACAAGCAAAAGAACGTCAAATCAATACTGGTTTGAAAAAAGATGATTTTAAATTCGTAAATAAATTTGCCAAAGCTAATTTGACCTCATTATCAGAAAACAACTGGCTAAAAATCAATGATTTCTTGTATCAAGCGGCTAGTTTAGACAATCGCTTCAAAGGACTGCATATTTTACGAAATGGTCTAAAGCTTGGCGAGTTCAAAAAAAATAGATTTGAGCCTGATATCGCGTGGGTATTAGCACTCAAACCTAATGAGTTAAAAACAGTATTCGAATTAAATCAAGAACAATATGAGAAGTATTTACATGGCGAATCAGTAATTTTAAGTAAACGTCCAGATTTTGACAACAAGTGGATCGGCCTTTCTTATGAAGGTAAATTATTTAGTTGGGGACGTTACAGTAATCAGCAAATAAAAAACGTCTATCCAAAAGGATTAAGACGTTAGAAGTTAATATGACGTTGTTTCATATAATTAGTTAAGTTCCCGTCGAAAATGATGGGAGCTTTTTTGATATCCTCAATTGACTTAGCACCGATAGCAGCCATGATCAATTTGAGTTGTTTGACAAATTCAGTGAAGAAAATTTCTGTTTCACTAAGAGAGTACTTCTGTAAATGGTGCAAAACTAAACCTGACATACCAATGCTAGTAGCACCCATACGTATGGCTTTGATAACATCCATCGGCGTTCTAATGCCACCAGAAGCAAAAATATTTAAATTGTTTTGATAGCTCCTTGATTCCAAGAGTGATTCAACCGTTGAAAGCGAGAATCGGTCTAAATAAGTTAAATCTAATTCATGATTTCTTTCACTTTCAATTTGAGCAAAGTCAGTTCCACCGAAGCCTGAAATATCAACGTTTTTAACACCAATATTGAATAATTGCGCAAGGTTTTCTTGAGATATCCCAAAACCAACTTCTTTAACAATAACAGGAACAGTTACCGTATCAACAATTTCTTTAATATGATCCATCCAGAAAAACTCTTGATCACCTTCAGGCATAGCTAATTCTTGCAAGACATTAAGATGGATCTGTAAAGCATTAGCTTTTAGAAGGTCGATAGCAGTTTGAGCTTGTTTAGCATTGACCTTGGCTGAAACATTAGCAATTACAAAACCATTAAGATTGTGTTCTCTTAAAGTTGTAAAAGAAGCTTTAGTTTCTTCTGGCAAGCGCAGGTAAACACCCATTGAACCACTGGAAACCGGAATATTTAATTTAGCTGCCAGTTGTGATAACTCGGCATTGAATTTATGCGATGGTCTAGAACCACCAGTGATTGCATTAAAGTATATCGGTAAAGACATTTTTTTACCTAAGAAGTCTGTCGTTAAATCAATGTCATTTACTTTCAATTCTGGCAAAGCATTATGAAGAAGGCGAACCCTGTCGAAGTCGGCAAAAGATTCGTCGGTAAAAAATTTTTCAGCTAAGAAAAGATGTTCAACTTTACGTTGCATTTGTGCATCTTGTTTAGGCATGAGCAATTGTGTCTCCAATTTTTAAAGTAAGTGGGGTAATCCCAACTTGTTGCCATTCTTTTTTTAATTCAGTCACATCAAGGTTCATGTCACTCAAAACGATTCCGCAATCGCCACCACCGGCACCAGAAGTTTTGGCAGAACCTCCAAGTTTTTCAGCAATATCACAAAGTCTTGTTAGGAGTTCTGTTTCAATGTGAACGTCACTGAATTCAGCTAAGTCTGCTAACAAATTGCGGTACTTACTGAATGTTTCTTTGACAAGGCGAGAATTGTTAGTTTTAAATCCGTCGATTAGTTTTTCAACGTTTCTACGACTGGCGTGAAGAAAATTTTGGTACTTTTCAACTTTTTGAGCCTTAGTCAAAGCGATTCGATCAACTAAGATAGATGTTGAAGCAGGAGAGCCTGTCCAACCAACTGTTAGTTCTAGATTGTCAGGAAGATTTAAACTCTGAATTTTTAATTTGGGCCAATCGAGTGACAAAATTTCTGTGATACTGTGATTTCTTACCATATTAAAAATCCAGTTACGATCAGGTGAATAGTAAGCCACGATGCCACCAAAAGCACTAGCAGCGATGTCTCCCAAACTGCCATTGCCTTGAACTGACAAGTGGGAGATAGCGGAAATTTTATAAATATCCATTGCTGACAATCCTAAGTGGTAAAAATCACCTAAAGTTTTCACAACAGCTACAGTAACTGCGGCTGATGAGCCTAAACCAAATTTCTTGCCATCAGAAGAATCTAATTCACTAGTTACTAATAAATCATAATAACTTAATTTAGTTCCACACTCTAAAGCGTATTTCTCAACGAATTTGATAGCAGCCAAGATGTATTGCAATTGGCTTTCTGTATCATCAAAAACTAATTCTGTTCCCTGACGATTCCAATGAATCAACTCTTTATTGAGATTTTTCGATTGGATTGTTCCACCATTTTTAGCTTTGTTGATGGTAACAGTCACATACTTATTGACGGAAGTCAAAACTGCGGGAAATCCCGTTTCAACGACCGCATACTCCCCAGCTAAATATAGTTTTCCAGGTGCTTTTCCTGTAGACAAAAATATCATACCTTTCAATTTATATCAGATGTATTCAATCCCGTGACCAATATTAGCAACGACGGTCGTTACATTTGATAATTGTTGTTTGATGTATGTTTGAACCCTTTGAATTGATTCTTTCGTACATATTATTTTAACATTTGGACCAGCATCAATTGTAGCATACGCGAAAATCCCTTTTTGACGAATTTCCTTAATTAATTGAATAATTTGAATCGTTTCTGGCGCAAAATAAGTGAACGAAGGATTTGCAGACAAGGTCAAAGCATGCATACTCATTGCATTGTGCTCGGAAATCTCTCCGATTTTTTGTAAATCTTTTTGAGCAATCGCTTGCTTAATTTCTTTTATCTCTGAAGACACAAGTGTAACCCAATTTGAATAAAAAGGGGAGCTTTTTACACTATTTTCCATGCCAACAGTTGAAGAAATTTTTTTACTATGTTGATTAATCACAACCGATAGTAAGGTTAAGTCAATGTCTGGGGTTTCGTCAATGGGCACAGCAAAAGAGGACTCATTATCGCGACCAGCAATCCATTCAACAAAACCTCCATAAATTGAACGACTGGCAGAACCTGAGCCATTTCTAGCTAAAATTGAAAGTTGTTTTCTATTAAGATTTAATTTTTTAGTTTCATTGATAGCACCAGCTAAAGCTGCAAAACCGGAAGCAGACGATGCAAAACCAGCTGAAGTTGGAACATGATTTATTGTGGTGATTTGGAAGTGATCATCAAAAGAATACATCTGTCTGACGATATCTAAATAACTGCGGATTCTTTTGCTTTCTGCATCGTTTAATAATTTATCATTCAGTGAAATGATGTCTTTGTCATTGTCAATAGTTGTAGCAAGCGTATCCGTATAAAATCTATCTAAAGTCAGTGACAAACTATTCGTGTAGGGAAGTTTATATTGTTTATTTTTCTTGCCCCAGTATTTAATTAGGGCGATATTTGTATAAGCTCGAGCCATTTTAGTCAAAATCTGAATCCTCCGCATAAATTGATAGTGGTTGAATCCAAGTTTGTTCCGCTCCATTTTTAATGAGCGCCTTTTGAATCATTTGGGCATTCGTTAGGTTGCGAGCCAAACAAATAATACAGCCACCACGACCACCACCAGTGATCTTACTACCTAATGATCCAGCGAGATTTGCTGCATCGATTAATTTGTCAGTTTTGGGAATGGCTAAATTCAACTTGGTTAAAATTTCATTAGCTAGGGAGAAAACTAATCCCAACTGTTTCAAATTACCTTGATTTAAATATTTATTTGCATCAGTAGCGTAATCACCTAATTGTTTTAAGTAGGCACCAATGACTTTAGTATTTTCGTCGTACATTTTTCTAACATCAGCAACAGTTTCTTTCGTCTTACCTTTGACACCAGAATCAGCAATCACGATGAAGCCTTCTGAATTAAACGTAAAGGCTTTTGGAGCTTCGTCTTTACTGAATTTGATAGGATATTCTGAACTCACCGTTAAAGCATCTAAGCCACTAGCCTTACCATGAGTAACGGTTTCCGATTTATTGACGTAGTTTAATAATGTTTGATGATCAAGTTTTTGATCAAAGAAGTCAAAAAATGCTCTCGTGATAGCACAAGCAATCGCAGCTGAAGAACCCATCCCACGTTCAATAGGTAAGCCACTGTCGATACTGATCGTGTAATTAACATGATTATTATTCATTTCTTTATCTAACAGACCAATTAAGAATTTAACTCCAGCTAAAGAGTCTGGAATTTGCTCGATTTTTCCAGCATAGTACTTGGAGATCAAAGAATTGTTCTCACTTTGTTTTATTTTTACGATCACAGGTGTACTTAATAATGGGATAGCAAATGCAGGGTAGCCATAAACTACCGCATGTTCTCCCATAATTATTGTTTTTCCGTGACTTTTTCCTATTCCTTTAAGCACATGCTCACCTCAGTTTCTCTAAGTATTTATTTTATACATCTATTGTGATGATTTCCACTTTATGACAGTTAACTATGATAAAATTTTTGCGGGTGAATAAATATGACATTAAATTTTGTATTAGGTAAGAACCAATTTGACCATCATCAAAAAATGATGGAATTATTTAATGAAGATTTTAAAAAAGATCCAGCGGGACAATTTTTCTTCTTAGTTCCCAATCACATAAAATTCGAATCTGAAGTCAATATCCTCAAATCATTTGGTAATGATGACGATGAATTGATTGCTACAAATAATGTCCAAACTTTTTCGTTCTCACGTTTAGCTTGGTATTTTTTGCGTGACAGTGGTGAGTATAACTTAGAAAGCCTAACGCAAACTAAAGCAGCTATGTTGCTAAAAGAAATCGTTCAAACTCATAAAAAGAATTTGAAGATTTTTTCAGGGATGATCGATAAACCGGGATTTTTGGATCAAATGATTTCCCAATTCAATGAGTTTATGAACGGTCAAGTTCAGCCAGAAGATATCGAATTAGTTTTGAATGACAATGGACAAGATGTTTTTGCCGATAAAATTCAAGAATTGAATTTGATTTATACAGCTTATTTGGAACAAATTAAAAATTATAATACGAATGATTTTCAGTTGAATGCTTTGGCTGATTTTTTGAATACTAAAATTAAAACCGATCAATATCATTTTTATATCGAAGGATTTTCATCATTTACAGCTACCGAGTTAAATTTGGTGAAATCATTGATGATCAATAGTGGCAATCTAGATGTGTCATTAGTTTTAGAAAAATCAAAACAAACTGATCCAGCTGATTTTTATTATCGAGCAGATTCAACATACCAACAATTGAATGATTTTGCCAAAAAACAACAAATTGCTAGTAAAGATTATTTTGCACAAAAGCCAAGAATCAGTTCCGACTTAGCTAAATTGGAAAATTATTGGATTCAATCTAGTGGCGTGGGAAATATCAAACCTTCAATTTTTGATGATAAGCGTTCAGTTCAAGTCTGGAGATGTACGGACAAACAGACCGAGATCTCTGCGGTTAGTTCGTACATTCGACAAATGGTCGCTCGTCAAGATTATCGCTACAATGACTTTTTGATTTTAGCTCGTAATTTATCGGAATATGGCTCTTTCGTTGAATCATTTATGGAAAATAATGAAGTTCCTTATTTCATCGATTTACAAAAGAAAATGGCTAACCATCCTTTCAAGCGATTGATCGATTTATTGTTTGCTGTACACAACAAAGGGATGCAAGAAGACGATGTTATCAGTTTGTTAAGAACCGAGTTATTGATTCCAGATGAATTCAAAGATGATTTAGCAACTTTTAGACAAGCCTTAGATCTCACGGAAAATTATGCTTTAGCCAATGGTACGACTAAAAAGAATTGGCTAGGTGCTGTCTTCAAACCAGTTGTTCAATTGGATGAGAAAGTTGATGCCGAAAAAATCCATGAATATCAATTGATCAATGTCATTAAGAGTTTCATAAAATCAATCTATCAACAATTAGGCAAGTTTTTGGATCAGAAATTGTCTTCATTAGAAAGTGCCTCTGCTTTATATGCTTTTTTGACTAATAATCATGTCTTTGATGTTTTGTTAACTTGGCAAAAGCAAGCAACTGAAGAACAAAATCTAACTTTGGCTAATCAACCTGAACAAATCGTTAATTTATTCAATCAAATTTTGGACGAATATGTCACTGTTTTTGGTGAAAAAGAATTTGAATCAGAAGACTTCATTAGTATTTTGGATGCAGCTTTTGAAAATGCTACTTATTCACAAATTCCTTCAACACTTGATGCTGTAAGTATTTCAGAAATTGGAATGATTCAACCAAATAATCGAAAAATCACTTTTATTTTGGGCTCAACTACCGCCAATATGCCAGGGTCAACAGTTTCTAATAATCTTGTGACTGATGATGAGCGAGGATTTTTGAATAATAATTTTACTGATGGTAAGTATTTGAAAGAATCAGATGAAGTGATCAATAATGCCGAGCCATACTTGCATGATATTTCATTTACAGCCAGTTCACAGCGCTTGATCTTCACTTATCCTAATTTAACTGAAGATAACAAAAAGCAGGAATTATCCAGCTATGTCAAGCGAATCAAGGACCATTTTAATTTGGAAGTTGAAGACAAGCTACTCAACCCAGCGACTGATGACTTAGAAGACAATCATATTTTGCAATACATTGGTTCAAAAGCTTCAACTTTGAATTATTTAATTAGGATTTCCAGAAGCGCTTTGGATAAAAATGCTGATTTACCAGACGCCTGGCAATACGTGCGTAAACAATTGTTAGGACGCGACAAAGAGACCTCTGAGTTTGCTTTGAGTTCCTTGAATTATCAAAATAAGCCGGTTGATTTAACTCCAAAGACGGTCAATGCTTTGTATGGAAAAAATATCAATGTTTCAATTTCTCAATTGGAAACTTTCTACAAAAATGAATACGAATATTTCTTGAGATATGGTTTACGTTTGTATCCACGACAATTATTTGAAATAACACCAGCTCAAACAGGTTCAGTCTTTCATGCCGTCTTAGATAGCTTGGTCAAATATCTTAATCAACATAATCAAAAATTAGTCGATTTTAATGATCAAGAAATAACGAAACTGATCGCTGATTTATTTGAAGAACAGGCCAGTTTGCCGGAAAACAAAATATTCAAATCATCTGCGCGAATGCTTTATATTTCTGACAAATTGCAAAGTACCCTAGTTCAATTAGTTAAAAATATGAGACAACAGTATCAAAGAAATGGCTTTAATCCAAAGCGTTCTGAAGTTACCTTTGGCCGGATCAATAATCAACAAGATCTACCAGGGTTGTCTTATCAATTATCTGGTGATCACAAGATCAACGTCCGTGGAAAAATCGACCGAATCGATGAAATGCTTTTGCCAGAACAAGCGTTAGCTTATTTGACGATTATCGATTATAAGTCAAGCGATAAAGATTTCAATTTCCCACAATTTTTAAATGGTATCACTATGCAGATGCCAACTTACATTCAAAGCTTGAATAACAATTTGGAACTATTTAAAGTAGATAATTCTGACGTAAAAGTTGGAGGAGCTTTATATGAACACATCAGCAATCCCTTCATTCCGCTAAGTAAAAAACAAGTACCGATTGCTGAACAAATATTGTCACAGTTCAAACTGCAAGGGATTTTACTAAATGATGAGGATCTGTTGGATAATTTTGATACTGAAGCTAGAACTGCTAAAAATGCAAGATCATCTAGGTCTCCAGTAGTCAGCTTTGGCAAAGACAATGTAATTTCTGATGAAGATTTGTTCAAGATTCTCAATTATAATCGTCGTTTGATTAAATCTGCTGGGGAGAAGATTTATTCAGGGAAATTAAATCTTAATCCTTATCGTTATAAAAAGATTACCGATTTACAATATAGTGATTTTCGGCCAATTTTTGAATTTGATGCAATGTTACCAGAAAATGAATATCACGATATTATCAACTACAACAAAAAAGATGTACTAGAAAAAATCGGAGAAATTTTGGAGGAAGACAATGCCTGAGTGGACACAAGATCAGAAAAAAGCAATTGAACATCGTGGACATGATATTTTAGTTTCTGCAGCCGCTGGTTCTGGAAAAACGACCATTTTAATCGAACGAATCTTACGTGAATTAAAAAGCGATGAAGATGTTGATAATCTATTGGTAGCAACTTTTACCGAAGCAGCCGCTCAAGAGATGAAAGACCGTTTACTTAAAGCCTTGAAAGATGCCGTTAATCAAACTAATAACGCTGAAGAAAAAAGACGTCTCCAAAAACAGATTTTTCATATTCCGATGGCTAACATTAGTACTTTACACGCCTTTTGTTTAAGTGTGATCAAGAAATTTTATTATGTGATCGACCTAGACCCTAATTTTCGCTTATTGAGTGATGATACTGAAAAATCGATTATTCAAGAACAGGCTTACGATAACATTCGTAATAAGTATTACAGCAAAGGTGATTTAGATTTCATTAAATTGACTGATAATTTTACTAATGACAAAACTGATGATGGTTTAAAAGATATTATTTTTAAACTATACGATTTTGCAATTACAACTAGTGATACTAGAGCTTATTTGGATAATTTAAGCAAGACTTATCAATTTAAAAAGTCATTTAGTCAGAGTGACTTCTATCAAAAAGAATTTTTGCCCCAGATCAAATTACGTCTAGATGAAATTTTATTGACGGTCAAACAAGGCCTAGATTTAGCTTTAGAAGATGAGTTGGCAGGAACATATTTAAATGTCTTTAAAGAAGCTGAAGAAAGATTGCAAAAAATCTATGCTGAGTTATCACAGTATAATTATGATCAATTACAAGAATTTTTTTATAACTTTAAATTTAAGAATAAAAAGCAACGTGTTACCAAAGCTGATAAAGAAGGAAAAGACCTTTCGCTTATGAATGAAACAGGGGAGGTCAAGAAGACTTTAGATGATCAACTGAAGAGTCTCGTCACTGATTATTTCTTGAAACCAGAAGCTGGTGTTGATGAAGCTCTAAGAGTTGCTCAAAGTTTAGTACAAAAATTAGTTGAAGTTGAATACAGCTTTATCAAGGAATTTCAAAAACTCAAAACGAATAGTCACGTCCTAGACTTTAATGATTTAGAACATCGAGCAGTCGATATTTTAGAGGGGGAAGTTGATGGTAGAAGAATTGCTCAAGAGTATTACCAAAATAAATTTCATGAATTAATGATCGATGAATATCAAGATGTTAACGCGATGCAGGATAAGATCATCGATTTATTGTCGTGCGAGAATAATCATCGTTTTATGGTAGGGGATATCAAACAATCGATATATGGTTTTAGACAAGCAGCTCCTAGATTGTTTACCGAAAAATACGAAGCTTTTCAAAAAGAAGATAATGATGATGAATTGATTCAATTATCAATGAATTTCCGTTCCTCAAAAGCTGTCGATGATTTCGTCAATAACATTTTTACTAGGATTTTTGATAAAAAGATTGGTGATATCGACTACGATGAGAAATCTAAACTGATTACGGGGACTAATTTTCCTGATTCTGTCGATACGACTAATGAGTTTGACGTTTATATTGGTGATGAAGATGAAGAAGTCACAAAACGGCAAACTCTGATCAGTGCCGCTGCTAAAAAAATTCAGAGTTTGATCGACCAAGGATTTGAAATTTACGACAGCAAAATAAAGGCTGATACTGAAGCTGAGAAGATTCGCCCACTGAAATATTCTGATATTGCCATACTGTCACGAGTTAGGGATAACAATACCGATATTATTTCTTATTTTTCTAAGGTAAATATCCCCGTCATGGTCAAGGATGCTCAGAACTACTTCCAGACAACGGAATTACAAATTATGATGTCGATGTTGAAACTAGTTGATAATCCATACGAAGATATCCCACTAGTTGCCGTTTTACGGTCACCAATCGTTGGTTTGAATGAAGAAGAATTAGCCAAAATCAGATTGATCGATAAACGTAATGGTTATTTTACGGCCTTAAATGAATATGCAGCTTTTGAAAATGCTGAAGAACGTCTTAAAAATAAAATCAGTACGTTTTTAGTTCAACTGGATAATTATCGTGATTTTGCTAATAAAAATAGTATTGCTCGTTTGATTTGGAAAATTTATCAAGAGACTGGTATTTTGGAATATGTTTCTGGGATGCCAGGTGGCAAACAACGTGCTGCTAATTTACATGCTTTGTACCAGCGGGCTAACGCATATGAAGAAAATAATTATAAAGGTTTGCACCAATTCATTAACTTTATTCAACGGATGCAAAAATTAGACAAAGACCTTTCGCAGCCTAATAGTATTGAAGCTAACGATGATACTGTCAAAGTTATGACAGTCCATGGTTCAAAAGGCTTGGAATTTCCAATCGTGATCTATTTAGATATGGATAAGAAGTTCAATATGATGGATGTTAATTCAGACACGGTCTTTGACGCTCAAAAAGGTATTGGGATAACGGTGGCTGACAACGAAACGAGAATCAAATATCGAACGATCCCACGAGGAATTATTAGTTATCAAAAGAAAATTGCTACCGTTTCTGAAGAAATGCGGCTATTGTATGTAGCTTTGACTAGAGCTAAGCAAAAGTTGATCATGCTAGGCTTTACCAAAGATTCAGATAAATTATTAAAAACTTGGAATAATGTAGCTATGACTAATAATTTAGTCAATGAATCTACTAGGATGAAAGCTAATAATTTTCAGAACTTAGTGGGCATCAGTACTTTACAAGATGCTGTTGCTCCTGATTATTACGATGAAGACAGTCACTTGCAATTCAAATTAATTGCGGCTAAAGCTGAAGATACTAAGGCTCCTAAAAATCAAAAAATCAAATTGCTTCCTAAAGAACCCAGTCAATTATTCAAGGATGCTGTTGCTGATATTTTGGATCTGAATTATCAATATCAAGAATCAGTCGAAACAACCGCTTATCAATCCGTTTCTGAAATCAAAGGTTTGTTTGAAGACCCTGACAACGAAAATATGGCCGAGATGTTGCCAGAAAAATCACGTTATAATCTAGGTTCATTTGCTCAACCGGATTTTTTGACGAAGACCAAAAAAGTTACCAATGCTGAAGTTGGTAGTGCGACTCACTTAGTTCTTCAAAAGATCAATATAGAAAAGACACCAGAGATTGACGATTTTGAAGAATTAGTTACTCAAATGACGAATGAAAAATTATTGACACCGGAACTAGCGAAAAAAATCGATTGCTCTAGTTTGGCTAAGTTTTACCAAAGTGATTTAGGCAAAGAGATTGTCACTAATCATCAAAACGTCAGTCGAGAATTTCCTTGTTCAATTTTGATGCCGGCCAGAAAATTATTTAAAGATACTGCAAAAGATTATTCTATTAACGATAAAATCTTAGTTCATGGTATTATTGATGGAGTGATTGAATTAGATGAAGGCGTAATTATTTTTGACTACAAAACTGATCATGTTACTAGCCAAAATGAAGATGAACTTGTTAAGAAGTATTCAGGACAAGTTAATTTGTACGCAAAAGCGATTGAAGCAATCAAGAAAAAGCCCGTTTTGGGCAAATATCTTTATTTCTTGAAGAAAGACCAAGCAGTTAAACTTTAAGAAAAAAGATGAGAGGTGAATGATTTGAAAAACACTTACGCTGTTGTTGATCTGGAAACGACCAATTCTAATTGGCATGACAACGGGCGTATAATTCAATTCGGCTGTGCCCTTATCGAAAATGGTGAAATCACGCATATTTATGATCAAAAAATCAATCCTAAGGTATCGATTCCTAATCGAATTACTGCCTTAACTGGTTTGAGTGATGAAGATGTTAAAGATTCACCTACATTTGAAGAAGTTGCACCTGATATCTTTAAACTTTTAAAAAATCGAGTTTTTATTGCACATAATGTGAATTTTGATTTGACCTTTTTAAATCGTGAATTTAAACGTATCGGAATGAATCAACTAAATGTCAAAGCTATCGATACCGTTGAATTATCGCAAATTCTCTTTCCAACTATCAGTAGTTATAAGTTACAAGATTTAACACGTTATTTGAGTATCGTCCATAAGAATCCACATAGTGCTAATAGTGATGCTCATGTTACTGCAGAATTGTTTTTAGTTATTTTAAAACGAGTTCAGCAATTACCTTTAGATACTTTGCGATTATTGGCTAAATTTGGTAAGAATACTTTGAGGGAAACAGATTTAGTCTTTAAAACTGTTTTAGAAGAGCGAGAAAAGAATGCTCGAACAGAAGTTTTACCAGCTTACTTGTATGAGCGTGGAGGTCTTATTTTACGAAAAAAAGATTTCCATGTTAGTGAACAAATTGATCATTCGACTAAATATCCACAATCTAAAGAAGCCAAAAAGAAATTACTTGCTGGCATTCTTGATTATCGAGTGAACCAATCCAAGTTGATGGATAATATTTATAAGACTAGTCAACATCGTGACAAATATAAAAAGTGGAATCTAATTGAAGCGCCAACTGGGGCAGGTAAGACTCTAGGTTATTTGTTGCCACTATCTTATTTGATCAACAGTGATCAAAAACTGGTAATTGCAACAACAACAAAGGTTTTGCAACAGCAAATCGTTGAGCAATCGATTCCATTATTGAACCAAGTAACAGGTAATAATTATCATGCTGAAATTGTTAAGAGTAGTTATAATTTCATTGATTTGGATCGTTTCTCTGAAGCTTTAGATAATTATCGTTTGCATAGTCACACAGCTATTTTAAAAATGAAGATTATTGTTTGGTTGACGATGACTACGACCGGTGATTTGAGTGAATTACATTTAACTAATTACAGCAGTCCTTTGTTTAGCATTATTAGACATCGTGGTGAACCCAAAGAAAACTCAATTTATAGCAATGATGATTTTTGGCTTTATCAACAAAATCGTTATTTAGAATCTAAGATTTTAGTCACTAACCAGTCATTCTTAGCTAGACATCTAGATAGTCAATTTTGGGGTGGAAATTCTTACTTAGTAATTGATGAAGCTAATCATTTTGCCGGTAGTTTGCGGGATGCTAGTTCACCAACGATTGATTTTTTGAAATTGAATGAATACGTCAAAAAAATCAGCGATATTCTTTATCAAAATCGTGTAACGCTGCGTTATGCTTTTACTGAAGTAACAACACAGTTATGGAATTACCAAGATCTACAGACGATGGAAACTCACTTTCAAGCGGTTGATGAATTAATGGAACGCATCGAATACAATATTTTTGGTAATTATATTCGGAATAAAGTTAGTTTCAAAGATCGACAAGAATTCGTTTCAATTTTAGACAGTAGCAACGAATTTGGTAAAGATAATGATCAATTAGCTGAATTATTGTCTGATTTGATTGTTGAATTGTCGTTGATTTCCAATCGAGTTGAAACTTTATTTGATCAATATAATTTCCAGAAAAACTTTATTTCAGTGGAATTATCCAAGGTAATCTCTAATTTGACGATTGAAAATGCTAAATTGCGAACAGTTTTGAAAAACCTAGATGAACTGTTGCAAGCTTTAAAGAGTCCTGATAATAAATTTGGTTTACAATTAGAAATGCGTGATTACTACGATCCAAAAACCTTGAAAATCAGTTGGCGACAATACGATATTCGTGATTTGATTGCAGATACGACAGATAGATTTAGCCAGATTTTTGCAATAGGTGCGGCTATTACGATTCAAAAGGATTTTTCACATTTTATTTTGGATACCCAATTGAATCAGAATCAAATTAATCAGATGATTATTTTGCCGGATATGAATAGTATTTCTAAAAATAGTAAAATTTATTTGCCAGCTAACTTACCAGATATCCAATCGCTTAACAGTGAAGAATATTTTGATATGGTTACAGAATATATTGTTGATATTCTGGATAATTTAAACCATCAAACAATGATTTTGTTCAATTCGTTAAACACTTTAGCGAAAGTTTATGAACGGCTGATGGAAACGGACGTTAAAGAAAAATGGGAGATTTTGGCGCAAGGTGTGACCGGCTCTAATGAAAAGATCAAGAAACGTTTTGCAATTGGTCGTCGATCGGTCTTATTGGGAGCAAACTCGTTTTGGGAAGGTGTCGACTTTCCTAAAAAAGTTCTAGAAATCCTAATCGTGACTCGAATTCCATTTGAATCACCTGAACAACCAGATGTTAGAATTAAACAGGATATTTTGAAACAACAAGATTTAAATGTTTTTAAAGTTGATTCTTTGCCAAATGCTATCTTACAATTACGTCAAGGCTTGGGTCGTTTGATTAGAACTCCCAATGATCGGGGCGTGATCTTATTGTTGGATAATCGTATTTTGACGAAGAATTATGGTAAAACTATTTTGGATTCGTTGCCAAAAGGATTACCAGTAATCAATGAGGATATGGATTCTATTAAAAAAGATATAAATGACTTTTTGAATTAAGTAAATTATTGCTATACTATTTTTGTTAGTAAAAAAGGAAGTATTATGAATAAAAGTACAAAAATCTTATTGACCATTTCATTAATTGCATTAGCAATAGTTTCTGCATTAACCTATTTGAATCTTTCGACAGCACCAAACTCGAGTGCTAAATCACAAGCTAACGAAATTGCCAAAGAAAAGGCTGGCATCGTTCAGCCTGATTATTTCGGTAACTATACGCGTAAAAAGCAATATTATGCAGTCGGTGGTTTAACAAAAGGTGAAAAGTATCGATACATCGTTATTGATGCCAAAAGTGGTAAAACTGATATTTTCAACAAAAACAATGCACCAGTTCGTCAAACGATTATTGATGGAGTAGCCCAACGTTATGGTGCTAAGAAGATTTTGCATATAAATTTAGGAATTTATAAAAAGAAACCTACTTGGGAAGTAACTTTCCAAAAGAAAAATGGTAAAATCGGCTACAATTTAGTTGATTTTAAAACTGGTAAAAGTATTCAGATCATTAATAATATTTAAAAAACAAAAAAAGTCGAGATCGTCTTCTCGGGCTTTTTTTATGTATTGGAGTAATTTATATGAATGATGATTTATTCAACTCGTTTGTCGACAGTGGCAGTACGACTATCAACAATTTAATAATTAAAAATTTTCATAAATTGGGTATGACAGAGCGTGATCTCGTTGTTTATTTGGCTCTATCAATGTATGCTCAAAAAGGTAATACTTTTCCAATGGCTCAAGATTTAGCTAAGGATACTGGAATGGACGAAGCTTCAATCTATACGATCATTCAAGGATTAATAAAGTTGGGTATTATTGAATTAAAAACCGTAGTCGACCATCATCAACAACGAGATATTTATTCTTTGACACCAATTTTTTATCGATTGAAGAATCTTTTGGAACAAGAAAAACTGGCTAATAAACAAGACAAATTGATGTCAGATACTGAAGAATTGTTCAAAAAAATCGAAGTGGAGTTTGGTCGTCCAATTTCACCAATTGAGCAGGAACAAATTCACCAGTGGATCGATGACGATCATTACAGTATTGAATTGATTGATCTAGCATTGAAAGAAGCTGTTTTAAATCAAGCCTATTCATTAAAGTACATGGATCGGATTTTAATTAGCTGGGAAAAGAGTAATATTAAGACAGCAGAACAACTCCAAGAACGACGAAAGAAGCTGGGATATTAATGTTAAAAGATGAACAAATCGTCTGGGCTATTCACCAGATGGAAGAAGATATTGGACCGGTTGGTCCGTCACTAGATTCAAGAACGCCATTTCAATATTTAGTGTCGGTTATTTTGAGTGCACAAGCAACTGATGTGTCCGTCAACAAGGTCACACCGATTTTGTTTGCTAAGTACCCAGAACCAAAAGACCTCATGAACGCTAATATAGAAGACGTAGAGCAAATTATCAAAAGCGTGGGCCTATTCCATAATAAAGCAAAAAACATCATTAAAACGGCACGTATAGTCCATGAGGAATTAAACGATGTTGTCCCCGAAACTAGGAAGGGTATCATGGCACTTCCTGGTGCAGGTAGAAAAACAGCCAACGTAGTTTTAAGTGATGTTTTCAATCAATCGACCTTCGCTGTGGATACACATGTTTCAGCTATTTCAAAACGATTGAATTTTGTAGATCAAAAAGCTAATCCTTTGCAAGTTGAAAAGAAGATTGTGAGTGTTTTAAAACCCGAAGAACTTCACCGTGCGCATCATACGATGATTGAGTATGGACGGAAATACTCAATGAAACTGGATCCAACTAAGGAAACTAATCAGCTGATTATTACTTGTGACAAATTAAATGAGGAAAATGAGGGACTACCTCAAAAATAAAATAAAAAGGTTCAAAACAGAAAAAATCTGTCTTGAACCTTTTTTATTTATTGTGCGTTATTGTCTGCAGAACTGTTAGTTGTAGCACCATTGTTAGTCGTAGCGCCACTATTGGTTGTACCACCACCGGTATTGCCAGTCGTGCCACCAGTGGTTCCACCGTTGGAATCAGTTGAACCACTATTATTGCCAGTTGTGCCGCCAGTAGTTCCACCATTGGAATTACCAGTATTCGAAGAATTATTGTTATCAGTAGTGTTGCCATTACTATTAGTACTGTTATTAGTATTCCCAGTCGAATTTGAACTGCCATTGGAATCACTATTTTCATTATTATCCGCATCAGAACCAGTAATTTCTACACGACCATCAGTACCTGTATCATTTTCCTCATCACTAGATTCAGAAGAACTGCTTGAATGGTTGTTTGAAGTTACTTGATTACTACTTGAGCTAGAAGCACTACTTGAAGTGTAATCGGAATCCTTGTATGGATTGGAAGGCGCATGACCTTTAACAAACAATTCTTTAGTATAAGTGGATGAACTCGAACTAGGTGAGGCAACTGTTGGTGTAGTTGAACCGTTGTTCTTGATCATCATAGAAACGACGGAACTAGGTTTCTTCCAATTAGGATTGCTGTCAGTTTGTTTAGCCAAATAACTCATCTCGGCTTTATAAATCTTACCAGCAACACTTTGATAAGTTGAAGAAATTCCGTTTTGATTTTCGGAATCATAACCGGTCCAAACACTCATTGAGTAGTTTCTAGTGTAACCATTGTACCAAGAATCTTTTGCTTTACCATTTAACAATGAGTTAGCAGCGATTGCATCAGAAGAATAGTTAGTAGTACCAGTTTTACCGGCTTGATGTAATCCAGAAATGTTAGCATAAGTGGCATAACTTGAAGGAACGCCCTTTAAGACATCAGTAATCATGTAAGCCGTTGAATCCTTCATTGCACGTTTACCAGACTTACTATAGTTATGAACCATCCCGTCAGCTGTTTCAATTTTAGAAACATAATATGGTTTGTAGTATGTTCCACCATTCGAAAATGCTGCATAAGCAGAAGCTCCTTGAAGTGATGAAACTGAACCACCAATACCAACTGATAAGCCATCGCTTTCTTTGATTGAATCAATTCCTAAACCTTTAGCAAAATCAATCGCATTGGATAATCCTACTGCTGACAAAGTTCTGATAGCAGGGACATTTCTAGAATTGACCAAAGCCTTTCTCAAACTCATTTGACCTTGATATTCTTCATCCCAATCCTTTAGTTGGATATTGGTTCCAGGATAAGTATATTCAGTATCTTCTAATTGATGATAAGTTGACCAATTAAGATTTTCGATAGCTGGAGCATAATCCAAAATAGGTTTCATCGTTGAACCATTACTACGAGTAGTTTGTACAGCTCGGTTGAGCCCAAATTGTACATTTCCTAGATTTCTTCCACCAATCATTGCTACGACCTTACCGTTATTAGGGTTAACGATCGAAGCACCAACTTGCATTTTTGAATCAGGGAATTGAACGTAACTAGATGAGTTAACGATATTGTAAAGACGTTTTTGAGCGCCATAGTCCATATTGATAGTAATTTTTAGATTATCACGATATGGATCAAATCCTTTTTTCTTAACTTCTGAAATTGCTTCTTTAATGTATGGATCAGCAATTATTCGTTTAGTATTGTTACTGTTTGAAACCTTCTTGTAAGGCAAGAGGCCATCAGAAATTGGTGTATTGATAGCTTCTTGAGCCTGTGATTTAGTAATTTTATTGTTATTGTACATAGCTTTAATAACTAAATCACGACGTTGCTTAGATTGAGTAGGGTGGGTGTATGGATCATAATTACTTGGTGCATTAGGTAAGCCAGCTAACATTGCCATTTGAGCCAAGCTCAACTTATTCAATGACTTGCCATAATAGTACTTGGCCCCAGTTTCAATCCCATAGATACCATTGTTCAAATAAACTTTATTAACGTAAAATTCTAGGATCTGCTGCTTAGAGAATTTTTGACTAACACGCATCGCCAGCCAAGCCTCTTGCATTTTTCGTTTAAAAGTTTGATCTTTAGTATCGGTAGAGAAGACTGTTAATTTTACTAATTGTTGCGTTAAGGTACTTCCACCTTGGAGAGTCCCTTTAGTAATATTGTTAAAAGCTGATTTAGCAATTCTTACAGGATCGATTCCAAGTGGTTCATTGTAAAAATTCTTATCCTCAATTGAAATTACGGCATCTTCCATCTGTTGTGGTACTTTATCGATGGTCACATAATTTCTCTTATTGTCCCCAAGTGAAGCGATTTGTTTACCGGTTGAGTCAACAATCGTTGAAGATCCACCGCTTTGTAAGTTTTCCTGACTAATAGACGGTGCACTAAAAGCGTAGTAAACAAAGATGAACAAAAATATTCCTGCCAATACGGCAACAATGGCTAAAAACCATTTGAGAATATTTTTGAAAGTCAATATACTGGTATTTTTTTTCATTCTTTCTCCTTCCCACTTTCTATCAATTGTTGTATAGCATCAATATAAGGTAAAGTAGGATCATAATTAGCTTTGATCTCAATTGAACAATCAACGATATCCTTAAGCTGAATGGATTTAGCACCATCATGCCTTTGGGCATCCCAATGAACAAAGAGGTCATCCGCTGGCATTACAAAATAGCGTTTTAAAGTTACGTATTTTATAATAACAAAACAGATGCCACCTTGTTTTTGACACATTCTAAGATGATCAATTTGATGTTGATGAAAGTTTTTTAAAGGAAAAGTATTTTTATTTTTAGTTTCCTTAGCCTCAAAATCAACATAGTAGCCATTGTATACGCCATTGTAATCAGTCGTAGAAGCCTGTCGAAAGTAAGCTTCTCTAATAACAGCTTTACTTCGCTTTGGATAATCGACCTTGACAATTTGTATTGGCGTAGGTTTTTTGTAAACCACGGCAATATCGTGACTACGGTAATACTTGTTGCTTTCATTAATCTCTTCTTCAAGGGTCATACCACGATCACCAAAAATGAGTTTCTTCTTGGCACTAGTATTTAAAGAAGGTCTTGACGGACGATTATTGTGGAAAACACGACCGTCAGGGTAGTTTATTTTCAAAATATCAACTCCTACTCTGCAAATTATACCATGATGGTAAAAATAATAATTATTGGGAGGATTCTTTATGATTAAAAATCTATGGATCACTGGATACCGTTCTTACGAATTAGGTATTTTTAAAGATGATGACCCAAAAGCCAAAGTAATTCAAGACTTTTTTAGTCAAAGAATTACAGATTACGCTGAAGACGGGATGGAATGGGTCATCACTGGAGCTCAACTAGGTACGGAGCAAATAGTTGGAAAAGCCGTGCAAGAAGTGAAGAAAAAGGGCTATAATATTAGACATGCAGTAATGCTACCGTTTTCAGAATTTGGCAGTCAGTGGAATGAGAAAAAACAGCTATTGTTAAATGTTTTTTTAAGAAATGCAGACTATGTCAATAAAGTCTCCGATATGAGTTATCATAATCCTAGACAATTGAGAGTATGGCAAGAATTTATGCTCAAACATACTGATGGTGCTTTGATTTTTTATGATCCAGATAGCGGTGGCAAACCAAAATATGATTATGAGGCTATCAAAGCTTATCAGGATCGTGGAATCGATTATCAGTTAGAACTAATTGATTTTGATTCTATGCAGGACTTTGCTAATATGTTATATGATAGTTAGGTTATAAGATAAATTGACAATAATTAACACTGGGGTGTTTTAAATGAATAATATGAATGGAATGAATCCACAAACAAATAATAATAATGATCTTTCATTAAATTATCAACCAAACGATATTCTCCAAAAAGAATTCAAAACTAAAATGCGTGGTTATGATCCAACAGAAGTCGACCAATTTTTAGATGGAATTATTAAAGATTACGAAACATTTGCTAACGAAATCGATCAACTTAAGAGTGAAAATGATCGTTTAATGCAAGCACGTAATGCTGGTCCAGGAAATAATAATCCTAATCAAAATTTTCAACAACGTCCACAAAATAATCGAATGAGACCTCAACCAAAGAGCTCTACTGCTGAAGCTTCAACTAATTATGATATTTTGAGACGTATCTCTAATCTTGAAAAGCGTGTCTTTGGCCATGACTTCAGCAATGGTTTGCCTGATGAAAATCACGAAACTAAGCAATTTGCATCAGCAGTCGTACCTAACAATATGAATCACAATGGAGTCGAGAGTGGTCATCAAGAAATCAATCCTAGAATGAATCGTCCTATGAATAATAATTTTAATAATCCTAATGCTAATAATAATTTCCAAAGTAATCGTCCAATGAACAATCCAAATTCTGGACAGAATAATTTTAATGGAAATATGAATAATAACAATAACTTCAATCAATTTTAATTACTGATAAGTTTTTTATAGGTTATCAGTAATATCGGGTTTGAATTTAATTGAATTTAGTGTATACTGTTCAAGTCGGTAAATTACGAGTAATCGCGGTCTAGTTATCTAGGCTGAGGAAGGTCCACGCCCGCGCGAACTGAGATGTTTGCAGTGTTTGTGCTTGGCCCAATAAGCCAAGGTACCTTCGGGTAACGGCAGCGAAAGCACTAAGGTCAGTGAGACTATGTGTTAATAGCTTGAAAGTGCCACAGAGACGTATTACTGTGAGAAATTGCAGTACTGGAACGAGGTAAACCCCGCAAGCGGGCAACCCAAACTTTGGTAGGGGCGCTTCATAACGAGAAATGAATCTACTGTGAAGGCTTAATTGTAGATAGATGATTACTAACTGTATTAGGTTTGCCAACCTAATACATGAACAGAACGTGGCCTATAGGAGTTTATCGAGGCAGAGGGACGACTTGTTCGTCCTTTTTTTATACAAAAAATTAAATAATAATAACAAGAGGGGCAATATGAAATTAATTGCGACTATGTCAAGCGGCTTTGAATCTGTAACCGCAAGAGAATTACAAAATTTGGGATACGATACAAAGACTGAGAACGGTAAGGTCTATTTTGATGGTGAATATGAAGATATTGCTAGGGCTAATCTTTGGTTACGCAGTGCTGATAGAATCAAAATCTTGATCGATAGTTTTAAAGCAGTGACATTTGAAGAACTATTCGATAAGGTTTACGCAATTGATTGGGATAATTGGCTACCTTTGAACGCTGCTTTTCCTATCAAAGCTCGAACGGTTAAATCTCAATTACATTCTGAAAGAGATATTCAAGCAATCACTAAAAAAGCCATTGTTAATAAAATGGCCGATGTTTTCATGCGTCGTGGTAGATTGCCCGAGACTGGTGCAAAATTTCAAATTGAAACTCGAATTCACAAAGATATGGTTGAAGTAACGCTTGATACAACCGGAGATTCTTTGTATAGACGTGGCTATCGCGTTGAACATGGCACTGCTCCATTGAAAGAAAACTTTGCGGCAGCGATGATCCTTTTAACTGTTTGGCATCCAGAAGAGGATCCTTTTATCGATCCAACCACTGGGTCTGGTACGGTTGCAATCGAAGCCGCTCGCTTAGCTAGAAATATTGCTCCCGGAATTCAACGTCATTTCCTATTTGAAAGTTTCGATTGGTTTGATCCTAAAATTTTAGCTAATTTAAAGGAAGAAGCTAAGGCTGGTGAAAAAGATGTTGACTTAAATATCTTCGCCAGTGATATTGACGGTTCAATGATTGATATTGCTAAATTGAATGCACACGATGCTGGCGTTTTGCACGATATCCAATTTAAGCAAATTGCCGTTAAAGACTTAAAGATCGAAGGGGAATACGGAACTATTATTACCAATCCTCCTTATGGTCAACGTATGAGTGATATGGAAAATGTTCGTAAACTCTATAAAGAAATGGGAGAAGTCTTTGCGACCGCTCCCACTTGGAATAAATATATTTTGACTAGTGATACTGAATTTGAAAAATATTATGGTCAACAAGCAACTAAGAAACGTAAATTATACAATGGTTCAATTAGAACTGACCTCTATCAATATTGGGCAAAGCATTAAAGACTGTTTCTGCGATGCAAATCCCAAAGAATTATTAGAATAATAGCTACGGTAATGATCAATGAAAATATCCAAGACCATTTTTGGTCAGCAATAGGTAGTTTCATGTTCATACCGTAAAAACCTGATACGATCGTGGGGATACTGAGAATAATGGTGTAAACCGTTAGTATCTTCATGGTCGTATTTGTTCTATTATTGAGAATATTATTATAGGTATTAGAAATTCGGTCAATAATGTCAGAACTTAAGTCGACTTGATTTTTGAGTTGTTCAGTTTCTACCAACGAGTCATGTAAATGTTCCTTACTGACTTTATCTAAATGGATTACTTGAGAGTTGCCACTAGAGACCATCTGCAACTGTTTTACTACAGCATAGTTGTCATTGATGGCAGTATTCAAATAAGTCGTTAAATCTTCTAAATCAGACAGTTCTAAAATTTGGTTCTCAGACGAACGGTGACGGCGGATCAAAGACTGAATTTTATTTCTTTGAAAATCGATCTCACTGATTTGATCGCTATAATCATTAGAAATTTGGTCAAAAGTATTGAAAATGAATTCCCAAATTTGTTTTTGATATTTCTTGTTCAAGTGATTCTTGGCATTAACTATATAATCTTCGACGTAATGCGTGGCATCATTAGTAAAAAGAAATAATTTTTGATTTTTGATTGCTAATGAAATAGGTAAGACCCTTTGTGATAAATCTTCAATTTGGTCGTTTTCATTTTGAATGTTATAGACGATTAGATAAGTTTGACTTAACTCATCATATTCAAAACGGGCTCTTTCATTTTCATCATCGGCGTAATCTAAAACTTCGTTAGTCAATCGATATTCCTCAATTAGTTTCATACGATCATCATCGTTTAAATTTGTCGTAGAATGAACATCGATCAGATTTATTGAATCATTTAAAACAATTTCATTAATCATCTTTTAACCCCTTATTAAAGATAATCATAACAAAAATAAAAAACGAGTCGAGAATTATTTTTCCCAGCTCGCTTTTTGTTGAAAGAGTAAACAAATCTTATTTTATGGAGTGAAGAGTTTTCCTAAGTCTTGTTCAGGAATTCCCTTAAAATAGTCATCCAAATTAAATTGATCGAGTACTTTTAAAATCTCATCACGGTCAAATTTAACATTTAATAATTTTTGCTTAATATCATTAACATCTTTCATACCGAAAAAGTCACCGTAAATTTCAATATTCTCAACTATACCATTGGCAACATTATAACGAATATCAACTGTTCCCATATCAAAATGCTTTCTTTGCTTAGCAGTAAAAGCAGGGGATTTACCATAGACCCAATCCCAATTGTAATAATATTTTTCCTTGATTTCATCGATTGCCTTTTGATCTTTATCGGTCACGATATATTCGTGATTTCTGATCTCATCAAAACTGTTTGCATGGAACAATTCTAATAATAAACGATCACGGAATTGTTCAGTAGTCAAATTTTGATATTCAGGAGCTAAATATGGACGTAAGTTAGTTACACGGCTCCTGATTGATTTAATACCTTTAGAAGCAATCTTGTCTTTTTGAACGTGCAAAGCCTTAGTGAGAACATCTAAATCAACATCAAGTGACAAGGTACCATGTGAGAAAGTTTTACCGTTTTTAGAGTACATGGCGTTTCCTGAGAACTTTTTGCCGTCGACTAATAAATCGTTGCGACCAGAAACTTCGGCCGTGGTAGCGCCCATTTGATGTAAGGCATCAATAATTGGTTGAGTGAATGATTTAAAATCACCAAAGTTTTTGTCATTGGAATCAACTACGAAACTAAAACACAAATTGCCCAGATCTTGATAAACAGCACCACCACCAGAGATACGACGAGTAACGGTGATATTGTTATCTTTGATGTAATCACTGTTGATTTCTTCAAGCGTATTTTGATTCCGTCCAACGATGATACAAGGCTTTTCAATGTAAAATAGGACTAACGGTTCATCAAATTTCACATTATTCATTAGATATTGCTCGGTAGCTAAATTATCACGAATATCGCGATCTTTCATAACAACGTAGTACATAAGGAAATCCCCCTCAATTATAATTGAAAACGGTTTAATCGTAGCATAGTTTCTGTTTTCTAAAAACTATTTAGACCCATGTTTACGGATGTTTAACATTTTTTGATGAACTTGGGCGTGAGCAGCACTGTTTTCCTTATCTGAGACATGTTTAGCAAAGTAAAATGGAAACGATTCCAGTTCTTTTAAAATATCATTTAATATCGGTTGATAGTGTTTAGAATATTTTTTATTTAGACTATCAATAACTATTTGACTGTCAGAATGAATTTGGAGAATATCATCATTCCAATTTTTTTCTATAATCTTTTTCAAAGCTACTTTTAATGCTAAGAATTCCAAATAGTGATTGTCATTAAAATCTTGTTCAAACGCATCACTATAAAATTTATTATTTTGCTTTATTACATACGCAACGACACCAAGATTTAAATTAGTATTTAATCCGGCATCGGTGTACAATTTAATCATATTATTTAGAACCTTTCAGGAGAAATTATGTCAAAGAAACATTTTGTTCAACCAACTGGCGCATGGGGCGTGATTATGTGGTCTATCGCATTAAGTCTAGCTTGTTTAGGTATTATTTTACAACTAGAGATCATGGCGCTTAGTTTTATTCCATTTATAGTTTGGATCATCGATGGTATTTATGTTTTTTATATTATCGCTAATTCTTGGATCAAAATTTCAAAGGATTCAATCACAATTAAGGAACCATACTATAAGGCACGTGTATTTAAACACGAAGATGTTAACATAAGGGCGGACAATAATTGGACAATGGAGTTCCATTTTAGTAATCGGGATTTCTTTCCATTCAAAATTATTTCTACAAAGGGAATTTTAAATATAATCAAAAAAGAAGCAGGTGAAAGCAATGTCATTTCCAAGTGATATCGAAATTGCTCAAATTAATGAGCATGACAATATGAAAAATATTAACGAAATTGCTAAAAAAGTAGGTTTAACGCCAGATGATATTGAACCATATGGTCACTATAAAGCTAAGTTTTCTGGTCGTAGTATTAAAAAAACTATGGAAGAAAACGACGATGGTAAGTTGATCTTAGTAACTTCTATTAATCCTACTCCAGCTGGCGAAGGTAAGTCGACCGTCGCTATTGGTTTAGCTGATTCTTTACAATCTCTAGGTAAGAAGACTGTTTTGGCACTTCGTGAACCATCTTTAGGCCCTGTTATGGGAATGAAAGGCGGTGCTACTGGTGGTGGATACGCTCAAGTAGTACCAATGGAGGACATCAATCTTCATTTTACAGGTGATATGCACGCTTTAACTAGTGCAGTCAATACATTAGCTGCTTTGATCGATAATCATATTCATCAAGGCAATGCTTTAAATATCGATCCTAGAAGAATCGTTTGGAAACGTGCTTTAGATATCAATGACCGTGCACTTAGAAATATCGTCGTTGGACTTGGTGGCCCATTCAATTCTGTTCCTCGAGAAGAACATTTTGAAATCACCGTCGCTAGTGAACTGATGGCAGTATTGTGTTTGGCACAAGACATCGATGATTTGAAAGAACGTATCTCAAGTATTTTAATTGCTTATACTTTTGACAAGAAACCGATTTTTGTTAGAGACTTGCATGTTGAAGGAGCAATTACTGTTCTTCTAAAAGATGCTCTAAAGCCAAATCTAGTTCAAACATTGGAAAATACACCGGCAATTATTCATGGCGGACCTTTCGCAAACATTGCTCACGGATGCAACAGTATCCTTGCTACGAGGTTAGCTATGAAGTTAGGTGATTACGCTGTTACTGAAGCTGGATTTGGTGCTGACCTTGGTGGCGAAAAATTCTTAGATATCGTTACACCAAGATTGAATCACGCACCAAATGCGATCGTTATTGTCGCTACTGTTCGTGCTTTGAAGTACAATGGTGGTCAAAAATTGGCTGATATTCAAAATGAAGATTTGAACGCTTTAAATCTTGGCTTTAAGAATTTGAAACGTCACATTCATAACATGCGTTATTATCACATCCCAGTTGTCATTGCTATCAATAAATTTGCTACTGACACTGATAACGAGATTAAACTTTTGACTAGTTTATGTGACGAAGTAGGGGTAGACGTTCAATTAGCTGAAATTCATCACAACGGTAGTAAAGGTGGTCAAGCCTTAGCTAAAGCCGTCGTCAAAGCAACTGAAAAAGCTGCTAACTATACACGCTTATATGAAGATGAAGAGACAACTGAAGCTAAGATTGCTACGATTGCTTCAGAAGTTTATGGAGCTAATAACGTTGAATACAGCAAAAAAGCTCGTAATCAACTACAAGTATTAAAAGATAATGCTTGGGATGATCTCCCAGTATGTATCGCCAAAACTCAATATTCACTCAGTGATGATCCTAAGAGACTCGGCTCACCAAGAGACTTTACGCTTCATGTAACTGATATCATTCCAAAATTAGGTGCTGGATTCATTGTTGTTTTGACAGGTAACGTTATGACAATGCCTGGGCTTCCTAAGAAACCAGCAGCTTTGAACATGGATGTTGATAATGAAGGTACCATTGGAGGATTGTTCTAGTGCAGTTAGTTTATTGGCTACTGTTTGCAGTCTTAGTAGTTGGTGATCAAGCTCTAAAATCCTACGTGACAACGAACATAGCTCCTATGAGTGTACATGACTTCATCCCTGGTCTTTTATCAATAACGCATATTACTAATACTGGGGCAGCGTGGAGCATGTTAGAAGGCAAAATGATGTTTTTTTATGTGGTAACAATTGTTGCTGTGGTCGTTTTAGCATATTTATTTATTAAAGCTGATAAAAAAGATTATCTTTATCGCTTTTCTTTGATATTCTTATTAGCAGGCACAGTTGGTAATGCCATTGATCGTTTTACGAGACATTTTGTCGTTGATATGTTCAATTTGGATTTTATCAACTTTCCAATTTTTAATCTGGCTGATACTTATATCACCATTGGAGTGATTTTAATTATCGGTTCACTGATTATCCAACTAGCAGGTGAGAAAAATAATAAATAAGTCTTTTAACTTAGAATATAATGAAACAAAAAAGGGACGTCTAGATGCCTTTATCAATAATGAAATTGAAGAATTAACGCGTTCCCAGATTCAAAAATTCATCAAAGATCAATATATTACCGTCAATGGACAACCCGTATCTAAAAGCGGTTATAAATTGACAAGTGGTGATACGATTTTGGTGAACGTTCCAGAAGAACAATCTATTGAAGCAGTTCCAGAAGATATTCCAATCGACGTTGTTTATGAAGATGAAGACGTTTTAGTTGTCAATAAACCCCAAGGAATGGTAGTTCATCCTGCCGCCGGTCATCCAGACAAGACGTTGGTCAATGCAATTTTATATCATTGTCAAATCAATGATGATGATGTGATTAGACCAGGTATTGTACATCGAATCGATAAGGATACTTCAGGTTTATTAATGATAGCTAAGAATAATCTAGCCAAACAATCATTAATGAAACAACTAAAAGAGAAGAGTAATCTTCGTGAATATGTGGCAATCGTTCACGGTAATTTCAAAGAAAAAACTGGGAAGATCAATGCGCCATTAGGTCGTTCGAAGACTGATCGTAAAAAGCAAGCCGTTGTTGAAAATGGTCGAAATTCGGTTACTCATTTTACGGTTTTGGAACAATTCGAAAACTACTCGCTTCTTAAATTAAAATTAGAAACTGGTCGTACGCACCAAATCAGAGTACATATGCAATACATTGGTCATCCAGTTGCTGGAGATCCTTTGTATGGTCCTAAAAATACTCTAAAAGGTAATGGTCAATTTTTACATGCCGAGACTTTAGGATTTGTTCATCCAAGAACTAATAAATGGATGGAATTCTCAGTTGAACCTCCTAAGATTTTCTTGGACACTTTAATGCAATTACGTCATTGACAGTAATTGTGTCGTGCTATAATGTAAAAATAGAATTGTGTGCGATTATAAATAAACTAAAGCACTCACTTTGTGGGTGTTTTTTTTTTGAAAGTAGGGAAAATTAATGGCAAAAGAAATTATTGATGGTCAAACAATGACTCGTGCATTGACACGTATTACTTATGAAATTATTGAAAGAAATAAAGGAATTGAAGATTTAGTCCTCGTGGGAATCAAAACACGTGGCGTTTTTGTGGCTCATCGAATCGAATCAAGATTAAAACAATTGGAGAATATCTCAATCCCAGTTGCCGAATTGGATATTACCCCATACCGGGATGACCAAACTCATGAAGAAAAAGATATTTCTAAAGTTGATGCTCAACCTTTAGGGATTGATATTAATAACAAGCACGTGATTTTGACTGATGATGTTTTATATACGGGTAGAACGATTCGAGCTGCAATGGATGCTTTAATGAGTGCTGGTCGTCCTAAGAAAATCTCTTTAGCTGTATTAGTGGATCGTGGACACCGTGAATTGCCAATTCGTGCTGACTTTGTTGGCAAGAATATTCCAACTTCTCAAAGAGAAAAAATCAAAGTTTCAATGAAGGAGATCGATGGAGAAGATAAAATCGAAATCGAATAAACATTTGAGGAGTTGCTTTAGATGAAACGTTATTTAATTTTAGAAGATGGAACAGTTTTTCCTGGAGATGGTTTCGGTTCTTCTATTATTACTACTGGTCAATTAGTAATATCAAATAATCGTACAGGGATTGAACAGTCGGTAACTGATCCTAATACTGAGGGTCAAATTATTGCTTTCACAATTCCTTCTGTGGGTAACTCGGGAATTAATCGTGATTTTTATGAATCAATCAATTCGCAATGTAAAGGTGTTGTGATTGGATCCTCCAGTGCATCAACAGTTAATAATTCCATTTCATTTGAAGAATGGATTACTAGTTTGAAAATACCTGGAATTAAAAATGTCGATGTGAGAGCTTTGTCTAAGCACATCGCTGAACATGGTGAAATGAAAGCCAGTATTATGGATACTCACGATGAACATGCTATCGATCAGATCAAGGCTCTAGTTTTGCCACCAGACTTAGTTAAACGAGTTTCGACTCGACAATCGTATCCTAATCCCAATATGGGGTTAAAAATCGTAATTGTTGATCTTGGGCTGAAATATTCAATTTTAAGACAATTATCTTATAGAGATTGTAATTCAATTATCGTGAATTATAATGCGACAATTGAAGAAATCAAAAACCTTCATCCTGATGGAATTATTTTTTCCAATGGTCCAGGGGATCCCAAAGATTTGCCTAAAACAATTGAAAGAATTCAAACTTTGCAAAAAGACTATCCAATCTTAGGAATTGGTTTGGGCAGCTTGCTGATAGCTTTGGCAAATGATTGTCAAATAATTCCATTACCACAACCACATCACGAATCGTCGTTAGCGGTAAAGGAAGTAGCCAGTGGCAAAATTGATTTTGTAAATCACAATCATTCTTATACGCTAGATCAAAAATATATTGGTGGTTCTGATTTTATCGTAACTAATATTTGTGTGGCAGATGGGACTATTGAAGGTATTCGTCATGAATATTTGCCAATTATGGGAGTTCTATTTGAACCTGAAGCTGCTCCTGGTCCAACTGATGGCTATTATGTATTTGATGAATTTATTGATTTGATCGAATCAGTCAAGCAACAGGAGGGAATTAGAAGTCAATGGAATTAGACGATGTACATTCAATCTTAATTATCGGACCTACTAGCAGCGATAAAAACGTTGACTTATCGACTGCACTTTATGATACCGTTGACATCTTGCATCAATTGGGTTACAAACTTTCTATTATCGTTGAAAATCCGACGTCATTATTGTCATCCGGTACTTTTTACGATAAAACCGTGGTGGAAAAAGTGACTGGTGACAATGTTTTAAAGTACGTTCAGAAATATCATCCCGATTCAATTTTACCAACTGTTGGGGATAGAAATGCTTTAGGCATCGTATCTAGTTTGAATGGAAAAATTGGTGAAACTAAGATCCTTGGTCCAAGTTTTGCTGCCTCTTTGGCTACATTTAAACGAGAATTGTTTATCAAAAAATTGACTCATGCAAATTTACCAGTCATCAAATTTGTTTCTTCGGATGATGAAAAAGAAATTTATAGTTTTATTCGGTCAATCGGTTTTCCAATCATCGCTAGAAGACGCTATTCTAATCGTCATTCAAGTGGTTGGACGAACATTAATAATTTATTTGAATTAGATAATTTTATGGCAATGGAAGATATTTCTGACACTAAAATTGAAATCGAACGTAGTATTCGTGGATTTAGTGAATATTCGTTTACGATCTTACGTGATCGCTATGATAATTCTTCTTTAGTAGGAACGATTGAAGATATCGAGCCAATTGGTATTCATCATTTGGACTCGAACTTAATTTCACCAGCGGTGTCTTTGAATGATTCGAAATTACAGCGCTTGAGAAATTTTTCGATTAAATTGGCACGAACGTTTAATATTGTAGGTGTCTGTACCGTTCATTTTGCCTATAACCACGCTACCAATGAATCTTACATTACAGAATTTATTCCTCGCTTGAGTGAGGAGACTAAGTTTTTAGAATATGCAACAAGTTATCCAGTAGCTACCGCTGTAGCACAATTGTGTTTAGGATATCATCTCGATAAATTACAACTAGATGCAGGAAATTACTTCAATGGAGCGACTGAACCATTTGTAGATCACATTACATCGCGCTTTCCACAGTGGTCTACCAACGGTCAGCGCTATTTAGGACCAAGCAAAACTTCAAATTCAAGTATTGTCGTCAATGGTTTTAGCCTTGAAGAGGTCTTAAATAAAGGTGCATTGAATGATAAATTAAATAATAATTTCAATCGTTATAATGAATTACGAAAATTAGACGATGATGAATTGTTTGAAAAAATCATTCACCCTACTAATTGGATGTTGGATGTTTTGTCAGAAGCTATGAGAAGAAACTTTGAAAAGCCTGTCTTGTCAGAAATTACTGGGATAAATATGCCTTATTTAACTGCTTTGCAAAATATTATTGATAACAGTTTGATCATTCGTGAAGGTGAAATTGATGGCAGCAACGTTGAACATATGGTCAATATGGGCGTAAAAGGCGTAGGTCATTCAAAATTACTATTGGATAGCCCAGATATTGTTACAAAGACTGTTGTTAAGAACAAACAAGCTGTTTCTGTAGCTAATAATGACTTTATCAATCATAATTACTTTGTGACGGGTGGTATCAGTAATGAATTGCAGTTAAGTGATCGAATGAAGATCATCGTTCGTACGCCTATTATTACTTCAAAAACTGATATCATGATTCGTCAGTTCGTTTTGTTCCAATTGGCAAAATCAATCGATCAAAATGGGTTGGAACCAATTATTATTGGTCGTGAACCTTGGAATGCTCCATTGTCGATGCGTCGAAAAGTAGTTGAGATCGATGATCCTCATATGGAAATGAAAAACCTAGGTTTGATTAAAAATGACAGCGTATTAAACATCATCGATCTTTCTAAAAATTTGATTGAAACTGACGATAAACGCGTTTTCCAGTTTAGTGCGCAAGAGTTAAAAAACTTGAAATTAACAGGTGGAACATCGGTCCGAGTGATGGTAGTCAGTGATGGGGAGAACTTTTTAGCTCCTTCAGTGATCTATCAGGCAAAGCGAGACGGACATCTGTATGAGATCAGTTCAGTTAATCAATTTATGACCGTAGAAGATCGAGCCAATATTTCTCGACTCATTAAACAAGAATTAGAAGATGATTCAAAAGTCGATATTTATAATTTTGAATTAGTAAAGAGCAACGACCACTGGTTAATGACTAAGAAATATCGTGGAATGACTAACGATATTATTCGTCATGAATTAGCTAGTTCAGTTCATGTGATCGATACCTTAGTAAAATTGTTGCTAGGGAATAAAATCGGTGACGATCTAACTCTGGAAAAAGTCTTTGATAATTTTGATGATAAGTACTTGTTGACGATTGATTCAAAGCGCTATCAATTATTAGATGAGGAAGAAACAAAAATCGAATTATCTAAATTAAGAAAAAATGAAAATTAAAAAAGACAATGATTTCTTTTAATAAAATTGAAATCATTGTCTTTTTTAGTTCTCTTTTAATGCTTCGACTAATTTACGATCAGGATCGACTAAAATAGTTTTTTGTCCTTCAAAGATAACGTAGCCAGGTTTAGCACCATTAGGCTTTCTAATATGCTTGATTTGGACATAATCTACGGGAACTTTACTAGAATCACGAGCTTTTGAGTAATAGGCAGCTATGATTGCAGCTTGAGTAATTGATTCTTCATCCGGAGTGCCAGTCTTTAAGATAACGTGAGAACCAGGGATGTTTTTAACGTGGAACCAATAGTGATTCTTTTGAGCTATTTTCATCGTTAATTGGTCATTTTCTAAATTATTTTTACCGACGGTAATTTCAGTACCATTAGTAGTTTGGAAATTTTCACCAATCTTTTTCTTACGCTTTTTACGGGCATTCTTGCGTTTTTTCTTGATGTAACCAGAAGAGATCAATTCTTCCACGATACCGTCAACATCTTCAATATCAACATACTCTAAAGAGGCTAAAACAGATTCTAAGTAGTTGACCTCATTAGTAGTAATCTCTAACTGTTCATTGATATGCGGAATCGAATTCTGTAATTTACGATACTTTTTATAATAACTTTGTGCATTCATTGAAGGTGAGTATTCAGGATTAAGTTTAATCGTTACTTCTTCATTGTTGTAATAATTAGTCAAAGTTATCGAACTACTACCATGCTTGATTTTTGACATGTAAGTAGTTAACAATTCACCGTAAAGATTATATTTACTCATAACATCAGTTTTTTTCAATTGTTGCTTGAGTTTTTTTATCTTAGATTTATCTTTCTTCAAAATAATATCTAGACGATGCGTAATACTTTTAGTTTGCTGTTCGATTCGATCTAATCTAGCTTTATCTAAATAAAAGTTATCTAGCAATTCACTTAAACTAGAATAGGCTGAAATTTCAGTAGTGGTATTAGTGAAACTGATAGGAAAGAATCCTAATTTGTTTTTTTCGTTAGATTTTGCAGTATTAGGATGGATTTGCTCTTGGTAAAGATCAACGAAATCGCCTAAATTATGCCCAGTTTCAATAAATTTAGCTAATTCCTTTGAAGTGTCCAAACCGATCCCTTCGAATTTAGCTCGTAAATCACTAGCAGTTAGTTCCTCACCAGTTTCTTTACTCTCAAAAGGACTGATTTTATTTTGAGCAGGCGGTAATTTATAATCATCTCCCGGTAATAGTCCACGGTAACTATTATTCTCTGGTGAAACACGTTTGATCAAGTCAACAATTTTACCAGTTTCTTTACTGATTAAGAAAATGTTACTGTGACGAGCCATTATTTCGATAATCAAAGTATAATCATGAATATCACCGAGCTCATTTTTGGCTGATAAATCGATCATAACTACACGGTCATTATTTAATTGATGAAAATCCTCCACGATTGCACTAGTAATGTATTTACGTAAAGACATTACGAAAGTAGAAGGTTTGGCTGGATTAGCAAAAGGTTGGTCAGTAATTTGAACTCGCGCATAACTAGGATGAGCGGATAATAGCAACTGACGATTTTTCCGATTGCTACGTACTGTTAAAATCAATTCATTAGCGAACGGTTGCTGAATCTTACTGATACGCCCGCCACGAAGATTCTGATTTAATTCGTTTACCATTGCATGAGTAAACATTCCGTCAAAAGACATATAAATAATTTCCTTTCTAAAAATACTTGAGAATTTCTGAAACTTTTATGTTGTAACAAATATAAAAGTGAATGAGTATGATATAATCTAATGGTTATACAATCATTATACGTAACCAAACAAGGAATTGATAAATTTATGAAAATAGCCATTGTAACTGATAGTACATCTTATTTGCCACAAGAAATAGTCGATAAATATCATATAACAGTTGTACCAATTGAGGTAGTATTTAATACTAAAACTTATCGAGAAGACATCGATATCACTACATCTCAATTTTATGACTTATTACAAGAATCACCAGAATTACCTTCGACAGCGCAACCTTCTCTTGGTGAAATGATGAACGTATACGATAAATTGGCTAAAGAAGGCTATGATACCGTAATTTCGATTCATTTAGCAAGTACCATTTCTGGATTTGTTAATAATCTAAAAAGTGCCGCCCAAACCATCGACAACATTAATGTTGTGGTTTACGACTCACATATCACCGTTCGCTTAATGGGTTACTTAGCTCAAGAAGCAGCAAGAATGGCTCAAGAAAATAAATCACTAGATGAAATCATCGATCGATTAGATTCATTAAGAGCTTCAATTGGCGAATCATTCGTAGTGGATGATTTAAAGAATTTAGTTAAAGGTGGTAGACTTTCCAATGCTTCTGCAGTAATTGGTACTGTCTTAAATATTAAACCTTTATTGGAATTTGACAACCAAACTCATGCAATCGTAGCTTATGATAAGGTTCGATCCATGAAAAAGGCTAAATTAAAGGCTGAAGAAAAATTAGCTAAAGCCATGCAAGAAGACGATTATCCTTTGAGATTGTTAGTTATTGATGCGGACAATAAAGAAGCTGGCGATGAGTGGGCAAATGAATTAAAAGAAAAATATCCAAATAATACTTTGGAACGTTCATACTTTGGACCTGTCATTGGGGCACATCTTGGTAAGGGTGCGCTTGCAATTGCTTGGATAAAGGATTTTGATAAATCATAATTTAAGGCCGAAAGGCTTTTTTATTTTGTCGAAATAATATAAAATATTTATTATAAGTAATGCTTTATTAATAACTTGATTGAGTTAAAATAAATGTATCCAGTATTAACAGTGAAAAGGGGAGTATCATGTTTTCGAAAACAAAGAAAACGGCTATTCTACTAGCCGCCAGCGCACTTCTTGCAACAAGTTTAGGAGGGAATCTTGCTTATGCAGATACCACCGCTACGACAAATCCCACAGTATCAAATACTACAAAGAATAGCGATAATTCCAGTGTAGCCACTGCCACAAACGACAATGATCAAGAAAATGTCGTTCAAAATAGTACTACTAATAAAGATAATCAGACTACTTCAAATACGGATAGTTCTGATACTACCAGCACTGGGACAGCAACCACTCAAGCTGGGTATCAAAAGATTGATACAGCAGCTGTTAGAGTAGCTATGTTCTCAGAATTAAATCGTCTACGTGCTCAAAATAATTTGCAACCATTGACTTCTGTGAATGTTTTGAACTCATATGCTCAAAGTAGAACTGATAGTTTCATCAATTCTGGTGGAGTTGATAACCATGCCGGTTGGAATTCAGCAAATATGTATCCTTATAATTTGACTGCTGAAGAGAATATTGCTCAAATGCCATATTCAATGCTTGGTACGACAGATCCAACGGTTATTGCACAAAAAATCACCAACGAATTTTATAGTGAAATGTATGATCCTGAACCTAACTATGGTCACAGAAAGAATATGTTGAATCCTTATGTAAACTTTGTTGGAATTGGGGTAAGTATTTCTAATAATGGGATGATTTATTTCTCACAAGAAATGGGAAATAATCAAGAAACTTATAGTAAATATGATGCTAGCGATGTATATGCTTACTATCTAACTAACGATAATGACTACGCCAATGTTTCTCAATATGATATTGCGGATGCTAAAAAGACTGACGCTGATTATCAAAATAGAGACAATTATAAAACAGCTGATTTACGTGGTGGTGTAACTACTAAGAATCAAGTAACTCATTTATATGATCGTTATGGAACTCAAAGAACTGATTTAGCATTGGCTCCAAACAGTGAATGGATTTCTGATATGATTGCTATCATCGATGGAAATTTCTATTACCACGTATGTACTAATGGCTTCGTGGCGGCTGATGATGCATTACCATGGGCAACATTTTTAGCTGGTTCAACTGTTAGAACAACTGCTAATGCTAAGGTTTATGATAATTCTGGTAACTATACTGGTAATACCGTTGGTACTGGAACTGAATGGATCGTTGATCGTCGTGCAGTTAATCCACTAACTAATGTTAAGATGTACCGCATTGGTACTAATGCTTGGATTCAACAAAATCAATTACAACAACTATAAAAAATAAGGAGACCTTAATCGGTTTCCTTATTTTTTTCAACTGTTTATTTGATATTCAAGCCAACCGAATTTAGAAGATCCTGTTTCTACAAAATCATTATTGGTATTGATTTGCCACAAATTTTCTTTAACAGATAAATTATTCCTACGGCAAAAACCCTTTAAAGAAGTTAATCCATGATTAATGCCGGTTCCATTGTTTCGGACTAAAATACAAGCATACAAACCGGCTGGCTTTTCAATTATAGGTAGACCAATTTCTGCGTTGGTGATTTCTTTAATAACTTGAAATGACGCGTCTGGATAATCATTGGGATTATCAATCGAAAGGTCGGTAAAAAAGCCGGATTGCCCCGTTTCCATAATTGCTAGGTTGTCTAAATGCTTGTAAAAGTTGGAGAATAATTGAGCTACTTCATCAGCCGTACACCCTGAAGAACTTATGGAATGCCAGAAAAGTTTCTTTGGCAATTTCTTTATTGAGGGTTCATATAATTTTTCATCATCGGCTAAATTTTTATCTTCAATTTTCTTATTAAGAACTCTTTGAATTTTTACTAATTCAGATATTTTATTATTGATTTTACTTTGCGTATTCGATAATAATTCTCTTGAAGAAGTTGTTGAATTTTGAATGTTTTTAATATCGGATAGGGGAATATCTAGGTTTCTTAAGCCCAGAATGAATAGCAAATCGTACAATTGATCATAGTCGTAGAGACGATAACCATTATTGTTTCGATGATTAGGAGTAAAAATATCCTCTTGATCGTAAAATATTAATGTTCTTCTAGTAGTATTGGCCAAATCAGCCATTTCACTAATTTTTAACATGATAAAAAATTCCTTTTTAAATTTCTTGACTGTAACGCAGCTGTATAGTTTACACTAGCATTATACACGTAAAACCGACGGATTAATATTCATTATAAAGGAAGTCTAGTATGAATAAAAAAATTGAGGTTCGAGGGGGAAAAGTCAACAATCTAAAGAATATCGACGTTGACATTCCTTTGAATAAATTTGTAGCAATTTCTGGGCCATCTGGCTCAGGGAAAAGCTCGTTAGCTATGGGTATCTTGTATGCTGAGGGTTCAAGAAGATACTTAGAAGCTCTATCAACCTATACGAGAAGACGAATTAGTCAAAGCAAGAGTTCTGACGTTCAAGAAGTCAAAAATATTCCTTCAGCAATCGCTTTGCGTCAACGTCCCGGAGTACCATCAGAAAGGTCGACTGTTGGTTCGATGAGTGAAATTTTTAATGTGGTTAGATTGATTTTTTCACGTTTAGGATCGACTGTTTGTCCAAATGGTCACCAAATAAAACCAAGTCTCAAAATTGCTCAAGCGATGGATCTGCCAGGAGATCGTATGGGAGTAATTACTTGTCCCGTCTGTGGTGTTGAATTCATGGCTAAGTCAGCCGAAGATTTCGCCTTCAATTCTGGTGGTGCCTGTGTCCAATGCCATGGTACTGGTAAAATTCGTGAATTGGATGAGAGCAAACTAATTGGCGACGAATCATTAACACTTGATCAAGGAGTAGTAGCTTCTTGGCATCTTCCTGGAAGAAATTTCATGCCAACGGTTGCGGCAACTCTAGGAGTTCGGACTGACGTTCCCTATAAAGATTTGACCGATAAAGAAAAAAATATTGTTTTACATGGTGAAAAGAAACAATATTCAGTTGATTTCAGGACTTCGACTGGACGTGTTTTTCACACTGATAAAACTTTGTATGAGAATGCTTATGAAGCAGTTTATGACTCATTAAAGACTGTTAAAAGTGAACGTTCAATCAACAAAATCAACGAATTCTTCCATTTTTCGGTTTGCCCAACTTGTCATGGAACACGTCTGAATCCTGAATTATTGACACAAATCGTAGGGCAAAAAAATATCGCTGAAGTTTCAGATTTAACGCTTGGCAAGCTTCAAAAATGGGAATCTATGACTAAAGCTGAACTTCCCAAAGAATTACAGGCTATGGCTAGAGTGCTTTTCAAGAATTTACATGACACCTTACAACCATTGCTAGATTTAGGATTGGACTATTTGACCTTGTCTAGAAGTGGTAATACCTTGTCAACTGGTGAATTACAACGGATCCAATTAGCGAAGACTTTGAGGACCGAAACAACTGGAGTCCTTTACGTCTTAGATGAGCCATCGATTGGATTGCACCCTGATAATGTTAAAGGCTTGATCAATATTTTTCATAAATTGATTGACCAGGGAAATTCCTTAGTAGTCGTTGATCACGAAGTCGACATCATCAGTGCTGCCGATTGGGTAATCGAAATTGGCCCTGGTTCTGGGGATGCGGGTGGTCAAGTCATTGCTCAAGGTACACCTGAAGAATTGACACATGATAAGGCATCATTGATTGGACCATTTATCTCTGGAAAAGCTGATATTATGCACGAAAAGATTGCTTCAAAGAAAAATGCTAAGGATCTCACGACTGATTTTGAAGTTGGTAATTACTTTAATTTACATGATGTTTCAGCTTCAATACCAGGAAATAAGATAACTGCTATTACTGGCTTTTCTGGAGCAGGGAAAACTAGTTTGATTTTAGATAGCTTAGTACCAGCTATTGAAGCTAAGAAAAATAAGCAAAGGCTGCCAAAACAAGTAACTAAATTGGACACTAAATTAACCAATGTTGTCAGTATCGATGCTAAGCCAGTTGGTAAAAACACGAGATCTAGCTTGGCAACTTATACAACAATTATGGATAATCTCCGCAGGATGTTTGCTGATTTACCTGAATCTAAAGCCAGAAAATATACGATTTCAAACTTTTCTTACAATAATAAGCAAGGTGCTTGTGAACACTGTGGTGGTATTGGCAAAATCTCCTTAGATATTCAGTATCTACCCGACATGGTAGAAGTTTGTCCATATTGTCACGGCAATCGTTTCAAGGATGAAATTCAACAGATCCGTTGGAACGGCTATTCTATTGTCGATTTACTTAATTTGTCAGTTAAAGACGCACTAAAAGTGTTTGAATCCGTTCCAAAAATTGAAAAGCAATTAAAATTGTTGGACGAGATCGGTCTTAACTACTTACATCTTGGCGAAAGTACTCCGGAATTATCTGGTGGAGAAGCACAACGATTAAAACTAGTTAATCACTTGACTGGTAAGCAAGATAAGACGATGTTTGTTTTTGACGAACCATCTGTTGGTTTACACCCGATCGATGTTCAAACCTTACTTGGCGTCATGAATAAATTAAAATCACAAGGTGCAACGATTATTATCATTACCCATGATTTGGACTTGATGACTAATGCCGATTACTTGATTGATCTCGGTCCTAAAGGTGGTAGTGCTGGGGGTAAATTAATGGCTGCCGGTGATCCCAGTGATTTAGTCAAGAATGCATCAAGTTTAACAATTGATTATTTAACGCAAATTGCAAGAACAAGTTAGCCACTTTGGAAAAATAAAGAAAAGTTAAGA
>NZ_AZDO01000032.1 GCF_001435505.1 Companilactobacillus futsaii JCM 17355 | reverse complement strand
CCTTTATGGGTTTTTGTGTCCACTAGTGTTCGGTTATATTTTACAATCTGCCATAAGAAAAGACTGAAACTATTTGTCCCAGTCTTTATCCAAATTATTCTGACGTTTGATTTCTTGTAAAGATTGTATAGTTTTGATTTGTCGTTCCACTATCAAATGAGAACCCTCTGGCCTCATTCAATGTATTTAATCTAGTTTCTTCATTATTCAATTGTTCTTCAGAAAGACCTAATTGCTTTCTTAGTTTGTTTGATACTCGACGCAACTCTTTAGTTGGGGCCACTTCATATGAAGAACCGTTAATCATTGAGCCATAGCCTTGAACGTGATCAGAATCGATGTTCTTAGCAGCTCCACGATAATTAAAGAAGACTGACTGCATATCACTAAAACTTAAATTAGTAGTCATTGAACTAGAAATACTATTCAAAACTTTTTGATAATGCGTAAACGTATTAGCACTAGCAGCGCTCTTAATAATTGCTGTGATAACTTGACGTTGTCTCTTTTGACGACCATAGTCACCTTCAGGATCTTCATAACGCATTCGTGAATAATCTAGCGCTTGCTTACCATTCAAATGCATCTTACCCTTCTTGAAATGAGACTCTTTCTCACCCGTATCACCATAAGAGAAACTAAATGGTACATTAACATCTACACCACCAACAGCGTTAACAATCTGCTTAAGTGAATTAAAATCTACTTTAACATAGTAGTCAATTGGCACATTCAACAATTTTTCAGTTGTTGCTACGGCGCTACCTTCATTACCAATGTTATAAGCCGAATTGATCTTTTGAATTTTCTTGGTATTGTTAGTACTGCTCTTCCAAATTTGAGCCATTGTATCACGTGGAACGGAAACCATCGTCGTCTTGTTAGTCTTTGGATTAACTGTTACAACGATCATCGTATCCGAGTTTCCTCGATAATTAGTCTCGGTATCTCTGATTCCATTATCAGTCGTATCAACCCCTAGTAAAAGAATTGAGATTGGTTTTTTATCATTAATACGTGTAGAAACTTTTTTACCATCAATGGCCTTATAAGTCTTACCTAAAGAGTTCTGGGCTTGAGCATAAAGTCGAAAACCGTAAGCACCCATGACAAAAATCATAACTAAGAATACTAATCCTAGGATCTTAACGAAGGGACGTTTGATTTTCCCAGCGTTGTTAGAAGCTAAAGCACTGTTACGAGATCTTTGTCGATGTTGCCTAGACATATTGTCGTTCTTATTATTATCCATAAATAAACTCCGATTAATTTGCTATCTACATTAAAAACAAATTCTCTCTATATTATAGTAGATAGGATGCAATTATACAGCTTAATTCAATTGAATTAAAATTAAATTTTAAATGGCCGCATTCCTAAATTATAATTTTTTAACACAATCTGTCAATTTTACAAAAAACATTTTAGTTAATTATTAATTAAAATATAACAAAATATCTATCTCATTATTTAGAACTTTTTCTTGTGTATTTCATGTATAATTTCTTCCGTAGGAGGATTTGAATAATGTCAGATGCAAGTAATGCAAAGACGTTTAGATGGTGGAACATTGCCTTATTAGGCTTTACCACCGTTTGGGGTCTTAATAATGTTATCAACAACTTCGCCAACCAAGGTTTAGCTGTTGTAACATCATGGATTTTAATCATGGTTCTTTATTTCGTTCCATACACTTTAATGGTGGGACAATTGGGATCCGCTTTTCAAGAGGCTGGTGGAGGAGTTAGTTCTTGGGTCAAAGCTCTTTCTAACAATAAACTAGCATATTTCGCTGCCTGGACTTACTGGGTAGTGCACGTTCCATATCTTGCTCAAAAACCACAAATTATCATGGTTAGTTTGAGCTGGTTATTCAAGGGAAATGGTTCTTTCATCAAAACTGCTTCACCGTTTATCGTACAAGGTGCAAGTTTAATTATCTTCTTGCTCTTTGTCTGGTTAGCTAGTAAAGGAACTGCTACTTTGAATAATCTTGGTAGTATTGCCGGTATCGCTATGTTTGCTATGTCAATGCTATTTATTATCTTAGGTGTCAGTGCTCCATTTATCACTCATGTCCAAATCGCTACACCAAACATGACTGATATTCACACTTACATTCCTAAATTTGATTTCCAATACTTCACGACGATTTCCATGTTAGTTTTCGCCGTTGGTGGTTCAGAAAAAATTTCACCTTATGTTAATAAGACTAAAAATGCTTCTAAGGAGTTCCCACTCGGTATGATCATCTTAGCCGTGATGGTAGCTGTTTCTGCAATCTTAGGATCATTTGCCATCGGTATGATCGTTAACTCAAATCATATTCCAGCCGATTTGATGGCTAACGGCGCTTACCAAGCTTTCCAATTTTTAGGTAATAGTTTCCACGTTGGTAATTTATTCGTCTGGGCTTTTGCCATTACCAACACAATTGCTTCAGCTGCGGCCTTAGCAATTTCTATTGACGCTCCATTACGTATGCTTTTAGGTGATGCTGATAAGAAATACATCCCTAGAGGTCTTTTGAAGAAAAATAAACGTGGTGTAGCTATCAATGGTTACAAGTTAACTGCTATTTTAGTTTCTATCTTAATCATCGTTCCTGCTCTTGGAATCAACGGAATGAATGATCTATATAACTGGCTATTGAACCTTAACTCAATCGTTATGCCAATGCGTTACCTTTGGGTATTCTTAGCTTATATGATGCTTTGTCGTCAATTAGACAAATTTAAGTCAGATTACATGTTCGTTAAGAATAAATACGTCGGCTTTGGTTTCGGATTATGGGCTTTCTTCCTAACGGCCTTTGCCTGCATTCTAGGTATGGTTCCTAAGATGAACATGGCAACCGATCCATCATCATGGTGGTTCCAATTAGCACTTAATATCATCACACCAATTGCTTTGATTGCTTTAGGTTTGATCCTACCTGCTATCGCTAAACGTACTAATAATGAATTAGATGAAATATAGTTAATATCTACTGCACGGATATTAAAAAGATCCTCTAGATTGATTTCGGCTCTTTCTTAAGTTAGGTTAGTAGTAATATTCCGTCCTCCATAGCAAAGCAAATTTG
>NZ_AZDO01000031.1 GCF_001435505.1 Companilactobacillus futsaii JCM 17355 | reverse complement strand
TATGGAAAATATTAAGTTTTAAAAAATGTTCGGTTATTTCTTGCAATCTGCCATATCCTTTCATTTAAAAAACAACATCTTCAACTATACTCAATCTTATCTTGTACTGTTCAAAATAAAAATATCTTCATTCAGGATGTCACAAAGACATATTCAAGATACAAAAAACCATACTTTCTTTTCTGCAATATACTTAAAGTATAAAAAGGAGGTTATAACTATGGAAAATAAAATTCTAAACGAAATTGAATTAAAAAATATTATTGGTGGTAAAAATACACATTCAACTGACGTATTCAAATCTAAAGGAGATATGGGTAAATGTTTGCTTTCCTTTTTCAGGAATTGCGATTAAGATGTAATTAAGACTTAATCTTGGAGAATATCAGTATGATCATGATTGGAACGCAGTTATTAATAATGGAGGCGGCAATTTCACGCCTCTTCTTTTTTTTCATTTTTAGTTTTCTTTATGATGAAAAACCGTTTCCAAAGTATCGCAACATAATTGCATTAACAACTTCATACATTTTATTGTTATTAATTGACATATTTTTGAATAATTTAGGGGTTTTAATTTATATAGTAATTATGTATTTTTTGTTGAACAGACAGAAAAATCCTAATTTTTATCTAATTAACTGTATTATCTTAGGACTTCTTTTTTCCATATTTGAATCAATCGTTGCTTCAGGAATTACTATATATGTATATTCTCTTTTTTCCACAAGCGAACACTTGCTAACGTTTATTTTTCTTTTTTCAGAATTGATAATGACGCTCTTATTTATATTTTTGTGTAAAAAAAGCAATATTGAACGGCTTCTAAAAAAGTCTAATTCTTGGACTATTAGTATCGTACTTTTCTATATATTTATGGTCTTAACAGTTTTTATTTACCTGATTCAAAAACTAGAAGCTTACACCGCTTTAATAACGGGAATATTAGTTTTTCTTATTATACAGAGCATCGTAATTTTTTTAATATTTATTTATGAACACAACCATCAAAAAGAGAAATTCAAGCGCCAGCTAATGGAAGAGCAATTAAATGATTTAACATCTTATACCAAACAATTAGACGCGGATCAAAAAGAGATGCATAAATTTAGACATGATTATAAAAATATTTTGGGAAGTCTCTACGAAATTTCCAATAAACACAACAATCCAGAATTAACAGCTGCATTAAAGAAACTAGGCGTATATTCTAATACTTACTTTGAAAATATTTCTATGGATGATTTTAAAGATCTCGAATTTGTAGCTAACCCATATATTAAAAGTACCTTGATTAGTAAAATGAGAACCATAAAATCTGAAAATATCGATTGTTATTTCGAATGTAAAGATACTATTAATCAAGTAGACATTAATATATTTGATTTAATTCGCATTATTGGAGTATCAATCGACAATGCTTTGGAAGAAACAAAACGTCAAAAACATGGCAAGATTCAGATAGTGTTAATAAAACAAGACAATCAACTCGATATAACAATTAAGAATACTATTTCAAAAAAAATACCCATTTCTAAAATGGTAGATTACGGATTTTCCACTAAGAAAAACCACTCTGGACTAGGACTAGTCAACGTAAACGACATTAAAAAGAAATATAGGAATTTATTAATTTATTACGATGTGATAGATAACTGGTTCTGTGTCCAAATTTCAATAATTCATCAAGGAGATAAGAAATGAGCTATCCTATCATTATTTGCGAAGACAATCCTATTCAATTAAAGAAAATCACTACACTAGTAGAGAATTATTTACTATTCCATGCAAATTTTTTCAATCTAAGTTTGGCTGTACAAACTCCCGAAGAGGTTCTAAAGTATCTCAAAACATCTAACTCCAACAATGGTGTTTATATTTTAGACATCGATTTGAAATCAAATATTGATGGAATAGACTTAGCTAGTGAAATACGATCACGAGACATCAATGGAAATATTATCTTTACAACGACTCACGAAGAAATGGCTCCCACTACACTAAAAAGAAAGGTGGCTGCTGTTGGGTTCATTGAAAAAGATCAAACCGTAGAAAACTATCGTGATGAACTATATGGGACATTAGAATATATAAAAAAATTAATTGAGAGTTCTAAAGAATATCCTAAACAAAACTTTATTTTTGAAATTGGTAATCAAATATTCAATTTTGATCAATCTGAAGTATTTTCTGTTGAATCATCACCAATACCCCACCAATTAGTTTTTAGTTCCAAACATGGTCAATACGAGTTCTATGGGAAATTAAATGCATTAGAATCGAAATATTCCTTCCTTTTTCGGTTAAATCGTTCATGCCTCATTAATCCAATGAACATACAGCAGGTAAATTTTCATTCACGAGATGTTCTTCTAAAAAACGGAGTTACTAAAAAGTTCTCTATTGGTAAGGCAACCAAGTTAAAACATGCGCTTTTAAATTTATAACCATTCAAATAATCTCTTGGAGGTAGCAATTATGAAAGACGAAGATAAAACAAAAATCATCAATGCCGTTACTAACTTAAGTACTGCCCTAAAGAAATATCATCCTAATACTGAAACCTGTAACTATGTCGAAATTACTTTAACAGAACTGAAGAAAAAAGATGGAAAAGCATTCACTGGTGCATTCCTTTACTTTCTTACTAAGGCTTCAATGTTAAGAACCTCTGAAAATGTTATCCTTAACGATACTGAATCAAAACTGTGGCACAAAATGTCTGCTTTGAAAAACTTAGGAAACGACTTTTTCTTCGGAATGGGTCTTTAATTATGAATAAAATTGCATCCAAGTCCTCCTTTTGCATAAACAAACCTTAAGACGACACAAAATGATTTAAATATATATCATCTTCTTGACTATTATTTCAGGACTTCCTTTGACATCATTCATGACATTCTTTTCAAATTATTTTAAATCCTCTTAAAATTAAGTAGTGGAGATTCATTACATTTAGCGAGGGAGAATACTGATGAAAAAAATTGACAGAGAAAACGAAATCAAAGAAGCAAAATCACTTATTAGTTCATTAAATGATTTGATTATTAATAGAGACGATTTTCAACAAAAGTCGGAATTAAGAGATATATCTGATGTTCTAGTTCAAGTAAATAAAACCATCGACAATAATAAATATCCTGAAAGATTACTCAGCAAACTAACGACTTTTATTTATAGTATGGGACCTGCGGGAAAAATCTATTTCCCAAAAGATCAAGAACAATTGATTGATAAGATTGCCGTAATCGCCCAAAAATCCGGTAATACTGGGCTCTATTATTCAAGTTTCAATACCAAATCTGATTTTTTTAATCGACTATAGGAGGAAGAATATGTATGAAGAACTTTCTAATATGATAGAAATAGCTTATCAACAAGTAACAAACCCAAAATATAATGAAACCAGAATAGAATTATCACATTTTCACAAAGAATTAAATGATGGTGAAGATAGCAATAAAATTATGTTTGAACTGAGAAAATCATTATTACAAGCTGATCCATCGTTGAATCTAAAAAATCGCATTTCCGGATTACCACTTGAATATCGTAATCTGTTTCATTTTGTAGATTCAAAATTAAAAAAGGTTGATACAAAAATATCGGATAAATACTACCAATATGGATTTATCCCTCTAAAGTTTGGAAGTACTATTAAGTATCCTTAACAAAAAATCATTTCATAAATTGTAAGGAGATGACAAAACCAGTGGGTAAACTATCTTGGTTTGCTAGTGGCAAAGACCGTGGCGATGCAGCAATTTCTATCATTGATGACCTACTAAATAGCTTAAACGTCGATGCCAACAGACAACCTTTACAAGAGGTATTAATTGAATTCAAAAATGAACTAGAAAAAAGAGAATCTGCGGTTCCCTTCATTTTAAGTCGAATGAATATATCAATTTCTAACACACTTCATAAAAATAAAGTTCCATTAACCAAAGATCAACAAGCTAAATTACAACAATTAACTCAATTATCAAATATACGATACGGTTACTAAAATAAATGACGCCCGTTCAGATTACCCAATCCACTAAATCAAAGTGAATTGAGATTTCTGAATAGACGTCATTTTTAATTTTAGAGTTTTCTTCGATTTCTATATTTGTCCAACTTCCACAGAAACTTCATTAGACAATTTCTTATCAAGATACTTTTGCATTTCTTTATAGGAAATATTAAAGTTCATTTCCACTTGTTGGGGTCTTTTTGTATTGAAAATCACTGCTACTTTAGGTTTGCGACCTTGAATCTCAATTGGAATCAAAGTTACGTGAACGACGGAAGCATAATCGAGCACACCTGAATAAAAGCCGTTGAGAACAATTTTCTTTTCTCCGACTCCACCGACACCATTCATAATATTCAACAACATGAACAAGGCAACCATGATGATGTAAGATAATTGACCAGTTGGTGAAACTAGTAACCATGCACCGATAAAGGCTGCGAAGATCAATGATGAAATTTTATAAATTGATCTAATTTCAATCTGTGACTGCCAATAAACATTGAAAACGGCACCGACGAAAAAGATCACATCAACTATTAATAGTATTACACTCATTTAAATTTATCCCTTTTCTAGTAATTATAATCAAGTATATTTTATTTTCAAAATCTATCACTTATATTGTATCGTACTCAGTCATTAAATACATGAAGATGAATTGATAGTTTCAGAAAAATGTAATCATTTGCATTGATTTTTTTGTTAAAAAGAACCGTCTGGCATAAAAATATTCATGCTATATTATCAAAAAAATGCAATTATAACGGCTTTTTGGCGATTATTTTTAGGGATACTTAATTATTTTATTTAGACCCTTTAATGTTGTTCTCTAACATGATATTATATCTTGAGATTGAAAAAGGGGGATATACGCTTGAGTGAAAAAAATAAAAAACACGAAAGCCTAATTCATTATGCTAACGGCCCTTCCTTGGAAGAAATTAATGACACCGTTGAGGTTCCAACTGATGCGGGTTTCTTTAAAACCCTATTAGCATACAGTGGTCCTGGTGCCTTAGTTGCCGTGGGTTATATGGATCCGGGTAACTGGGTAACATCTATTGCTGGTGGTGCTCAATTTAAGTACAAATTACTATCTGTTATCTTGATTTCTAGTTTGATTGCGATGCTTTTGCAATACATGGCGGCTAAACTAGGCATTGTGACCGGAAGAGATTTGGCTCAATTAACTAGAGATAGAACTTCTAGAGTCGGTGGTTTTATTCTTTGGATCATCACTGAATTAGCTATTATGGCGACTGATATCGCTGAAATTATTGGTTCGGCCATCGCGCTGAAATTACTTTTCAACATTCCGATACTTTGGGGTGTTATCATCACTGCATTTGACGTTTTACTTCTATTAGTCTTGATGAAACTTGGTTTTAGAAAGATTGAAGCTATCGTTGCAGCTTTATGGTTATTCTATTCGTTTTCCTATACGAAGTTATCTTGGCACGTCCAGATATGGGACAAATGGTAATCGGATTCGTTCCTGACCCACAAATCCTACAAAATCAAAGTATGCTTTACATTTCTCTTGGTATCGTTGGTGCGACAGTTATGCCACATAATTTGTACTTGCATTCTTCAATTTCACAAGCGAGAAAATACGACCGTGAAGATCCTAAGAGTATTCACCAAGCCGTTCGTTTTTCAACTTGGGACTCAAATATTCAATTAACTTTGGCCTTTGTTGTTAATACTTTACTATTACTTCTAGGTGCTGCTTTGTTCTATGGTACCAACAGTGACCTTGGACGTTTCGTTGACTTGTTCAATGCCTTGCAAGATCCAAAAGTTGCCGGCGCCGTTGCTAGTCCTGTCTTAAGTATTTTGTTCGCGATTGCCCTATTGGCATCAGGTCAAAACTCAACTATTACTGGTACTTTATCTGGTCAAATCGTTATGGAAGGTTTCGTCCACATGAAGATGAAACTTTGGGCAAGACGTGTCATCACTCGTTTGATGTCAATCATCCCAGTTATCGTCTTTGCGGTAATCTATCACGGTAATGAAGCAAAAATTGAATCACTTTTGACATTCTCACAAGTATTCTTGAGTGTTGCTTTACCATTCTCAATTTTCCCATTGATCAAATTTACAAGTAACAAAGAATTAATGGGTGAATTCGCTAATAACAAACTAATCGAGTATATCGGTTACTTTATCGCTGTAGTATTGACTATTCTAAATATTTGGTTGATCTACACTACATTCGTACCTGCAGCTTAGTTTTATACTGTATCATTAATAAATTTAAAAAAGTTGTGCTAATTGTAAAATCCAATTAGTGCAACTTTTTTATATCCCAATTTTAGTTCTCATTTGTAGCTATAACGTACATGATATAGTACAATATTGGTACACAAATAAGGAAGGAGTCTTTACCATGCCAATCGCAACTACTCAAAGTGATTTTAGAAACCATATTAAAGATTACCTAGATCAAGTTAATAATGATAATCAAACAGTTTTAATTGCACGTTCAAACCAGCGTGCAGCCGCAGTCATTTCACAAGATCAACTTAATGCACTTCTCGAAGCTGTCAATGCGAAGGAAGATTCACTGGATTATGCAATCGCCCGTGACAAACTAATCGAGATGCATATTTTGCCTGACGACCCTATTGTTAAACCTACTGACGACTACTGGAATAACTTTAAGCCGAAGGAAAATGACAAATAATGACATACCAATACCGTCCACGAAAATCATTTGAACGAAGCTTAACCCATCTTGCACAACTTGATTCAACAATTGTTGATGAAACAAGAGCAGCAATCTTAATTTTACTAGCTGGCGATGATCTTCCTAACGATTTTCAGGACCATAAACTTGAGGGAAATTATACCGGTTATAGAGAATTCCATCTTCGCGATACTTCTAAAGGACAACAGCCAACTGAAATAAATGATATTTTAGTAATTTATAAAATTGATAATCAAGATTTAGTTCTTGTTACTGTTGATATTGGTTCACATTCAAAGTTATTTCGTGGCCGCTATCGAAAAAATAAATGATTTTTTGGAAATATAGAAGTCTACTTTTTCAAAAAAATTCAAATTTGGATAGAAACTAATCATAAAAACTGAATCTAGTCGGGAGCAAAAATCCTGTGGCGGCTCAATAGCCAAATTATTCTTAGCAACTTGTTGCTTAGAATAAGACCGAGTTTTGAGATTTTGCGCACTTGGTTTATGCAAAGGCTCAAAATCGCGTCGGCTATGTTCCAGCCAACCACAGGATTTTTGCGGACGACGGCATCCTACACTTCACCCACCAATTATTAATTTGTTATTTACAGTAAATATCTGGTATGCTTTACACAACAAAAACAATATGAAAGCAAGGAATATTGATTGAATGCACTAGTTAATATGTACGGCCCATTCTTCGACCTTCACAACTGGGCAACTGTGATCGAATCAGGTGAAGACTGGTTAATTATCCTCTCACTAGTAGTGATGGAATGTATCTTATCCGTTGATAATGCGGTAGTTTTAGCCGCCCAAACTCAATCGCTGCCAAATAAAGTTGAACAAGAAAAATCTCTTTTCTACGGATTATTCGGTGCCTACATTTTTAGATTTTTAGTTATCGGTGTCGGTGTCTACTTAATTAACTTCTGGTGGATCAAAGTTTTCGGTGCTGCTTACCTATTTTATTTGTTCTTAAAGCACTTCTTCTTCACTAATAAAAAGAAGGTTGAAGCTCCGACAGAACCCAAAAAGGAAAACAAACTCGAGAAGCATCTCCACATTTCTAGATTCTGGCAAGTTGTTATCTCAATTGAATTAATGGATATCGTCTTCTCAATTGATTCAGTTTTGGCTTCATTAGCTGTTTCTAGCAACCCAGTTATTGTCTTAATCGGTGGTATGATTGGTATCCTAGCCATGAGAGGTATCGCTGAATTAATTATGGGCTTGATGAGCAAGATTCCAGAATTGAATGGTATGGCCTACTTCTTGATCTTGTTTATTTCTATCAAGTTGTTCTTATCAATTCCCGCTATCGACATCGAGGTTCCAAACCTAGTCTTCGTCGGTGTCTTAGTCGGTGCCATCATCGTTACCTTGATAATTCACATGATCAACAATCAAAAGGCTCCTAAGAGTAAGAAAAAATAACTTCCAATCGGAGGTTATTTTTTTTGCAATTTAGAATGTTTCAAACCATAAGTAAAGTACACTATTACTCCAATTATCAGCCAAATAACTACGGTGATTTTTGATAACTTTGGCAACATTATCAAGAAATACAAACTAGCTAATCCGGCTAGAACTGGCAAAACGGGATAAAGTGGCATCTTATAACCATCTTTGTTAGGGATATCTTTACGATGGCGCAAGGGAATAATTCCAAATGATATGAAAGTAAAAGCCAACAAAGTTCCGGCATTGATCAATGAAGTCAGTTCAGTCAATGGCACTAATCCGGCAAAGAACGCTTGCACCACTGTAGCAACGATAATCGCATTCTTTGGTACAGCGTATTTCATATCGACCTCACCCATCTTCTTTGGCAACAAGCCATCACGTCCTAGAGCATAAACTAGTCTGGAACCACCGAAGAACAATGTCACTAAGGCAGTAAAGATTCCGACCAAAGCGCCAATAGTAATCAATTTATTCCAAGTATTTAAGTGAATAACTTTTAACGCATAAGCTGCTGGGTCGTCAACGTTTAATTGTTTATAGTTAACGATTCCGGTCAAAACTAACGAGAATGCTACATACAAAACAATAGCAATGAAAACTGTCCCTAGGATTCCTTTGGCAACATCTTTTTTGGGATTGATGGTTTCTGCTGAATTGGAAGCCAAAGCGTCAAATCCGATGAAGGCAAAGAAAACTGTCGCTGCTGAAGTAGACAGGCCACCTAATCCAAAGGGAGAAGTCCGAAATTCTTGTGGATAAAATGGAACATAATTTTTAGTCTTAATATACAAAGCTCCAACTAAAATAAATAAAACAATAATTGTGACTTTGATAATAACTGCAATATTTTCAACTTTCTTCGAGAGACTAGTTCCATGAGCAATCACGAAAGCAATTATCAAAACAATCAAAACTGCTGAGAGATTGATTCCCCCACCTTCTAAAGGCCCAGCTGAGAGAAACTTAGGCAGATGTATTCCAAAAGCTCCGAGGATATTGTTGTTAAAATACGATGCAAAACCGACTGATTGAGCGGATACCGATAAGAAGTATTCCAAAATCAAAGCCCAACCGAGAATCCAGCCAATTCCTTCACCATAAATGACTGATCCATACGAATACGCTGATCCAGCCACTGGCATCGCAGCCGCAAATTCCGCATAAGCCATTCCGACAACTCCAGCTACAATACCGGAAATCAAAAAGGCAATGGCCACCGCTGGTCCCGCATGTAAGGCAGCCTCATGTCCTGGCAAAATAAAAATACCTGTTCCAATAATAGCCCCGATTCCTAAGGCTAATAAGTCTTTCGCTGTTAAACTTTTGGTCAGTCTAGCATCTACTTTTAAATAATTATCTATTGATTGTTTTTTAAAAATATCCTTCACAAAAATTCTTCCTCTCGAAAGCAACTAATTAAGTAAAAAGTCTACTACAATGTTTTTAATAAAAAAAGCATTTTTTCTAATTTTTAAATTAAAAAACAACTGACAGAATAGGTTTCCAGCAGTTGTTTTCTAATTAATGTGATTTATTTTGTAATTTTGAATGTTTTAGTCCATAAACGAAATAAACAATAATTCCAATAGTTATCCAAAGACCAACACTGATTTTAGAAATCGTTGGTAACATGAATAGGAAATAAATGCTGGCAAGTCCGGCCAAAATTGGCAAAACTGGATACCACGGCATCTTGAATCCGTCGTTAGGAATATCTTTTCTTTTCCGCAAGGGGATTATTCCAAACGAAATAAAGACAAAGGCCAACAACGTTCCGGCATTGATCAATGAAGTCAATTCCGTCAATGGTACTAATCCAGCGAAGAACGCTTGAACGACCATTGCTAACAAAACGGCATTTCTAGGTACAGAGAATTTCTCATCAACTTCACCCATCTTTTCTGGCAACAAACCATCACGTCCTAAGGCATAAACCAAACGTGAGCCACCAAAGAACATCGTTAATAATGACGTGAAAATTCCCACTAAAGCACCAATGGTGATTAATTTATTCCAAGTGTCCAAATGAACTACTTTCAAAGCATAAGCAGCCGGATCATCAACGTTTAATTGTTTATAATTGACCACTCCAGTTAAGACAAAGGAGAAGCCAACGTACAAAATTACCGCCACGACCACAGTACCTAAAACTCCACGAACGACATCTTTTTTGGGATTGATAGTTTCTGCAGAGTTAGCTGCTAAAGCATCGAAACCAACGAAGGCAAAGAAGACCGTCGCTGTAGCAGTGGAAATCCCACCCATTCCAAATGGTTCAGTGTGGAACTGTTTAGGATAGAATGGCACGTAATTCTTAGTATTGATATAAAAGGCTCCAACGATGATGAATAGAATAATAATCGCTACTTTGATCAATACTGCCACGTTCTCGACTTTTTTTGACAAGCTAGCACCTTGCAAGATAATGAATGCTATCAACAAAACAATCAAAGTCGCTGAAATATTAATAACTCCACCTTCTAAAGGTCCAGCCGCTAAGAACTTTGGCATGTGAACCCCAAAGGCTCCTAAGATATTGTTGTTGAAATACGAAGCAAATCCAACTGCTTCAGCAGAAACTGTCAAAAAATACTCCAAAATCAAAGCCCAGCCAAGAATCCAACCAATAATTTCACCATAAATGACTGCTCCAAACGAATAAGCCGAGCCAGCCACAGGCATAGCTGACGAAAATTCCGCATACGCCATCCCGACAAATCCGGAAACAATTGCCGCAATCAAAAACGCGACTGTAACTGCCGGTCCAGCATGTAACGCCGCTTCATGTCCCGGCAAAATAAAGATACCTGTACCAATAACCGCTCCGATACCGAGTGACAATAAATCCCTTGCACCGAGAGTCTTGGTAAGTCTAGAATCAGCTTTTAGATAGGTTGCTACCGATTCCTTTTTAAAGACATTTTTCATGAAAATTTACCCCTTAATTTGCGTAAAATGAATTACACTAAGCTTAAATCTTACTACAATATTTTTAATAAAAAAAGGCAATCTTCTCTTGTATTTAAGAAGATTACCTCAATTTTTTTAATAATTATTCTAATTATTACCCTCGGTACGATATTTCGTTGGTGCCACCCCAGTATATTTCTTAAAGGTTTGACTAAAATAGCTTAATCTAGTGAAACCTAAGGAATCGGAAATATCATTGATACTCTTATCGGATTCTTTTAATAAGAGCATAGCTTTTTGAATCTTACGTGCATTCAAGTAGACTGAAAAACTCAAGCCCGTCTCTTTCTTAAACAGTTTACTAAAATAATAATCTGATAGATAAACCTTACTTGAAACTTGATCCAACGTTAATCTTTTATCTAAGTTACTATCAATATACTCTATTGCGGAAATAATGGAAGCATTTGACGTCGACATCGTCTTGATTTGTTGCAAAGCTTTGCCGTCACTGTCGTCTAAATCATCTATAGCATCATTGACATCTAAAGCATATTTAATAATAAAGTCATCGATGCCACGATTCTCAATAATAAGCTTGGATATTCCTTCAATCATTGAACGCAAATAAACCACTTGATCATTCAAAATACGCATTAAATCTAGTCTTTTCGAGCTAACTTCAATAGTGTCCTTGGCTACACAAATTTTTCCTACTCGTTGATTCAATTGAGAAATACGAATTGGCGCATCTGCATATTCCATATGATATTTGCTTTTATGAATACTTAACTTTGATAAATCCGCTTTTTTATCTTTTTGCATTAAGGAAGCGCTTTCTGAAAGTACACCAAAAATACCTGCACGCAAATGGTCATCATTTCCCAAAACAAAAACTGCTATATTATTAGTTTGAGCATATGACTGCAGCAGGCGGATTATTAATTTTTCATTGCTAGATAATAAAGACTGTAAATCGAACTCTTCCATTTCGTTAGCTACCCTCATTTACAATATTTAAATTTCTTTATTTAGATATTCCATGAGAACTACCGCATTATTATGTTCTTCGTCTTTAGCACTGTATAGAATCAAAACATCTTGTTTTTGCAAAGCTGACTTGATTTCCGTTAGGAATTCAGGTGTATAGGGATTCTGATCAATTTCCTCCAAGTATCTCTTCTTGAATTCAGTATATTTTTCAGGATCGTGTCCAAACCATTTTCTCAATTCTGCTGACGGGGCAATCTGCTTTGCCCAAAGATCAAGTTTGGCTCTGACTTTAGACATTCCACGTGGCCATAGACGATCAATTAAAATTCGATAGCCTTCTGGTAATTCCTTGTCATAGATACGTTTCAAAATTAGTTTAGTCATTTAACTAACCCTCTTTTTTTCATGTTAATTATATCACATAAAATAATTTATTATTTATAGAACTTTTACTAATTTTAGCACTTAACAACCCAGAGTGCTAAATTCTTGAATCTTCACCTAAATTGGTCTTACAATGTATTTGTAATGAAGGGAAAGGAAGTAACACAGTATGACAAACGAAATTATGGATCGTAACAACTTAATGAGAAATTGGTTCAACAATGATTCTTGGATGAACAATTTTCCATCCATATTTGACAACAATTTCCCAGAAGATTCAACATTGAAGACTGATATTAAGGAAACCGATAAAAACTACGAGGTTCATGTAGATATGCCCGACTTTGATAAGAAGGATATCGACATCAATTATGAAAATGATGTACTAACAATCAGTGGTCATCGTGATAGCTTTAACGACCACAACAATAAGAACGGCGACATGATCATGAGTGAACGTTCAAGTGGCCGTTATATGAGACAATATCACTTGCCAGCAGTTGATTCAAAGAATATCAAGGCTACTTACGACAAGGGTGTTCTAGAAGTCGATCTTCCAAAGCTAGAAAACAAGGTCGAATCAGGACATCACATTGATATTGACTAATAATCATAAAACATCAATTTAACTTCGACTTTTCAGAGAAGTCCGACTTACTGAATTTGGTTCGGTACGGTCGGGCTTTTTTTATCAATAGAATAAAGAATAAAAGACAATATCTAGTCTGGAGCACAATTTCAATTATACCTTCATAATTTCTTCACATTTTATAAATACATTTTTCATATAAATAAAGTACTATATTATTTGTAGATGAGAGATGTAATAAATCCCTTTTCTCACCCCCTATAACATATATATATTTAATCCCCTAATTTAAAAAACACCTTTCCCCGAGGTGTTTTTTTACGTATTTTAAGTATCTGCTAGTAGTAGTTATACATAAAATAAGCTATACTGGTATATGCAGAGTGGAATTTTTCTACTCTCATGGGATGTAGTATTTAAATACTACAAAAGGACTTAAGAATTTATACAATTTAAAAAGACTTATCTATAAACAGGGCTATCCAAGTTTTACGTAATAAAAAATATTAAAACTATTTTCTGATAAGCCTGTAACAAACGAAAAACTGATAAAAGATGACTATACTTTTATCTTCCCCCCTATAACAAAATAAATCCCCTAAAAAGGGCATCCTTTTCTGATTAAGGATGCCCTTTTTGCTTATATTTTTTGTAACACTTCAGAAATACCTTTTTGACGTAATTTCTTGATCAGTTTCAAAATAAATTCTAATGAATAAAAATTATCAACTTGAAAACCTAAATCTTCAATAGACCACCACTCATTGTCATTAATAATTTTCCCTTTTTCTTTCATAAATCTATACGCAGACAATTCATCAGTAATCAATTTTGTTTTAGATTTAGAATAATTTAAACAAACACCGACTTCGGTAATGGAATAAGATTGCACATTTTTAATAATTCCATTTATTTTTGTCAAATCTGTTTCAATATTATCTAAGAGCATGTCCAACATAAATGGTGGCATCCTCTTAGCAGACTCCGGTGGATTTGGAACCAGCTTATTAAACCAATCAGGCATATCTAAAAGCTGTGTGAAAAACACTCTTGTTAACCCATTATCTAATTTTCGAATATCGTATAAATCGTTATTTATCTTTTTAGCTTTTTTTGCTTCCGGCAAAGCTAATCTGTTAGTAATTTCATCAACGACACCAATTATTCCAGACTCACTTTTGGCTAAGTTCATCATTTTAAAAAAGTCTAACTTAAAAGAATCAGCCGCCTTTTGGATTTCTCGAGGTGTATAATCTTCAAGCCAAATATTTACAGCTGAAAAGAAGCTATCGTCTTTTTCTATTAGTAGCGAAAACGAATCACTCAAATAATTTTCTAAAACATTAGTTACAATTTCACGATAAAACAAAATATTAGGAACTTTCTCTAAAGAAATACTAAATTGTGGATATTTGGCTTTTTTTAATATCTGACTATCATTGAGACCTTTTTCAGTAACATCTAGTGCCCAACTAATTTGCATTACATCAAAGTTAAATTTCCCCTCTTGTAAATCAAAATCATTAAAATCTTCAGGGATATTATGTGGTGAAGGAGTTATTATTCGATCATCTGACAAATATGCCAACATATCAGAAATATTAGAATCGTTACCATAACGATATGCTGAAAAATCATCATATGAGTTTACTTGCAAGTCTTGTAAAACGGCCGCAAGTACTACCTTTTCTTTAACACTTAATTGACTGTATTCTAAACGTTGACTCTTGTGTTTTGAATATAATCGATACATATCCTCTTGAAATTTTTGTCTTCTTTTTTCACAGTTTTGACATCCACAAATTTCATTAGTGCTATTCTTATTAAAGATTTGATGTCCACAAACAGTACAGATATTATCTTGAGTATCTATATAAGGATAATTTTTAGACGGTAACTGAGCTATCATAGCGGAATCATCGTAAGGACATTTTTGTTTTACTTCAATGTAAGGTAAATTTTCGCTCAAATCTCTAGTTCTCATTTGTAATTTATATTTTTTAATAACTTTTGTGACAGTCATATCTTTACTGTAATAATCCTCCAAGAGGTTATGCAAAGTCTCAAAATCAAATTGTTGTAGCGGTGAAGATTTTGAAAAATATATATTAGTATTGGGAGTAATATTAAACTTCATTGTATTTTTCCTCGCATTTATTGTTTTAAATTTCCACGTAAAATCAGTTCTGATGGAATCATTTTTTTTACTACGCCTTCTTCAAAAATAGACCAAAAAGCATATTCACCGATTTCAGTCAACTTATGATCAATCGTCGAGAAATTCATTAAACGACTATAATCCAAATCTTCTTGACCGATAACAGGAATGTCTTTTTTCAGATTGATTAATTGTTGAATTACACCAGCAGCCACTTGATCACTATTAGCAAAAATCACTTGTAAATTAGGATCATTTTTCAATAAATACTGAGCGGCAACATTTCCACCTTTGAAATCTTTAGCTTTATTGTAAATGTGACTTTGATCGATTTTTTTGCCAAATACTTGATGATAGGCGTGTTTAATCAGCTTAGTGGATTGGCTCGATGATTCATTTCGACTAGATGTAACGCCGATATGGTCAAATTTATTTTGTTGCAAGACCTTAAAAACATCCACGAATGACTGACCACGATTCGTATAAGCACAAGAAATTGGATAATCAAATGTATCTTCACAACAAGTGATAGGTCCATATTGTTTGTATTCAAGAATTTTTTCAAAAGAGATGGTTCGAGAAGTAAAAATAATACCATCAAATGCATGATGTTTAAGCATTTCTAAATATTCAATCTCATTTTTTTCACTATAATCGGATGGTAATAAAATTACTTGATAATCCTCTTTAAAAGCTACTCGAGTGATTGCAGCGACTAATTTTTGAAAATATGGGACATTAATGTATGGCAAAACGACCCCAACCTTATGCGTCTGACCAGTACTTAAAGCACGGGCAACATCGTTAGGATGATAATCTAATTCCTCCATAGCATCGATAATTTCAGCTCTAGTTTTATCCGCAACATAACCTCGATCATTGATGACTCGAGAAACTGTCGAAACAGAATGCTTGGAAAGTTTGGCGACATCTCTAATATTTGACATAAAGATCACTCCTGTTTTGGATTGTTAGCTTGCTACATTGCTATAAATGTAGTCTTTTTTTATAAAAAAGCTAATCTTCACAATTTCTTCACAATTTCAAAATATTTGGTTCACACTTATTAAGTATAGTATTAATTGTAGATGAGAGATATGAAATCTCATCTCATCCCCCCTATAACATATATATTTAATCCCCTAAAAATTAAAAGAACACCTTCCCCGGGTGTTCTTTTTTCGTGCCTATTTTCTTGCAGAATGAATTGCCGCAGCCTTTAACATTAAATCTTTAACTTCTATGTCGTCAAAACCTACATCTTGCATCATTTGAGCTAGTTGTTTAATACTAACGAACATATTAACTGAGTCGTCCAAATATTGATATTCTGGTTTACTTTTGGCAAAAACTTTTCCCATCATAGGCATCAAATGATTGAAGTACATTTCCCAACCTAATTTGACAACTGGTGTTTGAACTTTAAAAGCTTCCAAACAGATCAATTGTCCCTTAGGTTTTAAAATACGAAAGATTTCATTCAATACTTGATTGGCATCGGGTACATTGCGCAGGCCAAAACCAATCGTTACAACGTCAAAATTTTGATCTTTAAAATTCAAATCCATGGCATTGCCAGATAACAATTCAATATTAGTTAAATTTGAAGCCGCAACTTTTGTTTGGGCAATTTTTAACATCTCGGAGCTAAAATCTAACCCGATAACTTTAGCATGGGGATATTTTTTTGCCAACATGATAGTCCAATCAGCCGTCCCACAACAGAGGTCGAGGATCATATTTGGTCCATTATCAATCTTTGATGTAGCAATTTTACGCCATTTTTGATGGGTTCCTAAACTCATAATAGAATTTAATTTATCATAGTTACCAGCTATATTATTGAAAGTCTTTTGAACATCTTTTTGAGGAACTTTATTAGTCAGACTCATAATTTACCTCTTAATCAAGATTATTAGCACGTCCATAATACATGAGGTAGCGTTTGCCACTGTTGGAAATCATGTATTTGGAAACTCCTGCATTAGCCGGTTGGATAATTTGCGAAATATCTTCAATTCCCGTAATTTCTTTCATAATGGCACGACTAACAAATCCATGACAAACTACCATGATCTTTTCGTCACCTTTTTTAGCCATATCATTCAAAAAATCATCAACTCGCTTGTACACGTGTTCAAATGTTTCGCCATCCTTGGCATAATCTGCATATTTGGGTGCTAAATAGTGATTCTCATCAAAGGCATCAGGATATTTAGGTTGCAATTCGCTTGCTTTAACGCCATCCCATGAACCATAATCTCCTTCACAAAGGCGCTTGTCTAATTTGATTTCATGAACGCCTTGATTCAAAATTTCGGCAGTTTGAGCAGCACGTTTTAGGGGACTTGAATAAATCTCATCAAAATCATTAATATCGATATTTTTTTCTAAAGTTTCAACTTGCTTAATTCCATTGGCATTTAAGGGTTTATCAGTAGACATCCCATTGATACGATTTTCATAATTAGTATCTGTTTCTCCATGTCTTACAATGTATAATTCGACCATAATATCTCCTTCTTGGTAGCGCTTAAAATACTTCTTTTAGTATTTCATTATTGACTTTGCTTTGCAACTCAATTATAGTGAAAGCAATCAAATATAGTCCTTTAAATATTGGTCCCGTGAGGCTAATAAGGAAACACGTTCAGTCTTTTATTTCGCATACACGGGATAGAGGGCTATTTTTTTGCAAAAATACATTTAGGGGAGATGTTTCTCTTGGCTACAAATGAACAGCAGTACCGCAACCCAGACGCAGTCTTAGACGTCTACGAAAAACCGCCACTAAGCAGTTGGGCCTTCTTATCTTTACAGCACTTATTCTCAATGTTCGGTGCCACCGTTTTGGTACCATTACTAGTTGGACTAGATCCTAGTATTGCCCTCTTTAGTTCTGGTGTCGGAACAATTATTCATATTTTAATCACTCATCGCAAGATTCCAGCTTACATGAGTTCTAGTTTCTCATTCATTGTGCCGATGGTTTCCTTGATGAAGACGGTTGGTTATGCCGGTGTCGCTCAAGGTACTATCGCCGTTGGTATGGTTTACTTGATTGTTGCATTGATTGTTGGTTTCGTTGGTTCCGATTGGATCGACAAAGCTTTGCCACCTATCGTCGTTGGACCAATTGTTATCGTCATTGGTATGTCAGTTGCTGGAAGTGCTGCTAACAACGCCATGATGAACGGTTCTCACTACGATTTGACTTACTTTGGTGTCGCCATGTTTACTTTATTCTTAACTGTTATTTTGAACATGGTTTTACGAGGATTTTGGAGTAATATTGCTATTCTTTTAGGTATCGTTGGGGGCTATGTTTTAGCTGTCGCTTTAGGTATCGTTGATTTTTCAAAAGTTATTTCTACACCTTGGTTCAAATTGCCTGCTTTTGACGTCATGTTTGCTAACTACATGCCTAAGAAAATTTATTGGGGTGCTATCCTGAGTTTTGCACCAATCGCCTTCGTAACAATGGCAGAACATTTGGGACACATCATGGTGCTGGATGAATTGACAGGTCGTGACTTCTTCAAAGATCCCGGTCTTCACAAAACTCTAGCTGGTGATGGTACTGCTTCAATCGTAGCTGCTTTTCTAGGTGGTCCTCCCGTAACATCATATGGTGAAAACATTGGTGTTATGGCTGTTAATAAGATTTTCAGTGTTTACGTTGTAATCGGTGCTGCCGTCTTCGCTGCTCTGTTTGGATTCATTGGTAAATTAAGCGCCTTGATTCAAACTATCCCTGGACCAGTTATCGGTGGTATCAGTTTCGTCTTATTCGGAGTTATTTCATCAAGTGGTTTGAGAATCTTGGTTGACAACAAAGTTGACTTCAACGAAAAACGTAATTTGATGATTGCCTCAGTTATCCTAGTTATCGGTATCGGTAATGCTTATCTACAAATCGGTAGTTTCCAATTTACTGGTGTTGGTGTAGCTACAGTTGTTGGTATTCTCTTGAACTTGATTTTACCAAAGCACGCCTTGTCAGAACACTGGGACGATGACAAAGATAATTGGAAAAAGGATCAAAAAGCAACAAAAAATGCTTAATTCTAATTACTAAAAAGCAACTTATATCTTAGAGGTTCTTTCTTAAGTTAGGTTAGTACTGGATGCCGTCGTCCGTTCTGCTTTGTGGATGCTGGAACGTACTGGGCACAACTTGAAGCTAATTCCAAGCCCGGGAATCATCTCCAAGATTGACCTTTCACTAAGCAATAAATTGCTAAGTGAA
>NZ_AZDO01000030.1 GCF_001435505.1 Companilactobacillus futsaii JCM 17355 | reverse complement strand
GTTTTTTTTATTTATTTTTTCTTAAGGTGGCTAACTTGATTATAAAATTCGCCTTTTAAAAAAGATCGTTACCTGATTTTAATTTGTCAAAATAATCAATATTCGATTGAAGAAAGGGGTTTCTATCAAAAAGACTTCTCCGTGAACTCCAAAAAGGATTTAATTAAACAGACTATGAAATTATCAAAAATCGAATTCTATCACAGTAAAACTCTTTATTTAGAGTGACCTTCAAGTAGGATTTGTAAATTGATATACTAATATGTAGAAATCTCTAGAAAGTTGGTAAAAAATGACATTAACTATCATCGACTATTTAATAATCGCTATAATTGGCTATCTATTAATCACTTATGCTCTTCCACCGGCACTTGTGAAAGCAAATGTTAAACATAACGAGATAGCTTTAAAAATGCAATTTGATGAACTATACGAAAAAATCGTTGATTTAACAACTGACAACTCTATTTTCAAAAATTTGCCTAAAGATGAGCAAAAAACTAAAAAAGCTCAACTTAAAGATTACTCCGAAAAATGTTTTAATATTTATTCTAGGGAAGATAGCGACTTAAAAGCTCGATACCACGAGCTGCTAGATTACAAAGCCCAAATTGAAAATTTTAAAAATACTATCAAAAAAGAGGCTAACTGATCCAATTTCAGTTAGCCTCTTTTTTAGAACACAAAATTTTTAATCAATAAGTCTATTTATAGCCGTCACGTAGTTCATACAATTGCTCTGTCAAACTCTTGTCGTTATTTTTCAGTAATTTGCAAATATTTTGTTTATCAATAAAGTCAACGTTCTTGCGTTTCAAAAATTCCAAAATAGTTGGCAACATCTGACGTTCTTTAGATTTCTTCAAATAATATGGCTTCAAAGTCAAATAAACAATCTATTCATCTTTGTTAGTGATTTTCAAAGTAAAACTCTCATTCATTAATTGATAAGTTCCCGGCGAGTAATTCGAATGTCGTGGATTATATCCCAACAACTGCAAATGTATTTCAATCTCTTTCATCTGTTGATAAGGAATAAATTTGGTCTTTCTCATTTTCAATAGTGCTTTAATTGGCATAACTAAATTATCCCAAGAGCTATAAACTTCCTGATTATCAGAAATGTAGCGAACTCCCTTTTTCTCCAAACTCCAATAATTGTAATAACGCTTATAATCGAATGGATAAAACCAAACGACGAATATATACAGAAATAATGCAACTACTAAAGACATCCAAATATTACCGATAAATCCCGCCAATATGGGAAACAAAACGATAATAATTAAAATCACGGCTGCCACTTTACTTTTGGGCGGACCAAAGTCAAATGGAAAATGCAAATACGGTTCGCCTGTAATCAACTCATCCAATGAAATATCCAATAAACCACTCAAAGAAATCAAATTATCAATGCTAGGTAAATTTTCTCCCAATTCCCATCTAGAAACAGATTGTCGTGAAATCATTAGTGATTCAGCTAATTGTTCTTGTGTCATTCCATTTTTCTTACGATACTTGATAATATTATCCGCTAAAGCCATCTTTCTCCCCCTGTAAACCCTTACCTAAATAATAAACTTTTTTTAAATAAATTCAGCGTTATAACGATGTTTTTTCAAACGCAACTACGATGTGCGTGCTTTAATAGCAAGCTTTTGTCATAATCAAAGTGTAAACAAGGTTAATTAACTAATCGATGCGCATCTCATTTAATTGGGAGGAATTAATTATGATTACATTTGGTAAGAAACTTTCATACAGACCTTTATTGGTTAGTTTATTTGCGGGTTTAGTAGCAGGCTTTACAATCTTCATTATTTTTAATAATTGGATCAGTTGCCTTATAGGACTAGGAATATTCATTGTTTTCTTCTTTATTTATTATTTAAATAGTGTAACTGTGCTTTTTCAATACTGGGAGGCAGATCAAAATGACCTTCGTTATAGTGACTTAACCAACTCGAAGCATCGTATTTTTGTGATGTTCTTTCCTTTTAAAAATAAATTGACTGCCATTGATAAAAAAGATATCGCCACGATTAAAGTAATTGGATATTTTAACAACGATAGCATTCCTTTAGCTGTCCCTTATACCTTGTACTTGGGTGTTTTGACCCCCTCACTTTTAATGGCAAAAAATCCTCTTGCTCTTAAGATAACTACAACTTCTGGTCAAAACTATACTTTAGATTTCTCTAGAGATTATGCGTACAACAAAAAATTAACTATCCAAAAATTAGATCAAGTCATTAGAAATTTTGATGACGGTAAAATTAAAATAGAAAATCAATCAAATTTGAATCTACGCTAAAAAAGCCTTGAGTTGCCTCAAGACTTTTTTCTATAGGATAAACTTATTAATAACTTCAGCTAAAGCATCATGATTATTATCAGCTTTAGTTACGTATTTAGCGCTCTTTTTAACGATGTCGATTCCATTAGCGACACTGACTGGCAAACCAACGGCTTTTAACATTGGCAAGTCATTACTGTTATCACCAGCAGCAATTATTTCTTCCGGCTTGATTCCTAAGATTTCACCTAATTGAACTGAGGCACTTCCCTTATCGATTCCAGCGGGATTAAATTCAACATAACGACCAGATGAGAAAGTAACTGTTAGCTTGGAAGCATCTACTTGTGATTCTACGGCTGCCTTCATAGCTTTACGATCTTCAATAGTTGGTAAGGCCATGATAACCTTCATCACATTCATATCCTTGAATTGATTAAAATCATCATTTTCCATAATTTTAAAAGATACACCACGATTTTCTAAATAATCAGTATCTTCTTTAACTGGATTATAAATATAAAGTACATCTTGAGTATAGATATGTGTTGCAGCCATTTTATTCGCAGCCCCAACTTCAAAAACTGCTTTAGCCACTTCAAAAGGCATGGCATTAACAGCAATAGGACGATTATCCTTATTTTCTAAAATCAATCCTCCATTATACGAAATAGAATATTGATTAGGTTTATTGCGTAAATTCATCTTCTCAAGATCATTTTGAAAAGAGGTATAACTTCGACCAGAATTAACTACGAAGTAAACTCCTTTTTCAGTTGCAGCATGAATGGCTTCAGCGTTCTTGTCAGACAAAGAGCCATCATCATTCATTAAAGTTTCATCAAGATCACAGACAATCATTTTATACATAAGTAAATTCCTCTCACATTAAGGTTACTTTCCCACCTTATCGAAAATGGCTTATAATTGCAACCGATTCCAAAAAATGATTATGTAATGTAAAAAAAATAACCCATCATCTGGATTATCTTTTCATTAAGAAGCTATTTGTTCGAGGACATTCAAGACACCCTCATCATTATTCGAATCAGTCACGTGTGCAACTTGATCTTTGATTTTTTGTTCAGCATTTTGCATAGCATAACTATGTGGAGTGATTTTTAGCATTGGCAAATCATTCTCATTATCGCCAAAAGTCATGATTTCATCGTCAGCTACATTGTATTTCTTTTGAAGTTCACGAAGACCAGCAGCTTTATTGACAGTATCTTCACTAATCAATTCCGTATTATATCCAGAAGTTTGACTAGATAAACCAAGTGGCAACATTTCACGCAAGCTCTTCATCTTAGCATCAAAATCAACTTTAGAATCAAAAGTAACCCCGATACTAGTAACCTGATCTTCCAAGCGTTTAGGCGTTACCGTTGCTAAATCAGGTACACGTAAAAGATGATTGTAGTAACGATAAGTCATATCAAAGGCTGCCTGTGAAATTTTTTCATCAACATACGCTGATTTGTATCCAACTACTAAATGTTCAGCAATATCACTAGGCGCAAATTGTTGATTGATTACATCCAAAGTTTTCTTGACCGCATCTGCTGGAATTTCTTGAACTAATAATGGTTGTCCAGCGCTATGAACGACCGCACCGTTTTGTGAAACAAAATCCATTTCTTGATTAAATTCATCAAATTGATTGAGTAAACGTTGGTATTGAGAGCCTGATGCAGCTGCCACATGAATATCTTTTGCACGTAATTTTTGTAGGATTTCTCCAAAGCGTTGATGGTTATAAGTGTTTTGATCATTGAGGAAAGTCCCATCCATGTCAAAAGCTACTAATTTAATGGTCATAAATTGCCTCCTTAAAAACATCTTTATATCATATCACAAATAGATAACTATTCCCTAGAAATAAAATTCATATGATTTTTTATTATATAATTAGATATAATTTGTTTAATTAAATAAGAGGGTAAAATGACTTTGCAAATCAAAAATATTCTTGTAGCAATCGACGGTTCACTAAATGCCAATCGTGCTTTCAATCGAGCCGTCCAACTTGCTCAACAAACTAAAGCAAATCTATATCTAACTCGTGTTGTGGAAGACCATTACCTAAATGAAGATGACGGCATTTTACAAATGGTCAATTACAATGACGATTCCAATGTGATAGAAGCCCGTGATGATTTAAATCAAAAATTTATGATGACCGTCTATCCTATCAAAGATACTTTTCTAAGAATCGGTGATCCCAAAAAAATCATTGCTAATTATTTGGTACGAGGATTAAAAATAGATTTACTGGTTATTGGAAAACACGGAAAAGATAATAATCATCGCGCAAATCTAGGAAAAATGGCTGAATTTTTTAAAACAAATGTTCACTGCCAAGTATTAATTGTGGCCTAACATAAATTGATTTTTTTAGAAAGTATTTTATCTAAATGGCAGATTGTAAAATATAACCGAACACTAGTGGACACAAAAACCCATAAAGG
>NZ_AZDO01000029.1 GCF_001435505.1 Companilactobacillus futsaii JCM 17355 | reverse complement strand
CTTGAACCTCCTTGAGAACATTTGAATCTTTGATGGGTAAGACAACTTGTTGCATAGTTTGAGCTCCTTTAAAATTTTTGATTTTTAGTACAAATTAAAGTACAATATTAAGTACAAAGAAAGGGTGGTAAATATGACATTAGCATTAACACAGAGCGATTTTCGCGCTAACTTAAAAAAATATTTAGATCAAGTTAATGACGAAGACGAAACCGTTTATATTGCTCGTTCAAATAGTCGCGCAGTAGCCATCGTTTCACAAGAAAAAATGGACTGGCTAGAAAGAGCATTAAAAGCGAAAGAAGGTTCGTTAGAATATGCAATTGCACGTGATCAGTTAATTAAACGCCATGTTTTACCTGACGATGAAATTGTTGAATCCGATGATGATTACTGGGGTCAGTTTAAATAATGAAAAAACTAAGATTTAAACCACGTGCAACCTTTAATGCTGATCTAAAACGGTTAGCCAGTTTAGACAAATCTATTATTGATGAAGTTCGAGCAGCCATTGACCTGTTGCTTGAGCAACAACAATTACCACCAGAATTTGAAGATCATGAGCTTAATCGGCGAATGAGCGGGTATAATGAATTTCACTTACGAGATACCCCGAAAAACAAAACACCAAGCGAAACTAACGATGTCCTGGTGGTTTATACGATTGATAAAGATGAACTAGTCTTAATTGGCATTCGAGTCGGATCGCATGATCGTTTATTTCCTGGTCAAAATCGTTCCAAAAGGTATCGAAAAAATGACGAATAAGAGAAGTTATTTATACCATATAAAAACAAATAACCCCCAACATCTACATTATAGATATTGGGGGCTATTCTTTCAACGTTTTCGAGGGGCGATTTATCACTTATAGTCCCTGTACATAATAAACAAATTAATTAAAAAATATGCTTTAATTCTTATTAAGTTTTTTTGTAACAATATTTTCATACATATCAAATAATTTAGCAACAGCATTGGATTCCGTTGTTCCTTTAACGGGAATTCCATATGCTCCCATAACAGCTCTATCGTTTGCTTGATGAGCTTTACGAAGCTCTGGAGGCATTAACAACTCATTATATAAATTAGCCAAGGTGCTATCGTTATAAATATTCCGTGCTTCTAAAATAGCCTGTCCAGTCTTTCTAATTTTTTCTCGCTGGAAATTTGTAATTTTTGGCCATGGAAAGTTGTTATAGACTATTTTATTTGAATACTGATAATCACTCTTCATTCTACCAGCAACTGTTCTCATCCAAGCCATATGAATATTTGAGGTTAGTATGGCAAAATCAAATATAGTGGCGTCTCGAATAACTAATGCACTTCCATTTACAATGCTAGACGAATCAACAAAAGAAATTGGTATGTACTTCCTAGACTTGGAGGAGACCTTTGGTACAACTAATAATGATGTAACATTTTCTGGTTGTCTGATTTCTCCAAATAAATAAGGGTAGTCAGCAAGCTGTTTAGTTTGGTCTCTACCACTGCATTCTCTAAATTCTTTAGTCTTTCTAATTCTTTCCATAATAAAACGTGAATGGCTATATTCAGACGGATTGACTCCTTTTAACCAAAGACACCATCTTTCTCGATTATTTAATAGCTCAGTTCCGCCAACGTAAGGCCGTACGAATTTTTTATTATTAGGATTCTCACTAATTAGTTCAGCATAATCATCTTTGTTCAGTATCAAGTTTCCATTATCTATTGGCATGCTACCATAATTCATTATATTCACATGACTAATAGGTTGAGATCTGTTTTCAATCAATACTGTTGGCCCTTCTGACAAGTAGGGTGTTATATTAGTAACTTTTTTTAATGAATTTTCAGCAAAGTATAATAACTTTTCTCGGCTCTGTCCATGATAGCTAAATCCTATAATTACCACATGCACATGTGCCTCATCTTGTGCTTCACTCTTCCAGTTAAAAGTGCGGTGAGCAAAATCTATTACAATGCCCATATTAAGTAACTTTTTCCAAAGTATAGGTACTTGTTCCCCTTGGGTAATACTGTTCGTAGAAACAAACGCTGCATGTATATTAGTACCATACATAAATTGAAGAGATTTTACATACCATCCGGTAACATAGTCAAGCCGACTTGACCCAGGTCCAAAAACGTTTGATAAGTCTTTTTTTTGAACTTTAGTCTGCTCTTTTTTCCCAATAAATGGTGGATTACTGATCAAAAAATCTATTTTTGAAGAATCTATAATTTTATTCCAGTCTATTGTTAAAGCATTGCCTTCAGCAATATTTGAATAACTTTTTAACGGTAAGAAATCTTGGTCACTATAAATAATGGCCTTAGTTTCTTCCATCATTTGTGACTCAGCAATCCACAATGCGGTCTTTGCAACTGATACAGCAAAGTCGTTAATTTCGATCCCGTAGAATTGCTGGATTGAGACATTAATCAATTTTTGCCCTGTATCCAACATAGATTCCCTCCCATAGATTAATTTAATCAATTCATTTTCAATTTTTCTCAAGGAAATATACGTTTCAGTTAGGAAATTGCCAGATCCACATGCTGGATCAAAAAAGTTCAAATTCGATAAACTTTTCTGAAACGCTTTTGCTTTTTTCTTTATTGTAGCAGGTTGTTTTAAACTCTTAATTTGTTGAAGTTGTTCTTTCATTTCATCCAGAAATAAAGGATCAATAACTTTATGAATATTGTCAATCGAAGTATAATGCATGCCTCCAGATCTTCTAGCCTCTGGATTTAATGTGCTTTCAAAAACCGCGCCAAAAATAGTTGGACTAATATCTGACCAATCGAATCCGTCACTAGCCTGGTTAACAATCAAATCTTTTAATTCTGGAGTGAATTTTGGTATTTCTATGTCTTCATCAGAAAACATTCCTCCATTGACATAGGGAAACTCAGCCAATTTTTCGTCTAAGTAGGGATCTCGGTCTTCTGTCTTGGTATCTAAAACCTTAAATAAAGAAATAATTCTGGATCTCAGTAAACTTGGCTCAATATCTTTTAGATAATCACGGAAAATGTTTAATCGGCCAAAAATTCCAGAATCTTCGGCATATAAACAAAATACCAATCTAACACATAGTTGATTGATACTTTTAAGACTATAAGAACTATTTGGGTCCTTGTATTGCTTTAATAGTTCATTGTATATCTTACTAACTAATTCACCAGCCTGAACAGAAATTTCTTCTTCTTTTTTGACATTAATGTTAACTTCATCAATTAAAAAGTCTAAACGATAATATTCTTTTGACAAATCTGATAATAAAATCTTTGCCGGTTCGCCGGTCGGTTTTTCCATATCGTAAACTCGAAATTCTTTAAAATTACAAGTAATAATCCATCTGGGACGTTTCGAATATGGTAAATTGGCAGAATATCTTTGTGCTTGCTGAAAAGGCGTTAAAAATGAACCATCAGATTGTCTAATTCCCTTATCAAGACTCTTATTACTACTTTTTTGTTCAATCATGACGTGTGTTTTTTCTATGTAAGCATCAATAAATGATGTCTTATCCAGCTTAACTTCATCTTCAAATGAAATATATCTAGTAGCATCATCTATACCATATATTGCCTGTAATAGTCCAATCCAAAAGCGCTGAGACTCCCCCTTTTCATATCCTTTTCCCCTCCAATAGGTGGAAAACTCTCTTGCAGCTTTTCTTTGCATTGTAAGATTCATATGCTTTATTTCCTCTCTAATCTTAAAACTTAGTTAGTATTCTTATTTAAGATGATTCACTAGATTTTTTTCTGATAGAAAGCCGTCTCCATTTAAAACACATCAAGATCTGTATATAAAAAATGCATTTTGGGAGATACAACCCTAGATTACTACTTCGCTGCAATACATAAATTTATGTATTGCATTAAAAAGGATATTCGTTAAACAAATCAATCTCCTTCTGTGGGATCGCTAATCTCATTTTTTGAATGTATTCGCGATTAATGATTGAATCTTCTGAAAAGGGATCCTTTAACCATGTTGAGTTCCAAATATCGTTGTTATTTAGATATACTTTTTGACATAAAGGATCCGAATAATTTTTTGATTCATCACCACAAAGACTTAAGCGTTGAAGCCATATCTCAATAAAACCAATGTTAGGAATATCTTCTATTTGATTGATAACATTATCTATGACTATTGTAATTTCATTAGGGTCTTCAATCAGTTCCAATAATCTTCCAAGTATTGCAATACCAACTGGTACTGTCCTTGGAGATTGCACAATAATATTAACCACGATACTCATGAGTTGTTGGTAATCTTTAGGCACTTTAGATATAGGCAATAATCGATTAGAAAAAGCAGTTAGTGAGGTAGTTACACTTCCCGAGTTGGGATATTTTTTTGCCAAGTCGTAAATTTGCAATAGATGTTTTTGTAAGCCTAAATGATAAATTAACTTTCCACTATTATCCTTGCTACAAATTGCAGCATTTTTAACAGTCCAAAAGAGCTTATCTTTTTTAACTGCACTTCCAATGATATCAGTAGTTATATCAGTCTTTTTTGAATTAAAGTGCATATTCAAATCTGATAATACATCTGAGAGTTCTCGTAATATTTTTTCCGATAGCTCTTTAGAATTTGAAAATATTCGGTAATCATCTCGATATCGAATAATTTTAAAGCTCTCCTTAATATTTTCCAGTTTCTTTGATAAACAGAAATCAGAATAGCCTAAAATGATTTCAGCAATAAAATCAAAGAGAATACTGCCTTGAGGAATCCCATTTGTTTGACCAAATTGTAAATGTTGGATTGAAGAATCAATCATGTTTCCTATACCTTGGCTAGGGCGACGGTGATTTTTACTCCATTGTTTTCCATGAATTGCCCACGAAATAGAGTGTGTATAAATTGATCCATAACAGTTTGTAACATCAGTTTTAATACAATACTTGTATATCAAAGCATATCTAATTGAAGCCTGTTCTAGGTTTTGCCACCAATTCAAGATTGTTTCTGCTTTGTCACTTTTTTTCCCAACTGATTCAACAGGTACACTAATACATTGGATTCGTTTATCATTTTGAAATTCACTAAATCGGTTAATTATGGTTGACCAGTGGCTAGTTATTGAATTAACAAGATCAACATAAGGAACTGGGTGAACTATTGATAACGGACGCCAATCATAGCGACCATCTTTATTCATTAGAAGAGTATAATTTACGTCTGTAGTTTGTGATAGGGCCGTTTTACTGGTAGAAAGCTCTATTAACGAATGACTGTCTAATAAATCATCTGCTTTTTTAATTACAGAAGAGAAGTTAAAATACCTTGGAAGTTGGATATTAACGTAACTAGATGGTTTAAGTAAAAAAGTTTTTGCTTCCCTTGAGCTCATTTTTAAAATTGATTTTCTGGACTTATCAATCAACTTAGCACCTTCTATTAATAATTAATCTCAAAAATAAATTTAGAATTTAGCTTGATATTACCAAAAATGCCACCAATTTTTATGGACTTTATTTCTAGGTGCATCTTTTTGTATATTACCAGATTGAGGTACGTTTTTTTTAACTTGCTTGTCATTTCTGTCCATATTTTGAATAGAGTTATTTTCAGTTGACAAATTACTATCAGTTGATTGAACTTTTTGATTGGATCTAGACGTTTCAACAAAGCCACTTAATTTTTGCATATGTTCTTTTAATTGGCGATTTTCTGCTACTATTGCTAATTGTAATTGTTGCTGCTGATCTATCAATTTTGTTAGATGGTCTAGTTGGCGGTCTTTGCTACTTATTTGTTGGTCTTTGGTAGCAAGTTGTTTGTCACGTTGAAACTTTAAATCTTCTATTTCTCTTCTTAGAGCAGCAATTAGCTCATTATTTCCTTTGCTAGTCTTTGTCGCTTTTTTGCTACCTGTTTGTTGGCTCTTTGCTACCAAAGGCTTTGCTATCTTGTCTCTGATAATCCTTTCAGCTGTAAGGCTAATCATGTTTGTACCCTGATTATCTTTTTGCCGGTTCTTTGCTGGTAGTCTTTGGTAATGATATTGAATAGTTTGTTTAGAGACGTTCAATTCATCAGCAAGTTCTCTAATTGTTTTAGGCATTATTTCCAAACCCCTTTCGGAGTTCAGCAAGTGCTTCTTTTCGTGCTTGATCTCTTATTTTTTTATCATGTTCGGCTTGTTTGACAGCCAATGCTTGCTTTTCAGTAGAGCCTAAAGTTAACCCCTTAACTTTATCAATGGCACGCCATTTTTCCTGTTCTGTTAATTCACCATTATGCTGAATATTAAAAAGCTTTTGACGTTCATCTTGAAATTGACCTTGTGAGAAGTCATTAGCGTTTTTCTTTTCAGACTTCCAAGTAAAAGAATACCCAATCACTGGTTTTCCGCGGCCTTTACCATATTTTTTTCTAACCGTTAGGCCTCTAAAAAGAGGCGTAAGTTCCTCTTTGATGGGTTTTAAAACGGATTGATTTATATTGCTACTTTTATAGCTTTTAGGGACATCTAATAGCTCGTTAAAGTCTGCAACTGAAAAGTAAGCGTACCCAGTAGTTCTAAATTGTTTTAGTAACCGAAACATGGTTTTTGCGTAGCTACTTTTTAAATCTCTGAACTCTGATAAAGCATAACGAACCCAACTTTCCAGCTCATTTAATAATTTTATAGCTTTGGGGTAAATTTTAATATCAACATAAGGATCATCAGCATGGCCGTTTATCTCAAATTCGGTAAACATAACAAAAAATTCACGATACAGCCCATCTTTACTACGCCTTCCAAAGCGTAATCCTAAAATTTTTTGATAGGTACTTTCAATATCGTCAATAAATCGGTTATTTGCTGTAGGTTTATATGCACTTAATTCTTTTAATTGATCAAATGAAAACCTTACAGTTTCGTCACCCTTGTCACGCATTCTAGAAACTATTGAGAAGAATAAATTCATTTCAACAGGAGTGAATTTTCGAAGTGGGATTGTATTTAATTCAGGATCATATTTAACAATTTCATTACTCAAATGAAGCACCTCTTTTAATGAATATAGTTTTATGAATATATAATACTGCAAAACTCTATCTATAAACAGACAAAACTCTATCTATAAACAGACAAAACTCTATC
>NZ_AZDO01000154.1 GCF_001435505.1 Companilactobacillus futsaii JCM 17355 | reverse complement strand
CCTTTATGGGTTTTTGTGTCCACTAGTGTTCGGTTATATTTTACAATCTGCCAAAATTAAATATTCCAATATTTGATAGAAAATTTTATTAAAATAGAAGTTTTAAATAACTAATTTGTATATACAATTTACCTGTGAGATTTAAAAGCACAAGAATCCTATTAAATTTAGTTTCCATCAGGGGGACGGGTAAGGATTTGAGGGCTGTGTTTTTGGATCCTACTACCTCACTTCTCAACAATATATGAAAAAAGGTCGCGGACATTAATCTGCGGCCTTTTTGATTTATTTATTGTTTCATTCTACTACTTGAACCCAACCTTCAGGTGCTTCAACTGTACCGAATTGAATTCCAGTTAATGTGTCATACAATTTCTTAGTTACAGGACCAACTTCAGTTTCACTGTAGAAGACGTGGAGGTTACCGTTGTGTTCCAAACCACCAATAGGTGAGATAACAGCAGCAGTACCACAAGCGCCGGCTTCGGCAAATCTGTCCAATTGGTCAACGTAAACGTCGCCTTCTTCAGCACCAAGTCCCAAACGGTTCTTAGCCAACCAAAGTAGAGAGTATTTAGTGATACTTGGAAGGATAGAAGGTGATTTAGGTGTTACAAAGACATTGTCCTTAGTAATACCAAAGAAGTTAGCTGATCCAACTTCTTCAATCTTCTTATGTTCAATTGGATCCAAGTAAACACAATCAGCAAAGCCATTATCGTGGGCCTTTTCACCAGGATAAAGACTGGCAGCGTAGTTACCACCAACTTTACTTTGACCAGTACCTTTATGAGCGGCACGATCGTATTGTGAAGTAGTGAAGTTAACTGGTGTAAGTCCACCCTTGAAGTAATTACCAACTGGCATTGCGAAGATGGTAAAGATGTATTCTGGGGCAGCGTGAACACCGATTTGTTCACCAGTACCGATAATCAAAGGACGAATATAAAGTGTGGCACCATTGCCATAAGGTGGTACGAAGTCAGCATTAGCTTTTACAACTGATTTTACTGCTTCTACGAATTTGTCTTCTGGGAAAACAGGCATTAAGAGTCGTTCACATGAGTCCTTTAAACGTTTAGCATTGCGGTCAGGTCTGAACAATTGAATTTTGCCATCTGGGGTACGATACGCTTTCATACCTTCAAAAGCTGCTTGACCGTAGTGCAAGACTGGTGAAGCCTCACTAATGTGAAGTGTACTATCTTCTGTTAGTCCAGCATCTTGCCATGCGCCGTCTTTCCAATGTGCAGTAAAACGGTAAGGTAAGTCCATATAATTGAAACCTAGATTGTTCCAATCAATTTTTGTTGCATCTGCTTTTGCCATATTTTATATCTCCTTTGTTAAATTTTATCTAATAAATTAATAACATTATTAAATTTATTAGATTCATAATAGTTAACATGCCAAAAAGTGTCAATGGTAAATTGGGATTTTTTTAATAATTCATTTGATTAAGCAAAATTATGAAAACTGGGTACAATAAGAGTGAAATGACTCTTTTTTAAGTTAGGTAGTAGTATTATTCCGTCCTCCATAGCAAAGAAAATTTGGCTGGAATGCACTCTGCCTTGTCAAG
>NZ_AZDO01000153.1 GCF_001435505.1 Companilactobacillus futsaii JCM 17355 | reverse complement strand
TTTTATTTATTTTTTCTTAAGGTGGCTAACTTGATTATAAAATTCGCCAATTTTATTGAATAAGACATTTCTAAATTTTATCCCAATCAACGCCATTTGTTATATCAGTCTCACCAGAATCGTCAGCAATAGCTTTATGAACTTTATTAAGCGTACCGTCATTCATTAAGTAGAGTGTTTCCTGTAATGATCTATAATCTTTAGCACTCATAATAACTGCACTGTCATCTTCTGTTCGTCCATTTATCTCTATAGGAGTAGAATTTTCATTAACTGATTTAATAATTTTATAAAAGTCTTTTCTTGCTTGAGTAGGATTAGTCATTCTTTGCATTACATGATTCCTCCTTATATTTATTTGCATCCTTAGTATACAGGTACGTGTTTAAGTACGTCAAATAACAAACACTTTTACCAAGATTTCTTTTTGAGTTACAATTTCTATATCAATAATTAATGAAAGGAAATTTACCTTGGCATTCAAAACACCCTTAGCTGACCAAATGCGTCCTACTAAATTGGAACAAATGGTCGGCCAACAAGAACTCTTAAAATCCGGTCAACCACTTCGCCAAATTATCGACAAAACCGTCAACATCCCTTTGATCCTCTGGGGACCTCCTGGGACTGGAAAAACTAGTCTGGCAAGGATTATCGCCAAAAAATACAAGTATCCTTTCGTATCGTTCAATGCTTCGACTGACAATAAAGCGCAACTAACACAAGCAATCGACACCTACCCTTATCAGTCTTTTGTCCTATTGATTGACGAAATTCATCGAATGAACAAAACGCTACAAGATTTTCTACTACCATATTTAGAAAATGGCCACATCATGTTGATTGGTTCAACGACTGAAAATCCCATCATGTCAATTGTTCCCGCCATTCGTTCAAGATGCCAGATTTTTGAGTTTAAGCCATTAGATATTGAAGATATTACAAAAATTTTGAAGCGAGCTACCGATGAAATTTTCAAATTAAAAGCAGATCAAATTGAAACTGATTCTTTAAAGTTTATAGCAATTTCTTCTGGTGGAGATCTTAGAATTGCTTTAAATATTCTAGAAACGATTCATGCTATCAATCCCGATAAAATAACTGTCAAAGATGTTAAACGTTTTGCCAAGCAGCAACATTTCAGTTACGACAAAAAAGCTACCAAACATTACGATTATTTATCGGCTTATTCTGATTCAATGGCGGGGTCCGATACTGATGCTGCTTTATATTATTTGACTGTCCTTCTAAAAAACAACGACCTACCATCTGTTGTCAGAAGATTACGAGAAATTCCCTATACTTACATTGGTCTGGCTAACCCACAACAAGCTACCCAAATAGTGATTGCGGCCAATCAAGCGGAAAAAATTGGCATGCCTAAAGCCAAATATCCCTTGATGTTCGCGACAATGTTGATGTGTCTGTCACCGCAATCCGGTTCTTTTGACCAAACTTGGGAATTATTGGACAAAGACACCGAACACCCCAATTTACATCCGATGCCAAAAGGCTTAAGGGATGCCCATTACAAGCATTCCGAGGAGATCACTGGTGGAGGCTTGTTCACGAGTCCTTTCGCCCAACCATTTCAAATTGCTTCTCAAAACTACATGCCTGAAGGATTTACTGGTAAGCGTTACTACTATCCTAAAAATAATGAGAGTGAGAAAAAATTTGGTGAGCAATACTTAAAACTACATAAATTCATTTATCATGAAGACTACAAAAAATAGTCAAAAAAACACCCCCAAATCATGGAGGTATTCTTTTGACTATTTATTTTTATTCCCAACTGTAATCATTAGGATCAAGTAGTCCACGTCCTGTTGCTTTATCGAGCATAATTCTTTGTTCAAAGTGAGCAACATTACGTTTTGTAGTCTTGACCATATCAGGGTTAACTGATACATAATCAATGCCACAACGGATCAAGAAGTCTGTAAAGTCTGGGTATTCCGATGGAGCTTGTCCACAGATTGAAACTGTCTTGCCATCTTTATGAGCTGTCTTGATCAAGTGATTAATTGCACGTTTTACAGCTAAGTTACGTTCGTCAAACAATCTTGAAACTGTATCGTTGTTTCTATCGCAGCCTAGGATCAACATTGCCAAGTCGTTTGAACCGATTGAGTAACCATCAACGTATTGGTTGAATTGATCAGCCAAAATAATGTTTGTTGGAATTTCGGCCATCATGTAAACTTTGAAGTCATCACCACGAATCAAGCCTTCGCCTTTAATAATATCAGTAACTTTTCTAGCTTCATCAACAGTTCTGACAAATGGAATCATGATGTTCAAATTCTTCAGACCAAATTCGTTACGAACTTTCTTAACAGCACCAAGTTCTAGTTTGAAGGCTTCAATGTACTTAGGATCGTAGTAACGTGAAGCACCACGCCAACCTAACAAGTCAGCTGGTTCATGTGGTTCGTACTTGTCTCCACCTTTTAGATTACGATATTCACTAGACTTGAAATCTGATAGACGTAAGACAACTGGTCTTGGAGCCATGGCACGAGCAACTTTAGAAATACCATCAGCCAACATATCAACGACTTTTTCTGGATGGCCTTGTTCGATCAAGTATAGTGGGTGTTCGTGAATGAATGTAGTCCACAAGAACTCTTCTCTCATTAGACCAATACCATCAGCTGGTAATGTTGAGTACTTCTCAGCCAAATCTGGGTCACCTAAGTTCATCATGACGCGAGTTCCTGTTGGAGCAAATGTTTCAGCAGCTACTACTTGGCCACCCGTTGCATTGTTTTCTTTCTTCTTAGCGATTCCTTCCACTTTACCAGCATAAACAATACCGTTTGTAGCATCAACAGTAACCACATCGCCAGTCTTAAATGACTCTGTAGCAGCTTGACCTTTACTCTTAGTACCAACGATACAAGGAATCTGCATTTCTCTTGAAACGATAGCAGCGTGACAAGTCATACCACCATTGTTTGTTACGATGGCAGCAGCTTTCTTCATAGCTGGAACCCAGTCAGGAGATGTCATCAAGGTTACTAAGACTTCGCCTTCTTTGAATTTATCAATGTCATCTGGAGAGTCGATTACGTGAACAACACCACTAGAAACTCCAGGACTAGCAGGTAAACCACGAACTACAACTTTAGCATCTGACTCTGCTACAAGGTCTTCATCTTCATCTTTATTCTTGTTCTTTTGTGACCAAACTGTTTCTGGACGAGCTTGAACGATCCATAGACGATTTGTGTTCTTGTCTAAAGCAAATTCCATATCCATGTAGCAGCCATAGTGACGCTCAATTTCCTTAGCGTATCCAGCTAATTCAATAACTTGCTCGTCAGTAAGAACTTGTTTCTCCTGTAATTCTTCTGGAACAGCAGTTTCAACCGTTCCTCCATTAGTATCTCTTTCCAATTGGATAGTTTGTTTTACGACATTCTTTTCATCGATCTTCATTGATTGTTTATCGACAACGAAGTGATTAGGTGTAACTTTACCTAAAACAATATATTCACCTAAACCATTGATTGCATCGATAACGATCTTAGATGCATCCCCGTTTGCAACGTTAACTGAGAACATAATACCTGAAGCCTTTGAGAAGACCATCATTTGAACAGCAGCTGACAAAGCAACTTTTTCATGTGGGAAATGTTGCTTGTGTCTATAATATGTTGCACGATCTGTAAATAGTGAAGAATAACATTGTTGTACACGGTTAACTACATCAGCAGCTCCCTTAATATTTAGATAAGATTCTTGTTGACCAGCAAATGATGCGTTTGGCAAATCCTCAGCTGTAGCAGAAGATCTGATAGCAACAAATGGATTGTCTTGTCCAACTTTTTCAGATAAATCAGCATATCCCTTTTCGATATCATTAGCCAAATCGTCCGGCATCTTTGCACTAACGATCAAGTTTCTGATCTTTTCACATGCTGCGTGTAGTTCATCTGAATTTTCATAGTCCTTGATACCCTCAAGCAATGCGTTAACCTTATCGTTTAATCCTGTTTGAGCCATAAAGTGTTGATATGCACGTGCGGTCGTCGCAAAGCCATAAGGCACAGGAACATCCATCGAAGAAGTCATTTCTCCCAGTGAAGAAGACTTTCCTCCTACTAAATTAACATCTTCCCGATGTAACTCATCAAACCATAAAACATTAGCAGTATCACGACTACTCATAAATATTACCTCCTTTTGATTTTTACCTTGAATCTTTTTGAGAGCTGAAATGTAACCGCTTTCAACCACAACTTTATTATAGTTCACTTTGTAACAAATTGTTACCCTATTTTATGTTTTTTCATAGAAAATTTTATGATTTCTTTTGAACACCAAAATTGGTATAACCATCTAGAAACTCCTATATTTCAATAAAAATCAGTTGATTGAAAATGATTGGTATTGATTGAGACAAAAAATATATTTTGTTTCTTGCAAAATAAATGTTTCACAATATGAGACTTTTAGAGCTCAATTTCATCAATTTTTTCTTTTAAAAGTTGAAATGTGAATAGTAAATCCGATAATGAACGCAAGATCAGCGTTGTGCGAATCATTATTCTCTGAATTAAAAAAACGTAATCTATGATCAAATTTCCTCAAAAATCATATTCCAAGCAGAAAAATCTCCTATGTCTGAGAGGCGAATTCTATGAACTCTATATGTACAAGTGGTAACTCAAAGAATGAACTTGACCATAGAATTAACATTCGGAAAAATGGCTCTTTTTTGCCAAAAACGGGGGCTATTTGTAAATAATAGCCCCTGCAAGATATTGACGTATCAGTACTTAAAAACTACAATAAAATGATAGGGGTTATTTATTAATATAACTAAATAACAGTCCCCACGATGGAGGAGCTATGAAACAGCTAGTTTTACCAATAAAAGATACAAATATCCTAAATGAAGTTAAAAATACGCTTTTGAGGAATTTTAAATATGGTCGTCGTAACTACACAATTTTTCAAACTGGCAAGGCAACTCTACTTCGAGTTTCCGATGTCATGTCTTTGAAGTACAGTGATGTTTTTGACGAGTACGACGAATTACGAAAGAACGCTTATATTCACGATAAAAAAACTGGGAAACCGAATACTTTGTATTTGCGACCAATCAAACGCGATTTATTGATTTATCAAAAATGGCTTTTAGAAAATCACATTAATTCAGAATGGCTCTTCCCTTCAATGCAACGTCCTAATCGTCACGTTTCGGAAAAGCAATTTTATAAGATCATGGCAAAAACTGGAGATTTATTGGGAATTAATTATTTAGGAACACATACGATGAGAAAAACTGGAGCTTATCGTGTCTATATTCAATCTAATTACAATATTGCGTTAGTCATGCGTTTGCTCAATCATAGTAGTCAACAGATGACCCTAGCATATTTAGGATTGGATCAGGAATCTCGTGAACAGATGCTTGATCAAGTTGATTTTGGATAAATAAAAAGACAGATCTAAGATTAGTTAGGTCTGTCTTTATGGTTGTACGATAAATAGAGTTGATGGGCACTTTGCCATCAAGCCAACTGTTGAAGTGCCACCATGAACGAATAAGGTATTGCCCTTCTTTAAGTTCAAGCCTTCATTCAATGAACCGTAAGCTGTTTGTAGCATTTCTGGAAGAGCACCAATTTTGCCCCAAGAAAGATCACTTTCAAATGGAATGACGTTTTCCTCTTTGACCATAACGTATTCAGCATAACCACCATCAATTGCACGACCCATGCCGCCCATCATCGTAATAACTTGTTGGCCAGGTTTATATTTACTATCAGAATTAACTTGATCAACGACTCCTGAAGCCTCGATACCCAAAATTCTTGGATAAGAGAAATCTCCATCGGACTCACCCTTACGACTAGTTACTTCTGATTCATTAACGCCAAAAGCCTTTACTTTGATAATAATAAAGCCAGGTTTTAATTCTGGTTTTGCTACTTCTACTGGTTTTAATTCAGTTGTACTACATGGTTGACTTATTTTAATTGCTTTCATTTTTTTGCTTCCTATTTTAAATTAAATTTTTGAAAATGTTCTTTTAAATAATCAATGGCGAATTTTATAATCAAGTTAGCCACCTTAAGAAAAAATAAATAAAAAAACAC
>NZ_AZDO01000152.1 GCF_001435505.1 Companilactobacillus futsaii JCM 17355 | reverse complement strand
AAAAAGTGCTCCCAAAGTTGTTAGATTATGTCTAACAATTTTAGAGCACTTCACCTTTGGGGCTCTTTTTTTACGTACAGTTTTTTGATTGTGTTCAAAAACCTACAAATTGTAAATTGTGCTCTTTTTATTTAACAGCTGAAGTTATAGAATTCCAATATAGATTTACAACACCGTGTTTATTAAAAGACGCTATGTATTGAAAGGATTTGAATAATGGATAAAGCTAATGAATTAGTTAATCAAATAAAAAATGCCGATGCAATTGTGGTCGGTGCTGGTAGTGGAATGTCAAACGCTGCAGGAATGAATTTTTGGTATGAAGCCAGTCCACTGTTTCTAAAAGAGATGTTATATTTTCACGAAAAGTATCATTTTGAAGGGATATTTAATGGCTTTTATAATCATTTTGATTCTGAAGAAGAGCATTGGGCCTTTATTTTAAAAGCTCTTAAAATGATTTTTAGTATACCCCCACAGAAACAAACATATGAATATTTGAAGACATTATTGTCAGATAAACCTGTTCATGTTATTACGACTAATCAAGATATGATTTTTAAGAAGTTTTTTTCTGAAGAAAATGTCAGTGAAATTCAAGGCTCTTGGTCTCTCTTTCAAAGTTCTAACCCACAAACAGATAAAAACCTATACCCAACAGCTTCGTTTTTAGATAAGCTTTTATCACAAATTAAAGATAATCGTTTATCTTTAGATTTGATTCCAAAAAGTCAAGTCGATGGAGCAGAACTTATTCCATGGGTACGAGGGCCAGAATTCTTGGAAGACAAACGTTATTTTGACGAGTATCAAAAAATAAATAAGTTTATTGGACAACATCAAAATGAAAAGATTTTATTCCTAGAAATGGGTGTTGGTAGGATGACACCAATGTTTATTCAAGAACCATTTTGGGAAATGACCAATTATTTGCCACAATCTTTCTACATCAATATCAATCCTAAGGATGCATTAACTAGTCCAGAGATTGCAGAGCGTTCACTACTAATAGATGAAGATATCAATGAAACGCTCAAAAAAGCTGCACAGGAATTTAATAGGGGGTAAAAATGAATAATTCAATAAAGATTGCTAAGAAATGGATGAATGAAGCGGATGCTGTTTTGATTACAGCTAGTAATGGTTTCTCAATTTCGGAAGGCTTAAATTTATTCGCAAATGATCAGAAGTTAAAAGAAGTACTAGGTGAGCTTCAAGACAAGTATCACTTTCAAAATTTACTATCAGTCTTTGGTTTTAAATTTCCTAATGAATTAGAACAATGGCGTGCATATGCTAGAATCATTGAGTTTTATTCAATCAATTATGAGTCAAGCGACTTGATGCAAAATTTGAAAAGAATGATCGATAAACGTCCATATTTTGTGTGGACCTCGAATGTTGATCATCATTTTGACCTTGCAGGATTGGAAAATAATCTAGAGGTTGAAGGAAATTGGTTAGAAGGTGTCTGCAGTCAGGATAAGGATCATGAAGTAGTTGATTTAAAGAATATATTGCATCAAATCTATACAAAAGATCAAATTGGTCAATTAACAGAGAGTGATATTCCTAAATGTAGTGAATGTGGTTCTTCTTTAAAACTTAATTTACCCGGTGACTTTTTCCAAATGAATCAAAAAAAGGTAACAAAATTTTCCGATTTCCTCCAAAAATATCAAGACAAGAATTTATTAGTCCTTGAATTAGGGATCGGTCCTCGCAATGAAATGATCAAAGCACCTAGTATGCAATTAGTAGCGGGAAATGGGAAAAGCCATTTTATTACAATCAATAAAGGTGAATTGTATATTCCAGATGTAATCGCCGAAAGATCAATTGGCTTTTCTACATCTATTGATACAGCTTTTCAAGAATTATTGACTGGGAAAAATCTAGGCGGTCAAATACAAGGTCCAGCTAAGCCAAAACCCAAGCCAACGCCAGAACAACAGAAAAAAGAAGATGAGACTATCAAGCTTTTTTATCCTTCGTACATGGTAGATAGATCTATCAGACCAGGGGAATTAACGATGTATTTGACCGTAGATTCAAAGCATCCATCACATTTCCATTTGTTACAAGAAGGACAGCCTTGGATGTATTCACTAGGAAATTCAGCAATAGCGCACTGTTTTACTAAAGATGGCCAATATTATCAAGTTAAATTGGGATTGGATAAAACTAAAGGACAAGTTCATGGTTTTTATTTTGATGCCGGAACATTCATCGCTTTTGAAGATGCCGAAGACAATGGAGCCGGTTTTTCTCAAATCAGTGCTGGTCTAGCAAGTAATGGTGATACTCGAATAATGATACCTAAGGTTGATAAGTTAATTGAAGCCTTTCCTAAAAAGAAGAAATTGATCAACCGTTTATCAATTCCAGATTAGGAAGAAATTGAGTACTTCAAAACGGGTTTGTTAAATAAAGTAATTATTTTTGAACTATTCATGAAAATAATGATAAAAACTTGTGAAAACAAATGAAGTGTTATACTATGAATTTGTTCGATAAGGCGATGACGTTCGCCGAAAATATTACTTAATTGTAATTGATGACGTCTACTCCAGATAAAATACCAGTAATAATTAAATCAATTATTGAGGGTCTTTTTTTGATGGAGTAGGCGTCTTTTTTTTATGATTAAGAAGGGAGATTCATTATGACAAAAGTAACAATTGAAAATGTTAAGGCAAGAGAAGTCTTTGATTCACGTGGTAATCCAACCGTTGAAGCAGATGTTATTCTCTCAAACGGTGTTTTAGGACGTGCTAGTGTTCCATCAGGTAAGTCAACAGGTGACAATGAAGCTGTTGAATTACGTGATGGTGGTGAAAGACTCGATGGTAAGGGTGTTTTGAAAGCAGTCAATAATGTTAATACTTTGATTAATGATAAATTAAAAGGTGCTGATCCTTTCAATCAAGCACATATCGACCAAATGATGATTGATTTAGATGGTACGCCCAATAAAGCTAAATTAGGTGCTAATGCTATTCTTGGCGTTTCAATTGCTAACGTTAGAGCTGCAGCTAAAGCAGAGGGAATCCCTGTTTATCGCTATATCGGTGGAGTTGATTTGGAACTACCACAAACATTCCACAATGTTATTAATGGTGGTGAACACGCTGATAATGGAATCGATATGCAAGAATTCATGATTACTCCTATTAAGCGTGACAGTTTCCGTGAAGGTTTTGAGAAAATTGTTAATGTCTATCATCAATTAAAGAAAAACCTTGAAAAAGAAGGTTATCAAACAGGTTTAGGTGATGAAGGTGGATTTGCTCCTGATCTTCCATCAAGTGAAGCTGCCATTGATGAATTGAATCGTGCAATTAAAGATGCCGGCTATGTTCCTGGAGAAGAAATCGGTATTGCTTTTGATGCTGCTGCATCTAGTTTTGCCCAGGAAGATGGATCTTATTTGTTTGAAGGCAAGAAGCGCAGTGCTGAAGAAATGAATTCATATTATGAAGGATTATTAGATAAATACCCAGCAATCGTTTCAATGGAAGATCCTTTTGGTGAAAATGATTGGGATAATTTTGCTAAATTTACTCAAAAGAATGGCAAACGTGTCCAAATTGTTACTGACGATAATGTATGTACAAATCCTGCTTTGTTTAGAAAAGCTATTAAAAAAGGTATGGCTAATAGTTTCTTAATCAAGTTAAACCAAATCGGTAGTGTATCAGAAACTATGGAAGCTATTCGTGTTGCTAGGAAGAATGGATATACAACGATGATGTCACACCGTTCAGGTGAAACTGAGGATTCATTCTTAGCAGACTTTACCGTTGGAATGCACGCAGAACAATTGAAGTCCGGTGCTCCAGCTCGTGGTGAACGTTTGGCTAAATACAATCAATTATTAAGAATTGAAGAAGAATTAGGTAAGGAAGCTAATCTAGCTCATTTCCCTAACGATGTGGACTTAGATTAAATAAGAAAAAATGAAAAAATATGGAATTACCACACAAAAAGCTGATGAATATCATCAACAGTACGGATATAATGAGACTGTTAAAATTAGGCAAAAATTTATTCATTTAGTTTTGAAGCGATTGATTGGATGTAAGCAGTAAATAACCGACCGTATTTTCTCGGCCGACAATAATCGATATGATTACCTCATCAAAATAAATGGTGAGGTATTTTTAATGGATGAAAAACCGGATATCGTAAAAGTTCAAGTCGATCAAAAAATCGAAAAAAACACTAGTACCAAGGCCTTACAAATAAAAATTGACAATAATAAGTCAGTAATTGTTTACAATCACATAAGTGGATATATCTTGAACGCCTTGATGAAGGCGGTGTTCCCTAATGATAATTGATCAGAGTAAAGTAAAACAAATCTATATAGTTTGCGGTAAAACCGATTTACGCAAAGGAATCGACGGCCTTGCAGGCATCGTCGAGCAACAATATGACCTTGACCCATACTCTAAAGCACTATTCTTATTTTGTGGCACGGATAAAGACCGGTTTAAAGGTCTTTACTGGGACGAAGATGGATTCCTTTTACTTTATAAACGATTAGAAAATGGACGGATCCAATGGCCAACCAATCAGAATGCAATCCGTAAATTAACATCGAATCAATTGATCCAATTATTGAGCGGTTGGTCGTTAGATCCAACCGTACATAAGATTTGCCCTCCAGGACATAAAAATGGACTATCTAACTGATTAGGCTAGTGGTAAACTTTTATCTATCAAAGTTGGTGCTGTTGGAAGGTAAAAACATGTCAGAATTAGATGAGTGCAAAGAACTAATTCGCAAGCAACAAGTAGAAATTGCGGAGTTAAAGGAACAGATTGCTTATTTTACTCGTAAAATGTTTGCTAGTAGATCAGAACAAATAGATCCAAATCAAACTTCTCTTTTTGAGGAAGAAACTAGTGTTTTTACCGAACCAGAGCAAACTGGAGAAGAAAGCGACGCATCAACAGATCAAGTACAGCCGAAAAAAAGGCTAAAAAAACACGGAAAGAAACGTTAAATCCAAATTTACCTGTCCGTATTACCATTAAAGAAGTAGAAGACCATAGATGCCCTAAGGGACATTCAGGTATCACAACAGTCGGGAAAAAATATGTGCGCGAGGAATTACACATAATTCCAGCGCGTGCGTATGTAGAAAAAATCTATACTCGGACTTATAAGTGTAAAAAGTGTATTGAAACTGTAGAGGACATTGAAGGTTTGATAAATTCAGGGTTATTTCAAGCTGATGTTCCACCAGCTTTAATCCCTCACAGCTTCGCTGATTGCCGAAGTGGCTTATCGTAAGTTCGTATTAGATGTTCCTCTTTACCGTCAATTACCTGAACTTAGATAGTTAGGGTATCAAACGTCAGAAGCTACATTAGCTAATTGGATGATCAAATTGGCTGAGTTTTTAATGCCAGTATATAATGAATTGCGCTATCGATTACTTTCTTATAAGGAACTTCAAGGAGATGAAACTCCATTTCAAGTTTTACGTGAAGATGGTAAATCACCGACTTCAAAATCTTATATCTGGTTGGTTACTACACCGAGAAAGTTAAGTGAACAAGTGGTTTACTATGCTTATAGTCCTACACGTTCTGGGACTTTTGCACAAAAGTTGTATCAGGGTTTTCACGGTGTACTTCAATGTGACGGGTATAGTGGATATAATCTATTGGGTGATTGCATTGAACGAACGGGGTGCTGGGCACACGTTCGTCGCAAATTTTACGACGCCTTCAAATCACATGTAAAAGATGCGGAGATGCCATTAAAATTTCTCAACAGAATGTTCAAATTAGAACGAGAATGGCAGCCTCTTTCACCCAAAGCCCGTCGAAAACGTCGTCGAGGTCAATTAAAAAAAGTCGTCAATCGTTTCTGGAAACTCCTAGAACAAATTGAGACTTTACCAAATTCACGCTTGGGCAAGGCCATCGCCTATGCCCAAAGTCAAAAGGTCTATTTTAGGATTTTAAATAACGGTGTTATTGATTGGAGTAATAACACCTCCGAACGAAACATGAAGACCTTCGTGATCGGCAGAAAAAATTGGTTATTTAGCACTAGTACAAAGGGTGCCAAAGCCAATGCCATTTGGATGACTATCGTTGAAAGTGCGAAAGCCAATCATCTAGATCCACGCCAATATATAATGAAATTATTAGAAAAACTACCAACGTTACCTGCTTTTCCTAAAAAGGAAGACCTGGCAACTTATTTACCATGGAATCAAGATTTCAATCAAGCACTTGAAGCCTGAACGTTTAATTATAGAAGAAAAAAAGCACTCGACTTTCTAGGAAAGTCGGGTGTTTTTGTGTTCTGAGAGAAATCAGAAAGTCAATACGTCCTGTTATTTACCGCTTACGAAGTGTTTAGTTTTGCCAGCAACTGAAAGTTGCAAGCAAATCAACACTTTAAGATTACAATTGTTCAGAATACCGGCAAAAATAATACGGCATTCACGTTCCAAAATTATTCAATTAAGTCGATTCAATGTTTATGATCGACTGTTTTGGAGAGTTCTTGAAAGGATCGAAATGATATAGAACTTAACTTTTAAAAAATCAGCTCTTCCAAGGGGGAGTCTGCCCTGAATTCATATCAAGTATCTCTTAACACGATATTTTTCTAAAATTTAAAGAAACAGGAGTCAGGATTTGTAAAAATTCACAATCTTGACTCCAGTTTTACTGTATTTATTATTCTATGAATAGATTGGGCTTATAAATTTATGCAAAGAATCGACGAGCCATAGTTTTATAAATATCAATATATTTCAAATAGTCATCTTCGAAAACAAACTCGTTAACTTGATGAGCACTTTCATTACCAGGACCAGCGACTACAACATCCAAATCAGGGTTAGCTTGGACAAATTGTGAAGCATCAGTACCACCGGGAGCACCAACAGCTGCAATGTTTACACCGAGAACATCTTTGTAACTGGATTTAACTAATTTAATAAAGTCAGAGTCAAGTTCAGTCTTAACAGGCAAATTACTGCTCAAAATTTTGAGTTCCAATTTCATTCTAGGGTCAGCTTGATTTAATTTATCGATCAAGTCTTGAATATCAGAAATCACTTTATCATTTGTGTATTCAGGAATTGTTCTAATTTTAGCAGTCAATTCAGCATAGTCGGGGATGGTGTTTTCTTGATTACCACCGTTCATAACTGTGACAGAAGGCTTGGTTGAACCTAGTACATCATCTTCTAATTTAACTAAATCTGTGAAGTATTCTTTTTGCTTGTTGAAGTAAGTAACTAAGTTGTCTAAAGCGTTGATTCCCATTTCAGGCATTGAACTGTGAGCCGCACGACCACGAGAAATCACTTTGTAAGTTACAGAACCTTTGTGGGCACAAAAAGTTGCCATACGTGTTTCTGGTTTTTGACCATTGAGTTCAATTAAACCAGCATGAACTAACTGTTCCATAGCTAAACGAGAAGTAGAGTTACTTGGTTCACCAACAACGATAGCTTTGATGTCATCGACATAACCTTCTTTAGCCAATTTAGCAGCACCTAGTTCACCGATTTCTTCACCAACAGTAACTAGGAAACGTAGATTGCCAGCAAAGTCAGGATCTTCGTTTAATTCGATCATAGCAATGGCCATACCAGCTAGTCCACCTTTCATATCAGATGAACCACGACCAAAGATTTTGCCGTCGATGTGTTTGGGATTAAATGGACCATAATTCCATTCATCATCATTTACAGTTGAAACAACGTCAGCGTGACCGGTCAAACCTAGGATAGGGCCGTCGCCTTTTTTGATGTTAGCAATCAAATTATAACGATTGTCGTCATATTTGTTCAATTCAGTTTCAATGCCATGTTTTTCTAGAAGATTCTTTAGGTAATTGGCTACCTTTTCCTCATCACCATTTACAGTTTGCAATTTGATTAAATCATCTAAAATACTAAGTCTTTGTGCTTTGTCCATTTTTACCCTCCGAGATAATGTATAATAATTAAAAAAGCTTTATTCTCTATTCTAATATTTTTTTGGTGAAATTAGTAATGAAAGGTTGTATGAGATGAATTTATTGATGAAGATTGACCGCTGGCTTGGGGTTTTATTATTAGTCGTGGCGGTATTAGGGTTCATATTTAATTGGTTCAGCAAAAGCAATTTAATTTCTGCGGCTGTAGCTGGGGGAGTTTTATTATTGATTTCTGCGACGGCTGATATCGATAAGCCGAGCAAATAAAAACCACTGACAACTAAAAGTCAGTGGTTTTGTCATTTAATTTACTTTTTTACGCCCCTCAGGGGTGTACTTGTTCTTTTGATGTCTCTTATATAGGTAGTAGATACCACCGATGATTGCTAAGATTACAACCAAAGGTAGTATGACGTGGATAAAGATTGAGAATAATAGTAAGGCAATGAAGAAGCCTAAAACGTATTTCCAAATATTGTTCATCGAATTCTCCTTTTTTATTTGTGATTTAATTTTTATTCATAACTGTAATATTGTCAAGCTAAATACTTTATTGTTGACTTTAAAGGTTATATCTAATAGTATATATCTAATCGCTACCTCTTAGATACACGGAACATAAAGGAGGTGTGAATAATTATGAAATATAAAATCATGTTAGATCTTAAAGATCAATTATTCACAGCAGTTGATATTGATGATAGCAATAAGTTTGGCAACGGTACAACCATTCAACAAGCTATCGATAATTTAAAGAAACAAGCTGCATAAAAATATTGGGAATCTCAACTAGTTGTTGGGGTTCTTTTTTTATTCTGGATTATCAACTGCAAAATCACCAAATGAAGCATTAACAACTTTAGCCAATTCGTGTGGTTCAATTAACAAAGATTGTCCAATTTTACCGGCCGAAACAATAATTTTTTCAGCTTCATCTGCTTCTTTTGAGAAATAAATAGGGTAGTTATGCAATGAGTGGATTCCGACTGGGCTATTAGCACCATGCTCGAAGCCACTAGTTTTGACTAAATCTTTTAGTGGAACCATGCCAACTTTTTTATTACCAGAAATTTTGGCTAATTTCTTGTAGCTTAAATGTTTGTCTAAAGGTAGCATACCAACCAAAGGACCAGTTTTGTTACCAGTTAATACAAGCGTTTTATAAATCTTGTAGCCATCTCGAGAATTTTTATCAGTAACTAATTCTTGAGTATCACCATCGGCTTCTGTCTCAAAAGTCATTGCTTTATAAGTTACTTTTTCTTTATCGAGAATTTTCTCGACTAACGTTTTTTGAATCTTCTTTTTTTTGCTCATTTATGTCACCAATCCCTAAAGCTTGTTTTTCTCAATTTTGGTTAGTATAGGATTCCGTCCTCCATAGCAAAGAAAATTTGGCTGGAATGCACTCGTCCTTGTCAAGTTGA